>JASHOH010000171.1 GCA_030041215.1 Candidatus Sulfotelmatobacter sp. | reverse complement strand
GACGATGCTGCTGCATGTTTCACCGAAGCAAATGGGCCAGCTTTATCGCGAGTGGCATTCGATTGTGGATGTGATCAACGTGCACTCGAGCCCGGCGCAGCATGAGGCCCCGGTTTGGGCGGCGCATCCGCCGGCTTCGGTGGCGGAGCAGGCGTCGCGGGCTGCAATGGCGTGAGTTTTCCCACTTCTCGCAAAGGCGGCGAGAAGTGGGGCACCCCAACGAAAATTAACCACCGAGAACACTGGGTTTCGCGGGGAGAAGCGGAATTGGATGTGTGAGAAGCATGATGTCTCCCTGGGTAAGCGTCATGCGATTGGGGGAACTTGTAGTGGAGCGGATGCGCCGCACCGGGCTGCGGGTTCCCCGTTTTTGTTGTGTGTTTGGCTGCATAGCAGTGATTAAGCCAGTTCGTCTTCCACGAAGCGGACCTCAGCGGCTAAAAGCCGCAAACTGTTAGCAATCCTTACGGCGCGGCTGAAGCCGCGCCCCTTCAAAGCGGAAATTACGACATGTATCCTAGTTAAACCATGGATCTCAAACATCGCAGTCGAGAAATTACCGACGGGCGCGACCGCGCGCCGTCGCGCGCCATGTTCAAGGCGATTGGTTTCACCGATGACGATCTGCGCAAGCCGCTGATCGGTGTGGCCAACACGTGGATTGAAACTATGCCGTGCAATTTTCATTTGCGGCGGCTTTCCGCGAAGGTGAAAGAAGGGATTCGCGCCGCTGGCGGCACGCCGATGGAGTTCAACACCATCGCGATTTCTGACGGCGAGACAATGGGGACCGAAGGGATGCGGGCCTCACTCGTCAGCCGTGAATTGATTGCCGATTCCATCGAACTGGTCTGCCGCGGGCAATTGTTTGACGCCATGGTGTGCGTGGTGGGATGCGACAAGACGATTCCTGCCGCGGCGATGGCGCTGGCGAGAATGGACCTTCCGGGGCTTGTGCTTTATGGCGGGACGATTGCGGCGGGAAAATATCGCGGAAAAGATGTCACCATTCAGGATGTATTTGAGGCCGTAGGCGCAAATGCTGCCGGGAAAATTACGGACCAGGAACTGCATGATCTGGAGGATGTTGCGTGTCCCGGCGCAGGTGCGTGCGGCGGGCAGTACACGGCAAACACGATGTCAACCGTGATGGAAATGATTGGGCTGTCGCCGATGGGATTCAACAGCGTGCCGGCGATGGATTCAGCGAAAGACAAGGTCGCGTTTGATTGCGGCAGCGTCGTGATGAATGTGTTGAAGCAGGGACTGCGTCCGCGGGAAATTTTGACGCGAGATGCGTTCGAGAATGCGATTGTGTCGGTGGCCGCGACTGGGGGATCGACGAACGCAGTGCTGCATTTGTTAGCCATTGCGCGCGAGGCCGGGATTGATTTGCAGATCGATGATTTTCAGACTGTCAGCGAGCGCACGCCGCTGCTCGCTGATCTGAAGCCATCGGGGCGATTCGTTGCCGCCGACATGCATCGCGCAGGCGGAGTGCGGCTGCTGGCGCGGAGGTTGGTGCGGGGAAAACTTCTGCATGCGAAAGCGAAAACGGTTACGGGGCTTTCGATTGGAGCCGAGAGCGAGAGCGCGATTGAGACTCCGAACCAGGAAGTGATTGCGCCGCTGGAACGCCCGCTGAAAAAGACCGGTGGGCTTGTCATTCTTAAGGGCAATCTTGCGCCCGAGGGTTGCGTGGCCAAGATCAGCGGACATGAGCGGCTGGAGCATCGCGGACCAGCGCGGGTTTTTGAGTCGGAAGAAGATGCCATGGCTGCGGTCACGGGCAAGAAGATTAAAGCAGGCGATGTCGTCGTGATACGAAATGAAGGACCGAAGGGTGGCCCAGGGATGCGCGAAATGTTGAGCGTGACCGGTGCGATCGTCGGTGAGGGGTTGGGGTCGTCGGTCGCTTTGCTGACCGACGGCCGCTTCAGCGGAGCGACGCATGGGTTGATGGCAGGGCACGTGTCTCCGGAAGCCGCGCTGGGCGGCCCGATTGCCGCGGTGAGGGACGGAGATACGATCCGCTTCGACGTAAACCGGCGCCTGCTGGAAGTGGAGATCAGCGAGGAAACTTTGCAGGACCGGATGAAAGCCTGGAAGCCACCGCAACCACGCTATCCCACGGGAGTGTTTGCGAAGTACGCCGCGTTAGTATCATCGGCGTCGCAGGGTGCGATCACAAGGCCAGTGAAGTAATCGCGGCTTGGCCCATCATCTCAGGAATGGTCACGAACTCGCGGCCTTCCGCCTTGTAGCGTGCGATGAGCCGATCTGTTGCGACGACTGTCTGCGCTCGGTCAGCGCCCATCTGCTTGTGCCAGCCGTCGTGCAGTAAAACTACATCCCCTCCGCGAACCTGCTTCGTGACCTTGTGCTCAATAGCTTCGGCTGAGGGCGCGTTCCAGTCGTATCCCGTCACGTTCCACATGATGGGTTCGAGTCCAAGGTCGCGTGCTATGCATAGAACCGCCGGCCGGCGTCCTCCGAATGGAGGTCGAAACAAATTCGAGCGCTCGCCGACCGCGTCCTGCAAAGCTTTTTGGCAATCGGAGATCTGGCGACGAATCTCGGCTTCACTCTTGAAGATGAGGAGCGGGTGCGAGAACGTGTGATTGCCGATCGCATGTCCTGCCCTCGCGATCTCCCGCGCAATATCCGGCCGTTCGCTTACATATTTCCCGATCAGGAAAAAGGTTGCATGGACGTCGCGCTTGGCGAGAACTTCGAGCAGGCGCAGCGTGTGCGGATCGTTCGGGCCGTCATCGAACGTCAGTGCGAGTTGACGAGAGCCGCGCGGCAGCCCGGTGAAAGTGCGCCCGTACCACTGTCCTGTCGGCGCCATCGACTGGTAACCTGCGGCTACTGCAGCAGCAGAGATGGCAGCGGCCATGCCAATCATGAACGCATTGTAGATTTCCGGTTCTCAATTTCCAAATTGCCGATCGAGGGCATGCACTCCTTGAATCGGCACTGGGAAATTCACAAGCAGTACTCGTCTGTTAACTCTTCACACAATTGCCAGTCGTCGGCTTCCGAGCTATCCTGCAACTTCCGATTCATTCCAAGCCATGGCCAATCTTTTTGAGCTGCCCCGTTACATTGCAGTGGAGGGACCAATTCGAGTAGGAAAGAGCACGCTGGCAAGAATGCTAGCCGAACGGCTCAATGCGCAGCGAGTGATGGAGCCGGAAAGCAATCCTTTTCTCGGGGCCTTTTACGAAGGGGAGCCGGGAGCGGCATTTCAAGCACAGTTCGCGTTTCTGGTGAGCCGCTTCGAGCGGCTGCACGCGCTGGATCTTGGTCCTCGTTCCAACAAGACCACAGTCGCCGACTACATCATCGAAAAGGACAAGCTTTTTGCCTGCCTCAATCTCAACGACCAGGAACTCGACACCTACAATCGCTACTACAACTATTTCCGCGCCCAGTTGCCGACGCCGGACCTGGTCATCTATTTACAAGCGACGCCCGAGGTCCTGAAGAAGCGTTTGAAGAAGAAGAATGCGCCCGACGAGCGCTCAGTGAGCGATGATTATCTCGAGGAAGTGATCAAGGCCTATGAGCACTTCTTTTTTCATTACACCTCGTCCGACCTGCTGATTGTGAATACTTCCGATATCGACTTCGTCGAGCGCAACGAGGACTTGCAGCAACTGCTGCGCAAAGTGAGCGAGCCGATTAAGGGCACGCAGTATTTCCTGCCGCTAGGCGGGCAAGAAGCGGCCAGCGCGTAAGAGAAAGCATCTGGCAGTCGAACACCTGGGCCTCAAGCCCTGCAGGGGCTTGCACGACGACCCCCTGGCCGTCGCTCTGGCGCTTACCCCAATTGTTCCCACCACCCGGCAGAAAGTGCCGGGTGCCAGGCACAAATTAATTAAAATTCTTGAGAAAAAGCTTCCTTTAGCACCGACTTTAGTGCAATAATATCGGCCCAAGAATTGCTCTGGCCAAATAAACAACGTCAGGTGGGCTAGATATGTGGATCGATAAATTGGCAGAGGGGGTGGTGCGGGTCCAAACCGCAATTGGACCGCGTTATCTCATGCCGTCGTTTCTGCAACGCGTTTACTTTCTCTGGATGTTCCGCAATTTCCCCATTCTTCCTCAGGCCGTGCTCAGCCGCGGCCAGCAGCGCCTGGTTGACCGCTTGTGCTCCGAGCAAAGGTTCGTCTCTATGGCATACTCCGATGGCATGGACGATGCTCCGGTAATCGGCACGATTGAGCGCCGCAGTCCGGCTGCCTCAGCTGCTTTGCCACCGCGTCGTCCGGTGGTCAGCGAAAGCGGTGGCCTTGCGGCCGAAGCGCGGCAGCGCTCGTAATCTTTTTCTTTCGCAATTACATACACTGTGGCCTGCGAAAGGCATACTTCAATTTGTGTTCACGCACATGAACGAGTGCGGTATCCGCCCAAGGCTACCGCGCGCTGGTAGAATTTCCGTGCTATGGCGAAGCAGCACTACTTTTTCAAGCTGATTCCCCCGCGCCCGACTTTTCCGCACGACATGAACGACGATGAGAGGCGCCTAATGGAGGAGCATGCGCGCTATTTTCAAGAACAGTTTGACGCGGGCAGGCTTCTTCTTTATGGCCCGGTGATGGCAACCACTGGTGCTTTCGGGCTCGCCGTGCTCGAGGTCGATAATGAGGCTGAGGCCCGGCGGTTTGGCGAAGGCGACCCATCGGTGAGAGCAGGAATGAACAGATTCGAGATTTGTCCCATGCGTGTTTCCGGGGCCCGCGCAAAGGTGTCGTGACCGAAACGGATTCTTGCTTGAGATCGTTCAGTATCTCTTCACTCCCATGATCTTCCAGACTGGCTCGTTGTCAGCGTAGACGTGCCATTCCGAAATGCGCCCGCCTTGCACCACCGCCTTCCATGCCGCGGGGATTTCCCAGTGATTTTCTGGAAGGAGCCTTCCATTTATCGAGTAGGTGCCTTGAGCGGTTCCGAACAACCCAACCATGTTTCCTTTGCTCAGAATGTCATCAACTTTAACAGAGTAATCGGGGAACCACCCGAAATAGCCCGCCCAACCTGTTTTCATTCGTTCTCGGCCACGCACAAGTTGTTCCAGACCATCGATAAAGCAGTGGTCTTCCGTCATCAGGGAGCTAAGCCGTCGACATCGTGGCGGTTGATGGCCTCAACAAAACCCAAAACAACGTCTAAAGCAATCCTATGCATAACGTACCCCGCTCAACACACGGCAGAATGCTTAACGTAGTCGCTTGCACAGAAGAAACTCGGAATATCCGTCAGCAATGAAATTCGGCAGATCGCCAACCTTCACATATCCGTGCCGCTGATAAAGAGCCAATGCTCTGGGATTGAATGATGAGACGCAAAGAAACGCATGGCGGCTCCCCGCGAAGATTCCCTCAGCAAAAGTCAGCATCCCGCTTCCTATCCCCGCACCCCGAAACTCTTTCGTCACGACAACAGCCGCAATGTAGGGTGAACCCAGAAACCCCCTTGGATGAAGCAAAATGAACCCAACAGGCTTGCCTGCATCTGCGATGAACAGTGAACTTCCCGGCCATTTCAGGACGTTCATGCTCCACTGAACCGAGCACTTATACGTTAGCCACGGGTCATTGGCTGCCATCAGTTGCGCACACCAATCGAGCTCAGAATCAAGAGCCGGTCGAAAGGTGAGAGCAACATGCATATTCGGTGGCGCACTTCTGACTTGCTCATCCTGTCAGTCAAGCAGTCCAATAACCCGTGCTACCTTCCACGTTCCGTCCGCCTGTCTGCGCAGTGCGACCAGGGTCGTTGTGATCGCATGCTTGGTTTCGCCGCCACGAATAGGGGTGAGGATGCTTTCCACCCTCGCGATTTCGAATGCCCAATTGCCACGAATACATATCTCTGGATCACGAACTCTTTGGTCGATGTGGAACGATTCGAAAGCTTTCAGGAAGTCGCCTTTAAATTCATCTTTGCCACGAATGCAGCGACCATCGCCGTGGACAATAACCACATCGTCAGCGACCAATGAGGAGAGTCGGCCAACATCGCCGCTCCTGACCGCAGCCAGCCAAGCTTCGCGCAGAGCAGTGATTTCTGGCGTGGCTGGGTTCTCTGGCATAGGTTCTGCTTGAATACTCGCGCTCTCTTGCTGCCTTGTACGGCTATTTCGGCACGATCAATTCTCTCCGAATGTCAATGACGCCGATGTACTTCTCCGGCAAACCTCCGGGTTCGTACAGCGAGAGATTGTAATGATCATTCGCAGCAACCATCGTGTCCGGCTGCAAGTGAGAAAGCAATTCCATCAGTTTGCCTGCCGTGATCCATTTGGACTCGCCCATTTTGCTTCCTGCCATAAGCGATTCCGCCCTTTGCGATCAACGCCAACGCACCGCACGCGCACTCGAAAACGGGCGAGATCCAAGAGACTTTACGAAACCTGCGCAACAACCGCGACGTCGAACTTTGAATAGTACTTCTTCACATCGCCGGCCCCATACTTTTCGCGAAACTTCTCGACCACGGACGCAACCTGTTTGCCGTCGGTTACGGGAACAATCTTGAGCTTGGTTTTTGCCCCTCTCGCGTCGATGCCAATCGAGGGGTTCTTGAGCACGTTCTTGTACCATTGCGTGTCCGAACCCCGCACCGGCAGGAGATAAAGCTTCTGGTCCTCCAATACAAACCAAACTGGCATCGAGATAGCGCGCCCAGACTTTCTGCCGGTCACAGTAATGGTGATTCCGTGATATCGGGAAAGGCGGTCCTTCAGATCATCTTTGCCCGCTGCCATATGCCCTCCTGCGGCTGAGTATTTTCTTAGAACTGCTGGCGCGTCGGCCGGTAAAGATCTCGTTCACGTCCACGTCCACCGGCTGGCTCATGGCGAATGCCACTGCCCGCTTCAATCGAATTGCTACAGGCTAGCTCGTTTTCGGGGCGTAGGACAAGGTGCAACAGGCAATTTGGATGCTCACACAGGCCAGCGGACACGGAGATTCCTCGCTCCCCGGCGTCGCTGCCCTCGGCTAAAGTCGAGGGTCTACCTGAAAGCGCGGGGGCTTCGGAATGACGCCTGTGGGGAGCATCGTAGTGCAACCCAACCCACTCGCCAGGCTTACTGCGGCAGGGGTTCTCTCGGCGTGGCGTAGTATCCTGCGCGTGCCTGAATTTTGTAGTTCTGCTTTGACTTGATTTCGAGCTTGCGATAGCTGCCGTCGAGCACCAGGTTGGTTGGCGTATAGCCGAGGTTGTACTGGCTGCGCAGTTCGGCGGCGATCTGGTCAAAGGCCTCGCGCAGCTTGTCGAACTTGTTGCCCACGTTGATGACGCGCCCTCCCGTGGCCTGCGTCAGCTTCTGCATTTCGCTTTCGCCCGAGTAGCCCATCTGGAAGGAGCCATAGAATCCGCGATCGGCGCACAGCAGAACGTAGACAATGGCATCGGCTTTCTGGGCCGCCTCGATGGCGTCTTTGAGCTTGAGCTGGCTGCCTTCATCCTGGCCGTCGGTGAGCAGGATCATCGCCTTTCTTCCTACCTCTTTGGCCAGCATGTCATGCGCGGAAAGATAAACGGCATCGTAGAGCACCGTGCCGCGCATCGACGCGGTCGGCACAGGCGCGCCGCCGCTGCCGGGAATGCCGACGCTGGTGAATCCCGTGTTCACCTTCACTTTGTTCAGCGCATTCTGGAGCCGGCGCACATCGCGGGTATAGTCCTGTACCAGCGTGGCATCGACGTTGAAGTCGATGACGTAGGCTTCGTCTTTGTCGGTGAGAATCTGCTTCAGAAATGCTCCGCCCACTTCCTTTTCCATATCGAGCACGCGCAACTGGCTGCCAGAGGAATCGATCAAAATGCCGAGCGTCAGCGGGAGGTTCGATTCGGCGGTGAAGTACTTGATGATCTGCGGCTTGCCATCTTCCAGAACGTCGAAATCTCCTTTATTGAGGTTGGGAATGAGGGCGCCGTGCTTGTCCTTTACGTTGAAGAAAACGCTGACCACGTTGACGTTGATCTTCAGGGTTTCGCCGGGTCCCTGGTTTTCCGGTTTCTGCTCGCCTGGCTTCTGAGCGGCCGAGATTTGTGTATTACCGGACTGACTGTTGGCAGCGCTTTGGGCGACAGCGCGCCTGGCGCTATACCAGAAGGAGGTCAACAAGAATAAAATGATTATTGCAAGGAAGCCTGGCTGAAACTTTCGGATGGTAGACACTTTTGGCATGTTGAAGAAATCTCTCAAAGGGTTTTTGTTAGTCTAATCCTTGAAGTTGGATGCGCCAAATCGTCGGGGTCGGTGGTAATGGCTTAGTTTTTTGAATGGGTCGCCATGGGGCTGAGGATATGCTCTTCGCTTAGCCTGAAGAACGGCTACGCTCAGGGTGAGTCCTGCGACGAACATTGAAAGTTCAGGCGACGACGCGACTAAGTGCACAGTGAACAGCATCAGATAGTTAGACAGTTTCCGGGAGCGGAAGACATGCGTGAGAGCGAAAAGTTTAGAACGGGGAAGGCTGTGGCGCTGATGCCGGCGCTCATACTTTTATCTCTCGCGTGCCCTGGCGGCCTGTGCGCGATAGCCCAGAATCAGTCCGGAACCGGGACGCAGGCGCAGCCGCAACAACAGCAGAATCAGCAGGATAATAGCGTCCCGGATGCCCCCTCGGCGGTGCAGCCACCCTCTGCTTCCCCGCAAGCTCCTCCGCCGGAGGTGGCCCGGCCGGAAACGAAAAAGCCGCTGGAACGCGATCCCTGGACCAACAAGCCGATCAATCAACCACCGCCGGGTGATACTCAAACCGGAAACGATTCCGCCTCTGGCGGTTCCAATACTCCTCCGCCGCCCATGCCGCCAGTGAAAACACTGCCGCCGGGCAGCACGAGCAAGCAAACCTCCAATGCGCAAGAACAACTCCTGACCTATGTCGTTCACACCAACTTCGTCCAGGTTCCGGTCACGGTGAAAGATAAGCACGGCCGTCCGGTCGAGGATCTTCGCGCCGCCGATTTCACGGTCAAGGAAAACGGAGTTCCGCAGAAGCTCAGCTTTTTCAGTTCGGATCCCTTCGCGCTTTCTGTAGCTGTCATTCTTGATATCGGCATGCCTGATACCGCAGTCCAGCAAGTCAACAAGACCCTTCCGGCGCTCCTGGGGGCATTCGCTCCGTACGACGAAATCGCCCTATACACGTACAGCAGCACCGTGAGCCAGGTAAGCGATTTCACCGGTTCGACCCGCAAGCTGGAGGCGCTGACTGCGCAGATGAAAATCGAGCGTGGCACCGAGAGTGGCCCCCCAGTTCTGGGCGGCCCACTGGCGCCAGGTGGGCCGGTGATCAACAACATCCCCTTAGGCCAGCCGACGGAATCGGTTAACACGCCTCCGAAAGAATCGCATGTTCTGAACGATGCGATTCTGCAAGCCGCGCTCGACCTTGGCAAACGCCCCCGCGACCGCCGCAAAATTATTTTTATCATCAGCGACGGGCGGGAATCCGGCAGCAAGGCCAGCTATCGCGACGTGTTGCGGCTGCTGTTGTCGCGTGAGATTGAGGTCAAAGCGGTTGGCGTTGAGGGCGCAGCGGTTCCCGTAGTTCGCAAGCTCGAGCAATTCCACATTCCGGACCAGGGTCGCAGCGACATTTTGCCGAAATACGTCCACGCCACGGGCGGTGGGGTGGTCTATTCCGAGGTTTCGGCCAGGATGTTGGAAGACGTCTACGCCGAGGCCATGATGGAGGCCCGCAACCAATACACCCTGGGTTACACGCCCTTGCCGCTGAAAACTCCCACGCGCAGTGCCTATCGCGAAATCGAGGTCATCGTGCATCGGCCCGGTCTGAAGGTTCAGGCGAAGGACGGATACTATCCTGTGCTGTCGGCGTCGCGGTGAGGCGAGCGATAGGGCACCTGCTGCAAAACGGATAGAAAGCTGGGCGGTGGTGGGATGGGTGTGGTTTACAAGGCGGAAGAACCGACCTTGGCCGCTTTGTCGCCTTGAAATTCCTGCCCGACGATGTGGCGCACGACCCGCAGGCGCTCAGCCGCTTCCAGCGCGAAGGCAAGGCCGCCTCTGCCCTCGACCATCCCAACATCTGCACCATTTACGAAATTGGCAAGCACGATGGGCGTCCATTCATCGTCATGGAGTTTCTGGACGGCATGACGCTGAAACATCGCATTCCCGGCCGCCCACTCGATCTGGAAACTACTTCTTAGCTTTGTCGGTCTCAATCAGCTGCGCCACTTTGGAATTCGGCCCTACTGGCTCGATCAATAAAATGTGATGCGAATTGATAAACATTCGATCTGGACCGTGCCACTCATTGCCGCGTCGTACCAGGATGTTGGTGACCGCCTTGGTGTCCTTGTTCACCTGACTTTGGATGTAGTACACATCGCTAAGGACGGGGTAGTCCGATTCAACTTTGTCGAGTTTCCCGAAGTAGACCTGGTTGTTGTCCAGCAGCACCGCCGAGTATGTGTTGGGGTTGATGTCCGGCCCTGGTTCCCGGTGCCGCTCACCGCTACAGCTTGTGAGCAATGCCAATAACAGGGGTGCCGACACGATAAGCTTCTTCAACAGTGCCTCCCGTAGTACCTAAGCTCAACCAGAAGCAGTTATCGCAACCGCGGTAACGGCGATAATCCTTTCCAGACTCTTCGCGGAGGACCATTGTATTGGAAACGAATCCCAAGCGGTGGATGCGAGTTAACGGCCTGCTTCAGCGTCCAATCGTGAGTGGCGCCTACGATGTTCAAATTCTCACCTCTTGAACTGTAGCCGCCAATAACGTTTGGCAGCTTGGCCATCACGGGGCGATTTGTGACACCCCGTGCGCCAGGTTCGGGCCAGCGATACAAGTACTGGTTAGGCATGTGAACTCGATACGGTGGTACCAACGAGCTCCAGTAATTGCGATCTTCTACTGGGGTACGGCCAGCGACGCGGCGTGTCATCTTGCTTCTTAAGAAATGGAACTCCTCGTTTCTTCGAGCAACCGTATCAGTAATGTGAGCGATTCCGTCGCGCTCTGTTGGGGGTGCGCCTGCATCGACGGTTAAGATTACTCCCTTCGAGGTGTAGGACACCGCGAAGTACTCGCTGCTATTGATGACAATGTATTGCGTCGAAAACGTTCCCGTAATACTCGCTGCCGATAGGATGGTGAAGCTCGCGCCCACCTTCGGTGTAAAGCTGTTGATCAGGTCTACTGTCAATGTTCCGCTCAAACTCGCCGCACCCGTGACTTCAAGTCGGCTGTACTGGCTGCCGAGCGTTGTGCCTCCGATGGCGACATTCAAGGTGCCGGTTGAGAGCTGCGTGTAGGTGCCGGTAATCTTGAGCAAACCAGCCTTGCCGGCATCTCCTACGCTAATCGTGGGTGCCGTGCCGGAGCCGCCCACCGTTACGTTGTTCTTCAATGTGCCCGCGCCCAGCAGCGTCCCGCCGGTCACGCTCACGTTGCCCGTCAGCGTGCCGTCCACCGTGCTTGTGCCCGCGCTCTGCGTGTAGGTGTTGCTGCCCACGCTGAGGGTGCTGCCGCTCGCCACATCCAGCGCGCCGCTGTTGTTAAAGTTGCCGCTCGTCGTGAACGTCGAGCTGCCTGCCACTTCCAGCGTGCCGCTGTTATTAAAGTTGCCGCTCGTCGTGAACGTCGAATTGCCTGCCACTTCCAGCGTGCCCGTGTTACTCGCCAGGCTGGCCAAGGCATTCGCCGTGCCCGACTTGATGGTTCCACCTTCAAGCGTCAGGTTCGCCGCGTTGGTGGTAATGCTGATGCCACTGCCCACCTCGAGCGTGCCGCCCAGGACAAAGCTGCCACTTTCCAGGGTTGAACCGCTGATTTGAGCCAAAGTCCCCGAGACCGTGAAGGTACTTCCCTTTGCGATTGCGAGAGTACCCGTATTGTTGAAGTTGCCTGCGGTGGTGAAGTTGGCGTCATTAGCCAGGCCGAACGTGCCGCTGTTGGTATTCAAGTTAGCCAGCGCATTCGTGCTGTTCGACGTATTTTCGATTGTGCCGCCAGCCAGCGTTATGTTCCCTTCGTTTGTTGTGATGTTCTGCGCTGTGCCGGTGATACCAAGGTTCGAATACAGTACGTAAGTCCCAGCGGTCAGGGTGTTGCCGCTGATCTGCGCCAGCGAGCCTACGTCGAACGTGGTACCACCTAGAATGGTAAGCGATCCCGCGTTGCTGAAGCTGCCCGTGTCGGTGAAGTTCACATCGGTCGTGAGGCTTCCGCTCGAAGTGATGCTGGTAAGATTCGCCAGGGCATTGGTGCCACTGGTGGTATTGATAAGCTGGCCGCCGTTTTCCTCCACTACGTTCGCCGACAAGGTGGTAATCCCGGCGCTGCTGCCGGCGAAGGTGAGAGTGCCGCCGTTGGCAATGTAGGTGCCACCCGTCAGGGTGTTAGTGCTGGAGTTATAGTTCGTAAAGCCACCAGCGACAGGATCAATCGCCAGCGTGTCCCCACTCACGTTGGCATCGATTGTGCCGTTGTTCGTGATGGTGATCTGACCATTACCGATGTTGCCCACCCCTTCGATCGTCGAGTCGTTGGTCAAGGTCGTCCCGCTGGCTCCATTGATGTAATTGGGACCTCCGCTGCCCAGCACCACGGCCCCCGTGCCCGTTAACGTGGTGTTTGCTTCCAGGGTGAGGAAAGTGTTGCTGCCGGTGGAATCCAGATTGATGGTGCCGTTGTTGGTGATCGTGCCGGAAATTTCCGTTGTGGTGTTGTTCAGAACATCGTACGTTCCATTGTTGGTTAATGTGATCAGATACACCGTGCCATTCCCGTTGATCACTCCGCTCCCACTTGTGGTCAGCGTGCCGCCTGTAATAGTGACGCCATCTTCCAGATCGACGGTCGATCCCGTTGCTGCCGTTATCGTTCCTTTTGCACTTTGCGTCCACTTATTTCCGTAGAGCACCAGCGTGCCGCCGTCGGTCGCTTCTAGGGTGCCGCTGTTGGTGGATGCCACTGCCGGCTCAAGTACAAGCGTGTCCCCGCTCACGTCGGCATTGATCGTCTTGCTGTTTACGATCTTGATTTGCCCGTTGCCGATATTGCCCGCGCCTTCGATGGTCTCGGAGTTGGTCAGGGTCGTTCCGCTAGCTCCATTGATGTAGTTGGGACCTCCGCTGCCCAGCACCACGGTTCCCGTCCCCGTTAACTTGGTGCTTGTTGCCAGGTAGAGGAAAGTGTTGCTGCCGCTGGAAGCCAAATTGATAGTGCCGTCGTTGGTGATCGTGCCGGAAATTTCCGTCATGGTGTTGTTCAGAACGTTATACGTCCCCTTGTTGGTCAGCGTAGTCAGATACACCGTGGCGTCACCGTCGATCACCCCTGCCCCGCTCGTGGTCAGCGTGCCACCCGTGATGCTCACACCGTTTTGCAACAGAACCGTTGAAGCATTGCCGCTGGAGTCGCTGCCGACGGCTTCGATGGTTCCCTTATTGGTAATCGTTCCCCCGTCCAAAACCAATGTGCCACCGTTCGTTGCCTCCAATATTCCGGTCGACGAGTTGGTGAGGCCCCCACTGCTCGGCTCAACGTAAAGAGGAGCCCTGCTTACCGTTGGGCTGATGTTGGCGTCGATGGTGCGATTATTGACTATAGTTGTGATCTGTCCGTTGCCGATATTACCCACGCCCGAAATTGTCTGGTCGATGGTGAGAGTAGAATCGCTGCCGCCGTTGATATAATTCGGTCCGCTGGTACCCAGCACGACGGTCCCACTGCCCGTCAACGTTGTATTGGTGCTAGCGGCGACAGAGAGGAAAGTGTTGTCGCCGGTGGAATCCAGATTGATGGTGCCGTTGTTGGTGATCGTGCCGGAAATTTCCGTTGTGGTGTTGTCCACAACGTTGTACGTCCCCTTGTTGGTCAACGTGGTCAGATAGACTGTACCATCGCCATTGATGACCCCAGTCCCAGTAGTGGTCAGCGTGCCGCCTGTGATGCTCACACTACTGGTCAAATCGACCACCGAACCGGTTGCCGCGGAAATAGTCCCGGTGTTCGTCCAGGTCCCGCCAGAGAGCACGAGTATGCCGCCATTGGTTGCTTCCAGCGTCGCCGTATTCGTGGAGGCTGCACCAGGCTGCACGTAAAGCGTGTCCCCGCTCACGTTGGCATTGATTGTGCCGTTGTTCGTGATGGCGATCTGAGCATTACCGATGTTGCCCACCCCTTCGATCGTGGAGTCGTTGGTTAAGGTCGTTCCGCTGGCTCCATTGATGTAATTGGGACCTCCGCTGCCCAGCACTACGGCTCCCGTGCCCGTTAACGTGCTGTTTGCGCCCACGGAGAGGAAAGTGTTGTCGCCGGTGGAATCCAGATTGATGGTGCCGTTGTTGGTGATCGTGCCGGAAATTTCCGTTGTGGTGTTGTCCACAACGTTGTACGTCCCACTGTTGGTTAACGTGGTTAGATAGACCGGGCCATCGCCATTGATCACTCCAGTCCCGGTAGTGGTCAGCGTGCCCCCCGTGATGCTCACACTACTGGTCAAATCGACCACCGAACCCGTTCCCGC
>JASHOH010000170.1 GCA_030041215.1 Candidatus Sulfotelmatobacter sp. | reverse complement strand
ACCGGTTCCTGGTGGATGCATCGAGCTACGGGTTGGTTTGCGCGCCTCGGGATATATGCCGCACTTGCGGTGTCGGTAGTGTTGAGTGCAGCGGTTTATTATGGCTTGGCACGCGTGGGCTTAGCTCATTTGAATTCCTTGGGATGGTTGCTGACATTCAGGTTCTTTGGGTCGCTCGTACTGGGCGTTGGATTTTGCTTATCTATCCTTCTAGCGAAGTTGCTAGTGGACTTGTTTCTAACCATTGTTGGCAAGTCGAATTTCGGACTCGGCCTCGCCGACCCAAGTGACAATCTGGTTTGTGATATACGTGCGCGACGGGATCTGCCGTGGCCAATCGCAAGTACGACGAAGCGGTACAGCACTTGGCAACTTATTTGGCATGCTAAAGGGGTTCTGTTTCACTCGCGGATCTACTTCCATCCTCCCGCAATTCAGGACGTAGCCAAGTGGATCAGTTGCAAAGAACGGGAAAGGACGGCGCGCTCGTGCGACCGGTCCGTCCCAGCTAATTTCAGCCCGTGGTTCTAGCCCGCGATTGGCCCGCGTTCCGCGTGTTTACAGGGGTTTAGCGGTTTCCTGTAAAATGTGGAAGTTGTTGTTCGTATGGCCTGACCGAACCTTGACACGGAAGAGGTCGATGGTTCGAATCCATTCGGGCCTACCATCTTTTTCAATCACTTAGCAAGCTCGCGGAAATTCCAGGGCAATTTTCTACCTGTAATTTCCTACCTGTGTTTTTGATCTTTTGGCGCGAACTGCGAACCTCTGCACGGAAGCGCCGCTACCTGCCGTACGTTTTCGTTTGACAACCACTATGGACGTTTGGCGCACCGATGCGGACGGTTCCAATCCTCTTAGATTAACGGATGGAAAACTCGATTGGTACCCGGTTTGCTCGCCCGATCAGGCATGGGTGTATTACATCAACTGGGATGACAAGAAAATTTACCGAGTACCACTGGACGGATCGGGCAAAGCAGAGGCAGTAATCACTTCTCCCCAAGATTACTTGGGCGGACTGAGTGT
Organism: Candidatus Sulfotelmatobacter sp.; assembly: GCA_030041215.1. Classification (GTDB taxonomy): domain Bacteria; phylum Acidobacteriota; class Terriglobia; order Terriglobales; family Acidobacteriaceae; genus Sulfotelmatobacter. The sequence continues at coordinate 30,321 of JASHOH010000170.1, read as the reverse complement.
TTCTCCAGACGGCAAGACGCTCGCCGCAGCAGTTCACAAAAACTGAAGGGCAGGGAGTGGCGGTCAAGATTGCCCTCTTTGAGATCGGATCGCAGAGCCAGCCGAGATTGCTCGACGCTGCTCACCGTTCAGGGGGAGTGCAATTCACTCCTGACGGGAAATCTGTTGCTTACGCAATTCGGAAAAACGGTGTGGACAATGTGTGGGTGCAGCCCCTAGACGGTTCTGCGGGCCATGCAATGACCGACTTCCAGTCGGAGCAAATCTGGTCGCTCAGCTTTTCACCGGACGGCAAAAGTCTCGCTGTTCTGCGGGGGCACTACGATTCCGATGTGGTCCTTCTGCAAGAAGGAAAGTAGGAAATCGCTCTGATCGAGAAGCATTTCTGGAAACGCGATCCCGACATCCCCATCCTCAAGCAAGCCAAAGCCGAGTACGTGAAGGTGCAGTAGCAGATGCACGATACCTGCATTTCCTACCAGTGATCTCTACCTGTGATGCAGGTACGAGACGTGTAAAGGGGATGCTCGATACGATCTAAGTTGCTGTCTTTCCGTACGGTGGTAGGTTGACACTGTGGAGATGTGGTCACGGCGACCTTTGGACACTGTGACCAAAAGTGATGTCGCGCTCTATGAACCTCGTCGCTTCGTAAGATACATATATGTCCTTTTTAAAGAGGGCGACGCCAAATCTGCTTTGACTGAATCATGCGGGTGCAAGCGATCCAGCGGCCATCGGGCGACATGCGTGGATGCATCAAATTTCCAGAATCGTGTGTGAGTTGGAGCGGCTTGCCGCCTGCACGTTCCTCCGAAAAAAGCTGCAGGCGGTCACCTGCCAGTCCCGCAAAGATGATCGCCTTCCCATCATGAGTCCAATCAATCCCGTCGTGCGTCGTCCCAAGGTAATCGAGAAGATGCTCTGGGTGCGATCCATCGGAGCGAACAACCCACAGCGTGCGCTGGTTTCCACCGCGATCATCCTCGACGGCGATCTCTTGGCCGTCCGGTGACCAAGCACTCCATACTGGACTCTGTATTTCTTGGGCAAGCTGAAGCATGTCAGTTTTCAACGCCGAGCCGGATTGGGTATTCACTGTGATGACAAACAGCTTCTCGACGTCGGGTTTTCCTCCACGCTGCCAAGAGTGAAACAGAAGCTTCTTGCCGTCAGGCGACCAGTATGCCGGACCAGTTTCCCAGCCAAAATCTGTGAGCCGAATTTCCGCCGCGTGGATGTCGTCCGCACGACGGAGGTAAATGTCGTCGGTGCTGCCGGGACTGGAATATTCGGGGACCGGATTCGGAGAGCGGTGGGAGTGATATGCGATCCACTTCCCGTCCGGCGACCATGCTGGCGGAAAGTCTTCGTGATAACGGAAACGATGATGGTCGGTTCCGATGTGCGATTCGCGTTTTCGTCAACGCTGACGACCGCATCATCCAGATTCAGCGCCCAATCCGCCAGACGCCAACCGCCAAACGTGTAGCCAATCCGCTTACCCTCAGGACTCCACATGGGAATCTGGCCCCCGGCGATCACTTCCTTTGCTGTTCCGCCCGCACTTGGAACCACCGCAATCGAGTCGTGCATCACGGTACGAGTCCAGTACAACGTCCGACTTACGATCTGTGGACCGCTATTGTCTTGACCGGGTGAGCTAACAACGAGTCGGCGTGAACCGCTGGCAAGGTCAAGTTCGTAAATCTTGAGCCAACGGTCTGCATCCGGTTTGTGCCGTGCTTCATTGTCCGGGGCAGTATCGCTCGCTAGGGCCAAGTATGCGTACTTGTTGTCTGGTGAGATTGTGATCGGAGCCGATATGGGACTTGCGTCAAGATGACTTGCGATGGTTCGCGTCTTGCCTGTGCGGACTTCAATGCCAACCAAAATTGACTCGCCTTCGGGCAGCATGACCAGTTCGTAGAACATCTCCCCATCGCGAGAAAACGTCATCGCTCTGACTTTGCCGCTGAGCGGATATTCGCGATAGTTGTCCGGGGTGCCGACGTAGACGGAGTGATCGGGCGCAGTATACCTGTAAAAGGCGATCTCCCGACCGTCCGGGGAGCAGATTGGTATGGCGTCCTGTGGGAGCGTCGATAGCTCCGCAGCCTTGTGTCCGGGCAGGAAAATACCCGATTCGGTGCCTCGCTTGCCGAGACGCAAGTAACCGTTGGGGCCGCAGAAAACCGCAGCGTCGAGCCTGTCCAACCCATCGCGCAGAGTCTCAGGGTCGGCGCGACCCGTCGCCAGTGAGTAAAGCTCAGTGCTGCCCAGCCCGTCGAAAAATATCGCCGAATTTCCGTCCACCGAGATGCTTACGCGTTTAAAGGCACCTTCATACCATCGGTTTCCCGGCAACTCGAAAACCAGTACGTCGCCAGCCGAAGGGCCTTGGTTCTGGATGAGAGAGACGGGGAAGAGGCTCAGTACCAAGATCGTCGCGCGAGCCAGAGCACGGTGCATTCAAACCTCCCAGTACAGGAGTCGTGAAGGTCAAATCATACGCTGTAAATTCGTGCCCCGCAGGCGCAACCTGCATTTCCTACCAGTGATCTCTACCTGTGATAGTGGTACGAGACGTGTTGAGAGGATGCTCGATACGATCTAAGTTGTTATTTTTCGGAACCGTGGTAGGTTGACACTGTGAGATGTGCTAGAAGGGGCTACATTGCTTCAGAGCAATCGGGAATGCCGACGCGTTTCACCAAGTCGTCGAGTCGGGGATTCGCCGTGCAGGCGCGCGAGGGGATGGAATACCTTGGTCCACGCCAGAAACGCGGTGTGCTCCTGAAATGCTTTCTCTAGCCATGCGAAGGCCTCAGCAGCCATCTGGTTCGGTCGATCGCGAGAGAAAACAGGATTTGAATCGTGTTGAGAACCATGAGCATTTCATCGTCTTGCGTGCGATATAGAAGATAGCGGAGGATGCGGTAGTATTCCGCCTGCAACTTCGGCGACAGTCTTCGGTACGATGTTGTCATGGGCGATCGAAGGAAGCGCCATCGATCGCAGACGTTCCGCGAACCGCGGGTCACCGCGCAGGCTGTCCCAATCCGGTGCGACCGCCAGGTGAACGAGTGCTGGGTCGCGGTATGCGATGGCCTGATCAAGGCAGTCGAACGCTTCATCGAGCCGGCCTGCTGCCCCATACAGAACGGCGCGAAAGAATGCCATCTTCAGCAAGACGTCGAAGTCCAGTTGCGGGTTCGTTATCTGATCCACCATGAATCTTCTCACCCCGGAGAGGCCGGCCGTCGCGTACACCTGCTGCATGTCCGCGGTGACCTGTTTGATCACTGCCACCCTGTCTTCGGAAAAGCCCCACACGATGGCCTGGCTGACGATCCAGGTCGCGAATCTATTGACGTCCCCGATCTTCCAATAGACGTGCGTAATGAATTGGCTCGCCAGCACATGCTTCGGGTCGATCTCAAGAGCTCGCCGAGCCCAGACCTGCGTCTCGTCGTACTTCCGCTGATGCCAATACGAGATGGCGATCTGCACCAGAACGCCGGGCGATCGCGGATCGCGTGCGAGCGCCTGCTGCTTGCATCGCAGTCCATCGTCGAGCCGTCCGAGCGCTTCCTGTAGCGACCCATACTGCAGGAGCGCCTCGGTGTGATCCGGATTGATCTCGAGCGCACGGCGCAGGCTGCGCTCCGCCGCCGTCCAGTCCCACTCGCTCAGAAAAAGGACGGTGCCAAGGGCAACTTGCGCGTCCGCCGAGCCGCTGTCCATCGCTAGCGCGCGCAAGGCAGACGCTTTCGCCTCGGTAAACGCTTCCTGGTGTGGCGCCGCGTGAAGCGCTGCTTGCAGGCACCGTGCGCGCGCCAAGCCGGCGTGCGCCGGTGCATAGGTCGGATCAGTCTCGATCGCGGAACGAAAGGCGTCCACGGCGGCAGGCAGTTCGAAGTACGAGCCTGACAACAGGTGAGACCGGCCGCGGCCGACTAGCTCGTAGAGTTCGACGGGACGCGCCACGGCGCTCGGTGTTAATGGCTTCTCGTGGGCCAGATCGCACGTGACTGCAGCGATGAAGCGGTACCCTGACCGCACCACCGTTTCGATGTAGGCCGGAGGCCGCGTATCGTCGCCGAGCGCCTTGCGCAGTGCTGCCACGTGAACATTGAGAATGCCTTCTCCGACAAACGACTCGGGCCAAACCTGCGCTAGCAGTTCGTCCTTCGTGACCAACCGTCCCGACTGCCGCACCAACGCAACCAGCACATCATAGGCCTTCGGTGACAAGCGAACGGTTTCGGTGCCGCGCAGCAGCCGCCGCTCTCCCACGTCCAGCGCGAACTCGTCGAAATGAAATACTTCCCGGCTAGCCATTAAATTTTCGGCCAATCTTAACAAATCCTTCGGGACAATTCACGGCCCGGCTGCTACTGTGCGCACATTGAGGAGGATTCACGAAATGAGCAGACGATCGTCGGTCGCCGTCATTCTGATCTGCGGATTCACATCACTATTGCTCGCACAAGCTCCACCAGCGCCACCCAAGCCTGGTCCCGAACACAAGAAGTTGGAGTACTTCGTTGGCAAATGGACTGTGGAAGACGAGATTAAACCCAACGGGTATGTGCCGGCCGGTAAGACTGTCGGCACCGAAACAGATACATTGGGGCCGGGGGGATTCTATGTCGAGAGCCGCGCTGAAGGCGGCCAATTACCGACGAGATTCGGCTTCATGGCCTACGACAGCCATGCGAAGGTCTACACATCCTATTACGCCAGCAGTGTCGGACTCGTGGGTACCGGCACAGGAACGGTTAACGGAAATACTTGGACGTGGATGGTGGAAGACAAGTTCGCCGGCGAAGCCGTCAAAGGAAGAACTACAGTCACGGTCTTATCACCCACTGAGTACACATTCAAGTATGAAATGGCCGACGAAAAGGGCGGTTACACAACCATCGTAGAAGGCAAAGCCACCAAAGACGAGCGCTAGAGAAGCAGGCATCCAGAGCTTCGGCATGAAGCAGGAAACCTGTGAGTAGAGGATCTGGCCTACAAACCCTTTCGCGACGGGATGTCTTGCGGCACCTGATCCAAGATACCTGCATTTCCTACCTGTGATCTCTACCTGTGATACAGGTACCAGACGTGTAGGGAGGATGCTCGATACGATCAAAGTCCTTCCTTTTAGGAACCGTGGTAGGTTGACACGGAAGAGGTCGATGGTTCGAATCCATTCGGGCCTACCATTCTTTCCATAGGGTTAGAGAGAACCCCCAAAATTCTCTAGCCCGTGCTCAGCCAGTGATGCGGGGATGCACCTCGCCCCCACCCCACCCGTCCTTTCACTCCGGACACAACCGCCCCGTTCCCGCCCTCGGTCGTTGTTGTAGATTTATGTTGCATCTGCAACATCATTATGTTGTAATAGCAACATGAATACCAAAACCGACACCCTTGGTGACCCGATTCTTTCCGCCATTTTCCAACGCCGTGCAATAAAAGCGTTTGAACCGGTGCAAATCCCTGTCTTGACGCGGGACCTGCTCTTGCAGTCAGCCCGGCAAGCGCCGTCCAGCTTCAACACGCAACCGTATCGGCTGTATTGGGTCGAGTCCCCTGCGCAACGCGACGCCGTCGCCAAGCTCTGTCTGAGTCAGAATCCGGCGCAGACGGCTTCGGCTTTGGTCGTCGCCGTCGCTGACCTCGGCTCATTGCGCCGCACCGCAGAAATGCAATCGGCGTGGATGCGTCAATCCGGGTTCCCAGCGAGCAAAATCCGCGAATACGAGCGCACTGCGCGGATTGGCCGGATAATTTTCATGCCCGGCCCGCTGAATCTGTTCGGCAGGCTGAAAGAGGCGCTCTTTCGGACGCTGCATATCCTGATGACGATCGGAATGCCTCCGATCACGCGCCAAGACATGCTGAAATGGGCGAGCAAGAGCACGGCGCTCGCCTGTCAAAATCTGATGATCGCGGCTGAGGCTGTCGGCCTGAACACCTGCCCCATGGAAGGGTTCGATGGTCAACGGCTTGCTCGGTACCTTGGCCTTTCGCAAAAATGTCATGAAATCGTGATGGTCATTGCCATTGGCAAGAAATCGCCCAGCTACATGGCGCAGCCGCAATGGCGTCGGCCGATCGAAGCCACGGTGACTGTCCTGTGAGTTCTAGCCGCCAATGATCCCGGAATCCAAAATCCCCGATGACATTCTCAAAGATTCTCTTCTCGCACATCTGGCCGCTGCCTACTTCGCCGTTGGCAAACGTCTGGAGCGAAAGACGGGCTGCTCCGCGACTCGCGCCTTCATTCTCTCGAGCCTGAGGCATGACGCTGCCCTCAATCAAAACCAAATCGCCAAGCGGCTTGGGTTCGACCGCACGGTCGTGCATCGCGCCATCAAGACCATGCTCAAGGAAGGACTGGTATCGCAACGAAAAGCTAAAACTGGACGAGCACTGCTGCTTCACCTCACGCCGAAAGGAGAGAAATACCACGAAGCCCTGATCCAGCACCGCCGCAGCGCCGACGAAAAAGCACGACAAGCGCTGACAGCCCGCGAACGTGAGACTCTGATTCGACAGCTGAAAGTCATCGCCGAGATGGAATTCTGAACCGATGGCGATCTGAACCTGCGATACAGGAAAGTTCCGGCGCCACTTCCTACCTGTGATTTCCTACCTGTGTCGTTATTAGTGTTGTGCCCAATCCCGCATACATGTAGTGATCGCCAAAAGCCTTTTTCAAGGCTGTGAATGCTGGCTCTCCGGTGCAGTGACCGGGCGCGACGTATTCGACGCTGAACCGATCATGCAGTACGGTGACAATCCTTTCTATCTCTGCGTCAGGCGTTACAACAAGATGGAAGCCGCCGGCGACGAAGTGAACGCGCGGATTGATGGCAGTTGCAGATTCAACGATTTTGTCGATACCGGGATGCGAGCAACCAACCACGATGACCAATCCCTCCGATGTGTTGATGGCGAGTGACAGTTCGCGCAGTTCGAGTGTGCCCGGTTTATCGGAAACGAGTGCAATTAAGTGAATGTTCGGGGCGATCTCCGTATCCTTGTCCACCAACCGAAAATTGGCGCTAGGCCAAGCCGTCCCACCCCGTATGATCTCCGGCGGTGAGCCGTTGTAGTAGCGCTGTTCGGGCGGAAGAGATGGGTCTTTGCGATAGAAAGTGCTGGGTACGTCCACACCAAACACGCCAAACACGCCGAAACCTTCTTTCGGCGCGTAGATGGGTACGTTCGGGTTCACGCTCAGCAAATAGCTCAGTCCCCCCATGTGATCTCCATGGCGGTGCGACATGACCACAAAATCCAGTTTGGAGAGGTCGATTCCCTTTGCTTTAGCGTTCTGCGCAAGAATGTCAGGGTTGTTTCCGGTATCAAATAAAATCCGCTTGCCGCCATATTCGACAAGAGCCGCATAGCCCCAGTCTTTCTGCATTACCGAATCTTTGCCGAAAGCGTCATACAGCACGGTAATTTGGACTTTGTTCGAATCTACGGTTGCGTTTGCAGCGAACAGGTGCGCGCTGTTTGCGATCAAAACCAGCAAAGCTGCACAACAGGAAATAGCCCGAGAGTTGGCTTTCATTTTCTTGCACCCTACCTTTCGCTGAGCGAAATGGTATTGAACGGCGACTTCGATGTAAAGGCTGCCCTCCCTCTCGGCGGACAGGCACTGACCCCGATTTCTGGTGGTAAGGGCCGGTCGCAGCGCCCCGCGCGTGTCAGACGGCTCGCTCGTGCCCTCTACAGCCATTCTCCCGGCGCAGCCCGCACAAAAACACAACGGGCCTTGACACGGAAGAGGTCGATGGTTCGAATCCATTCGGGCCTACCATTCTTTCCCTTCTCGGCCTGTTCGCAATTCTTAATCAGTTCGCGAAAACAGCTACGACGGGGCTACACTCTGCCCGACTTCTGTGCCACATCAATAGCACGTTGGGGTGTTGGCGCGGCTATTACCTTTTGATTACTCTAGAGACCTTGCGGCTCCCCCAAGTGTAACCAATATGGGCGGCGCCGAAAAAATTCCAACTTTCCTGACCGTAGGCGTCCTGGTCATTCTCTTTGTGTGTTTGAAGCGCCAGGCGCGGAGCGTCCGGTTAACGCTCTGGACCGTAGGGTGGACGCTGGTTTTCACGCACTTCCTTGCGCAGTTGCTGGAACCGAACCACGGCTCGACCAGCTCTCTTCTGCTCGCCATCGATTCCGGGTCGCTGCTGGCAGCCGCGGTTAGTTTTCTGGTTTCTGTCTCCTCCGCGGTGGAAGATTCCGCGAGGCGAACCCTTCTGCTGATTGCTCTGGCTGGGCTCTCGGCAGCATACGCGGCCTGCGACTCCTATGGCATTCCCTCGCGCTGGCCCTATGTTTTGTGCCTGGCGGCCTGCTTCGGCGTCGTAGGCTGGTTCCTGGCAGGCGAGAAAGCCGGGCCGTCGATTCCGTTTGCCGCGACAGCCTTGCTGTGTTCCCTCGCCGGGGCATGGTCGATCCGCGCCGCTCTACGTGGTTCCTTTGAAGAGGGTGCGGTTGCGCTGGTCGCCGTCTTCTTCGGTCTTGCGGGAACGTTCACCTGCCGGAGCTATGGGCGAGCAACACCGGCCATGCTGACCATCGCTGGTGGATTCTTCTGTTGGGCAGCCGTGTCCCCGGTCGGTCTGCTGATCCGCTGCGTGGCGCCGAACCTGATGATTCCGGGAGAGCTGTGGAACACTCCCAAGTTTTTCGTCGCCTTGGGAATGATTCTGGCGGTGGTCGAGGACAAGTCCGAGCGGATCGCCGGCATGGAACGCAAGGCCAGAATGCTGAACCGCCAGTTGGAGAGCTTTTCGGCGATCACCTCCCGGCTGCTCGGAGCTGGCAGACCCGAGGCCATTTGTCCGGCCATTGCGTCCGCCCTCACCGAAGTTAGCTGCTTCAAGGGCGCTGTGATCCAGCTCGAAGACTCGGAACGCCGCCTCCAAATAAGAGGTTCCAGTGGAGCATCGCCGGCGTATCTCGAGAGGCTGCAGCAGCGGGCACAAGACGCCCCGCCCGACTGGATCAGGGATTTGTGCGGCAAGGCAAGGCCAGTGGGGAAGAACTCGTATCTTCTGCCTCCGGAAGAGACGATCACGTTCCACCGGCGTGACGGCCAGACCGAGTGCTGTGAAGCCGCCGAGCTGCTGATCACGCTTTGCTCGGCAGGAGGCGCATGTTTGGGGTGCATACGGTTGCATACGCCACCGGATCCTAATGCAATCGATGCCCTCGAATTGTCGCGTATTGAAATGCTGGCCGCCGATCTTGCCCAGGCAGTCGAGCGCAAGGCCCTGCAAACTCAGCTGGTCTGGTCCGAAAAATTGGCCGCACTCGGGCAGTTGCTGGCGGGAGTCGCACACGAGCTGAGCAATCCTCTGACCGTCATCATGGGATACGGTGACCTCATGCAGGACGCGGTCGCGGCCCCTCATCTTCACGATTACCTCACCAAGCTGGTGAGCGAGGCCCGGCGCATGAAGCGGATCATCGATAACCTACTGCGGTTTTCGCGCCGGGGCGGGCGCGATGCGCGGGCGGTGCGGCTCTTGCCGGTGCTGCAGGAGGTGTTGGCGCTTCGCGAGTATTACACGCGCACGCGCAATGTTCGCGTTGAACTCCACATCGCCGCGGATCTTCCGCACCTCGCGGTCAATGAGGATGAAATCAAGCAAATCCTGCTGAACCTGCTCAACAATGCAAGCGATGCTCTGGAGGAAACGGCGGACAGCAAGCGAATCGTCATTCGCGCCCAGACGAGCGGTGAACGGGTGGTGATCGAAGTGGAAGACAGCGGTCCCGGATTCAGCAACCTGAATCGCGCGCTCGATCCGTTTTACACCACCAAGCCCGCCGGCAAAGGAACGGGACTTGGCTTGAGCGTATGTTATGGCATCGCCCACGAACGTGGCGGAGATCTCAGAATCGAGAATGTCGACCCGCATGGCGCGCGGGTCACGATCGAGTTGCCGATTGCTGACGCGCTGACGCGGGCACTGGTCGCGGCCGCGGCGCATGCCTGAGCTGCAGGGCAAGCATGTAGCTCAGTTGGTCTAGAGCGCTCCCTTGACATTGTGGAGATGCGCTTGGCGGGCCTACGTCGCGTCAGAGCGCTTCCTCCTGCCGGAGAGGGACTCTCTCCTTTTTCTCGTGGTAATGGCTTAGGACAGGTTAGAACGTCCTGCAAGCGGTTCTCTCGCGATCGCAGCAGTCGCGATCGCACCGAGCGCCTTCGCATCCTGCTTCCCATTGTTGTCAAACCGGTGAACGGCGCCGCATGCAGAGCGCCTGTCCCGGCCCGACGTCGATTTGCTGCCCGTCCACGATCCAGGTCAGCACCCCGCTGATGCCGTAGATCGTCTCTTCGTGATGGTCATGGCTGTGGGCCGGAGCCTACCATATTTTCCATGGGCATATAGAGAATTTCCAAGATTCTCTAGCCCGTGCCAGCCCGTGATCCCACATTAAAGGAAGCCGAAATGACGCCTATGGCCGCAACAGTCTGCCGCTATTCAGCATCGATCGAGTCTGCTCCCACCCAGCCGATTCAGTTGACAAGATTAGGGCTACGCCTTATCGTTGCTCGCTATTCACAGAGCTACACTTGCATCTTCACGTAAGTTCCAGGAGGAAGCCGGTGCGTTTTCAGGCGAAGGTTTTCGTAGTGACGGCGGGAATGGTTCTCGTGGCCGCTAACGCCACCGGGCAGCAATTTCAGCTCCTGGAAGCTTCTGTCAGCGATATTCACCGTGCAATGCAGAGCGGCAAGCTGACTTGCCACAGCCTGGTGCAGCAGTACCTGGATCGCATCAAGGAGTATGACCAGCAGGGACCAGCCATCAACGCCATGCTGCATGTCAATCCCAAGGTACTGGAACAGGCCGATGCCATGGATAAGGCGTTCAAACGCGGCGCCAAGCTCAAGCCACTACAGTGCATTCCGTTGGTGCTGAAGGATAACTTCGATACCGCCGATATGCCGACCACTGGCGGATCGCTGGGCTTGAAGGGAATGCAGCCGGCAGAGGATGCGTTCACCGTGGCGCGCTTCCGGCAAGCTGGAGCGTTGATCCTGGGCAAGACGAACATGCACGAGTTGGCGCTGGCCGGAGTGACGGTGAGTTCGCTAGGCGGGCAGACGAAGAATCCGTACGAGCTGACTCGCACCCCGGGTGGCTCTTCGGGCGGCACCGGGGCCGCACTGGCAGCCAACTTCGCCACCGTCGGCACCGGCTCGGACACGGTGAACTCGATTCGCTCTCCATCCTCCGCCAATAGCCTGGTCGGTGTTCGCCCGACGCGTGGTTTGATCAGCCGCGCTGGAGTGATTCCCGTATCGTTTACGCAGGACGCGGTCGGACCGATCACGCGAACCGTAGCCGACGCCGCCGTGATGCTCGACGTCATGGCCGGCTATGACCCGGATGATCCGGTTACCGCCTTCGGCATTGGCAAGGTTCCCGCAACCTACGCCGCTTTTCTCGACCGCAACGGTCTGAAAGGTGTGCGAATCGGTGTGCTGCGCACATTATTCGGAAGCGGCCCAGACCACCGGGAGGTCAACCGTGTGATGGCCAGTGCCCTCGAGGTGCTGAAGAAGCAGGCCGCAATCCTCGTAGAGGTAAACGATCCGGCGTTTGATACCGGCATGTTGGCTTCGGATCTCGACGTACAGAAGTGGGAATACAAATACGATCTCAACAACTACCTCAAGGCCCAGCCCAACCCTCCGGTACACTCGCTAGCCGAACTCATCGCCACGGGCAATTACTATAAGCCTTCGTTGGAGAAGTTTCTGGCTTCGGCGGAAGCCCAACAAAATGGCCTCAATGAGCCCGACTACAAAGACCGACGCGTCAAGATTGACGATCTGCGAGTGCGACTGGCGAACGCGCTGGCGAAGGACAACCTAGTTGCGTTGGTTTACCCGCATCAGAAGCGGTTGCCGGTGATGATCGGCGACATGAATCAGGCGGAGCGCAACGGTATCCTGGCGTCACTAACCGGATTTCCGGCCATTACCGTTCCGGCGGGATTCTCCGCAACGACAGCGAGCGCGCCCATCGGTGTGCCGGTCGGAATCGAATTCCTTGGCCAGCCATTCAGCGAGCCGCAGTTATTGAAGATTGCCTATAGCTTCGAGCAGGCGACGCACGCCCGCAAGCCACCGCAATCGACGCCGCCGCTGAACAGCCGTTGATCGTAGCAATCTCTACAATATTTCCGGCTCCCATTCGTCTTCACGATTGGATGGATGGACCGTGAGCAGCGCCTCGATGGCTGAGCAGGACCTTCAGATCTCCAAGATCGTTCAGAAAGAACGGTCGCGGCTGCGCAATTTTATCCGGCGGTATTTTCCTGATCCGGCCGATGCTGAGGACATTGTGCAGGAGGTCTTCTACGAGCTGGTCGAAGCCAATCGCCTGCTGATGCCGATCGAGCACATCACCGGCTGGCTGTATCGCGTGGCGCGTAACCGCATTACCGATCTGTTCCGCAAGAAGAAGCCAGAACTATTCAGCGATGCGGCAGTCGAGGACGAGAACGGCGAGCTGCTTCACATTGATGACCTGCTCCCTTCGCCGGATGCGGGGCCGGAGGCGCAATACGTCCGGAATGTGCTGTTGGAAGAGCTGGAGCTCGCACTCGACGAACTGGCGGAGGAGCAGCGCGAAGTGTTCATCGGGCACGAACTGGAAGGGCGCAGCTTCAAGGAGATGTCGGAGGAGAGCGGCGTGAGTATCAACACATTGCTTTCGCGCAAGCGATATGCGGTGCTGCATCTGCGCGAGCGATTGCAGAGCATTTACGACGAGTTTGTTGGATCTACGAAGAAGAAGTGAGGACAAGAACATGAGACGGAAATTTTTCTGGATTGCGCCGGCGGCGATTCTGGCCATCGCAGCATTTATCTTTATCGGCGGCTACGTGGTCATGCGTTTATGGAACTGGCTGCTGCCGGCGCTGTTCGGCTGGCACATGGTCACCTTCTGGCAGGCTATTGGGCTGCTGGCACTGTGTCGGATTTTGTTTGGCAGGATTGGCGGGAGGGGATTCCGTCCGGGTTTTCGGCGGCGCATGCACGAGCGCTGGGAACGGATGACGCCCGAGGAACGGGAGAAATTCCGCCAAAGCTGGCGCACGCGGTGCGGTCCGTGGGAGCCGCCTAAGACGGAGGGGACGACGTAGATCGAATTGGTTTCCCCTTTTGTCTCTGGCTGGGAAGGTTTTCGATTTGGAACTGAAGTATTACTTTTTAGCGAAAATCCGTACCTAGGTGTCTTGAATAAAAAGCCGCGCTGCCGAACTTCACCAATACGCAAGAGCGAAAGGAGCCTTCCATGAGTATCTCTATCTCCACTGCTCTTTCCACCGCCCCCATCAGCACTGCCAACGAGCCAGCTACCACGGTGGCTGCTCCAGCGAGCAATAATGCAGCGGCCGGCGCCACAGACACGGTTAGACTTACTGTGGCACAGCAGGTGTACGATCTCTACATTCAGGGACAAACTGTCCCTCAGATCGCGACCAGCCTCAACTTGACTGTCGAGTTCGTCAACAACTATTTGGGGTTATCCACGACGAGTTGAGGCTGTGGCCTCGCAGTGGCGAACCGTCGTTATTTTTCGCCTGGGGTGTCCTGCTTTCCTTCAGCGGCCTTCTTCTCTGCCGCGGAGAGAAAAGCCTGCAACTCTTCAACATCTTCCGGAAGCATGCGGGTGAAGTGGATGCCGTTGCCGACTTGCGGGTCGCAGGTCACAACCTTGCCGACAATCAGGAGCGTAGTTGTGATCTCGAGTTTAAGTTCGACTTCGGTGCCGACGGGGAACGGTAACATACTTTCTATGTAACAGCCGTCGAGACTCAGATCTGATGTAGCGCAGCGAAAAGGCGACTCTTTGCCTTCGATGTGCAGTTCAACCGGCACTTTGATTTTGATGCGCGGATGAGCGCGCCGCTCTGGTGGCGGAGGCATCGAACACCTCCCATGACTTTGCCGTAATGCGCAGAAGTATAGCAGGGAAACGTGCAAAATTTAGCAGCTACGATTTTTTTCTGGGCTTCAACGACTCCCAATCGGCATCGGTGAGAATTCGGCCGAGATTACTGAATGCGCCGGCGCCTTGCAGAAATTCTCCGCCATCCATGCGGATGATTTCGCCATTGATATAACTCGAGCCGTCACTGACAAGAAAGGCAGCAAGGTTGGCCAGCTCCTCTGTAGTGCCGAAGCGATGCATGGGATTGTGATCGAGCGCCATCGCCTCAAGTTCGGGCCGGGGCAGCACGCGGGAAAATGCTCCCTGGGTTGGGATGGGGCCAGGAGCAATGCCGTTGAGGCGAATGCCGCGGTTGCCCCACTCCACAGCCAGGCTGCGGGTGAGGGCATCCACGCCGGCTTTCGAGACGGCGGAGGGAACAACGTACGCCGATCCTACCGGAGCATACGTAGTCGAGATACTAAGAACCGTGCCGTTTCGCTTCTCTTTCAGCCAGCGGCGTCCGCAGGCCATGGTGCAGTGCAGTGTGCCCATGAGCACGATGCCAATCACGGACTCCCATGCGCGCGGCGAAACCTCTTCCGTGCGCGCGATGAAATTTCCTGCCGCGTTGTTGACCAGGATGTCGAGCGGGGCTTCGCTCCAGATTTCATCGATCATGGCCTCGACCGCTTCGCGGTTGCGGACGTCACAGGCGATGGCGTGAATCTCACCGTTGGTGGCGACAGAAAGCTCAGCGGCGGTTTGCTCGAGCACTTCCTCGCGGCGTCCGCAGATGTGAACAGCAGCACCGAGTTCGAGAAAGCGCTGGGCCATGGCTTTGCCGAGGCCCGTGCCGCCGCCGGTGATCAGAATGCGCTTATTGGCGAGAAGATCGGGATGAAACATAGGATTTTGTAATTTGGTAATCGGGTAATTTTGTAATTTGAAGCGCAACACGGCGCTTAGCTTTTCAGATTACAAAATTACCAGATTGAAAAATTACTAAATTCCACGGGCTATCCGGAATCCATAATCAGCGTATTGAAATTCCGGTGGAATGCTGGAGCGGGCCGAGCAGCGCGCCACTTTCACATGATGCCGCCATGATCCGCCGCGCGAGGCTTTGCGCTTGCCTTGATCGGGGCCGCGCGGATTGCGATCTGACGACACAGAGTAATAATTCGGGTCGTACCAATCGCTGCACCATTCGTGAACGTTATCGCAGATATTGTAAAGTCCAAAGGCGTTGGGTGCGTAACGGGCGACAGGTTCCGGGCCGGTCTGCCAGCGGGTTGCATAATCCGGCAAAGATTGCGGAGGTTCGTTGCCCCAGGGAAAATCTTTTTGTTCCAGATCGCCGCGGGCAGCACGCTCCCACTCGGCCTCAGTGGGAAGCCGGTACGCGCGCCCAGTCTGATCTGACAGCCATCGGCAGTAGGAACCCGCCTCGAACCATGAGACGCCGCTTACGGGCTGCTGCGGATGATCGAAGTTCGGGTCTTTCCAGAAAGGTGGAGGGTTGAACTTCGTAGCATTCAGAAAGAGCGCATATTCTGCGTTCGTTACCTGTGTTGCGGCGAGCTGGAATGAATCGACCCATACGCGGTGAACCGGGCGTTCGCAGTCCTGGCCTGATGCCGATCCCATGACAAACCAGCCTTCAGGAATCCGCACCATTGCGGGCTCAGGAAACGAAACTGTCTGCGATGGAATAGGCGATCGTGCTGTTGCCATAGGTTTCTTACCAGCGCTCGCGCGGCGGATAGACCAGCCATCGCAAAACCATGTTGACCAGGCTGAGGAGAATGGCACCGATAAATGCAGCCAAAAATCCGTGCACCTGAAAACCGGGCGTCAGCAGTACAGAAGCCAATTCGAGCATCAGCGCATTGATCACAAGCCAGAACAAGCCCAAGGTCAGCAGGGTTAGAGGGAAGGTCAGGATTTTGAGCAGCGCTCCGATAGTGGCATTGATGAAGCCGATCACGAGTGCAGCAACCAGCGCGACCTTGAATCCGCTTACCGAGATGCCACTGATCAGGTGCGCCACAATCCACACCGCCAACGCAGCGAGAATCCAGTTGACGAGCAACCGCATGTTTGCCCCTTACTCGCGTGTTCCCTAGGGAACTATAACAGGAGTGGTTTTTCAGCGCTCTGCCCTCATTATGCGGCGGCGGTGTGACTTCATAAGCGCTTCGAAAACCTTTAACCACGGAGTACGCAGGGGTTCACGCGGTAAAGCTCTCGATACGGCGTGTCGAGAAGGTGACACCGTATGTGGCGAGCCACGCCGGTTCGCAGGCGTATTGCTGATAACCCCCGCTGAATCAATGCCGCGATGATCGGTCGCTTGGGTGCACCGTTATCTGCGCTGCTCAGCAGCAGGAGGTGACCAACATGACCCGCATCAATCTGTTTCGCAACACGCCCATTCGCACCACCGCCGACGGAACCGCCATTTCAAAGGCTGACTCCATCTGCGCAAAGATGAACCTCGAAAAAACCGGAGGCGCTCTGGTGTTCGGCGCGCTTCTGGTCGTCTGCTCGATTGCCGTCGGATGCTCGAAGGACAATCCCAAACCGGTGAGCTCCACCAACTCAGTTTCCGGCCCACAGACCGCCGCACCGCCGATGCTGGCGAGCTCCGGCGCGCCAGCGGCACCAGGGCCAGCCGAACCAAAAGCTGCGCCGAAGAAAGTCGTAAAGAAGCGCCCGGCGACGGTAACGTTTGTCGACAAGACATCCGGGGTTTCGTTTGAGTATCCGCGGCGCTACGCGCTTGAGACTGGGACCGCCGCAACAGACTTAGTTGATTCGAACCCGCTGCCTACGAATTTTGTTGCGCCCGGTGGAACAGAGCTGGTGGCCGTGGAGCTGCCTGAAACCGGTTTTGCCAACACCGACTTCTCCTCCGCATTCTTCGGTGTGAGCGTGAACAAGTCGCTAAATGCCGAGGACTGCAAGAAATTCGCCGTCCCACATGGAGACGGTTCGATGACTGCCGCGGCTCAAGGGGCTTCTGCCTCTGCTCCGGCAGTCTCGACGGCTCCGACGCTAACGCAAGCTGCGCCGCAGCAAACTGCAACAGAAAATGCGACGCTTGCACAAGCCCAGCCCGATACACCCAAGACGGCGCCGGTAAATTCGTCTGAGCCGAAGCCCAATGTTCCATCGGAGGCTTCGAACACGGAGAACGCAGCCCCTTCGATTGCGCCAGCACCAAAAATCATGCTGAGCGATATGGACGTGCAAAAGACGGAGGCCGTGACGGGCGAAGGAAACCGGCAGAGCGATTCCAAGTATTTCCACGTCTACCAGAACAGCGCTTGCTATGAATTCGCTCTGAACGTTACTACAGTGGCGTCGCAGTCGGACAGTGAGATGAAGCACGTTGATCGCGACAAAGTCTTCTCCCGGCTGGAGAAGATTCTGGCGACGGTGAAGATCAATCCGGTGGAAGCGGAAAAAGAGGCAAAGACAGCGCTGGCTCCGGTGCCTGCTCAGTAGTTGCTCGCTGGAATTAGCCACGCCGCAGTCGCGGCGTGGTTTTTCTTTCTGATTGTGACTCAATCCATTACCTGTCGGCGCAAAGCTAACACAACAGTAGAAATGTCGTTTTCCTGAAAAAGCCGGATGGCGGCGATGCCCGCCGCGCCGGCTTGCAGGCAAGATGCAGCGTTCTGGATGGTCACTCCTCCCAAAGCAAGCACTGGAATCTTCACGCGGCACGCCTCGCGCAGCATTTGAAGACCGGCCGGAGCTGCGTCTTTCTTCTCAAAGACCGGGGCAAACACAACGAAGGTAGCGTGGCTTGCCGCGGCCTGAGCAACTTCTTTTGGCGAGTGACAGGAAACAGCGATCAGCGGCTCTCGTAGTAAGGGGTCGCGGGGAAGAGTGCCCGCGCCACCCTTCCATGCGATTCGCACATCTTCCGGGGAGGCATCATCGCTGCGCAGGTGGACGCCGTCGGCATGGCTGGCAAGCGCAACGTCTGTGCGCGAGTTGATGAGCAGAACGCTTTTCAGGTGCCGGGATTCTGTTCTCAACCTGTGGATGATGCTCATTGCTCTGCAAGCTAATGATTCCAGAGCACAGGTGGACAGATCCTTTTCGCGGAGCTGGATGTAATCAACGCCGCAAGCAGCCGCTTCTGCAATTTTGTCGAGGACACAACGCCGGCGGGTTCGCTCGTCGCCGGGGAAGCCCGTGCGATCGGTGATGTAGTAAAGGAGGCAGCTTTCAGGCATCAGCTTTCAGCTATCAGTTTAAGGCAGGAACCAGTCACCTAGTGCTCTGCATCACTCAGTGCTTACAACCGCAGACGGGAAAACCTTCAAATACACGGTACAGGTTCAGACAGTAAGACAGGTGAGGAACTGATCGGTTCCCTGGCAATTTATTTTCGGAGGCGCTGACACGGGTGGTTCTGCGCGAATTGCACTCCGCTAAGGTCGGGTCTTGGCGATCTCAGGCAGAACTTCCTGCCCCTTCTGTTTCGTCGGCGGGCCGCCCAGATGATATTGCGTCAGGCCCTCGCGCAGGAATTCAAAAGCGTCTTCCGGAGTGTCGACAAACTTGAATAGATTCAGGTCTTCCGCGGCGACTGTGCCGGCGTCAACGAACGCCTGGAAGTTGATCGCGCGATGCCAGTACTCGCTGCCGTAAATGACCACCAGAATTTTTTTTGCCAACTTATCGGTCTGCGCCAAGGTCAGGATCTCAAACAGCTCGTCGAGCGTTCCGAAGCCTCCGGGAAAAATCACTAAAGCCTTAGCGAGATAGGCGAACCAGAACTTGCGCATGAAGAAATAGTGGAATTCAAAATTAAGCGCTGGGGTAATGTAAGGATTAGGATACTGCTCGAGCGGCAGGTTAATGTTCAGCCCGATGCTCTTGCCTCCAGCTTCACGCGCACCCAAGTTGGCGGCTTCCATGATGCCCGGTCCGCCACCGGTGGTCACTACAAAACGGTGACGCCGCGCCGGAATCTGAATCGACCACTCTGTCAGAAGAAACGCGAGACGGCGGGCATCTTCGTAGTAGCGCGCCATGTCGACCGCAGCTTCGGCCCGCTTCAGGTTCGTTTCCTGTTGGGAGAGAGATGCGCCAGCTTGATTTTTGCCAAGCGCGGCAAGGCACTCTTTGGCAGCAACGCTCCCCTGAAAGCGCGCCGATCCGAAGAACACAACGGTGTCCTGAATCTGCTCGCGCCGGAAGCGCGACAGCGGCTCCTGATACTCCGCGAGAATCCGAAGAATTCTTCCATCGGGGCTGTTGATGAAGGCCTCGTTCTCATACGCCAGCGGCGCAGGTCTTTGTTTGTCGGGTCTATCTGTCATCTAAGGCTCGTTGATCGAAAATAAATGTTTGCGAACTCACAAAACTACGGCAGCTCGAACCGCGACGTTTCCTGCGCAATGCGGAATTCGAGCAATCATCCCCGCGCTAAAACTTTTCCTGGTAATGGATCGCCTCCCAGAAACCGATCCAGATGTCGAGCAGTCCCAATCCGCTGCACAGGCCGCGAACAAAGCCGCTGGAGATGAAGGTCCGCAGTGTTGGAAACATAATCAGAAAATAGTTATCGGTCCACTGGGGCGTCCAGGGAAGAATGACCAGCAGCACGCCGGCAACCGCACTCACCAGCACGAAAAGAAAAATCGAGGTCCGGTGCAGCCAAGGTTGCAGGCCGCTGTTCTGCGGGCGCTCAAATGCGGCAGGCGTTGTACTTGGCAGGCCATTGCTATGATCTGAGTGCGGACGATCGGCTGACGCATCAGCGCCATTTTCTACCGGAATTTTTTGTTCGGTGCTCACCGGGTGCTCCGCTGCAGACGGCAGAGGCGGGATCGGGCGCAACCTGGGAAAAGGAAACTCGGCACTGAACGCATCGGGTTATTTTACGACTTCAGGGGCTTAATGCGCTCGGCCACATCGCGATAATCGATGTTGCGTCCGTATACCTCGAGGAAGTGCTTAAGGGCGGAGGGTTTGTCACCGGCCGTCTCGTATGCTGAGGCAAGCTCATAGTGCAGAGCGGTACGGGTTTCTTCGTCCACACCCGGAGCAGTCAAAGCCTTGTCATACCACCGAATTGCGGCCTGCGGCACGCCTTTATCGAGAAAACACTGAGCCAGCCAGGTATAAGTTTGAATGGCTTGTCCGAAAGGATGCCCGCGATCGACAGCTTGACAGGTTTTTTGCAGCTCGCCGATCGCCTCATCAAGAAGTCCCATCTCGCGGAAGGCGATTCCCAGGTTGTAATGAGTTTCCGGATCTTCGTCGGTCGCAGTTGCGCCGGCCTCGAGGTCGTGTTTCAGCTCGCCAAACATCTCTGCGAGATCTACACCCGCTTCTTCGGCAAAGGGTGAAACTTTAGCCGCCGGTGCGCTCGGAATGACGGAAGAGCTTTGCGGCTTAGGAACAGCAACGGCTTGTGGCGAAATCCCGGTTGCACCCGAAGACGCCGCCGCTGCGCTGGCGACCATCGGGGTACTGACAGGCGCTGTGACCGGCGGAGTTGGTGCGGCAGGCCGCTTCGCTGCCACAGTTTGCGATACAGAAGTAGGCTTGGGTTCAGGCTGACTTTCAGCCACTGGCGCGCCTTTGAGAAAGTCATCGCCCAGGGACGATTCCAAATCGGCGACGAATTCGCCCATGACCGGAGCAGCGGCCTTTGCTTCCGCTGGCTCAAGCTGCTGATGAGACGGTTCCCGCTTCTGCTCTGTGCTTTTCGCGGAAGCGGCTTCAGCAGGAGTCTCGATCGGCTGCGTCGCGCCTCCAGGAATGAAGCCGTCTCCTAGCGAGGATTCAAGGTCGGCGACAAATTCTTGCAGCGCGCCGGGTGTATGCGTAACGGCAGGTTCGGCCGGCACGGCGTCTTCCGAAATTTCCGGTTGGGGCTGTGCAGCCAGTTGTTCGTGCGCTTCACCCGCGTGGGCCGGCAATTCTTCGCGCGGAGTCTCTAGCGACTGATCCTCCGCACTGAATTCCGTAATCGATTCAACCGGGGTGACGTCTTCCTCTGCAGCTGGTTGCTGCGAAGCCGCTTCGATCTCTGCGCGAAGCGCCTCGAGAATAGCATCATCATTTGTGAGCGTCTGGAGCTTCTCAAAGGCGGTCGCAGCCTGTTCCGGCATTCCATGTTCGAGGTAAAAGCGGACCTCTTCGACAGTCTCGGCAACTTTTTCGGGATCCTGCTTGTCCTTGGCACTGGCTGTTGTGCGTTTGGCCGTGGCAGGAATTTCGACTGGCGCGGCAGCTTCCGGAATCTCAACCGGCGTCGGCTCGGCCGGTGCGTCCGCTTCGATGGTGATGGCGTCATCCCATTCCGAGGAAAGATCAATTTCCGCCGGAGATTCTTCAGGCGCAGGCGATTCAGTTTCTAGTTGCGGAACGCTCTCGGTTTCCTGAATTTCATCCGCATCGCTGACGATCGAAAATTCTTCTTGCTCCGCACTCGTGGTCCCACCCCCGGGCCACGGAGCTGCCGTGGCCGGTTCTGCAAAAGGAACCTCGACCCCAAACTTCGAAGGATCCGCCGGCACTGCGGCAACGCCAGCCGCGGCAGAGCGCTCTTCGTAGCGGGCAGCCAGATCGCCGTAACCAGTCGCTTCCTCGGGATATCCCGCCTCCGAATAGACATTCTGAAGGGTGCGGCAGCAGACGGCAGCTTCGGCGAAACGCGAGGCGCGCGTGTGCAGCGCTGCCAGACGCTGATTCAATCGAAGATCATTAGGCGCCTGGGGCAGAGCCGCTATTAGCGGCCCCAGTGCCTTCTCAGGCATGTTGTAAGAAATGAAGAGCTCGGCGTCGGTCAGCGCCGAACGCACCGCCAGCGCCACAGCATCCGAGTAGTGCTGATGAACCGCAGGCGCAGTAGCTTCCAATTCATCAATGATGACAGCGGCTTCCTCAGCGGTAATGAGGCCCGCGGCCGAGGCACCGCCGATCTGGCTGACCACCTGCTGGTAATTACTCATGTGCAGCGGGTTGCCCGGCTCCATCGTCGCCAGCCGCTGATAGAGGTCGCGGGCGCGGGTCAGATCGCCGGTCTGCACTGAGGCATGGGCGAGCAACTCGATCACTTCTGTCAGGTGAGTGGTCTCTCCGGCTTTATGGAAAAGATCGAGCAGTTTTTCCAGAGATGCAGGATTCTCGCGCACGTGTCCGATGATGGAGTGCAGGTTCTTAAGAACCTTCTGGGAATCCTCCGCCAGCAGCCGGTCGGCGTGCTGATCGTACACCTGTAAAGCATTCTCGTATTGCCCCGCCTGCATGAGGGCATCAACGAAGGTGGCAATTGCGGGAAGGTCATTATGGATCGTGAGCAGCTTCGAGGCCAGCGTTCCCGCGTCGGAGAGCTTGCCGGTTTTCAGATAGGCTCTGAACAGGTCGCGCAGCCCCTCGGGATTCGAGTCGAGATCGGGGACTTTTAGTAAAGTCTCGGCGGCTGCTTCTGCATCGCCCGCTTCCAGCAGATTCCGCCCTTGCATCAGCAGGGCATAGCTGTTGCCCGGATCAAGGGTCAACATGCGTTGCAGGACTTCTTCGGCTTGAGGCAGAGAACCTTTGGCTCGCAGAGTTTCCGCGGCCGCCGAAAAAATCTGCCAGGCATCATCTTTCTTGCCCAGGCGGACGTATACCTCCGCCAGCCGAATGCGCATTGCGGTATTCTCTGGATCCATCTCCAGAATTTTCTGGAAAATCCGCACCGCATTTTCCAGCTCGCCGGCTTTTAGAAACTCTTCCGCAACCTGAAGGTATTGCGCACGCGCGTCGTTAAACAGCCCCTGTTGCGTGTAAAGTTCGGCCAGTTTCAGCACGCCCTCAAGCGAAGGCTTGAGCTTGGCGATCTTCTTGTACATGGCGATCGCCTTGACCGTGAAACCCTGCGTGGCATAGGCATCGCCGACGGTCTTGAAACATTCCGTGGCTTTGTCGGCCTCGCCCAGGCGGGAATAAAGATCACCGACAGTATTGGTGACCGTGAGGTCCTTAGGATCGTTCTTGAGGACCTTTTCGTACTCAGCGATGGCGTTTTGTAACTTGCCCTGCTGGACATACTTCTCCGCAGCGCTGAGAGTCTTTTGCTTGTTGAACCCGAACCCGAACGCCATATGAGTGCGAACTCCAGAGCCTGGGTGTTACTCACAACTTCTTACAGCTTTTGCCAAAATTCCACCACTTCGTGATGCCACGAAGTTTGTAGCTGAGCGAGGATTGAGTTTCGCAAAGCGAGACTCAATCTCAGCCGAAGCATCCCTGCTTCTCGTATGACTCGAGTAGGCATGACGCTCCAGGGGGAACGCCTCATGACCAAACTCCTGTCAGGAGATGGCCAGTCGGACAAGGGCAATTGTACGGCTGGGCAGGCTGAAGCGCATGGTTACCAAGGGTTACCGAAAGGGAGTGTACGAAAGGGTTACCAAGGGAACAGGGAGGGATTTTGCCTGCCTCTCACCATCTATTTGACAACCAACTGGCTGCGAAAGCTTCCCGCGCAGATCATGGCACAGAGCATCCCGACGGGCGCTGAGAGGATAGCCCAACCCGCTGTATATCGATTTAAAAATCGATCGAAAAATGGGAAGCCAAGCCCGAGGATGAACCCGGCAACCGCAGACTCGATCATGAGTCTTCTAGTCGAACGAATACGCGGCCTGCGCTTCACCAAAAACGCTCCGCCCACGAGACCAGCCAGAAAGCCAAACGACCCGAAGGAAACCGCGGTGATTGGCAGGACCAGCACGGTTGTTTTGGCGAGGTCCCACGGGGTAGGCGACAGGGTTTGCACGATTGGACGGACCGCGTTAAGGGCGGTAAACGTCGCCGCCGAGGTAACGGTGGCCAGGATGGCGGACCATAAAGCCATCTTTAAGATAAGGCCAAGATCGCGAGCGTGGCTATCTGTCATGGTTGGGAACAGCGCAACTCAAACATTCTATCCCTGCATGTCCAAAACACCGGCCCTTTTCGTTTTGTTCCCGCCCGTCAGGATGCTTGAAAGTAACTTCCAAGCATAAGGCATGGTGTGCAGGATGGAACCAGACGCGAGGGCTTGGTGTCAGCTGCTTGCGAGGAGGCGTTGTGTCGAAAGGCGTGGCTCCCGTAATTCTGTGGTTGCTCGTCTCTGTAAATGTTGCTCTTGGCTGTGAATGCTCCAATAGCACGCCGATCCAGCAGACCTCCGCGCAGTACCGCGACCGAGCCGTCTTCACGGCGCACGTGATCCAGCTGGTTGGCAGGACCTACGATTTCAAGAATGAGCCTCGGCGAATGTCGAGTTCGGCCTTCGCCGTTGTGAAGCAGCGTTATTGGGGCCTGCCGTGGTATTGGCCGAAGATCGTCCTTCTCGACGGGGCGTATCCATGCGAAATTGCGATGGCGGAAGGCGAAGATTACTTGGTCTCCGGACAGCGGGTGCGCTATGGCGTCCTCGCGGTAAATTTATGCAGCCGGACCCAGCCGCTGAAAGGTGCAGAGATTGATTTGCGCACACTCGACGGCTCACGCTGCGCGGGGCCGGGCGGCACGCTGATCGGGGGCGTCCTCGTGGGCCGCGATCCGTATCGCAACCCTCGCATACCGGACATGCTCCTTACGCTTCGCGATCAAGATGGCAACGAGCATTCCACTCGTAGCGATGCGACCGGAACCTATGAACTGCAGCATCTCCCGGCCGGCGACTATACTCTCGATTCGCGCTTCAGCCAGAGTGAATATCTGTCATCTCAGGACCTGTCGGTGGCGGAGGGGACCTGCCTCGAGCGGCACGTGCTCGTAAGAACCTACGATTTTTCGGGGCGTGCGGCCCCGGGTCTCGAAGGCGATGCCGAGATAAAGCTTATGCAGAGCGATGATTCCACTGAGATACGAAGCGACTCGCTTGAACCGGACGGAAGGTTCTACTTCAGTAGCGTACCTGACGGCGAATACCTGCTCATGGCGAAAAGTTGGATTGCGGGTGCTACGAACAATTTCTACTATCCGGGGACGTTTGATCCGAAAAAGGCCGCACACATCAAGGTCGTCAATCACAAACCTACCAACATCGCTGAGCTCGACTTCGACCTGCACACGTGGCAGCTGGTTCCGTTGCTGGTAGCGCCTGATCCGCCGAATAGCTCTGGCAGGTATTCGTGGAGGGTGCAGCTGATTAACTCGGATTACGTCAATAACGAGAAGCCATGGACGCCGGGCGAGAAGGCAATCCGCCTCTATGCCGCGCGAGACGCTTCCTACAAGGTCGTGCTTTACGGCTACTCGAATCGACCAACCGACTACGGGAACTGCGTTTCAGACCCAGCAAGCATTACCGCCGAGCCAGGACTCATCGTCCACGTCAAAATACCAGCCTCGTGCCAGTAGACCGCGCCTAAGTAATTCAAAGACATTATTTGGCAGCCGGGAGCGACAGTGTATGTTCTGGGGGCTGTTCGATCGGTGTGAGAGGGGTGCTGAAAATGGCCTGGATTCGAACCATAACCAAGGCCGAGGCACATAAAAAACTACTGAAAGCGATGGAAGCGCAGCGGGAACTTTATCCCAAAGAATATGCCGACCCGGTGCATCCCGATCCCTCCGGCGCATCATCCGTCGTTGGCTCCCACACGCTCATTCCCGAAACGCTGCACCACGCCTTTGCCACATTCGGAGCCATCATGTCTCCCGGAGTTACCCCTGAGCCGGCGGCAGCACGAGATGATCGCCACCATGGTCTCGGTGACCAACCGCTGCGTGTATTGAATCGAGTCGCACGAAGAGTTTCTGCGCAGGGTCACACTGAATAAAGAGCTGGTCGAAGCGCTGGAAAAAGACTATACCACCGCGCCCATCACGCCGCAGGGGCGGGTGATGGTGGATTTCGTGGTCAAACTCACCAAAGACGCCACCAAAGTGTGGAAGAACGATACTGAAGCGCTGCGCGCCGCAGGATTTGGCGGTCGCGCCATTCTGCAGATCACGCTGATCGCGTCGCGGATGCACTGGGGGTGGGGCGGGAGTAGAAGCGAAGCACGGCGCGACAATCTTCCACTAGACTCTAGTCAGCGCGCCAATGTCGCGCGGCTCGATGATTGAATCCCTGACCCAGTTTTTCCTGACAAACCTTCAAGCGCACAATTCCGAGCGCGCGTACGGCCAACACCGCGGCTATCGGATGGAATGGTTTACCTATGGTCAGGTTCTCGACTTGGCACAGCGATTCGGCCAGGAGCTGCAAAATCGCGAAATCCACAAGGGCGATCGAGTCGTACTCTGGGGAGAAAACTCCGCCCAATGGGTCGCTGCGTTTTTCGGGTGTGCTCTGCGCGGGGTCGTTGCCGTGCCGATGGACGATGCCGGCGCCCCTGGCTTCGTCTTATCCGTATCTCAGCAGGTCGACGCCAAGCTTTGGGTTTGCTCGCGGCGGCATTTGGGGCAAGCCGTGGCTGCCCCGCAAGTGCTCACTTTCGATGATCTGGCAGCACTTCCAACTAATGAGTCTGCTCCCAACCCGGTGCCCATCGATCAAAAGGATACGCTTGAAATTGTCTTCACATCGGGGACGACCGCCGAACCCAAGGGCGTGGTTATTACGCACGGCAACGTGCTGGCCAATATCGCTCCGCTCGAACGCGAGATGCAGCCGTATTTAAAGTATGAGCGTTGGGTGCACCCGATCCGCTTTCTCAGCCTGTTGCCCCTGAGCCATGTTTTCGGGCAGTTCCTTGCCATATTTCTTCCTCCTCTGCTGGGCGGCACAGTGATTTTTCAGGAGGAATTGAAACCATCTGAGATTATGCGCACCATTCGTCGCGAGCGAGTCTCGGTATTGGTGAGCGTGCCGCGCGTGCTGCAATCGCTGAAGCAGAAAATCGAGCGCGATCTCGAGGATGCCGGCAAGATCCAAAAGTTCCGCGAAAAGTTTCGCAACTCAGGAGATAAACACTTCCTGCGCCGCTGGTGGATTTTCCGCGACATTCACCGTCAGTTCGGCTGGAAATTCTGGGCGCTCATCTCCGGTGGCGCCGCTCTCGATGCCGAAACGGAAGAATTCTGGGGACGGCTGGGCTACGCGGCAATTCAAGGCTATGGACTGACCGAGACCACATCGCTGATCAGCGTAAATCATCCCTTCAAGCTGGGCAAAGGTTCCATCGGGAAAGTATTGCCGGGACGCGAAGTCAAGCTGGCGGATGATGGTGAAATCCTGATTCGCGGGGGCGGCGTCGCCGCGGCCTATTGGAAGTCAGGCGCGCAGGAAAAAGCTGCCGACGACCAAGGCTGGTACCACACGGGAGACATAGGCGCGCTCGATTCCAACGGCAACCTGTACTTCAAGGGCCGCAAGAAAGAAGTGATCGTCACAGCGGCGGGGCTGAATGTTTACCCCGAAGATTTGGAAGCCGCGTTGCGCCGCCAGCCTGGGATCAAAGATTGCGTCGTCGTCGGCATCGAGCGCGATGGCAATGCCGAAGCTTGCGCGGTGGCGATCGTGCGTAATTCAGCGCCGCTGGCCGCAGCCATCGAGC
This sequence comes from Candidatus Sulfotelmatobacter sp., assembly GCA_030041215.1. Taxonomy (GTDB): domain Bacteria; phylum Acidobacteriota; class Terriglobia; order Terriglobales; family Acidobacteriaceae; genus Sulfotelmatobacter. The sequence goes on along the minus strand of JASHOH010000170.1, from coordinate 2,813 downwards.
GGGCGAACCAGTCGTTGGCGGACTTTCAGCGCATGCGCATGTGGGTGCAATGGCCGCATGAGGATTTTCCGCGCACCAACACGCAGAAGCCGAGGCGAAATGTCATTCGGGAATTTGCCGAGCAGCAGATTTTGCAAACCGGAGCAAAAGCAATACAGAGAGTTGATAGCAGCTCGGTCGTGGAATTAATAAGCCGAATAGCGAGACGAAATGTATCGAATTCTCAGAGTGCACTAGAGGCCGATCTGCAATCTGACCTCGGCCTCAGTTCTCTCGACCGCGTGGAACTGTTAAGTGCGCTGGAAGATCGTTACCAGGTCGATCTCAGCGAAACTCGGTTCACTGCCGCGCGCACGGTTGGCGATATCGAACGCATGCTGCGTGGTGAAATTGCGCAGCAGGCGCGATATCACTATCCAAGGTGGGTGTTGCGCTGGCCGGTGACGTGGGTACGATGGCTCGCACATTATTTGCTGGTGCGGCCCGCCATGCTTCTGCTTGGCTGGCCGCGTATTGAGGGCCGTGAAAACCTGAAGGGTTGGGCGGGTCCGTCGCTGGTGGTCTGCAATCACATTGACGACATAGACGTCGGCTTTGTTCAGACCGCGCTGCCAGCGCGCCTGCGCAATCGCCTGGCAACCGCAACTGGAGGCGAAGCGCTCGAAGCCCTGCGTTCGCCCGCAGCCAGCCGTGGCTTTTTCGGAAAAATCTACGACCGTCTGCAATGGACTCTTGGGGTTTCGCTCCTCAATCTTTTTCCTCTGCCGCGGGAAGCCGGCTTCCGGCAGAGTTTTGCCTACGCGGGTGAAGCTGTCGATCGAGGATACAGCATGCTCGTTTTCCCCGAAGGCCACCACACAACCGATGGCAGACTGCGCCCGTTTCGTGCCGGCATCGGATTGCTGGCCAACAATCTCAATATCCCAGTAGTGCCCATGCGCATTGTGGGATTATTCGAACTCAAGCAGGCAGGCAGGAAGTTCGCTCGCCCCAACACGATAGGCGTTCGCATCGGCAAGCCGGTAACTTTCCCGACCGGTACGCCGCCCGAACAGATAGCCGGCGAACTGCAACGTCTGGTCGAGGGGCTCTGACAGCACGAGATTGATCAAGTGCGCACAATTCCCGGCACGTTTCTCGCAGTTCTATTCCTCGTCCATGCCTGTCTCATCGCTCCGTGGATCAGTCTCGACTTTCAGCTCCGGCAGTTTTGCCGCTTGCAGGTTGCGGTTGAGCGCAGAGAGATCTGAGGTCTTCAGTTCATTCCAACGGCGCAGGACGTCGCCGCTGTCGTGATCGAGAGTGGCAGCAGCCTGCATTTGCGCGACCGTTGGTTCCGCATCAACCTGCCATATCTGCCCGTAAACTGTGGCTATCTGGCCATTCACTCCGGTCAGAGTGATTTCACTGGAAGGCGGCGCAAGGAATCCGGCCGGCGTCCCTAACAGCCCGGTGAGCTTTTTCTGGAAAGCTTCGACCGAATCACGCGCCGTGCCTTGCGCCTGTTGCAGAAGTTTCTCGACCGGTTCTCTCAACGAACTTGCCTGCAGCACAGCTCTCGAGGTTTCGGTCAATAAAGATGAGAGCTGCATTTCTTGTTCGAATTTCTTCTGGAGCGCCGGTTCCGAGATATGCACCCGCGGATCCATCTTTACTGTGAACGCGGCTGTATAAGTTTTGCCGTTTACCGTGAAGCGCGCCGTGTACGCACCGGGCAACGCCGTTGGTCCCAGGGGATAGCGCGGCGTGTTTCCGGGAACGGCCGCGATCGGATATTCATGCCGCGTTGCCTTCGGCGCGGGGTAGTGCAGATCCCAAATCCAGCGGTGCATGCCTTGATCAGCCGAGAGTGCGCGGAATGGCTTGATCCAGTAAAGAGGAATGAGCTGCTTCTTTAACTCTGCTTGGGCGACCTCAGGCTTGTCTTCACTCGAATATTTGCGCACCAGCTTGCCCTGCGAATAGATCTCGAGCGTGACCGGCGCAGATGCGGCATTCGGCAAATAGTAGTCAATAATTGCTCCATCGGGCGGATTCTCGGCCATAGGCTCATCCGGCGGTAGGGGCGTATCTGTATTGGTATCGCGCTGCATGCGGTAGGTGGGCGCAGGAATGAAAAGATGGGCTTGCGAATTTGAAAATGTTGCCAGCTCGCGCAGCGGGCTGATGTCATCCAGAATCCAGAATCCCCGTCCATGCGTGGCCACGATGAGATCGTTTTCCTGAATCCACAAATCGCGCATCGAGGTGTGCGGCAAATTCAGTTGCAGTGACTGCCAGTGATCGCCGTCGTCAAACGACACCCACACGGCATTCTCTGTACCAGCGAAAAGCAAGCCCTTGCGCTCGGGATCTTCGCGAACGGTATCGACTGGGCCGATCTCAGGCAGTCCGGCAATGATCAACTTCCAACTCTTGCCGCGATCGTGCGTGCGGTAGATGTACGGATGTTCGTCATTGATGCGGAAGCGGCTTACGGATGCGTAGGCAGTATCGTCGTCAAAATGCGAGGCGCTGATCTGCGTGACTTTGCTCCACGCAGTGAGTTCGGGAGGGGTGATTTGTTTCCACTCTCTGCCGCCATCGCGAGTCAGCCAGATCAGTCCGTCATCGGTGCCAGCCCAGAGAGTGTTGATATTGTTAGATGACGGCGCGAGCGCGTAAATCACTCCCCGCTTTTTGTCTGCGTCTTTTGGAGCCAGCTTGCCCGCGCTTTCGGGAACTCCGGGATTTTCCCGCGTCAGATCGCCGCTGATTGTCTGCCAGGAGTTTCCGCCATCCGTGGTTTTGAACAGAACATTGGCGGCGTAATA
>JASHOH010000169.1 GCA_030041215.1 Candidatus Sulfotelmatobacter sp. | reverse complement strand
AGGCAAAATCCGTTGGCGAAAAAATCGGATAATGCCTCCTGGCGCATAGCCAAGCCGTGGCTTCGGCCGCGGCTTTTCTTATGCACTTTTCAGTTATTTCAATTCAGATTTTTGATGTAGCATATTTACTTACGGAAATTCAGGGACCGAGTCCGGTTTGGGATTACGAACTTCCAACACCAAGGGCCCATGCTGTTCATTTTGCGTTTAACCAACGGCGATTGCATTGTCCTACTCGCTCCTGACGAACAGACCGCGCGCTCGTCCGCCAGCCAACTTGACATACTTCAGGGAGAAAGCGTTGTCAGCGTCCGCCGTCTCGACGGCTTCGAAGTAAGACTTTCCCCTACAGAAGATGGCAGCCTGGAAGTCGCCAGTTGGAACGACGCCGCTCTCGATTCCATTCTTGCGAATGAATACCCCGTGCTGTTTGACGCTTATCGCCGCGCAAATGCGCAGCCTTTCGCCAGACCGAATGAGCAGCAGCCGTCATTGCAGCACCTAAAGGCGGAATTTGAACGGAACAAGGAGATCATTCGCCAGGCTCTTGATCAGGAGATCAGGCGATTCGCCAGTGAACCAAGCGAGATACCCGCGCCATTGGAAGGTACTCAGAGACTGAGACGTTCACAGGGTTCCACTACGGGTCGCTCAAAGTAACTGCTCCGGGCAATGAGGCGTCGCTCCGGCTGCCGCCGGGGACTCTTCGACTTCGCGCAAGGCGGCGCTGCGATCGAGATAGCAAAGGCCGCCCTTCGGGTGGCCTTTCAAACCCAAGAACAAAATCTCTACGGCGTCACACCTGCTGGCGGCTGCGGCGCCTGTTGCATCGTAGTAGCGGCTGCGGCTTCGTTCAGAATGCGGTGATGGATGGTGAACAGCGCCAGCTCCAGCCGGTCCGATACGCCGATCTTGTCATAGACGTTGCGCAGGTAATTCTTGATCACCTGCTCGGTCGTGCCCAGTTGCGTGGCAATTTCTTTGTTTTTGTAGCCCTGAACGATCAACGCGACGATGCGCAACTCTTTGGCGGTGAGCCGGTCGCGCACGCGCAGTCCAACCATATCGTTTTCGGTGAGCTCGCTGGGCACCGCGACATCCTGTACCCAGGTTTCGCCGCGCGCCACCTTGCGCACGCAGTCGACCAGCGCGGAGCTGGTAACGTTGCGATAAACGACGCCATGCGCGCCGTTGCCCATGTGGCGCTGCGCGCTCTCGCCAGTATCGGCCAAAACGACGACGCGCGTCTTGGCGCGATTGGCTGACTGCACGATGGCGGCAAAGTCGTTGTGAAACCCCGCGGCCACGATGAGCACGGCGGCACGGAATTTATCCAGCGCCATGAACATCTGCTCCGGCGTCTGCGCCTGCGCCACGATGCGCATCTCGTCCTCTACAGCCAGCACTTTCGCGATGCCGGCACGGAAAATTGCCTGGTTATCGGCCAATATCAGTTTGAGCATGTTCGCTCCACAGTACGCTTCAATGCACCCGCAAACATTGCGGATTGTTGATGGCTGATTTTTGAATGCTGATTGAAAGACCTGGGCCGCTAAATTTCAATCAACAATCGGCAATCAAGCATTTCCTTACTTCCTCACAAACTCGTACGAATCGATCACGCATGCCACACCCTTGCCATCCGGGCTCGAACCAGTGGGATCGCTGCGCACCACGCGTCCCTTGCACTGAATGATCACGTTCTCCTGCCCGCCGGTAACGTCAGGCGGCAGCGTGATCTCAAACTCCACCGGCGAGCCGACCTCAAGCGCCGCGTCAGCGCGAATGTATACACCCGCCGCGCTTAGGTTTCCAGTCGTGCCCTTGGACTCGGCACTTGCGCCCTCGCTATGAAATTTGATCGGCAGTTCCAGCGAAAATCTTTTTCCTGTCCGTGCTTCGGCCACAATGCCTCCTCGTGTCGTGGATGGATCTTCGTGCATTTGGCCCTGCAAGCTGTCAGCCGTCGAAGCCCACGCCATCAGAAAAACGCTCCTACCGGGCGGCTTTTGCCCAACCTGGTTTGGGAATTGATCCTTAGGGGCGGTTATATCACGGATTATCGCACGATAAAAGCCTGATTCCGAGTTAGTTAAGGGTAGAACTTAGGTTCCCCGGAAGGCGGAAGTGGAGCACGCCGTCGGCCGAAAAAAATTCGCACCTATTTTGGCTTCCTTGTGGGTCGCGGATCCACTTTGTCAATTCTCGCCGGGCAGGTGAAGTCGAGCATTCCAAGATACCCTCCTCCTCCTACTGCGATCCAATGGAATCATGTACTTAGCACGAAAATTCCAAAATAATCTATGGCGCTCAATAACTTAGGGCCAAAATCTTGAGCCGCAACGAGTTAGCTATGCGCTACGAGTCTTTCGCTCCCATTTGCTGAAACATCATCGGCGATTTGCGCGGAGAATGCAAGGGGAAAGGGGGTGCTGGCATACGTGAGGCCCGGGGGTTCGCCCTTGGTTTTTGTCTCCTCTGATTGAGACTTTGTGGGTCGGAATACTCCGTTGCACGTGAGCCCGCCCACGGATATCGACCGTTCCATTCGTGCGGCCAATGACGCACGCTAAAGCGTGCGCTGCCATCTGCCGATTCCCACTCTAGAGCTGTACCCTTCTCTTCAATGTACGTGGCAGGCACGGCCATTTTCTTGTGGGAGGTTTCACTTTGAGCGCGATCTGGGGTCTCTGGAGTAAATCCACTCTCACCACGAAAATTGTCGGTTCCATCGCCGTTGTCCTCACCCTTACCGCCGCTCTCAGCTTCTGGATCGTGCAGTCGCGCGTCAACCGTCAAGCCGAAGAGGCTTTCAGCGATAAACTGCGCATGATGACCGAGATCGCTGAAGGCTCGCGGATCAACATGAACGAAGGCGGCCACGCCTGGCAGGTGGTCCAACGTTATGCCAAGGCGCAGGGATACACTTTCCACACGCCTGCGTCGGCGTAATAAACGAAGTCCCGAGCTAAGGCCTGCGTGGCATCTGCACCCGTCTTGCTAGAATTTATCTACTTGTCTCATAAATTGGTTTTTCTGGCTGGTTGCCTCTTTTCCTCAGGGTCTAAAGCCCGCGCCTTTGCTGGCCTCGGATGGCGCGGCTGGAAGCCGCGCCCTTTCAAAACGCGTAGGGACTTTCTTCCGTTGACACTAGAACCCGCAACGCTCCATACTTCGTGCGTCAGCGCTATTCATCTCTCAGCGCTCCCGCTTGCAAGACTGGCAGGGCTCTGACCCATCTCTCCCAGGAGGATTTCCATGTCTCGATGTCTCTCTCTGTTCCGCAATCTGGCGATGATTCTTCTGGTAACAGTCGCAGTTCCGATGGCTTTTGCCTCTGGTCCTTATCAGCTCGGGTCTTCTAATACGGTCAGTGCCGATCCCAACATCACGCGGCCGTCGACCACGCCTTGCGTGGTGCAGCTTTTCTCCGGCGCTTCGTTCTACGATTTCAACGTCGAGAACTACACCTACACTCCGCCCGCCGACTGCCCGGGTCCATGGGCCAAAGTCATCCTCGAATCTGATATCAGTCTGAATGCCGGGATTCAATATGACCGCACCGCCAATTACTGGCTGGGCCCGGTCAACATCTATTTCGGCACCACGGCCGAGCCTTCACCGAATCTCGGCCCCTCGTGGCACATCGAAAACGACCTGACCGAGTACAGCTCGATCTTCTATACAGCGCAATCCGGCGTGGCCAGCATCGGCAACACTCTCTGCTGCGGATTGACTTCAACGATTTTTGCTTCCGCGTCGCTTGAGTTCTATCCGCTCGAACCGGGCCAGACGCCGCCCGTGAGCGCGAACCAGGTCTATGCACTTTCCGCGGGCCCTTCCGGCGGCACCGTGGGGCTCAACAATAGCTCCAGCACGCTTTCGGGGACATTCACCTTGCCCACCAACATCGTGAACGCGTATCTCGACGTCTACGCACAGAGCCAGTCCGACGACGAGTTCTGGTACACCTGCGTACCCAATGATGTAGCCAGCGAGCTGCAAAGCTGCGGCAACACCGGCTTCCGCGAGACCGAAATCACGATCGACGGCCAACCGGCAGGCGTGGCGCCCGTATTTCCTTGGATCTTCACTGGCGGCATCGATCCTTATTTGTGGTTTCCGATTCCCGGCATTCAGACGCTGAACTTCGTTCCTTATCGCGTGAACCTCACGCCTTTCGCCGGACTGCTCAGCAACGGCCAGCAGCACACGGTTTCGCTCAGCGTGTACAACGCCGACAGCTATTTCTCGGCGACGGCCTCGCTGCTGGTCTATCTTGACGCAAACTCGTCCAACGTCACGGGCGGGGTCACCCAAGACACTCTCTCTTCGCCGAATCCCGTGATCAGTGAGAATTTGAACGTGCAGCCCACCTACATTCAAGGCACGGTCGATGTCAGCTCGAAACGCAGCTTCATCATTACGGGCTATGCCAACACGTCGAAGGGCAAAGTGACTACGAGCGTGGTGCAGAGCGTCAATTTCTTCAACAATCAGTATTTCGACATCACCAACACCACCTACACGCAGGACATCACTCTCGGCTCGTTCGTGATTTCTACTACCACTACTTCCGGAGGCGGCGCTGGCCGCACGGTTGAGAGCCAAATGTTCAACTTCCCTGCGACGGTCAATCTTTACCAATTCGTGGCATCGAACGGGGATACCGATCTGACCACCACGGCCGAACAGGACTACACTGCGACTACGCTCACTACGCGGGGCGGATTTGTTACTTATGCGAGCGCCGAGGTCAACACCGGCCGCCACCAGGATACGATCGATTTCGTTACGTTCTTGAACTCGAACCAGTCCAGCTCGCAACAGTACAACTATTGGGATTCGACCGGGGCGGCGTATTCCTGCGACCTGGCGGCTGCGGCGAATGTGCTGACTTACTTCAGCAAGGGTTGCGCGCAGTAAATTGTATGTGCTGAGACAGGGTTGTGAAGTCTTGCCGTTCGTCGCGCTCAATCGTCGTCAGGATCGGTGGGCGGGCGCTTGTCGTTGAGAAAATAATCGGCTCCCTGTGGAGCGGCGATGGTTTGAAATTTCAGAGGAGTCTGATTGAAGTTGAAGCAATCGGAAAGGTCATCGGCGTAGGCGTCCGCGTAGCCCAGAGATGGCAGGCCGAAAGTTGTTTCGATGAAGTTCAGGATGCTGCCGAAATCGTGAATGACGTGGGAAATGTAGGCGGGTTTGGCGTAGGGGGAGACTACGATTAACGGCACGCGGAATCCATAGACGTATCCCGAACCCCAGCTTGTGCCGTCATCGATGACCTGAGGCGGGGGAACATGATCGTACCATCCACCCCAGTCATCCCAAGTGATGATGATCGCCGTGTTGGACCAATAGGCGCTGTTTCCAATGGCATTCACGATGGTGGCGACCCACGAAGGGCCGCCTGTGGCGTCCATGTCGGGGTGGTCCGAATTCTGGCCAGAAGGGATCACCCAGCTCACCGAAGCCAGTTGGCTGTTGCTAATGCCGGTGAGAATTGGGTCGGGGTTTTGAGCGGTATAAAGAACGACGTTGTTGGTCCAATCCGAGCCGACGCACGCGGTGGCGTTTGGCGGTTGTGCGTTCGGCCCGCAAATCTGCTGGATAGCATTGGGGGCAGTCCAGATGGATCCGGCAGAGGGCGCATAGTAACGCCAAGTGAGGTTCTTCGTTTCGAGTTCGTCGGTAAGGGTGGGGTGCTCGAAACAGGGATACATTGAACTCGACTCGTTCCCGTAGGGGTCGATCAGCGTAACCAACGATCCCGCAGGGGCGGCGCAACCCGCACTCAGGCTGGGGTTTTCAGCCGCAAACAAGTTGCTGCTGGCGCTAGGCGCAGAAGTACCTGAAAGAATGAACTGGTGTGCGGGGAAGCTGGGTCCCTCATTGGTCTGAAACATACGGTCACCGAAGGTGTATTGCTCAGCCAACTGGAAATATGGGGCCACGTCCGAGGCCTGCACGTACATGTATTGCGGATTCTGTGGGCAATCTCCAACACCGGGGGTGCATGTGACGGAAACATTATTGGCGCCGTCCATCTTGCCGCCATCGTACATTGCCACGAAGGAGCTATGCGCATGGCCCAAGTTGTAGTCGACATTTAGTGGCTCGGGCAGAAGAGTGATGGTGTCACCGTTAGAATCGAGCCCGCTGCTTGCGATATCGGCTCCGTTCGCGATCACCACCGGGTCGTGAAACAGGTTGTCGGGGGTGCGGTTCTCCTGAAACAGGATGACGACGTGCTGAATCTTTCCCGTGGGTATCGGAGTGGACGAACTGCTGCTACTGCATCCGTTAAAGCTGAGCAGGGTGGCGCTGGCAGAAAGCAGTACCAGGGAGAGACAAAGGGTTATGGGCCGGCCCATCGGCGACCTCCCATTTTGCTACCATCTTAAACCCCCGCGTTGGTAATTCCACTCGCGTGATGGCACGATCTTTTTAGACAATCGGCATCGGGAGTCATTCGGCCTCCCCGCTGGATCCCCCAGGAGTTGACGCCACTGAGGCGGGCGGATGTGCACAGTCCATACCTGCGTTTTTCCGGGAGAAAGTTGCCGGCGGGGCGCCTGCGCTGCGATTGCCAATCAGAGCCCACGCAGAGAGTTCGCGATGGTTTTCTCATCGTCCCCAAAGGCCTTGCGCAACTCTTCTTCGGCTCGCTCAAGCAAGCCTGCGGAGTTCAACTGGCCGCCTTCGAAAGCGCTCTGCTCCCTATCAGCGCTCTGCTCCTTATCAGGGATGATGCTGGGGTTGGCAATACTGGGATTTGCCGCCACAAGCGACCTCCTTCGAGGCGTCCGGAACCAACGTGGCTCGCCTCTCCTATCGAATAGTGCGTAAGGGGATACAACCGTTTCGAAAAGTCTTGAAGAGTACACCGGTCAACGAAGGTCCGGGGGTGGAGCTTCACGTCCGGGAAAATTGGCTGGGGGCTGGGTAGAGGAATCCGACCTGAGTTGTCTGCAGGACGGAAAGCCTGAAAATCGGAAAGCAGTTAGTGCTGCTCCCGCTTTCGCAAGTAATCAATAAACATTTGTTCAACCGGCTTGTCGTAGGCCATCAGCACATGGCGGACGGTGTGTCCGCTGACGAAGTGGCAAACTTCTTCGGCGAGATTTTTGGCGTGGTCGCCGGCACGCTCGAGCGACTGGGTCATGAAGATCACTTGCAGGCTAGCCTGGCGGGCGATGTTTTCGGGGTTCTCAATGTGGCGGAGAAAGATGAGGTTGCGGAGGCGGTCCATTTCGCTGTCGGCGCGGAGAACGTCGACGGCTTTGCCCACGTCGCGTGCGGAGAAGGCGTCGCCAACATCGGTGAGCATCTTTTCAAGGATGGTCGCCATGTGGGTGAGGTCGCGGGTGTCCTGAGAGTCGACGCGTCCGGCGGCGGCTTGCGCGCTGTTGGCGAAGCTGAGAAGCAGGTCGCCGATGCGCTCGAGGCCGATCATGAACTTCATGCAGGCGAGCAGCTCACGTGCCTGGGCATTCTCCACTTCCGTGATGGCGGTAGTGACCGCGCTGTCGATTTCCATATCGAGCTGATCGAGTTCGCGCTCGCGCTGGCGAAGAGAATTGAGCAGCGGGGCCGAGCCGGTGGCGATGCCTTCAGCCGCGGCCGCGGCGGCGTCTTTGGCCAGGCGGCAGGCTTCGATCGTGCGGCGAACGATGCGATGGTGCGCTGGTTCGGGAGTGAGACTTTCTGCGCGGACAGTACTCATGAGGGAATCCCTGTGGGGCGTTTGGGGGATGCGTGAACCTATTTGGTGTGATTTTGCCGTACCCATAGACACACGGTCAACACCTAAGCGTAGGGGCAGGTCTTTACAGAGGAGTTAATAGGGTGTGAATTTTCGGTCATTTTTGAGTATCGCCATCGTGGCGGCGCGCAACCGGACAGCCGAGTGCGGCTGTCCGCACATGTGTCTACTTGCGGCGCTGCTGCCGCTTGGCGGCCTTGCGCTGCGCCTTCTGATACTTCTTCATCGCTTTCTGCTGACGCTTGGCCTGCTTCCTGTTGTATTTTTGCTGCTGCTTCATGGCGCGCCTTGCTTCGCGCTGGTTTTCCCCGATGGCTTTGTTTTCTTTGTGGGCGTAGGCGGGCAGGGCAGAGGTGAGAGTGAGCAGGGCGAGCAGCAGAAGGGCGGCGATGCGTTTCATGATGTCTCCGGAGGTTCTGGAGTGATCTTAACATTCGAGGCAGCGCCGGTCGGAAGCCTTTTGGGGCTAATTCTTTTGGTGACGCGCAGGGAGGTCAAAAGCGAAACACAGAGGTGCACAGAGGAACGCGGAGGTACGCCGTTGGCAACGTGAACAGAAACGGGATCGCTTGTTACCGCCGTGCTCTGCTCACACCAAAGCTCAAACCCGAAAGGCTGGTCACGCGCCCGGGCTCCACGCCCTTGGCGGCAAGGAACACGTGAAAGCTCTCGCCCATGCCTGCGGGGGTGACCAGATGTTTCAGTTGCATTGCGACTTTGGTGCGCTCCTGCGGCAGGAGGCATTCTTCAAACGCGTCGGCAAACTGGTTCGCTTCGCCAATTCCCATCAGGAATTGTGATTGGGTGATCAGCTTGTGCGCATCCATCCCGTGTTTCTGTGCGGCTGCGGCCAGCGCCGTGAAGTTTACATCGGCAGTGATGTCCTGCTCGCCTGGCGCTTCGTAAGGATTCGCGCTTATGGAATGCTTGCGAATTGCTTTCAGAGTTCCGCGATGGCGTCCCGCGAGCTGCTCTTCGCGCGTGTAGCCGTAATCGATGATGATTGCGAAGCCGCGCTGAATGCTGGCTGCAATTTGCTCCATATAGTTTTGCGCCAAAAGCAGGGCTTCGAGGCGCTCGCCAGGTTCAGGATGGACGGAGTAGCGGTCGAGGAATTCCAGTTCCTCACTCGATGGCTGCTCCCAGGTCTCGCCGAAGCGGCCCTCGCGCGCATCGATGCGCAGCGAACCCTGCGTGCTGAGGATTTCGACTGGAAGCGCATCGAAAAATTCGTTCGCGAAGATGATGGTTGCGACCTCGGGGGCTAAAGCCCATGAACCTAAGGTCGAACCATCCGCAGCGCTGAAGCGCTGCGCCACCGCGAGGCATCTGTCCCCGGGAATATCGGACAGCTCAGCCAGAGCCGCTTTGCGCGACTCTAGATATCTTCCTAGCGTCGATTCGATTCGCTTGCGCAAAGCGGGCGAGCTTTCGACAAGCATGTACCGCAGCGCTGCGAAAAAATCCGGGAACTTCCTCTCGGCCCATCCCAAAGCATCCTGCGCGAACAGCCCCCGGCCTGGACCGAGTTCAACCACGTCGATGCGATCGGGCGAACCGAGCGCGCGCCACATTTCTTCGACCTGCCGCGCCATCAGCCGTCCGAAGACCGCATGGACGTCGCTCGAGGTGTAGAAATCGCCAGCCTTGCCGAACTGCTCGGCATTTCGCGCGTAATAGCCACGCTCGGGATCGTACAGGCACAGCTCCATGTAGCGTGAAAATGAAATTGGCCCGCGATCGCGAATTTCCTGCTCGATTTTTTCACGCAGCCGATTCACATTTCCTTCCGGCGGCGATCGGCAAGATCTTGTGGCGTGCGAATGAACATTTCCACGAAGTAGTCGTGCAGCGCGTCGTAGAGCTGGCAATGGAAGGTCCATGCGAACTGTGGGTGGTCGAGATCGCGCGGGTGCAGGTCGAAATAATAGGTGTGCACGGGGTTGGAAGCGTCTTTGAATTGGATGATCACTTCGACGCCCTCGCCCTTCGATCGTGCCGAGAAATTCAGCAGCGGGTGTTCGTAAAGCGCGAGCTGCGCGAGAACTTTATCGAGGCGGGAAGCAGTAGTCTCGGGCACGCCTCGATTTTAAAGCAGAATTGTTAGCCTATTTTGCCCCCACGCCTCCGGGGAGGGGCGTGGGGGCATCTGATACGCTCAGGCGAGGGGTCTCAATCCCGCCTGACGGTCTGATCAGTAATACGCAGCCCGGGCATGTGAAGTTCCCCCGACTCGTATTTATCGTTTAGACCTTGGGAACGGAAAGACGTTAGCCAAGAACATTTAGCACTCAGTTGGCTATTGCCGAATTCTCGGGTTCGCTACGGAGTACAGCACGTCCGTCAGAAAATTCACCGCGACGTAAGTCAGCCCAATGGCCAGAATGCATCCCTGCACCAGGTAATAATCTCGATTAGAGATGGCTTGAATCGTCAACCGCCCGATTCCAGGCCACGAAAAAATCGTCTCAGTAACAATCGCGCCCGCAAGCAAAGCCCCAAATTGCAAGCCGAGCACGGTCAGAATCGGAATCATCGCGTTGCGCAGCGCGTGACGATAAACCACCGTGCGCTCGGGCAAGCCTTTGGCCCGCGCCGTGCGAATGTAGTCCTGGCTGAGTTCTTCGAGCATGGAAGTGCGCACCATGCGGGTGAGAATTGCCGCCAGCGCGCTGCCCATCGTGAAGGCTGGCAGGACCAGATTGGCGAACGAGCCTGCACCGGAAACTGGCAACCATCCCAGCTTGATGGCGAACAGCAGAATCAGAATCGGCCCCAGTGCGAAATTCGGAAACGACAGGCCAAACAGGCTGATCACCGACAACGAGCGATCATCCCAGCGATTGCGCCGCCGCGCCGAGCGCACGCCAGCGGGAATCGAAAGACTGATCGCCACCAGCAATGATGCAATCGTTAGTTGCAGCGTGTAGGGATACCGCTGTGCAACCAGACGGGCAACCGGCTGGTTGTAACGAAATGATGGGCCGAGATCGCCGTGCAGCACACCTTTCCAGTAATGCAGATATTGTTCGCCGAGGGGCGCATCGAGGCCATAGAGATGCCGCGTGGCGGCAATGTCGGCAGGCAGCGCGCCTTCGCCGAGTATTTGTTGAATGGGATCGCCGGGCACGAGATGGATGAGGAGAAAAACCAGCGAGACCACCAGCCAGATTACCGGCAGGGTGTAGAGGACGCGTTGGAGAACGGTTCTCAGTTGTCAGTTCTCAATTCTCGGTTGTCATCACTTGGTGACCACAATCGATCGAGCTTCGCTCGATTGGACCCCTCGGCGCGCTTCGCTTGCTCAGGGCGGGCTTTCGAGTGCGGCTGTCCCTACACAAGCCACCCAGGAGTCAATTTCCCACCTGCTTCGCGGGTTCCGGTCTCGTCTCCAGCTTATCCAGCTTCTCAATTCTCACCCGCGCGATGCGATGTCCTTCCATCTCTTCTACTGTGTACCGCCGGCCCTCATAATCAAATGATTCGCCCAAGTACGGAATGCGCTGCAAGCGGGCCAGAACAAATCCGGCCAGAGTTTCGAATCCAGCGTCCCGGGGCAAAATCAGACCATATTGCGTCTCCAGGTCGCGAATATTAAGCGATCCTTCCAGCACCTGAACCGATTCATCTTCCAGCGCGGGCCCGGGCACGGAGACATCGAATTCATCTTCGATGTCGCCAACGAGCTGCTCGAGAATGTCTTCCACCGTGACTACTCCAGCCGTCGATCCGAATTCGTCGACCACTACGGCAAGGTGCCGCCGCCGCTCTTTAAATTCGGCAAGCAGATCAGCCAGAGGTTTCGTCTCGGGGACGACCAGAACATCGTGCATGATCTGTCCGACCTGAGTGCGGGCAATTCGTGAGGCTACAGGCTGGCCCAGATTTGTCAGCCGCAGGCGCACCCAGCGAACAAGTTCTTTGTAGTAGAGAACGCCAACGATGTGCTCCGGCCCGCGCTGCGGATCGTACACCGGGATGCGCGAGTGCTGGCCTTCGACCACGCGGTTCAGCGCCTCGTCGAGCGTGAGATCGGAGGGCAGAGAGAAGATATCGGGGCGGGCGACCATGACCTCGCGCACAGTGATGTTCTCGAGTTCGAGCGCGTTGTGGATCATCTCCTCCTGCGACTCGGGAATCTGACCCAACTGACGGCTGGCAGTGACGATCAGTTTGAGTTCATCGGGAGAGTGGACTGCACCTCCACGCCGCGTCTCGCGCGCGCCGAACAGCCGCAGCACGATTCGCCCAGAACGCTGCATAAAAAAGAGTATCGGCCGCGTCAGAGTGAGAAAAGCTTCCATGGGCGCGGCCACTGCAAGCGCGATCTGTTCAGAGCGTTGCAAGGCGAGCGTTTTTGGCACAAGCTCGCCCAGCAGCACGTGCAAATAGGTAATCAGGCTGAAGGCGATCGCGATCGCGATGCCGTGCGCGTAAACCGCCGCGTGCGGAACTTCGTGCAAAAAATGCAGGCTGCCGACCAGGTTGGCGACCATGGGCTCGCCGATCCAGCCCAGAGTCAGGCTGACCATAGTGACGCCGAGCTGAACTCCGTTCACGACTTCGTCGAGATGCTGGTGCAGGCGTTGCACGATGCGGGCGCCGATGCGTCCCTGGGCAATGAGTTGCTGAATGCGGGTGTCGCGGATGCTGACCAGTGCAAACTCCGACGCCGCAAAGAACGCATTCGCCGCCACCAGGAGAAAAATCAACAACACCCGCAGCAGCACATAAGCGGTCATGGATGGGTAATTTTAACAGGTTAGAAAGCGGGTGAAGCTCGGCGCATCAATGACCCATACCGGCTAGTCGTCCGCGCTGGCCGTGACCTCCGGTTGCTTGAATCCACCGGCATTCGCGGGCGAGGGCGCTCGCGCCGCATCGACTTCCTGATCCTTGTACTGCAACTGGTACAGCTTGAAATAAATGCCACGCTGCGCCAGCAACTGCTGGTGCGTGCCCATTTCGCGCACCTGGCCTTTGTGCATGACGATGATTTTGTCGGCGCGTTGCACGGTCGAAAGCCGGTGGGCAATGATCAGCGACGTTCTCCCCTCCACCATGCGGCTTAATGCGTCGCGCACGCGAAATTCAGTTTCGGTGTCGACGCTCGAAGTAGCTTCGTCGAGAATCAGAATCTTGGGATCATGCGCCAGCGCGCGCGCAAAGGAAATAAGCTGCTTCTGGCCAGTAGACAGCGTCGAGCCGCGCTCGCGCACTTCTTCACCGAAGCCTTTTGGCAATTCGCGGATGAAGTCGGCGAGGTTTACGTCTTCTGCGGCCTGTTCGACATCTTCATCGCGGATGCGTTCGGTACCCAGCCGGATGTTGCCGCCGATCGTGCCGGTGAACAGAAACGGATCCTGCAAAACTACCCCAAAGCGGCTGCGCAGTTCGGCAAGGTCCATTTCCTTAATGTCGATACCGTCGATCTTGATTGCTCCCTTCTGCACATCGTAAAAGCGCAGCAGCAGCGAGATCAGAGTCGTTTTCCCTGCTCCGGTGTGGCCGACAATAGCTACAGTTTCGCCGGGGTCGATCACGAAACTCACGTCCCGAAGCACCCAGTCGGGGGTTGCGGAGGCCGAGTCCTTTTTTGGCCTAGGCGAAAGGCCCGCCGAGCTTTGCTCGGCTGGACGGCCGGTGGCGGCCGTCCCTACATGGTCCGGGCCCATCTCCATCTCGCGATACGCAAACCACACATGGTCGAACTCAATCCTGCCCGGGCCTTGTGGTCGCTTCGTCACCACGGGCGAAACCACCTGGACGGGCGTGTCGATCAGCTTGAAAATGCGCTCGCTCGCCGCCATCGCCGATTGCAGGATGTTGTACTTCTCGCTGAAGTCCATGATCGGCCGGAAAAAGCGCAGGGCGTATTGGATGAATGCGACTAGTACGCCGAGCGACGCCACCGTCGGAACCAGCCGGAACGAAAGCAGCGTCCTTGGACTGAAACTCACGGCCACGCTGGTTACGTGGACATTCCGTATGACATCGCCGCCGCCAAACCAGATCACACAGGCAATCGCAATCGCAGAAAGAATTTCGACCACGGGGTAGTAAACCGAATAGGCCAGGATCGCGTCTTTGAACGCGTCCATGTGAACGCGGTTGATTTCCGAGAATTTTTGGTATGCCTTGCGCTCGCGGTTAAAAAGTTGCAGGACCACCATGCCGCTCACGTGTTCCTGCAAGTAAGCGTTGATGCGGGCAATGGCCACGCGAATGCGCCGGTAAGAGTCGCGCACCTTGTCGCGAAAAATCTTCGTCGAATAAACAATGAAAGGGAGCACCGCAAACGTGATCAGCGCCAGCTTCCAGTTCATGCACAACATGACGCCAAGAATGCCTACCAGTACGAACAAATCTTCGAAGATCGAGACCACGCCCGAAGTGAACATCTCATTCAGCGCATCCACGTCAGTGGTAACCCGCGTAACCAGCCGGCCAACCGGATTTTTATCGAAAAACGCTACGTGCAACCTTTGCAGGTGCCGAAAGATCTGCGAGCGCAGATCGAACATGACTTTCTGGCCGGTCCACTGCATGTAATAGGTCTGAAGAAATTCCAGCAAAAAGCTGCATATCAGCAGTCCTACGTAGATCGCGGCGATCTGTGCCACGCCAGTCATGGGACGCGGACTGAGCCAGCCCCACAAGCCAGACGACACAACTGCCTCCGGCCTGGGCGCGAGGTAGCGATCGATGGCCACTTTAATCAGGTAGGGCCCAAGCACGTCGGCGAAGGATTTCAGAAAGATTGAAGCGAGCGCGATGGCTACCTGCCAACGGTAAGGCCGCAGATATTTGAGCAGACGCGCCATCAGGCGGCTGTCATAAGCTTTACCTAATATTTCCTCTTCCTGAGCCATTGCGTGTGAAAGCGGCGGCGAAAACAGGCCAGCGGCGCTGATAACAGGGTACCTCAATATAGACGGCCGAGGCAGGTGATTGGATAGAAAAGCTTTGGCGGCATTAGAATGTCCGATCCGAGATGGGATAATGGGACGTGCCCCTTGGCATCTATATTTCGATCCCTTTTTGTCGTACCAAGTGCACGTACTGCAACTTTGCCTCTGACGTTTTCTCGCGAGTAGTTTTCAACCGCTATGTCGATCGTGTTTGCGCCGACATCGCAAATGCAGAGAAAACTGCCCAGAAAATGGGCGGGAGATTCGAACCTGTGGTTGATTCGATCTACCTGGGTGGAGGAACTCCGACCGTGCTCGAGCCCGCTCAACTGGGGCGCATCTTCGCCACTGTCCGTGCGCAGTTCGAAGTCATTCCAGGGGCGGAAATTACGGTCGAGTGCGCTCCCGGCACTCTCTCCGATCCTATGCTCGATTGCCTTCTGCGTTGCGGCGTAAATCGTGTGAGTCTGGGAGTGCAGTCCTTTGTCGACCACGAGGCGTCAGCAGTCGGCCGTCGGCACAACCGCGCGAATGTAATCGACGACATCGCACACCTGCGGGCCGCAGGAGTTACAAATATCAACATCGATCTGATCGCTGGATTGCCCCGCCAGACTGCCGAAAGCTGGGAATATTCGCTAGAGGAGACAATCGGGACCGCTGTTCCACACGTCAGCGTTTACATGCTTGAAGTGGATGAAGACTCGCGGCTAGGACGCGAACTGATTGCCGGCGGTACGCGTTATCATGCGCACTTCGTTCCAGACGAAGATGCCACGGCGGATTTCTATCTGGCTGCATGTGAGCGGCTGCAATCGGCGGGGATCGTGCAATACGAGATTTCCAACTTTGCCCGCGCCGGCTTCGAGTCCCGGCACAATCTGAAATATTGGACCCGCCAGCCATATCTCGGCTTCGGCGTGGATGCGCACTCAATGCTGGCTGCGACAGATTCAGAAATTGACGCGGTGCGAATCGCCACTGCCGACTCGCTCGAGCGTTACACTTCCGGCTTTGGGTTACAACACAACTGTGTTTCTCACCGCGCCGCACTTGAGGAAAATTTCTTTCTGGGACTCCGATTAACGAGAGGAGTCGATCTCCGCGAACTCGCGGCAAAATTCGGCGAAAAAGCTCTTCGGCCTGCTCTTGCCACAATCGCAGAACTCACTGATGCAGGCCTACTGGAACATTCTGGCGATTTCATTCGCCTCACCGCCCGCGGCCGGCTTCTCTCTAACGAAGTTTTCGAAAAATTCATTATTGCCCAGCCCTCGGCTTCGCCGAAAACTGCAGCAGTGGTCTAAGAAACAAAACCATCCGGTCGGTAGGCGCGCAGGACGTGAACGCTGTGAACCCGCTCCTGACACGGGTTCTCATCGACCTTCACGTCGTTGCCGAGGGTAACTTTTCCCACTCCAGCCGCTATGTTCTAATCAAAATTTGTGCACCTATTTGTGCGCATCGGCCGGAGGAATCTTGGATTTTCAACTGAGCGACGAGCAGCAGCACCTGAAAAAGAGCGTCCGCGAATTCGCCGAGCGCGAGATCTCGCCCAATGTCATGAAGTGGGACGAATCGTGCGAGTTCCCCCTTGCTGCCATCAAAGAGCTTGGCAAGCTCGGGTTCTTGGGAACAGTTTTTCCCACCGAACTCGGTGGCGCCGGAATGGGATATGTCGATTACGTCATCGCCATCGAGGAATTGTCGCGCGTCGATGGTTCCGTGGGCATCATCGTCGCCGCGCATACTTCACTTTGTTCTAATCACATTTTTCTCGCCGGCACGGAAGATCAAAAGAAAAAATACATCAGCAAACTCGCTACCGGAGAATTCATCGGCGCGTGGGGACTGACCGAGCCTTCCTCCGGATCAGACGCCGGCAGCGCCCGCATGACCGCCAAACGCCGAGGCAATAACTGGGTGCTCAACGGCACGAAGACTTTCTGCACCAACGGTCACTACGCTGATGTGGTTGTCGTCATCGCGGTCACCGATCGCGCGGCCAATACGCATGGGCTTTCCGCATTCATCGTCGAAAAAAATACAAAAGGTTTCCGTCCCGGAAAAAAAGAAAACAAGCTGGGCCTGCGCGCGAGCGACACCGCGGAAATGATTTTTGAAGACTGCGTCGTCCCTGCCGAGAACCTGCTCGGCAAAGAAGGCGACGGATTCATCGACGCCATGCGCGTGCTCGATGGCGGCCGCATCTCGATTGCTGCTTTGTCGCTCGGCATGGCGCAGGGCGCTTACGAGGCCGCACTGAACTATTCCAAAGAGCGCAAGCAGTTTGGCAAAGCGATCAGCGACTTCCAGGCGATCCAGTGGAAACTCGCCGACATGGCTACTGAAATCGATGCCGCCCGCCTGCTTACCATGCGCGCCGCTTCCATGAAAGACGCAGGACTGAAGACCACGCTCGAATCTTCGATGGCCAAGCTCTACGCCAGCGAAGTCGCCGTCAAGTGCGCCAACGAAGGCGTGCAGATTCATGGCGGATACGGCTTCATCAAAGATTATCCCGCCGAGAAGTTCTACCGCGACGTCAAACTCTGCACCATCGGCGAAGGCACCAGCGAAATTCAGCGGCTGGTCATCGCCAGACAGCTGCTCAAAGAATAGTCAAGGGGGCTACGCACCTAAGACCGACAGGCCTAGCGGTTGTTGTCGGAGCCCTCGTCTTCCCATTCGGCATCGCAGGCGTGGCAATGCCAGGCGGGACGCTGCACGGGAATCGGGACGCGCAGGAAGGCGCTCATGTAGGCGATGGGACGGTCGAGCTCCTGAAAGTTGACGTCGAGCGAGCGGCAGCGCGGGCAGCGGGGCTGCTCGTAGAGTCCCACGCCGTGCACGTACATGCCTTCGAGAATGGGCTCGTCGAGAATTTTGCGGGCGGTGGCTTCGTCGGCGGGGCGCACATTAAGCTTGATCCCGCCGATGAAATTGGAAATGAACCAGTCGAGCCGCACCAGGTTTTCGTCGGCGAGGAAACATTCGATGCCCGCCGATTCGAGGCTGCCTTTGGCCAGCAGCGCCTCGGGCAGATCGCGAAACTGGCGGATGGTGACAAGCTCCTGCATCTCAAGTTTCTCGCGGCATTCGAAATCGTCGGAGGGTTCGTCGGCGAGATCGAGATGGCGGCGGTCGAGTTCGTCTTCGAGAGCGTCCCAGGCGAGCTCGGTCAGTGTTTCGGCGTGGCGCGCCAGGCGCTGCAATTCGCCATCGGTCATGGCGGCGTAATTGGCCGCCAGACGCTGCCTTTCGCGCTGCTGGTCTTCATACTGTTGATCAGGAAAGGATTGGTCGCGGCTGGGCACCGTGCAAGTGTGACAGCAGAGATCGAAAGTTTCAAGGTTTCAAAGTTTCAGTGCAGATTCGGAATACTCCGGCGGTGCTTTGCCCCGGGAGATGCGGCGCCCCACCTGAAGAACGGCTCCGCTCAGCATGACGCCATCACCACAACCAACGATTCAGGACAGACCCTCTGCCCTCGAACTTTGAAACCTGCGAAACCTTTCTTTGAAACCTTTTTCTCCCCTGAAAATCTCAGATGTGTTAAGGTGTGCCATCCAAGGAGGTCCGCATGGAAGCGATTACGGGTGTCTTCCGTTCCAGTTCTGATGCCGAGCGAGCTGTGTCGCAGTTCCGAACCATTGGAGTGCCAGATGACCGCCTCACCTACCTGACGCCGTCAACTGCCGGTCACGCGTCGATTCCCGCTGAATCGACCGAACAGCCGGGAATCGGCAAGACAATCGGGGCGCAGGCTGGAGGCGGGGTGGGACTGGCGGGCGGGCCGCTGCTGATGGCGGCGCTGATTCCAGGGGTAGGGCCTATAAGCGCAATGGGACTGTTAGGCGGAGCGTTCATTGCGCTGGCCGGGGCGACAGCGGGAGCCGCAGTGGGCGACAAGGCAGAAAATCTTATGAGCCATGGCCTGCCTGAAGACGAAATCTTTGTATATGAAGACGCCTTGCGCAAAGGGCGGAGCGTGGTGATCGCGATGGCGAAAGATGATGATGAAGCGGCGCGTTTTCGCGAGCTGCTCGAGACCGAGGGCGCGGAATCGGTCGACGCGGCGCGAGAGGAATGGTGGGTTGGTTTGCGCAGCGCCGAGCAGGAGCATTACTCGGCTCCGGGGCGGAATCTTAGTACGGATGAAAAGTTCTACCGGAAGGGATTCGAGTCGGCGCTGCACGCGCGCACTCGCTGCAAGGAATACGACCAGGTATTGAACGAGATGACGGCGCAGATGGAAGGCGTTGAGCGACAGAATGGGGCCCAGGCGGCGGAGGCCTTCCAGCGGGGTTATGAGCGGGGGCGGGATTATTACCAGGCATTGTGCGATCAGTCGAAGGCGGCTTGAGGCAGCTACATTTGAATGTGATTTGGCGACGCACATCGGATGAGCGCAGTGGAGTGCATCTTGCATCCAGGGCAAATGCATTGGCAAAATTCTGCTATAGTTTTGCATAATCCAACTGTTTCCCAGATAAATTTCAGGAGGGCTCGATGATGTCTCGATGGAGAGCAGTGCTCGCAGTAGTGTTGTTCGGCGCAGTATCGGTGGCGTTGGGCCAGGATGCCAGCAGCGACGTAAAGAAGGGCGCCGACGCTACTGGACATGAAACCAAGAAGGTGGCCAAGGCGGCCGGGAAAGATACCGAGAAGGCTGCCGAAAAAACCGGTCATGAAACGAAGGTGGTTAGCAAAGACGCTGGGAAGGGTACGGAAAAAGCCGCCAAGAAAACCGGCAGCGCGCTCAAGAAAGGCACGGAAGCTACTGGCCACGAGATGAAGAAGGCTGGGGAGAAAACCGAAGACGCGGTTAAGAAATAAGCCTTTCGAGAAAGGCTAAACACAGAGGGCACAGGGGAACACAGAGGATCTGCATCAGGCCGTCTCTGTGTTGCTCTGTGTCCTCTGTGTTTCTGTTTTGAATGCTAGAATCAAGCTGAATCCACGCATGTTGACTGGTTCTCAAATTCGCCGCAAGTTCCTCGATTTCTTTGTGCAAAGGGGCCACAAAGAGGTGCATTCGTCGTCGCTGGTGCCTGCGAATGATCCTACTTTGTTGTTTACCAATGCGGGGATGAACCAGTTCAAAGACGTGTTTTTGGGCCTCGAAAAGCGCGATTACTCGCGCGCCACGACTTCGCAGAAATGTGTGCGCGCCGGCGGCAAGCACAACGATCTCGAGAACGTCGGGTTCACCAATCGCCATCACACGTTTTTCGAGATGCTGGGCAATTTTTCTTTCGGCGACTACTTCAAGGAAAAGGCAATTCCCTATGCTTGGGAGTTGATTACGTCGCGGGAGTGGTTCGGAATTCCGAAAGAAAAACTGTACGTAACGATTTTTGATGACCCCGATAAGGCGGCGGCTTCGAGGGAGTTGGGCTTCGACGTCGAGCGTGACGTTGAAGCGGAAAGATATTGGCTCGAAGTAGGTGTTCCCAAAGAGCGCATCTTCCCTGGTGACAGGAAAGACAATTTCTGGCAGATGGGCGATACGGGTCCGTGCGGTCCATGCAGCGAGATTCATTACGACATGGGAGCGGCAGCGTCGGATCAGGGGCATACCGATTGCAAGTTTCCCTGCGATTGCGGCCGCTACGTTGAAATATGGAATCTCGTGTTCATGCAGTACGATCGGCAGGCTGGCGGGACGAAGCCGCTACCCAAGCGGTCAATTGACACTGGCGCGGGATTGGAGCGCCTGACGGCAGTGCTGCAAGGCGTCATCTCGAATTATGAGACGGATTTGTTCACGCCGCTGATTAAGAGGGCGGCGGAGTTGACGGGAACGTCGCTGAAAAAGGAATTGGCGAAGGAAGCGCACACGAAATCTGCTGCTTCCTTACGCGTGATTGCCGACCACTCGCGCGCAGCCACATTCTTGATTTCCGATGGAGTGCTTCCTTCCAATGAAGGCCGGGGCTATGTGCTGCGGAAGATTATTCGCCGTGCCATCACGCATGGACGGTTGCTCGGTCAGACGAAACCGTTTCTGCATGAGATGGTATTCGCGGTGCGTGATCTGATGAACGACGCGTATCCGGAATTGAACGAAACCTCCGAACGCGTTTCCAAGACAATCCTCGCGGAAGAGACTCGGTTTGCCCACACCCTCAACATTGGCTTGGAGAAACTGGAAGCGCTGCTCGATGAAAATCGATTGTCGGGCGCGGAGGCTTTCAAACTTTACGATACCTTCGGCATGCCCCTGGACTTCATGCAGGAGGCTGCCCGCGACCGGGGCATAGAGTTTGATCAGTCTGGTTTTGATTCGGCAATGGCCGATCAGCGCGCTCGCGCCCGCGCCTCTTGGAAAGGCGCGGCCAAGCAGACTGCCAATTCTGCCTACCAGCAGCTTCCGAAATCCGAGTTTGAAGGCTACCGGCAGACGCGCTCGGAAAACTGTGAAGTGTTGGCGATCATCAAGAACGGCCAGGGCGTGCGAGAACTCAAGGCTGGTGAAGAAGGAGAGGTCATTCTCGATCACACGCCCTTCTATGCCGAATCTGGCGGGCAGGTTGGCGACCGGGGCTGGTTTTATTCGGACGATCACAACACAGTCGTCGCCGAAGTGAAGGGAACTTATTATCCAATTCAAGGAGTGCGCGCGCATCAGGTCGTCACCAAACAACCGATTCGATTGGGGGACTACGTTGACGCTGTCGTCGATACCGAAATCCGCCAGTCCACCATGCGCAATCACACGGCAACGCATCTTCTTCATGCCGGTCTGCGCGAGGTTTTGGGCAAGCATGTGAAGCAGGCGGGATCGCTGGTTGCGCCGGATCATCTGCGCTTCGATTTTTCGCACTTCACTGGCGTCGAAGATGAAGAGTTGCAAGACATCGAAGACCTGATCAATAAAGAAGTCCTACGCAACACGAAGATCGAGGTGATCGAGAACGTTCCGATCGATGTAGCCATCAACGACTATCACGCCATGGCGCTGTTCGGGGAAAAATATGGCGATAGAGTTCGTGTAATAAGGATCGGAGATTTTTCAACCGAACTCTGCGGCGGCACACATACGAATCAGACCGGCGAGATTGGGCTGATCAAGATTTTGAAGGAAGGAAGCGTTTCGTCGGGGGTAAGACGGGTCGAGGCCGTGACGGGCGAGGGATCGCTATGGCATTTCCGCAAGGATCATGAGTTGGAAGGCGTGGTGTCCGCCTTTGTTTCACCCACCTTTGTCCAAAAGAAGGACAAAGGTGGGGCACCCTCAACCGAGGAAGCGCCAGCGTCGCCTGCCGAGGCCCTCAGGGCCGAAATCGAAAAGAAAGATGCTGAGATCAAGCGCCTGACGCGAGAACTCGACCAGGCGCGGATGAAATCAGCCTCGTCGAGCACGGCCAACATCGGCGACAAAATAAAAGATGTAAAGGGCGTGAAGGTTTTGGCGCATCGCGTGGATAATCTCGAGCGCCCGCAGATGCGTACGCTGGTCGATCAGCTTCGCGACAAACTCGGCTCCGGTGTGGTCGTGCTCGGCTCGGCGAACAATGGCAATGTTTCGCTGATCGTTGGCGTCACGAAAGATCTCACTAGCAAAGTTCAAGCTGGAAAAATCATTGGCCCGGTCGCGCAGAAAGTTGGCGGCAAAGGCGGTGGACGCCCCGATCTCGCCGAAGCCGGCGGAAAAGACTCTGCCGCGCTCGATGCCGCACTCGAAGGGGCCTATTCCGTGGTAGAGTCATTGCTCGTATGAGCGATCACCCCCTTCCGCTCGACGGGCGTTTACGCTTCATCAAGCACAAGGGCCACGCCGTCTACACCATCGATTACACGAATTGCACGGCGAAGGAGATGCTGTTGCTGCTGGACCAGATCCGTGCCGATGTTGCCCGGCATCCGCCAAAATCAATGCTGATTTTTGCCGATTTCACGGGCGCCGAAGTCGACAAGAACGTGGCCACGCGCATGAAAGAAGTCCTTGTGCTCGACAAGCCTTATGTGAAGCGTGCAGCGTGGATTGGAACTGAAGGCTTACCAAAGGTGTTTTACGAGCACTTCAAGAATTTCTCGCAGCGCGAGCTTCCCATCTTCAAAACGCGAGAAGAGGCGTTGGAGTGGCTGGTGCAGGAATGAAAGCCTTCTCCTGCTGACGATCGGTTATGGTGGCGTCCAGTTCTCCCCTTCTTTGAGAATCACGATTTCCGTGTTCAGTCCTGCCTGGCGCACGCGCTCGCGAAAACCTTCGGCGGTGTCGCTCGTCCGCATCAACGGCGAACGGGGAACAATTCCCAGATGGATTGGAATGATGGTTTGCGGCGCCAGTCTCCGCACCGCCTCAACTGCCTGCTTCTCGCCCATGGTCATGGGGATGAGGAAAGTGGTCACTGGAATGAGCGCGATATCGGGATGGAATTCGCTTCCCATTCTTCGCATGAAACTGCCCAGATACGTATCGGCGGCAAAATAGACCCTGCGGGCTTCGGCTTCGATGACGTATCCGACCGTGAAGGTGACGTGGCGGGCGGGGACCGCCGTGATCACGATTCCGTCGAACGATTTTTTGTCCCAGGGCCTCAGGCCGGTCACGTTGCGCCCGCCTTTCAGGCGCGTCATCCAGGCGGTGGCAGCCGGGGCAAGGACAGGCACAGATGGCGGCAGCATCCGCAAAAATCTGCGATCAACATGATCGAAGTGATTGTGCGAAACCAGAACCAGGTCGACGCTCCTCAGTTCTTCTCGCGTGCATGCCGGCGGTCGGGGACGCGCGTAGGCTGGATTGCCGTGCAGGCCGAAGTAGGGATCTGTGAGGACGCGCTTGCCAGCTGTTTCGATCAGCACCGTGCTGTGACCGATCATGGTGATTTTCATCTGCTTTAGCCGGCTGATAAAGATTAGCCCGTGCCGTTGATATGCTATCTCAGGCAGAAAGATATACAAGTCAGCGCAATAGAAGTTGCCGGGCAGCAATCTCGAAGGAGACGTTATGGGTGCGCCACCAGATCCGGGACAAGCTTTTTTCTACGGCCGGTTTGTGCAGGCTGCGTACACGATGTTCCGCCAACCGCAGGGCGGAGACCCGCTGCGGCCAGACCCCGCCGGCATTCCCGATGGATTCGAGCTCGGGGCATGGATTCACATGTCCGACTTCATCCTTACCCGGAAGGAGCCGGAATTTTACGGCATCGTCTGCCGCAAGATCGACGATCCCGACAGGCGCATCGTGGCCATTCGCGGCACCGAAGGGGCAATCGAGTGGATTGATGACGCAGCCGCGCTTCCCACTCCATTCCGTCAGGTGCCAGACGCTGGACGCGTGGCCAGTGGGTTCGACAAAATCTACAGCTCGTTGAAGGTGGTAAGGCGCAAGTTGGCCGAGGATCGAGCTGCGGAGGCAGCAGCGCCGGGGCAGCAGCCGCCGGACACGTTCGGCGGCTCTTTCGCCGACCAGCTTGATCAACTGGCGACCAGCCGTGAGTTGGCGCGCCATGTCAGACAGTCCCTGGCGGAACCTCGCCGGGCGCGGCCGATGGTGGTCACTGGTCATAGCTTGGGCGCGGCCCTGGCCACGCTGTTTGTCATGGAAAATGACAAAAAGAAAAAGTTCGACATCACCACGTCGTGTACGTTCGCCTCCCCGCGCGTTGGCAATAAGGAGTTCGCTCGCATGTTTAATCAGCTGCCCATTAATTCGTGGCGCTTTGTAAACAAGCTCGACGTAGTGCCGAAATTGCCGCCGGACATCCCCGTGCTGCTCGACTATGACCATGTCGATACCGCTTACGAATTCAAGTCGTCCAGTTTCGCCAAGAACAGCCTTGTATGCTGGCATGCGATGGAGACGTACCTCCACGAGTTGAACAGTACCTACCCGCTGCGGCCCGAATGTAATTTGTAGAAGTCGCGACTGCTCGAAGTCGCAGACGAGGTAATGGCAGTTTTCGGCGACTGATTCAAAAAAGAAACGTCAGCTTCTCCATCTGAGCGTAACCGGTCCCGCCATCGGATGCTTCATTTCGCCGCCGGTGCGCTTGGCTTCCAAATGGGCGGCTTTCAACTGGAAATACCACTTCGCTGGACGATCGGCGTCGTCGATCAGCATCAGATGTGGGTTGTATTTCAGGCCTTCGACTTGCAGCTCCATGGTGCGGCGGTCTTGCTCGACGAATTTTGAGAACACGAATTTCAGCAGCTCGGCGCCGAAAGGCAGCCAGCGAAAAATGTTCCATTGTGCGACTACGTCGATGCGGCATTGATTGCCCGTGATCGGGGTTACCGTGGTCAACGATGAAAACCAGTATTTCCCCGCGCGAATCACTTCACGCCGCAGATTGGGCAGCGTGAAATCGATGGTCGTGGTAATTGAATCGGCATCGGCATACAGCCGCAACAGCTTATACGGAGCTGAATTTGAGCTTGGCGTGTGCGCGCTCATGCGGAATCCGTTGGGAATTGGCTCGAAGTTCTTTTTCTTTTCGTGAATGCTGTGGCGGCTCCGCCACCACCAGGCCTGGTGAACGAACGGACCGTGTGCCGGATCCATCAGCCCGATGATTCCATGATCGATGCTTACCGGCATGTCGGCCGTCAGGTAAGCTGTGTTGTATTTCTCGCTGAACTTCTCAATGACCGGTGCGGCGTCCGGAGCTTCTTGGGGCGCAGTAAAGCCCGCGCCCGGCGGCCCGGGATCGGGAATGTAGACCCAAATGAAACCATCTTGCTCTTCGCAGGGGTAGCTCCCTGCATAAATGCGATCGACTTTCAAATGCTGATCGGCGGTGAGCGAGGGAATCAGTTCGCACTGGCCGTTGTGAACATCGAACTGCCATCCGTGATACGAGCACTCCAGGTTTTCGCCGTCGAACCGGCCGCAATGCAGCGGCATGCCGCGGTGTGGACATGCATCCCGCAAAGCGAACGGCTGGCCCTGGCGGTCGCGGCCGATGACCAGCGGAATTTCCAGCAGCATGGCTTTGTGCAACTGGTTGCGATGTACGCGGTCAGCGGGCAGCGCGCGATACCAGAAGCCGGTGAGCATTAACGAGTCGGGCGCTTGCCGTTGTGGGGACTCGAGTTCGGGCATGGAGCAATTGCCGGGTGTTGGCTGATTGAAAGCTTATGCTAGCATCCGCAGGACGTTTCATTGCGGTGATTTGATCTGAGGCACGCTCATGGAAATCCTTGGCCGTTTTCGCAGGCTCACCTCGGTACAGCGGAATACGTTCATAGCCTGCTTTCTGGGCTGGTCGCTGGATGCGTTTGATTTTTTCATTCTTACCTTTTGCGTGAGCGCGATTGCAGCGGAATTTCACGAAAAAGTGTCTGCCGTTGTTGCTGCTATTGCCTGGACTCTGGCTATGCGTCCGGTGGGCGCGTTCTTGTTCGGCGTTATGGCCGACAAGTTTGGCCGGCGTCTTACTTTGATGATTGACATCATTGCCTACTCAGGCTTTGAACTGGCCTCGGCGTTTGCGCCTTCACTGAAGACTCTGATCATTCTGCGTGCATTCTTTGGGGTAGCCATGGGAGGCGAATGGGGCGTAGGCGCGGCGCTGGCTTTTGAAACCCTGCCGGCCGAGGGGCGCGGATTCTTCTCCGGCCTCTTGCAAGAGGGGTATGCGGTTGGGTATCTGGTGGCTGCGGTTGTGTATCGCACCGTTTTTCAGACTGTGGGTTGGCGCGGCATGTTCATCATTGGCGCTCTGCCCGCGTTTCTGGTGATTTACATCCGCACCAAAGTGGAGGAATCTCCGGCCTGGTTGCAGGGCAGAGTGTCGCGCAAAGCCGAAACTCACATTGGGGCCGACATTCTTACCTACACCGGTTCCTTCCTGTTCCTGGTTTTGCTGATGTTCGCTTTTAACTCTTTCAGTCATGGCACGCAAGATCTGTATCCAACCTTTCTTCAGAAAGACCACCACTTCTCACCTCAAACCGTGGGCAACATCGCAATCGTCGCCAATATTGGCGCGCTGCTGGGCGGATTCCTTTTCGGCGCATGGTCAGAAAAAATCGGGCGGCGCAGGGCAATTGTGTTTGCCGCGTTGCTGGCTTTGCCGGTCATTCCTCTGTGGGCGTATTCCCATAGCGTTCCAATGCTGGCGCTTGGCGGCTTTCTCATGCAATTTATGGTGCAAGGGGCTTGGGGAGTGGTTCCCGCGCATCTGAATGAACTTTCGCCTCCGGCGGTTCGCGGAACTTTCCCCGGATTTGCCTATCAACTGGGCAATTTACTTTCCTCGTGGAACATTCGTATTCAGGCGCGCATGGTTGAACAGCGCTTCGGCGGAGTTTTCGCGCCGGTAATGGCATGGACGGTGGTTATTGCAGTTGCTTTGGTATCGATCGTCACCGGGTCCGGCCATGAGCGTAGAGGGGCAGACCTAACCAAAACTTAGTGTGATAGAGTGTGCAACTTTTTGGCACACTGTTGCCATATGGCACTTCAGCGGCATTGTCAGGGCGGGATTCCTATGGTACGGTAAATAAAATTTCACGCCTTCGTTAATTCATTCTCAGGGTTGTCTAATATTGCCGGTTGCACGAACGCGTGCGCAGGAGTAGCGCCACTATGAAAGAGACGATGGAACCGACTCCCGCCCAGACGACAGGAGAAGAAGAGAATTTTGCCAACCGCAAGCTGATTCGGCCTTCGCTGTCGCGCCCTGAGCACAATCACGGCAATCACAATAGCAATCACATGCAAACCGTCGAGCGCCGCGAGCGCCCGGAGCGGCATGATTGGCCGGAGCGGGGATTCGACCGTGGTGACCGCGGTGGCCCCGGTGGCGGGCGCAAGGCTGCGCCTCCTGAGCAGACGAACGCCGAAAATTTCTACTATCAGAAACAAATGCAGTCGAAGACGCCGATGGTGCTCGTGCTGCAGGATGGCGAGGAGCTGCACGGCATCATCGAGTGGTACGACAAGAATTGCATCAAGCTCACCCGCGACAATGGCCAGCCCAATCTGATCGTCTACAAGCCCGCCATCAAATACATGTTCAAGGAAGAGGAGCGGCGCTAGGAATTTTGTAATTTGGAAATTCGGTAATCGGGTAATTTGAAAGGAAAGTCCCAGCCCTACCGGAAATCACAAAATTGCTCAATTACCAAATCTTTTCTGTTGCCTGCGCTGGTGCTCCCGTTGACAATCTCCCTTATCTCCCATAGCATCAATGACTTGAAGAATAATCTCTTGCGCCTTCCGGGGGCCGTTCGTGATCAAGCTCGACATTATCAACGAAGTGGTCAATAAAACCGGCATCACCAAGACCAAAGCCGAACTGGCGGTGGAAACGGTTTTTGACAGCATGAAGAACGCGCTCGCTCGCGGCCAGCGTATCGAGCTGCGCGGATTTGGAGTTTTCAACGTTCGCCCGCGGAAAACCGGCATTGGACGTAACCCTCGAACTGGCGCCGAAGTATCCATTCCTCCTGGCAAGGCCGTGCGCTTCAAACCCGGCAAAGAGTTGCAATCGATTGATTAACTTCAGTAGACAGTACTCAGTACCCCAGAAAGCCGCGTACCATCTCTTCATTGACATGACTTCATACGATTGAGCGAGTGGCCTCCCCGTGCGGCAAGTATTTGGAGTTGCAGAATTACTCTGGGCGGTACGAAATTGGCGCTGGCGAAGGCATGCCCGAGGCTGGCAACTTGTCGCGGCAAGGATTGAGGCCCAGGAGTTCCTGCGATTTGCTACGAACGCGGGGTGGTTCAGTGTCTGGTACAGCTACGCTTTTCTCGGGGGGACATTTTCCGGTGAGTTTCGCAAGTGTGTCCTCTCGAGGAAGACTTCCAAAGCGGAATCGGATCCGGAGACGATTGAGTTGGCGAGGCATTTTCCGATCGGCTCGCAAATCCAGGTGCGAGTGGATCCCAATCATCCGGGCAGATCGGCTGTGGAGTTTCCCGCGAGTCCGCACGCCCGAGGCTGACGTCGCGGGCTTCATGGGACGTTCGGTTGGAAGGATATAAGTGTGGTGAACTAGATGCGCTGTCAGCGGAAATCGCGTCAAAGAAGCTAGGCCATTCGCAACGTAATCACTCTGCACTCATCGTCAGCCGGTTCGGCCCAGAAATCACTCCGGAGATGGTAGCATCTAAAGAGCTATCTCTTTATCGCAAGACCGCGCATTCATGTCGGAACAGACTCCTCCACTTACTTCTTCCACCATCGAATATCTTCGGCCGACACCGGTGTACGCCGTGCGCCAGCCGCGCCAGCGATACTGGCTGCACGCTTTGCTTTTGCTGCTGACGTGCTTCACGACGCTGGTCGTGGGAGCGCACATGCAGCACAATTTCGACCGTGGCCTGCCGGTTTTTCTCTTCGATGACAGCAATTCGCCTTTCAGCATGCCATGGGCGCTGGTGCACCCATCGCGCCTGCTGCTTGGCATCCCGTTTGCTGGCACGCTGATGTTGATCCTGCTGGCTCACGAGATGGGCCACTACCTGATGTGCAAGCGCTACGGTGTTTGGGCAACGCTGCCGTTTTTTATTCCGGCGCCGACTCTGATTGGAACCTTCGGAGCTTTCATTCGCATCAAGTCGCCGATTCGCTCGCGCACCGGCCTGTTTGATATCGGCATCGCCGGACCAATTGCGGGATTTGTCGTCGCAGTTGGCGTGCTCGCAGTTTCGCTGGGATTATCGAAACCAATTCCGCGCGGCGTGCCGCCGGCAGATCTTGAACTCGGATTTCCAGTGATCTTTCAGCTGATGCATCGTCTGCTTGCCGCCTGCGGCTGGGGAGTGGCCCGGTTGCCTTTGGGTGCTGTGCTATTGCATCCCGCGGCAATTGCCGCGTGGGTGGGTATGTTTGCGACGGCTCTGAACCTGCTGCCGGGAGGGCAGCTCGACGGCGGCCACATTGTTTTTTCCATCACCCCGCGGGCGCATCGCTGGATTTCGTGGGCGACGACAATCTCGCTTTTATTGATGGCTTACTACCTCTGCTATGTGTGGCTGATGTGGGCCATCCTGCTTCGTCTGAGCAGTCTGCGCCATCCAAATGTGGCCGACTGGCCCAGAGTTTCGGGCGCACGCCTCTGGCTGGCGGCGTTTGCCGTTCTCATGCTCGTGCTTACGCTCGCTCCCGCGCCGTTCCTGCACTTCTCGTTGCGCGAAGTGGTGCGGGAAATGCATAGACCGTAGCCAAGCCTTATCTGATCTGAATGCAGCTACCGCGCGGCTCGGTTCTCTCGTATACTCCTTTATTGAATCGTTTCAATAGGAGGTCGCTACTTGAGAAAGCTGGCTGCACTCTTCTGCTCTACACTCGTGCTTTCGCTCCTTGCCGCAGGTCAAACCATCACCGTCGATATTTCCCATCCGACCAACCATTTCATTCCCAGAGAGACTCTGGGCGCCGGTGTCGATCGCATCGCGGTCGAGGCGATCGACAAGGATCTTCTTCAACCGACTCTGCAAAAGACGCTCGAATCCGGCTGGCAACCGGTCTCGTATCGCCAGAACACAGAGCTTGCCGTTGAAGCCTGGCACTGGAATCCGCAGGGAACGTGGAGTGATCCCGCTGGCAAAGGCTATTTCACCGGTTCGGCTGCTCCCACCGAAACCATTCGCTACTCCTACGGCTATCCGCTTCCTCGCCGGGGATTCACACGCAATGACGGTACCGACAATGTCGGTTTCTCCCGCCTCACGGATGGCGATCTAAGCACTTTCTGGAAAAGTAATCCCTATCTCACGCAGCGCTACACGGGAGAGAGCGATGCGCTGCATCCACAGTGTGTCGTAATAGATCTGGAGCAGCCGCAGCAAGTCAATAGTATTCGCATCGCCTGGGCCGAGCCGTACGCGCGCCGTTACCTCGTGCAGTACTGGACAGGAGAAGACCCGATCAAGTCTCCGACCAAAGGCGAATGGCACACGTTTCCACAGGGCACGATAGAAGATGGAAAAGGCGGCACAGTCACGATCAAATTGAGCAGCGCTCCAATGACCGTGCGCTACTTCCGCATATGGATGACCGAATCCTCGAATACCTGCACTGCCGATGGCCCCGCCGATCCGCGCAACTGTGTCGGCTATGCCATTCGCGAAATCTACGTGGGCACTCTGACTGACGACGGCTTGTTTCACGATCTTGTGCGCCACACTCCCGAACAGGAGCAGACTGCTACGTGGTGTTCGTCGGTCGATCCCTGGCATCAGCCGTCTGATCTGGGATCAACCAAGCAGGCGCAGATGGGATTCGATCTGTTCTTCACCAGCGGCGTAACGCGGGGACTACCCGCAATGGTTCCCGTCGCGATGCTCTATGACACTCCCGATAACGCTGCCGCCGAAATCGCGTATCTGAAAAAACGCGGATATCCCATCTCATATGTCGAAATGGGCGAGGAAGCCGACGGGCAGTACACGCTGCCCGAAGACTACGGAGCGCTATACCTGCAATATGCCACCGCGATTCACCGCGTCGATCCTTCTTTGAAGCTTGGCGGACCTTCGTTCACAGGTGAGAACAAAGATATTGAAGCTTGGCCAGACGCGAATGGGAAAAGCTCATGGACTGGCCGCTTCATCGATTACCTGAAACAGCACGGCCGGTTGAATGATCTGGCTTTCTTTTCGTTCGAGCACTATCCCTACGAGGGATGCAAGACTCCGTGGGGAATGCTTTATGACGAAACTGAGCTGGTCACCCACATCATGCAAGTCTGGCGTGAAGACGGTGTTCCGGCCGAAGCGCCGCTGTTTATCACTGAGGGAAATCTTTCCTCAGCGGCGAGCGAGACTTATCAGGATATTTTCGCCGGGATCTGGCTGGCCGATTACATTGGATCGTTTTTGAACGTGGGCGGCAAGGGCGTTTACTTTTTTCACTATCTGCCGCTGCAAATGGAGCCGGGCTGCAATTCTTCCCCAGGCACGTTTGGAATGTTTACAGTCGATGCCAATTATCAGATTCAGCAGCCGTTGGCGCAGTTCTTTGTGGCGCAGTTGATCAATCTGGAGTGGGCGCAGTTTGCGGGCGGCGATCATCAGGTGTTTTCCGCAAGCAGCGATATCAATGACGGCGCCGGCCACGCTCTGGTGACCGCATATGCATTGAAGCGTCCGGATGGTCAATGGTCCTTGATGGCAGTGAACCGCGACCAGCTAAATCCACACCGCGTCAGGATCAAATTTGAGAAATCTTCCAATCAGGACAGCTCAT
Source organism: Candidatus Sulfotelmatobacter sp. (assembly GCA_030041215.1). Classification (GTDB taxonomy): domain Bacteria; phylum Acidobacteriota; class Terriglobia; order Terriglobales; family Acidobacteriaceae; genus Sulfotelmatobacter. The sequence goes on along the minus strand of JASHOH010000169.1, from coordinate 106,165 downwards.
TTGAAGGTGGGGTTGAAATTTCCACTTTCGGCAGCGCGCAGTATCAATGGCATCCGGCGCAAACGCGATTTATGGCTCATGCAGAGATCAGCGGCAAACCCACTATCGTGACCACAACTCAGGGATGGGCCGATCCTGACGGGCCGATTGCTCATAGCAAAATGAGTGCAACGAAAGATACGGTTTACGATCTGCCCGCCGCTTCCGTAACTGTGATTCGCGGCAATATGTCCGCGCGCTGAAAATGAGCGGAAAAATTCGTATCAATCACCTCAGGGGCTAAAGCCCCGGTGAAAAGCACGGCATTATCGCAGCGCTGGAAGCGCTGCGCCACCCAAAATCGGACTTCTTTCGCAGCCTGTGAAGCCGTTGTCCTGCCTCGAAAATAAACAAACAACTTGTGGAATGCCTGCACTCCACGCTACAATGCCCTAGTTCGTTGTGGGCCCCTGCAATCCCTCTAGAGGTTGCGCCATGATGACAAAGCCCAACCCGCGGTAGTTTACCACCCTTTGAGTCCGCCAGTTCGGACGTCTTTTTCTATTTCTCTAATTTTCGGCGGCGTTTTCGGTTGATTCTCGACGGAAAACGCAAAGATTGCAGGTATCTATGGACGCGATACAACTCAACGTTCTCGCCTCGCAGCAACAGCGCGCGCAGCAATCGCTCTGGGCCCCACTGTGGGAGGCCATTCGCGGCTCACACCAGGATTACACCGCGGGCAGCCTGAACCGCGCCATTTTCCTGCTCGCTGTGCCCATGGTGCTGGAGATGGTGCTGGAATCGCTGTTTGCCGTCGTCGACGTTTTCTGGGTGGGACGTTTGGGTGCGAACGCGGTCGCTACCATCGGCCTTACCGAGTCGATGCTGAGCTTGGTTTTTTCTGTGGCAATGGGACTGAGCTTATCGACCACCGCCATGGTCGCGCGACGTATTGGTGAAAAAGATCCCGAAGATGCCGCCATCGCTGGCGTGCAAGCGATTTTTCTCGGACTGATCGTCTCCTTGATGGTCGGCATCCCTTGCCTGATCTGGGCGCCGAACCTTTTGCGTTTGATGGGAGCGTCGCCGGAGATCGTCGCCACCGGCAGCAGTTACGCGCGCATTTGCCTGGGCGGCAGCGGCGTTGTGCTGCTTCTGTTTTGAATAATGCGATCTTCCGCGGCGCCGGCGATGCCGCCATCGCCATGCGGCTGCTCTGGGTTTCGAACATCATCAATCTGGTGCTCGATCCCTGTCTGATTTTTGGCTGGGGACCGTTTCCGCGCCTCGGCGTGACTGGCGCGGCTTTGGCAACTTTCACCGGCCGCAGCATCGGCGTGATCTATCAGTTCTATCGTTTGCTCCGAGGCACCGAACGCATCCGCATTCTCGCCAGTCAGATTCGACTGCGAGTCAAAGTACTCTTGCGACTGCTGCGTGTTTCGCTGACCGGAATTCTGCAATTCGTCATCGCGCACACCAGCTGGATCGGACTCGTCCGCATTGTCAGCCTTTTCGGAGCGGCTTCGCTGGCGGGATACACCATTGCGATCCGCATCGTCGTTTTTGTGATTTTGCCTTCCTGGGGCCTGAGCAATGCGGCGGCGACCTTGGTGGGACAAAATCTGGGTGCGGGGCATCCCGAGCGCGCTGAAAAAGCCGTGTGGCGCACGACGCTTTACAACGTAATGTTTCTCGGGATTATTGGCGTCATCTTCATCTTCTTTCCTGAGCCGATCGTGCGCCTGTTCACTCACGATCCTGATGTGGTGCCTTTAGGAGCGGCCTGTCTGCGCATCATCAGCTATGGCAATCTCGGCTACGCCTCTTTCATGGTGATGATCCAGGCGTTCAACGGGGCGGGCGACACCATCACTCCGACGATCGTGAACTTTTTCGGATTCTGGCTGTTCGAGATCCCGCTCGCCTATTGGCTGGCGATTCCCATGGGCCTGCACTCAAACGGAGTGTTTTTCTCGATCGCGGCCGCGGAGAGCGCCATGGCTGCAGCCAGCGCGATTTTGTTCAGGCAGGGGAAGTGGAAGAAACAGAAATTATAGTGGTTTTCGCCTTCCGATCGGGCTATTGATCTCGAGGCCCTAATCGCCGAAGCACACATACCGCTCGCGTGGCAGCAAACCCGCGGCCAAGTACCAAGCTTGGCGGTATGCGTCCTTTGCATTTTCGGAAGTATTGTCGACGGCCAGACCGGCCTGATAGTGCCGCAGGGCTTTGGCGCGCGCAGAAATGGCTTCCCGCTGAAATTGTTCGACATTGTACTCGCCATTCGGACCTGCGTACCCTCCGGCAATCGCCACAATGTCTGAGTAGGCGTCACCAACCATGAAGTGGACCTGAGCAGCAGTGTCAGGATCGATCTTTTCCGTTAGCAGATATTCCCCATCGGAAATTATCTGGCGGAAAGCGCCCGACCCCGCGCGGCCACAAATGTCGCCGCTCGACATCCAGGTAAACAATGCGATCCGCCCACCTTCAGTGGCCTGACCCAATTGCTTCGCCTCATCGAGCCAGTTGCTGGAGTACCCATAGTCGGGATTCTCATATCCCGGCTCGAATTGTGCGCCAAGATCCTGCAGTTGTGCCCGCAGTTTCAATTCCCCTGGTGTGCTCGATTGCACGCTGCCGAATTTATCCCAGGGACGAACCCGTCCAAAGGCCAGGAGCAAACGATCGGCTGCAACAAGACCGGCGGCGCGTCGACCCGAATCCGCGGACTTCAGCGCCCCAAACCAGTCCTGAAGCAGCGGCACCAACGGATCCTTCCAATCGGTTCCTTCGGCTTTTGGCAGCGCCTTGTAGGCACATCCGACCTTGCACATCTCCTCAACCTGCTCCTCCAGTCGCTCGCCTAAGACCGTGTCGATGTCGTACAGCTTTTCCATCCGCCGCGAGAGGTCGGCGTCCACTTTCGCCGCGGTCACCGCCCATAAGAAAAGTGCCCGATCGCTAGGATCGTCATAGGGAAACCTCTCTCTACCCCACATTTCCCGCTCCAACTTCTCCACAATGGGCAAGCGTGCCCGCACGAAGGCAACGGGGCCGTGGACGAGTTGACCTGGAGCATCGTAGTAAAGGCCGGGTTTGCCATTGTATCCGGAAACGATTTCGGGTCCGTGAATCCACCGATCTGAGTCCGAGTGAACGCCGCGACCCCAGCGCCCTGCGCCCTTCATGCCAACACTCGCGCCGTATTGCTCGCCGAATTTTTTTCGCACAGCCTCGTCGAGCGCTTGGCCAATTTCGGGAGTCGCGGCCTCGGCCTCGATTCGCAGTGAGCCGAGGGTACACGTTGCGATCAGATCTTGCCCGCGTAGCGTCGGGAATGTTAAAGGCGACGGCATCGGCGGAGGGTAGAACGAGACTTGAACCGCGACTCTAGCCCCGGATGGCAACGCATCCCTCCTCACCAGGCTCAGGCATTCCTGGTGAAACGGGTCTGTGATCTCGACTTCCATCAATGGGGACCTCGTCCAATGTTTGCCATTGCCGTGTCCTTCCTTCCATTGTTCGAGTGTTATACCTTCCCGCAGCTCTGAAACCTCACCTTCAGCGCTCGACGCGAAAGCGCTCGCATCGGCAGAGCTACCGTCTGGAGTCTGGGCCCTAAGGAAGGACGCGGTTGCGAGGATTGCGAGGACTAATCCGGGAAACGAAACTGCTGGCTTGAGAACCCACCGGATGTGGTGCGCCAGCTGCATTCGTTCTATCCTCGGGAAGTCAGGCCGCATCGTAGCTTGCGCAGCTTAGTGCGTCTAGGTAACGTTCGTGCCTGCTATTACATTGGAATGGGCAGTGCTTCCGTGGAGGGTTTACGTTACAGGAAAGCAAACCGACACGGCGACGGCACTTCCTACCTTGCTCGCGCCAACACCAGCGTGATGTCGTCCGGCTGTTCTTTGTCGCCGATCCAATCGTCGACTGCGGCTGTCACGGCCTGCGTAATTTGCACTAGCGGGAGATGCCGGTTCTCATTCACCAGCTCAATCAGGCGGTGCTCGCCAAATTCGCCGAATTCGTTTTCCGGTTCGGTCACGCCGTCACTGTAGGCGAGAATAATCTCGCCGCGATGCATCTCCACGCAACTTTCATCGTAAGTAACGCTGTCCAGCAAGCCGACCACTGTTCCTCCCGTTTCCAGGCGGCGCAACGAGCCGTCCGTGCCGATCAGAATCGGCGGCAGGTGGCCGCCATTGCTGTAAGTCAGGCGATGGGAGCGGCCATCGTAGATTCCAAGGAAGAGCGTCGCGTACTTTTCGGCAGGCGTGCTCTCATACAGCTGGTGGTTCAACAGCGCAAGCAGCGCAGCGGGAGAAAGGTCGATTCCATCTGGCCACGCAGCCCTCATTCTTCCCGCACCCGCAGCCGCTCCTACTGCCAGAGGCTCACGAATCTGCGGCAAACTTTCCACGCTGTAGGCGCGCACAGCAGAGTGAATCGTGGCCATCAGCAATGCGGCAGAGATTCCTTTTCCACTGATGTCACCGACGGCCAGAATCATCTTGTGGGAGCTTGCCGCCAAAAAGTCGTAGTAATCTCCGCTCACGGTACGCGCTGGACGACAGAAGCCGTGCACTTCAAGGGATTCGAGCTGCGTGATCTCGCGCGGAAACAGTTGCTCCTGCACCTCCTGCGCGATGGCCAGCTCGCCCTCCAGACGCTGCTTCTCCTTCTGCTCCAGAATCAGCTTCTCGATGGAAGCCGTCATTGTGTTGAACGACAGTGCCAGCTGCGCCAGTTGATCCTGCGACTTGACGGGAATTCTGTGGCTGAAATCGCCGCGATCCACGTGGCGGGTGGCATCGTAGAGTTGAGCGACGGCGCGGGTTACGGTGCGCGTCATGCGCGTGCCCGTAATCAGCGCAATCAGCTCGATCACGCCGAAGATGATGAGAATTGCGATCAGAATGTATTCGACGCCACGAACGAAATCACCCAGAGCCGCAAACAGATGGCCGTAAAGCACCGACGGGCGAGTCTGTACCTGCATCAGAGCGCCAACTTGCGAGTGCGCTCCAGTTCTCCAATTCAAAACCGAGAGGGGCGCAAAAAACGTTACTTCGCGATCAAAGCTGTTCGCCGCACGAGGGACCTTGCCCACCGTGAAGCTTGGCTCCAATTCGACCCGGTTCTTTCCTTCAGTGACGACAACGTGAGGCGGCCTATTTTCTGGCGCTGCGGCTGGGGAAGCCTTTGAAACAGCGTTCTCATCTTCCTGAGTGCCAGAATCAGAAAGCGTGATTTCTCCGATATCCGCGGCAATCGTCGAAACCAGTTGCTTGTCAAAAGGTTCGCTGGAAATGATGGTCAGCGTTTTCGATCCCACTGGAATTGCCGTGGCCACGCGAAGATAAAGTCCGCCTTGATCACGCGCTATCTCACTTAATCCGTTGTTGGCAAAGTTGGGTAGTGAGATCGGTACCTCTGTTTTGTCGACCAGCGGAAGGAGTTTTTCTCCATTCCAGGCAGCTATTCGTCTTCGTCGCCACGTAATGTCCCGTTTTCGCAGTCCCTCGAGCGACTCGGCAGTAGGATTCTCGCCGCGTTCCAGCCGCGCCGCCAGTTCGTTGCCCACAGCGGCGTTTACCGCCTCCATCCTGCGCAACTGTGACCTGATCTCCGACGTAACTTCGAATATGGCAAACTGCCCCGCCAGCCCGTAGAGAGTAATCAACGACATGGCGACCAGCAGAACTGCCGGGATCACACCGATGAAGACATATGTGACGATGAGCCGGTTGCGCAGCCGCCATAGCAGTTTCCGCTTGAGCCAGCGGAAGGCGACGATGGCAAACAGCAAGAGCGCAACCAGAACCAGGAACTTCACCCAGCCGGAAAGGCTGTTGCTGACGGCTGGCGCGAACGGCTTCAGCAGGCCCTCAATGACCAGGAGAACCAGAGCGAAACTCAGCGAGTAACAGGCTCCGCGCGCAACCCATCCCTGCGGCCACAACCCTGCCGCCTCCACTCGTGCACGGAATTTCGAGTACACTTCTCGCATGATCGATTCGTCGTCGAAAAAGATGCGGCTGATCGACCTGAAAACTATATCTCCGGATACAAGTCGAAAAATGCTTCCAGGCTGGTGCGCAACTGCTTCTCGATCTCTTCTTTACTGCCTTCGAGCACGTGCATGGTAACGTGAGCCTCGCGTCCGTTCTTCAACTTCACCGGCGCCTGCCCAACCTCCACTATGTCTTCCGACGGCAGCAGCCTCATGCCATAAACCAGCGTTAAGTTCGCCATAAGTGAATTCTAATCGCTTCATCGGAGGTTTTCTTACCACAGACACAGAGAAGAATTTTATGCCTAGACAGAAGCTTGGGTACGGCAGTTGATCACGATTGGGACCGCCTTGCACTCAGGCAGGAATGAATACGGTTAAAAGAAATTTCCTCTGTGCCTCTGTGCCTCTGTGTCTCTGTGGTGAAAATGTTCCGCAACACTACGATGCATCATTTAGAATTCTGCCGTGCCCGCAAAATTTCTTTTCATTCTGACCGCGTTTGTGGCTGCGGCGTTACCTGTATTGTCTCAGCAGGCCGAAAGTCCTTCAGCTCAGCCGCAAGTGAAAGTAAACGTTCTTAACGTTTGTACGCCTTCCGCACAGGAGCAAAAAGAAATTGCCGAAGCGCTGGCGCGCATCCCCAAGCAGCCTCTGTTCAGCGCGGATTTTGAGATCTCTCATGGGCGCTCGACTTTGAGCGAGCCGCCGAACTTCCTTCAGCCCGGCAAGAACACGCAAATGTCGGACTCGCCTTCGGTCGCCGATTACGTTCGCATCCGGCGGGAGTTTGCGGTGCAGGCCTTATTTTCCAGCGTGCAATATTCGTTCAGCAATGACGGCCAAAATATGGTCGAAACCTTGGTGCTGCACGTCCGCGAACCCAAGGATCTGATTCAGGTATCGCTGGAAGATAGCGCTTCCGCCGTCAGCAGCCCAGAAGCCATGGTGACTGCCAATACTCCTGCCAGCCGAATCCGGCTGGAGCGCTTCGGAAAATCTTCAATCGCATTGGCTCGCTGTGTCGCTTCCGAAAATGGACCGCCCCCCGATCAGAGTGCCTACGAGCCGCTGTTCCGCACCGCCTCCGAAGTACTGGCCAACTACCGCACACTGCTGGGGGTCAAACATACTGTACCCGTGGAGCTCGCACAGATTCCTTCTGCCTCGGCGAAGTCGAAGGAAACGGCCGGTCAAAAGACGGGCACCAGATCCTCATCGAAAAAATAATGATTTCCTCTGCGTCCTCCGCGTGCTCTGCGGTTATGATTTGCGGTTCTGGTTGTAGTCTCTGTTGCATCGAAATCCCGCTTTCACAATCTAACTGCTAACCAACTATGAGCGAAACCCGCAACGTAGTCATCATCGGCTCCGGCTGCGCCGGGCACACGGCCGCCCTCTACACCGCCCGCGCCAAGCTGAGCCCGCTTGTCATCGAAGGCCATGAACCGGGCGGCCAGCTCTCTCTTACGACCTTGGTAGAAAATTTTCCTGGCTTTCCCGACGGCATTATGGGGCCGCAGCTAATCGAGAACATGCGCAAGCAGGCCGAACGCTTCGGGGCCGAGTATCGCCTGGCGCACCTCAGCAGCGCCGATCTCAGCCAGCGGCCGTTTCTTCTTCATCTCGGCCACCAACAAGTGCACGCGCGCTCGCTCATCATCGCCAGCGGCGCCTCGGCGCGCTGGCTCGGCCTGCCGAACGAGCAGAAGCTCATCGGTCACGGAGTTTCTTCCTGCGCAACTTGTGATGGATTTTTCTTCTCAGGAAAAGAGATCGTGGTAGTCGGCGGCGGCGACTCGGCCATGGAGGAAGCTATCTTCCTCACGCGTTTTGCCACGAAGGTTACGTTGATTCACCGGCGAGACAGCTTCCGGGCCTCAAAAATCATGCTCGAGCGCGCGCAGCGCAATCCCAAAATTCATTTCCTCACGAACACGGTTGTCGAAGATGTTTACGATTCCAACAAGCAGGAAGTTACGGGCCTCAAGCTACGCAACGTCAGGACGGGCGAGGTCTATGACTTTCCTACAAGCGCCCTGTTCCTCGGAATCGGCCACGAGCCCAATGCAAAAATGTTCCATGGCCAGCTCGAGACTGATGCCGACGGTTATCTGAAGACGCACAATTACGTGCACACGCGGGTCCACGGCGTATACGCCTGCGGAGACGTGCAAGACCGGCGCTATCGACAGGCGATCACAGCCGCAGGAACCGGGTGCATGGCCGCGCTTGAGGCCGAGAGGTTCCTGGAAGAACAGGAACGCTGAAGCACCCGCATTGCATGACCCTTTCCCTCTGCTGAAAATCCGCTGCGCCTTCAGCGTGCGTTACTGAAGTACTCTTCGCCGGCAGCTACAAGTCTCTTATGCTTGTTCTCGTAACACGGGCCCCATGAATCGAACTACTTTTCCCCGGCTGTTTGTTTTTTCCGTTCTTATCCTCGCCATTCTTGCTGTCGTTTCCTCCAGTGCTCAGGACGCCTCTGAGGGTAGCCGCAAGGTTGTTAGCAAAGTAATGCCGCTGTATCCCGCTATGCTTCGCTCGATGAACATTCAGGGCACGGTCCGAGCAGACGTATTGGTTGCAGCCGACGGCAAGGTCAAGTCGCTGGAAGTTAAGGGTGGTCATCCATTACTGGCGCAATCGGCCGAGACTGCCTTGCGGCAGTGGCGCTGGGCTCCGGCTTCACACGAGAGCCACGAAACTGTCGACCTGATATTCAAACCTTAGCAGTTCGGCGACTGTCATTTGATATCGCGGCCACGCGGTCGTGCCTTCTGGCATGCATTCTCTTCTCGGCGATATCTCCACCGCTTTTCCACGTTATTACGTTGTCAAGGTAGGCGGTCAACAGTATCCCGACGGGTCCACGGCTCGCGCCTGTTGTGATACAACGGTCTGTGGTTTTTACAAATCCATATTTCCCTGCCGTTCGCAAACTGCCAGGTGAGGCATGTTAAGAGCCTTCTTCGTTCATCTTTCTGAAAATCCCACCTTACGGAACTTTGCCGAGCACTCCTCGATTGGTCAGCGAGTCTCCAGCCGCTTTGTTGCCGGAACAGGTATCTCCGATGCAGTGCGTGCCACTCAATCGGTAAACCGCAGCGGCATGGCGGTCACCATCGATAACCTTGGGGAAAACGTCACCAATCCTGACGAGGCCCGTCACAGCGCTCAGCTTTACCACCAGATCCTCGACGCCATCGCCGCCAATCATCTCAATGCCAACATCAGCCTCAAGCTCACACATATGGGGCTCGACGTCAATGAAAGTCTGGCGCGCGAGCTGGTTGGTGGACTGGTTGCGAGAGCCGCCTCTATGAACCCTCCGGGGTTTGTTCGCGTCGACATGGAGGGTTCGCCTTACACTCAGCGCACGCTCGATTTCGTACACGAACTGCACCGCGTGCCTGGATATGAAAACTCGGTCGGCACGGTGATCCAGGCCTATTTGCGGCGCTCCGAAAGCGATGTGGAGAAATTGCTGGCCGATCGCATACGCATTCGCCTGTGCAAAGGCGCGTACAAAGAACCCGCCATTATTGCCTTCACTTCGAAATCTGAGGTGGATGCCAACTACATCAAGCTGATGAAAAGGTTGATGACCAGCGGCATCTATCACGGACTGGCAACCCACGATGAAAACATCATTCGCGAGGCGGAAGCTTTTGCGGTGCGCGAGAAGCTTGCGCCAGAAACTTTCGAGTTCCAGATGCTTTACGGCATCCGCCGCGATTTGCAGCAGGAACTGGTGCGCAACGGATGGCATGTGCGGATTTACATCCCTTTCGGCACGGAGTGGTATCCCTACTTCATGAGGCGGTTGGGCGAGCGCCCAGCAAATGTGCTGTTCATCGCCAGACATTTACTGCGCGCATGAGTTGACTCGGGAGATCACAGCAGATGATGCAAGTGTGGCAGGAAAGGTTTAAACACAGGGTACACACGGTTTCGCGGGGTAAATCCTCCGAAGAACTTGTCCACTTCTAATACTCAGTTCAGTAGGCTCTCATAGGGAAATCGGGACCCCTTGGAAGACCGCACTGCGTCTATAATTGGGCACTCATGGCTCTGACTTCCGGTACCAAACTAGGCCCCTACGAAATCCAATCTGTCCTCGGCGCTGGGGGTATGGGAGAGGTCTATCGCGCGCGCGACACACGCCTCGACCGAAGTGTAGCGGTAAAAGTTCTCGCCGGGCATCTTTCTTCTACGCCGGAGCTCAAGCAGCGCATGGAGCGCGAGGCGCGTACCATCTCTTCGCTGAACCACCCGCACATTTGCCAGCTTTACGACATCGGGTCGCAGAACGGCACAGATTTTTTAGTGATGGAGTTTCTGGAAGGGGAGACTCTTGCCGGAAGGCTGCACAAAGGCCCGCTACCGCTCCCCGAGGTTTACAAGATTGGCATCGCGGTGGCCGAGGCGCTGGCGGTCGCGCACAGAAATGGCATCGTACATCGTGACCTGAAGCCGGGGAATATCATGCTGACGGCAAGCGGGGCCAAGCTGATGGATTTTGGCTTGGCCAAGCCTTTGGGGATGCAGGCTTCGTCGACCGGTTCTGGATCGGCGCCGCCTTCATTCACGGCTGCCGCAACTTTGAGCGGGCCCAGTCCGCTGACGCCCCTGACTACTGCGGGAAGTGTGATTGGGACGATCCAGTACATGTCTCCCGAACAGATCGAAGGGAGAGAAGCCGATGCGCGATCTGACATCTTCGCTTTCGGCGCGGTCTTGTATGAGATGGTCGCGGGCAAGCGGCCATTTTCAGGGAAGAGCCAGATCTCGTTGGCGTCTGCAATCTTGGAAAGCGATCCCGAGCCTGTTAGCAAGCTCAAGCCGCAGACTCCGCCCGCGTTTGAGCACGTAATAAAGACCTGCCTTCAGAAGAATCCGGAAGATCGATATCTCGCGGCGCACGATATCAAGCTTGAACTGCAGTTCATCGCCACTGACAAATCGGCTGCGCGGGCTTCGGAAGATGCTGCCGGAACTCCTCCAGTGCCGAACAAACGTGAGCGCATAGGCTGGGTCGCGGGTCTTGTGTCAGCCATCGTTCTGGGAACACTCACCGGCGGTTTCTTGACTCATCGTTCCGCGCCGCCGCGCAGCATCCGTACCGTAATCAACCCTCCCGAGAAGGCGACGCTCAACCTGACCGGCGACTCAGCCGGCCCGCCCGTGCTTTCTCCCGATGGCGGGTCGATAGCTTTTACCGCAACCGGCGTAGACGGCAAGATCACGATTTGGGTTCGTTCCATGAATTCGCTGGATGCTCATTCCCTGGCGGGCACCGACGGTGCCGTTTTTCCTTTCTGGTCGCCTGATAGCCGCTCCCTTGGATTCTTTGCCGATGGCAAGTTGAAGACAGTGGAGATTGATAGCGGGTCCGTTCAGACGGTAGCTGATGCGCCCTTTGGCCGCGGCGGCGCATGGGGCGCCAATGGAGCTATTGTGTTTTCGCCAGCCACAACCGAGCCTTTGGTGCGGGCCAACATCACAGGCGGACCGGTTTCGCCTGTTACTCATGTCGATACGGCCCAGCATACTTCTCATCGTTGGCCGTTCTTCCTTCCGGACGGCGAGCACTTCGTGTATCTCGCCATAAACCACGATCCCTCGAAACAGGCGAATGACATGCTATATTTTGCGTCGCTTGATGGGCGCGAGAGTCGTCCGCTGTTTCGTTCGCAAACTAATGCCGTTTACGCGGACGGATACCTGTTGTTTGCGCGCAATGATCAGTTGATGGCGCAAGTCTTCGATCCTTCCAATGGAAACCTCAGCGGAGAGCCACACATCGTTGCCAAGGGAATAGCGAATGACAGCACGACCTGGCACATGGATGCTTCCGCGTGCGATGGCATGCTTGTGTTTGGCTCCGGAGGCACCGGCGACTGGCAATTGCTGTGGATGGATCGCAACACCAAACAGGTCACGACCATCATCGACAAACTTCCCAACCTCATCTTCGCCCGCATTTCACCCCAGGGCGACCGCATCGCCATGCAGATTGATACCGGCGCGAATGATATCTGGGTGCTTGACGTAGCCCGCGGCATTCGCACGCGGCTCACCTTCGGCCCGGTTTCGAATGCGTACCCTGCCTGGTCGCCCGACGGCAAGTGGATTGTCTACACTGCTGATCGCAATGGGCACGCGAGTATCATCCGCAAGCCCTCCGATGGCGGCGGCGCCGAAGAGGTTCTGCACATTGACGATCAACTTGTCACGGTGAATGATTGGTCGCGTGATGGCAAATACATCTTCTATGCGCGAGGCCCAAGTGGCAGTGAAGACATATGGGCATTGCCATTGGAGAGAGAGGGTAAACCGTTCCTGGCCGTTCCGCGTTCGGCAAACTCTTTCAGTGTCTACGCAAGTCTTTCTCCAGATGGGCGCTGGCTGTCCTACACATCGAACGAGTCTGGCGCCCCCGAAGTCTATGTCGTAGGCTTTCACGGTGCGCAGGGCAAGTGGCAGGTCTCTCCTAACGCAGGTTACGCATCGACCTGGAGCCGCGACGGCAAGGAACTTTATTATCTGGACACGAGCTATAGCCTTTTCGCGGTTCCGGTGAAGGAAGCAAATGGAGCCCTGCAATTCGGCGTGCCGCAGCAGCTGGTCAGCAACTGGTCCGCGCCGAATGTTTTCTATGAGGTTTCTCCCGATGGCAAGAAAATCATGCTCGACCGCATTTCGCAGCAGGTGAGCCAGTCGGTGACCATGGTGACGAATTTTACGGCGGGGCTGAAAAAGTAGATGTTCCCCTGGCAGGGCGTCAGAGTTGGCAAAGGACGATTTCTTGGCGATCTTTGCGGCTGCTCTTTGCGCTCTTCGCGGTTAAAGATCTTGTCAAAGACAGTCTGCGACAGACTCCGCGCAGGTATACCATGAAAATTCCTCTTGGGGTTGGGGTCACCGTGTTAGTGCTTACATCCTCGATGTCCGCCCGCGACCGTTCAACGGCGCGCTCGATGACCATCACCCGCTACGGCATCGTAGCCACCAGCCATGTGCAGGCTGCGCAAGCAGGGGCGCAGATTCTTGCCCGTGGTGGTTCTGCTATCGATGCCGCAATTGCCGCCAACGCCGTTCTCGGCGTCACCGAGCCGATGATGAACGGCATCGGCGGGGATCTGTTTGCGATCTATTGGGACGCGAAGACCGGCAAGCTCTATGGCCTTAATGCTAGTGGCTGGGCGCCGCGCGGATTGACGATTGAGCATTTAAGAGCGAAGGGCGACATCGAGATGCCGGGCGCAGGAATCGATTCCGTTACCGTTCCTGGCGCAGTTGCAGGTTGGCAGGCGCTGCACCAGCGCTTCGGGCGCCTCGCCTGGAAAGATCTGTTTCAATCTGCAATTTCTTATGCCGATGAGGGCTATCCCGTTCCCGAAATCATTGCGTCCTACTGGAAAGACGCAGATGATTGGTTCGCGAACGATGCCGAATCGCGGCGAATTTACCTGATTAACGGCAAGACCCCTGAAGTCGGACAGATTTTTCGCAATCCTGATCTCGCCAAGGCCCTGCGCTTGGTCGCCGATCAAGGCGCTGACGCGTTTTACAAAGGAGACATTGCCCGTGCCATCATCAGCACGTCGCAGAGCCTCGGTGGAACAATGGCGCTTGACGATCTCGCCGACTTTGCGCCCGAGTGGGTCGAGCCGATTTCGACGACCTATCGCGATTGGGCTATCTACGAACTTCCTCCTAATGGCCAGGGCATGGCAGCGCTGGAGATGCTGAACATCATGGAGACTTCTCCACTTTCGCCCGATGGTCCGCTTAGCGTCGCTGAATTGCACAAGAAAATCGAAGCGATGAAGCTGGCCTATGCCGATCTGGAGCGGTATAACGCTGATCCACGATTTGCAAAAGTGCCGGTAAAAGGAATTTTGTCGAAAGAGTACGCTCGTGACCGCGCCAAGTTGATTGATCCGAACAAAGCAAACTGCGAAGTTGCTGCTGGTTCGCCGCCGTTCAGTGATACGACTTATCTTTCCGTGGTCGATCGCGACGGCAACATCGTTTCCCTCATTCAGAGCAATTACGAAGCCTTCGGCGCAGGCATCACCGTGCGTGGCATGGGATTCGCACTGCAAGATCGCGGCGCTTTGTTCTCGCTCGATCCAGCTTCGCCGAACGCGCTTGCACCGCGCAAGCGCCCCTTCCACACGATCATTCCGGCTTTCATGCAGCGCGGCGACGAACACATCGGCTTCGGCATCATGGGTGGCGCGAATCAGCCGCTGGCTCATGCGCAATTCGTTTCCAATATCGCGGATTACGGCATGAACATCCAGGAAGCGCTGGAGGCGCCACGCTTTACGGTAAGCCCGCAGCGAGGATGCAACATTGTGATCGAATCCCGCGTCTCAGCCGAAGTGCGGCAGAAGTTGACATCCATGGGCCATCAGCTTGATGTCCGCCGCGAATACGCCACAGCCATGGGCCGCGGTCAGGCCGTGCTACACGATTCCAAATCAAACGTGAACTACGGTGCTTCGGACGCGCGTGCGGATGGCGCTGCGATCCCCGAAAAGTGATTTGATAGGGACTTGTCGTCGCTCCTACGTCTTCGCTTTCGCCTTCAGCTTGACTTGCCCATCAGCGACTTCTACCGAGAACTCGACATCCTGGCACCCATACTGTTTGCGTATCTGCTCGGTTTTTTTCTGCACGAAAGAAGAAAATGAATCCAGGCTGCCGGAGACATTCTCTCCCGCTTTTTTCTTGGCGGCGACGAGAGTGTTGTACAGCCGCTCAAGTTGTTCGCGCCCGGCCTCGCTCTCGTGCATGGTGAAGGGCTGTGACGTGGCGGCGTCCGAGGCAGCAGCGGCAGCGGACTTGCTGATCCCGTAAACGGGATGATGATGCGGCTTAGGCTCTTCTTCGGAGCGAACGCCTTGTACCGACAGAATCGCATCCTGCGGACGGCGGTAACCCTCTTCGCGGATGCGCGACTTCTTGCGCCATAGATCGCTGTAGATGGCGTAGCGCTGGGCCATTTCGTTGTAGCGAAAGCGCTGGGTGAAGTTCATGCGTCCGCCATCGGCAAACTTGCGCAGCAAGGCAAGTACCTTCCACTCGATATCGGCGGGAGGCTTCTTGTTGGGATTGCTGAAGAATATTTCGTACTCGATCTTCAGCCGCCGAAGCTGGGTTTCGAGTACATTAAGTTCTTCTTCGGTGGTCACCCTGCTAGTGTAGTGAGGCAGCGGGCCATAGGCGAGGTGTCTGGCGGTCACCAATGGGAATGGTACGAAAGTAATTCAGCTCTTAGCTCTTAGCCTTTAGCTCTTAGCTTGAGCAAGCCGGTAGGCTCAGACGCTCCTCAGTCAAGGCACCTGCAGGCGTCGAGTGCAGGCAAAACCAGGCTAAAGGCTAAGAGCCAAAAGCTTCACTTGGAATTCGCCGCCATCTTCTTCACCATCGCCAGCACCAGCTTGCGGTCACTGTCGTTGAGATTGGTGGCATAGCGGCGAATCTGGCTCAGGAAACGGACTTCGTCTTCCGAGAGCTGTGGCAAACCCTTCGAGCCGTTGCTCGGGCCCGACTCGGAGAAAAACTGCGATAGTGCAATATCCATCGCGCCAGCGATCTTTGAGAGCGTGTCGAGCGAAGGGATCGTGTGACCGTTTTCCACGCGCGACAGGTAGCAACGGAGCAAGCCGGTGCGCTTTTCGATATCGCCCTGAGACATTCCTTTTTGCAGCCGGTAGTTTCTGATGGTTTCGCCGATGTTAATCGTGGGGAGCATGGCAGGATGGGCCATAGTAACCAGATCAGCAATTTCTGGCAAGTGGAAATTGGTGCTATATCAAAACTGGTGCAATTGTGCATCGTGCTCGCCGCTCTTGCGGCAATGCTTAGACGCTGTGCAATAAACAATCTGCTCGCAATTTTATTGAGGCCTGAAGCCCGCCCCTGAAATCGAAAAGGGAAGTTCCGGTTCAAACGCCAAGGAGCTTCCAATGATCTATCTGACGTTCTATCGCACGATACGAGTGGATGGGCTTTCCATTTTCTACAGACAAGCTGGCCCGAAGGACGCGCCCGTGCTTCTTTTGCTGCACGGACTTCCCTCATCCTCGCGGATGTTCGAGCCGCTCTTTCTACGACTCTCCGACCGCTATCACCTTGTCGCGCCCGACTACCCGGGTTTCGGACACAGCGACTGGCCAGACCCCAAGAAATTCGCCTACAGCTTCGATCATATTGCCGAGATCATGGATCACTTCACCGATGCTCTTGGCCTTTGGCGGTACACGCTCTATATGCAGGATTACGGCGGGCCGGTGGGGTTTCGCATGGCGTGGGCGCATCCCGGGCGCGTCGAGGCCCTCATTGTGCAAGATGCCGTGGCGCACAATGAAGGCCTGGGCTCGAATTGGAAAACGCGGCGCGCCTTTTGGGCCGATCGCGCCGCCAACGAAAGCGCGCTACGCACAAACCTCCTCTCGCTTGCGGCCACACGCACGCGCCATGTGGGAGACGATCCGAACGCGGAGCGTTATGACCCGGATTTGTGGACCGACGAATTCTATTTCCTCAATCAACCCGGCCAGGCGGAGATTCAAAGCGATCTCTTCTACGACTATCGAACCAATGTGGACTCCTACCCCAGGTGGCAGGTATGGATGCGCCAGAATCAGCCGCGCTTGCTGGTGATCTGGGGCAAGCACGATCTCTCATTCGATCTGGGTGAGCCGGAGCGCTATCGAAAAGACGTGCCGAACGCCGAAATTCACATTTTGGATGCTGGACACTTTGCCCTGGATACGGCTGCCGATGAGATCGCCGCCTTAGTGGCAGGATTCATCCGCTTGTCTCGTGCAGAGGTCCTGCCGCGAGCCGGATGAGCGATCATCGGCCTCGATAATTTGATCCAACTTTTTTGCAAACCAGTTATAGACGGGTTTTGCTAGGCAGTTGTCTATCAAAGTAGAAGACCACGGTCTGTATGAACCGACGAACCGCCTGCCGCGTCCCTCACCACCTGCCACGTGTCAGAACGTAAATAGCCCAAGATGTGACAATGACCGTGAGAAGCGAGGCTACCTTATGAAGAGTCAGTATTTCGTCGTTTCTCGCTTTGCCGAGGCTCAACAAACTGCCAGAAACAACCATGAGCAGAAAAAACAATCCGGCAGCGATAACGCCAGTTAATTCGATTCTTCTGAACTCTATACCTCTATGCAGGCTGCGAATGGTCACCCCGGCGATAATCGCTGTCGCAAGCGCGACGAGTTTATGGACAGTGGAATCCGCACCCGTGAGTGGCTTCCCGAAGGGCCTTGGGTCGTTTTGCCTGAGATTTCGACTCAACCAGACGCCGGACAGGAGCGTGACGAGAAAGAGGAGTCCGATGACAGTGATTCTGGACGCGGGAGTTCCCATTTTAGTCAGCTTTCTCATTCCGGAATCTTCTTTTTTGGTTCAAAAACGGCACTGATCATACACCCATCCCGCTGTAAGCTTTCTCATTTATAGACCGTGTGAGACCTTGAAACTTTGAAACACTGCTTTCATCACTTTTTCAAATTTGCGGCGAAGAAGGCGACGGTGCGCTGCCAGGCGTCAGCGGCATCGGCCGCGCGGTAGCCGGTCTTGTTGTTAGGATTCTCGAAGGCGTGGCCGGCATCGTCATAGATCTTGATTTCGATCTTCTTGCCTAGTTGCTTCATCGTGGTTTCGAATTTTCGGACGTCATCGGCAGGAATGCCCTGGTCCTGAGCGCCAAATAGGCCGAGAATCGCGGAGTTAATTTTTGCCAGGGCTTGTGTGTCCGTGGCGAGATGGCCATAGTTGATCACGTCGGCAGCCAACGTAGGCTCTTGCAGCGCAACGTCGAGCGAGTAGCCTCCGCCCATGCACCATCCGATGGCACCGATACGATCTTTCTTTATATTGGGTTGCGATTGCAAAAAATCAAATGCCGCGCCCAGGTCGCGCTTAGCGCGATCTTCGGGCACACCGCGCATGATCTCATGGGCCTGATCGGGCGTGGTCGCGACCTTGCCCCGATACAGATCGATCGCCAGCGCGACGTAGCCCTGATCGGAAAGCTTCCCGGCTTGCTCCTTGACCCAGTCGTTCAGTCCCCACCACTCGTGAATGACGATGATCGCGGGGAACGGCCCTTTGCCGGATGGAGTGTACAGCATACCCTGCACGGTTTCGTCGCCGCTTTTGTAGGAGACGGTTTTGCTATCGGCTGCAAAGCAGGTGGAAGAAAGATGAAGGACGAAGAACAGACTGACCAGAAAAGCGGCGAATTTCCTCATGGTTTTTCTCCCAGGCAGTGTCATCGGCTGGACGCACTTGTTCTGATCAAAGTTCCAGCTCCATATAAAGCGCGCCCGCGATCGGATTCTCACAATATGGAGCGATATCTTTGAACCCCAGCTTGCGGTACATGGCAACCGCATCTTTCATCACCGGCTCGACCGTGTCAAGGCGCATGCGCGCGTATCCGATCTGGCGGGCTTCAGCGATGATTCGTTCGGCCAAGAGGCGGCCAAGGCCTTTGCCGCGAAATTGAGGACGCAGATAGAGGCGCTTCATCTCGCAGATGCCGGATTCTTTTGGGCGCAGCGCGACACAGCCGGCGAGTTGGCCCTGATATTCGACCAGCAGCAAGCGGCCCTTTGGCGGGGAGTAGTCGCAGGGAAGTCCGGCAAGTTCCTGGTCAAAATTTTGGAAACACAGGCTGAAGCCGAGGGATTGAGCGTACTCGACGAACAGTTCGCGCGCCTGGGCGATCTGGGCTGGAGATTGGGCCTGAAAAATGGAAAAGCCTTTCACTGCGGAGATGGCAGAGCTCGCCGAAGGATTACTTGGTTCGGTTGGCTTAGAGGAATCGTGGTTCATTACTCTGCGTTCTCGGCGTGCTCGGCGGTGAAGGGCTTTTCTATCCCATGAACAGGCCCCCATTCACGTTCAGAACATGGCCCGTAATGTAAGACGCTTCATCCGATGCCAGGAAAGCGACGGCATTGGCCACGTCGTCGACCGTTCCCACGCGCCCGAGCGGAATCTGCTGGACGGCGTTCCGTTTGAACTCGTCGCCGAGCACGTCCGTCATGGCCGTTTCGATGAAGCCCGGGGCCACGGCGTTACAAGTTATGTTGCGCGACGCCAGTTCGCGGGCGACCGCCTTGGTCAACCCGATCAGGCCTGCTTTCGAGGCCGCGTAGTTTGCCTGACCGGCCTGGCCCATTTGCCCGAAGACGCTGGTGATGTTGATGATGCGTCCCCAGCGCTGCTTGAGCATGGTGGTCGCGACCTGCTGGATGCAAAGGTAGGCGGAAGTCAGATTTGTATTCAACACGGCATCCCAATCTGCGCGCTTCATGCGCATGACGAGCTGGTCGCGAGTGATGCCGGCGTTGTTGACGAGAATGTCGATCTTGCCGAACTGCGCGATGGCGGACTTGATTGCGGATTTGACCTGCTCTTCGTCTGTGACGTCGAGTGCGAAGGCCGCAGCCTTCCCGCCGGCGTTTTCGGCTTCACGAACCAACTCGTTCAGCTTTTCTTGATTGCGTGCGGCGACAGCAACCGTGGCATCTTTTTGAGCGAGCTTCAGCGCGCAGGCGCGGCCTATGCCTTGCGAGGCGCCGGTCACGAAGGCGACACGCCCTGAGAGGGACATGGAAGTTCTCCTGATGGTTGCAGCAATGCTCTGTTCTGAAACTGGGAATTATAAATGCCGCTCGCGGGTTATCTTCATTCTTTGGGATTGCGGAATCTTTCCGGCCCGATTACTATGCGGACACTCCTATGTCTCACACCGTAGCGAATCATCTGGATGCCGTGCCTGACTCCTCCGAGAAGAAACCCGCTGATGTAATACCGATTTCCGGTTCGGGGCATCGATCGACCGAGAGGGCGTCGGCTGTGGAGAAACCCGGCAATATCAGGTCGGCCGTTGAGGCCGACGCGGGCAAGAGTGCCCGCGCCACACAGGCCAGTCAGAACGAGCCTTCGACTGAAGTCTTCGCAGTTTACGGCGTTGAGCCTGAAATTCAGGCCTACGCGATGGCAAAGTATTCGCGGTCGGCGCTGTCGATGAAGGAATCGCTGCGCGAAATCAACACGCAGAAGGCGGAAAAATTTCTCAACACTTTTTATTTTCAGTATGGTCACCGTTCGATCGCCGATCTGGCACACATTGCCCTGGCGATTGAACGCCTGTCGATTCTCGCCGCGATCGAACTAGCCGACGAGCAGCGATGGGATGGGCAGGAGCGCTCCACGCGCTATCAGGATTTTAAGAAAAGCGGCTATTACACGCCGGATTTTGGGGCTGATGATGAGGCGCGCAAGCTGTATCGCGAAACGTTGGATTTTCTTTTCGCCGAGTACGAAGCGCTTTCGGCGCACATGACGCAGTATTTGATCAGCGTCACGCCTAAACCCTCCGACATGAAGCAGGAAACGTACGAGCGCACGCTGCGGGCGCGAGCGTTCGACATCACGCGCTATCTGCTGCCGCTGGCCACGAATACGTCCCTCGGCGAGATCGTGAATGCGCGCACGCTGGAGACGCAGGTGGCGCACCTGCTCTCGCATACGCACAAGGAAGTGCGGCAACTGGGTGAGTCGCTCAAGAAGGCGGCAACAGCGGCGGCATACAACGTGAATGCGGAATCTCTGAAGGATTTAGTCGAGCAGATTCGGACTGTAGATCCTGAGTTGGGTGTGCGCGCCGAACGTGAGTTGCTGCGCGAGGTGCAGGTTGCGCCCACGCTGGTAAAGTATGCCGACCCTAATCCCTATGAGATTGAAACTCGTAGCGAACTGCGTCAGGCTGCTCGCGAGTTGATGGCGCACGAACAGCTTGCGCCGTCGAAAGCGATTGTCGATCTGCTCGATGACGAACCGCTGGAAGTGGAGATCGCCACGACCTTGCTTTATGAACATTGCCACTTTTCTTACCGGCAGATTCGCCAGGCGGTGCAGGTCGCAGGCGAGCGGAGGCGGCGGGAGATTATCGATCTCGGCTTGCGTCATCGCGGCAAGCACGACGAAATGCTGCGACCGTTCCGCGCAGGGCAGCAATTCCGATTCGACATTCTCATGGACATTGGCGGCTTCCGGGACATGCACCGTCACCGCCGCTGCATTCAGGTGATGCAGCAGTCGACCACGCAGCACGGCTACGAGATGCTGCTCGATTTGGAAGACGCCGGCGTGCGCGGACGCTTTGAAGCGGCGATGCAGCGGGCACAAAGTACAGTGGAGAAGCTGGCTTCCAGCAAGTCGCCAGAAGCTGAGGAAAATTCTCAATATGCGATTCCGCTGGCCTTCAAAAAGCGGGCGTTGTTCAAGATGGATTTTGCGGAGGCGGTTTACATTGCCGAGTTGCGGACGACGCCAGCGGGGCACGTTTCGTATCGCAACGTGGCGTATGCGATGTATGAGGCCGTTGCGCGGAAGTATCCGGCACTGGCGAAGTATTTTCGTGTGCACGATGTCACGGCGCCGGTGGATTTGCTGCAAAGGTAGGACAGTTCTTCGCATCCCTTATTGCGGGTCGCCAAATGAAATCGGTGACATTGCTGTTCATCCCGCCATTATTGCTGTCGATTCTTACTTCGTCCTCTTCCTGGGCAGGAGACGGCAGCGATCGGCCCTCCAATGCTCTCAGCCTGTTTTCGGCTGACGATTTCGACTGGCGCGAAATGGTTCCTTATCTTTACCAAGCCTCCGCTCTTCCCGGTGAGCAAGGCCTCAAGGTGATTCTGGAAAATTCCAAAGTTCTCCGCGCCTACGTGGCAACAGACGTCCGCAAGGAATGCAAGCAAGGGAACGATCGATGCGATTCCAGCCGTCCGCACTTCACGGTGGATGGAGAAGTCATGAGACGAATCGACAGCCTCATTAAAGAGGGGCTCTCGCATGAGCACAGAAGTTCTTTTGTCGATTACAGCTTCGAGCGCCATCCGTTTGACTTCTCCGCGATTGCGGCGCTGAGAAGCGATCAGAAGCAGGATGCCTACCTGGTGCTTCAGTTTGCCGACCATGCCTATACGGTTGCGCAGTTGCAGGCCAAGTACGGACCGCCCTATGACACCAATGTTTATCAGTCGTATAGCGTGTTCATATACCGGGTAGTTAACTCGTGCTACAGCAGCAAGGCTGTGTTCGAGGTTAACCCGGTGGATGGGGCAGTCATCAAGGTCGCGGTCAGCGTAAAGCCCAGAAAGCGCCGTTAGTCTCACCGCCACGAGCACCGACCTTAGTCCCTGCGGCTTCCGAGATTCTTGCGGCCTTTCGCTCGACCAGCCCGTCGAGCGGCCTTGGGGGTCTTGTCGCGCGGCTCACCCTTCTTCTCGCCGCGATTTCCGAACACCCGCGCGAAAATCTTATCCACGTTTCTTAACTGCCGCGGCAGATCAAAGGCGTACTCGATCTGCTTCTTGGGAACTCTGCTGGTGATTTCTTTATCCGCCAGCACAAGCTGATGAAAGTCAAGATTCTCTTTCCAGGCTCGCATGGCATGTGACTGCACGATCCGATACGCGTCCTCGCGCGAAACGCCATGCTCGACCAGGTCGAGCAGAAGCTGGCCGCTGAAAATCAGCCCGCGCGTGCTCTCGAGATTGGCCCTCATTCGCTCGGGATAAACAAACATCGTATCGATCAAGTTGCTCGTCTTATCGAGTAGATAGTCGATCAGCGTAGTCGAATCCGGCAAGATCACGCGCTCGGCGGAGGAATGCGAAATGTCCCGCTCATGCCAGAGCGCAACATTTTCAAAGGCAACCTGAGCATTGCCGCGCACCACGCGCGCCAGCCCGCTGATCTGCTCGGCGTTCACCGGGTTGCGCTTGTGCGGCATCGCTGAAGATCCTTTTTGCTTTTCGCTGAAATATTCTTCTGCTTCGCCGACTTCCGTGCGCTGCAAATGGCGAATTTCGGTTGCAATCTTGTCCAAAGTCGAAGCAATCACGGCCAGCGTGGCCACATATTGCGCATGCCGGTCGCGCTGAATCACCTGCGACGTAACCGCCGCGGCCTTCAATCCGAGCCGCGCGCAAATCTTTTCTTCGATTTCAGGCGTAAGGTGGGCGAAGATTCCTACCGCGCCAGAAAACTTGCCCACGCGAATATCTTCCGCCGCAGCCGCGAAGCGCACAATGTTGCGCTGCATCTCCGAATACCAGTTGGCGAGTTTGAATCCGAACGTGATCGGCTCGGCATGAATACCGTGCGTGCGGCCGATCATCGGAGTGTCTTTGAATTCCCACGCTCGGCGCTCGAGCACTTCGGCCAATATCTCAAGGTCCTTTGCGATGAGCGCCGAGGCCTGTTTGATGAGCAATGCCTGAGCGGTATCGACCACGTCGTTTGACGTAAGCCCGTAATGAAACCAGCGCGCGTGCGGTCCGACAATTTCAGCGACCGCGGTGGTGAAGGCGATCACATCATGGCGCACTTCCGCCTCGATTTCGTGGATGCGCTCCACGCGGAAATCAGCCCGCTCGCGAATGGCGCGCGCGGCCTCTTTCGGCACCATGCCAGCCTCAGCCAATGTTTCGGTGGCGGCGACTTCAACCGCGAGCCAGGTGCGAAAACGGTTTTCGTCGCTCCAGATGCGGCCCATCTCCGGGCGGGTGTAACGTGGAATCAAGGCGGGAGTGCCTCCTGTCCGTTTGGATGAAAACTGGACAGAGGATTCTAAATGGAATAGAGCACAGAGGCCAGAGAGTGGGGGGCTGCGCTAATGGCCCTGATTTGTCTGCATCATATGCGGTACTTCTTGGCATACTGTGCGGTCAAAAAGCTTTTAACCGCTAAGTTCGCCCGTTCGCTCGCTTTCGCTCTCTCGGGGCAGGCTCCGAACTGCCGCAAAGGTCGCAGCCGCCGGCGCAATATGCAGACGAAACAACTCCCCTACCACCTTCCCCGCAAACGTCATACAATACCTTCATTAGTCGCAAATATGTCTCCCATCCCAGAAGATCTCACCACCGTCAAAGATGACATGATTGCCTTCATCGAAGGCCACGGCATGCGCCGCTTCCACGGTTACGTGGACTATGAAGAAGTACAGTGCGTCATGTGGGAGATGGGGGACAATCCCGACGGCTGGAAGGATTTTGTCGAACTTGCCAAGAGCGCCGGAGCGCCATTTCTGACCATGCACTCGTGGAAACTGGAGCGCGAGGAACTTGATGACCTGATCGAGCGCCTGGGACAATCCCAGTTCTCCGACGGCGACGACGTGGAAGATGCGCGCTGGCTCAAGACCCACGTCGGCCAGACGGGATTTCTGCAATTGGGCTGGGCCTACCAAGGTTCGATGTTTCTGTGTGAAGTCAGCACCGACTGGTACGACCGCTACCAGCACCTCATGGAAGTCTCAGAAGATTTCGGCGGCATTCCTATTGACGAGCCCGATCAGGACGACGAGCTCTAATCGTGCGTTGGGAACTGGCGGTCGACGATGCCGTTCAAGTGCAGAATCTCGCGCTGGCGCTGGGCGAGCTGCCTGAATTGCGCCTTGGAGTTTTCGATCACAAGAACAGCCACTCCAAACGCCACAGTTCGCTGCAAACTCTGGGGCGGCTGCTGATCCGTCGCGGCATCAGCACTCCTGACGAGGCCGCACGTTTTCTTTTTCCTTCCATAAATCACTTACATGCCCCAGAGCAAATGACTGGCCTGCGCGCAGCCGTTGATCGTATCGCTGCCGCCATCGAACGCAAAGAGCCGATGCTCATCTATGGCGACTACGATGTCGATGGCACGATGGCGGTGATCATTTTGAAGACAGCCATCGAACTCTGCGGAGGCACGGCCGATTTCCACGTCCCGCACCGCATTCGCGAGGGCTACGATCTGCGCGATGATGTGATCGAGCGTGCCGCCGCCGCAGGCATTCGTCTGATCATCAGCGTGGATATGGGCATCCGTGCCTTTGCGCCCGCTGAAACTGCGCAACGCCTGGGCGTCGACCTGATCGTCACCGATCACCACTTGCCCGGCGCCGATGGCGTGCCAAAAGCCTTTGCCGTAGTTAATCCGAATCAGACGGGATGCGACTATCCCTACAAGCAGCTCTGCGGCGCGGGCGTGGCTTTCAAAGTGGCGCAGGCACTGATGCAGCGCCGCCTCGATCGGAAAGACCATGCGCGCATGCTGAACTCATTCATGAAAGTCGTGGCGATTGCGACAATTGCCGACTCTGTGCCGCTGACGGGCGAAAACCGAGTATTTGCGAGTCTGGGACTGGATGCACTCCGCCGCGCAGTGAATCCCGGACTCAAAGCCCTTCTCGAGTTCGCTCAGATTTCGAACAACCGGCCGCCGACTTCCACCGAAGTTGCTTTCAGAATCGCGCCGCGAATTAACGCCGCCGGTCGCATGGATATCGCCCGCGACGTGATCGAACTTTTCAGCGTGGAAGACGCCAACCGTGCCCGCGAACTGGCCTTCAAACTCGACCAACTGAATGCGGCTCGGCAGGAAGAAGAACGGCGAATCATCAAAGCCATCGAAGATCGCATAGCTGCCGATCCCGCACTCTGCGAATCCTATTGCATCGTCGTTGACGGAGACGGCTGGCATCGCGGAGTGATCGGCATCGCGGCCACGCGTGTAGTGGAGCGGTATCATCGGCCTGCCATCGTGATCGCGCGCGAGGGCGAAGAAGTGTTCGGCTCCGGCCGCTCGATTCACGCGTTCCATCTGCTGGAAGCGATCGAATCTTCGCGTGCACTGTTTACCCGCTATGGCGGACACTCCCATGCCTGCGGATTCTCCATGCCGGCCGCCAACGTCGCTCAACTGCGCGCCGAACTCGATGCCTTCGCCCGCTCCCGCCTCACCGCAGCCGATTTCGATCCAGTGCTTGAATTGGAAGCCGAAGTGGATCTCGACGAAATTACTCCGGGCCTTTACCAGATCTTGCGATTACTCGAGCCGCATGGCGCCGGCAATCATGAGCCGGCCTTTGCCGCGCGCGGCGTGCGCCTGATTGCTCCGCCGAAAATTCTGAAAGAGAAGCATGTGAAGTTGAAACTAAAAGCGGGAGACGGTCCGGTGCAGGCTGAATTCGATGTTGACAGCGGAAAGCAAGTTCCTCAGCCGACTAACGCCGGGTTCGGAATGACATCGCCGGCGGATGGCAGTAACGCCAGGGAAGCTCTTTCGACGACAGCAGTGCTGGCGACCCCGCGCTGTCATCCCGATGGAGCTGCGATTCGTCGGGAAGAAAAAGCAGCAGCCCTGGCAGAAGGATACGCCGCAGTCAAACCTGCTCAAGTGAGAACTGACAGCCGAGCATTGAAAACTACGTTCGACGCTCTCGGCTGGGACATGGCGGAACTATTGCAACAATCTCCGCTTCTAGCAGGAGACGCCATCGATATCGCCTTTACGATTGGCTTAAACGATCATCCCGATTTCGGCGGGATCGAGTTGACCCTATGCGATTTGAAAAAGCCATAGCGCCAGAGTTCGCATCACCATGGATAACGATGAAAAAAATCTTAGAACGCAACGCACGCAGAGGAAGGCCGCCGAGACCGCAAAGAAAGGCGCACCTGCCCAAGAAACGATCGACAGAGTTCGCGCCCCTACTTCTGCTTCAAAAACGTTCCCTCCTGCAACTCCTCAAACGCCTGGCGCAACTGCGCCTGCGTATTCATGACGATCGGTCCGTACCACGCGACTGGTTCTTCCAGCGGCTTGCCCGAGACCAGCAAAAATCGAATGCCATCGTCTCCCGCTTGCACCGTGACTTCATCGCCGCGATCAAACAAAATCAGGGAGCGGTTGTCGGCTTCGGTAGGAGGCGTGGTATCCAGCCACTTCACCGGATCGGTTGGCACCGCCAATGGGCCCGATGCGTTGCAGAATTTTCCCGCGCCACCAAACACGTAAGCGAAGGCATGGCGCGTCGTTTCCACGGGCAAAGATTTTCTTTTCCCGGGAGCAACCGACACGTCGAGATAAATCGGATCGGCCGCAATGCCATCTACCGGCCCTTTCTTTCCCCAGAACTTCCCGCACACCACGCGCACGTGCGTGCCGTCATCGTCTTTGATTTCGGGAATGTCGCTTGACTTTACTTCCTGATAGCGCGGCGCGGTCATCTTCAGCGCAGAAGGCAGGTTCGCCCACAGTTGAAATCCGTGCATGCGGCCTGTGGGATCGCCTTTGGGCATCTCCTGATGAATGATGCCGCTGCCGGCGGTCATCCATTGCACGTCGCCGGCGGCAATGGCCCCGCGGTTGCCCATGCTGTCGCCGTGTTCAACTGTTCCTGCAAGAACATACGTAATGGTTTCGATCCCGCGATGTGGGTGCCAAGGAAAGCCTGCCAGGTAGTCTTCGGGAACGTCGTTGCGGAAATCATCGAGCAACAGGAAGGGATCGGTTTCTTTTGTATTGCCAAATCCAAAGGCACGGCGGAGATGTACTCCGGCACCTTCGAGCGTAGGCTTCGATTTAATGACATGCTTAACCGGGCGGATCGACATAAGCACCTCTGCACAAAAACAACTTAGATGTTGCACAGAGGGTCGGGGATTCGCCCGGAGCGCTGCGTACGAACGTTACAGTGTCATCGTAAGTTCCCCCGATTGACGCCCGCCTCGATTCCGTATACTCTGCCCTTACACCGGAAAGGAGGTGGTCGAATGACAAGTTCAGACAGTAGTAGTAGACGTGGTAGTCAAAGACCAGGTGAGGTGGCTGAGACTTAGAGCAGGTCGCTCTAAGCGGGGCTTCCGAGCGGAATTCGCTAGTACCGCACGGAAAGCTACAGCCCGCACACTACCGGTGAGTAAGGATTGATTCCGCCTGACTTAGGTCGGTCAGGAAGCCCGGAGTTGCCGTAGAGGCCACGTAGAGTGACCACCTCTTGGTCAATCCCAAACAGTACACCGGACGGCCCGCAGGCAACTGCGGGCCGTTTGTTTTTCGCACGTGTGGAGCGGGCACTCCTGCCCGCTTTTCTGCTCCTAGCAGAAGAACCGTAGAAGAGCGGCGCTTAGCGCCGCGCAAGAGCTCCAAAGGGAAACAGGGCTTCAGCCCCTGCGCGAAGTGACCTGCATCACATCCTGCCGCCTGCATTTTCCATACACTGAAACAACATGCATGCGTTCTCCATCCTCACCAACCGCAAGCGCGCGCTGGTTGCGCTCGTGCACTCGATCGTCTTTCTGCTGATCGCGGTTCGTCAAATGCTTGCAGCCACTCCCGTCACCGGAGTGTGGACAAAATCCTCAGTCTCCACCACCACATGGATCCTCTGCGCCATCTTCATCATCGTTTCCGTAATCCTCCTCTGGCTCCTCGCCATCTCCCGCGGATGGATGGAGAAGTTCTACTTCGCCTTTTGCACCGCCAGCGCTCTCTCAGGCCTGCTGCGCACAGCCGCCGGCGACCAGGCCTTCCATGCCGGGATTTATATCCGCGTGGTGATGTTAGTCAGCGCAGTCTTAGTGGGATCGCTGATTGTGCGCCTGCATTCCCGCAGAGCCTGCGAGCAAGAACCTCAAGGCGCCTAAATTGGACAATTGAAAGACATACACTTGCAGGGGACGAAGTTCGCACAAATTTCCTCGACGAACCGAATCTCTTTGACGAACTGAAACTCCAAATACCTCGGGCCTGTGTTTTTCACGCGCTCTCGTCCTCCAAAGCGCTTAAAGTCTCGTCATCCACGTTCCACCGTTTCAAGATGGAAAAAATCGTCCTGCTGCCGAACCCGGCGCGTACCAGTTGGCGGAAGATGCGCGCGGCCTGTTTCTGATCTTTCGGTTTCTCTATTCGTTTCCGCCGCAGATATTCCCGGGCTTGCTTTTCTTCATTCACACCGTCGAAAGCGGCGTCGACAGCTTTGTCGATCACGTCTCCGTGAACGCCCCTGGCCTTAAGATCGGTAATCACGCGCAAGCGGCCAAATTTTTGGTTGTCACGCCGTAGCGATGAAAAATAAGCGGCGTATTGCGAATCGTTGAGGTAGCTGTGGTCTTTCAGCCGGCGGATGATGAGTTCGACTAGAGTCTGTCCGTACTCGGTATCGGCCTCGACCCGCGCGCGCAGCAAACGCTTGAGTTCCGCGACCGTGCGCATGCGCCGCGCAAGGGCGCCCACGGCGTATTGATACAGCTCGTCTTCGGAATAGAGCTTCTTCTTAGGGCGTGGGAACGGCATGCCCCTTTACGATAAACCTTTCGTCGCTGAGCGGAAATAAGAATGGAAGCAAATTGCGTTGTCATCCCGAACGCGGCGACAGCCGCGAGAGGGACCTTACGCGAAGTGGGTGCCTTCCCCATCGCCGGAAAGGAACGGGAGACAGATATGGATGGAGATTACACTCTTCTGCTGCAATGCCGACAGATTCGTCTCGTACGGTCCCTCCGAGAGCTTGCCTCTCGTCGTGATGACAAGACAACGTAAAGATCCGGGCTGCTCTATCTTCCCCCAAACCCCGCCGACTGCATCGACTGCCGTGAAATGTCGGCCGTCGAAGCGATGCCCTGCATGCGCAGCTTGAAGTCGTCGGCGTTGGAGGCATTTTCGAGAGC
Source organism: Candidatus Sulfotelmatobacter sp. (assembly GCA_030041215.1). Taxonomy (GTDB): domain Bacteria; phylum Acidobacteriota; class Terriglobia; order Terriglobales; family Acidobacteriaceae; genus Sulfotelmatobacter. The sequence continues at coordinate 76,597 of JASHOH010000169.1, read as the reverse complement.
GGTTTCGTAATTAACGAGCCCAGCCTGGAAAAGGTCCCACAATGACTGATCGAACGTCTGCATGCCGTATTGCGACGTACCCGCGGCTATCGCGTCACGAATCGAGCGTGTTTTTTCCGGAACTAAAATACATTCACGAATATAAGCGGTGTTGATCGCCACTTCCACGGCTGGCACGCGGCCTTCAGTATCGCAGCGCCGTACCAGGCGCTGGCTGATGATCGCGCGTAATACCGCCGCGATCTGTAAACGAATCTGTTTCTGCTCCGGCGGAGGGAAAATCGAGATCACGCGGTTAATCGTTTCCACTGCGTCGAGCGTGTGCAGCGTTGAGAAGACCATGTGGCCGGTCTCGGCTGCATGCAGCGCGGTCGAAATCGTTTCCAGGTCGCGCATTTCACCGACCAGAATCACGTCGGGATCCTGACGCAAAGAAGCGCGCAGTGCCGAGCTGAAAGAAGGCGTATCGACGCCAATTTCGCGCTGATTGACGTACCCTTTCTTGTCGCGGTGCAGAAATTCGATTGGGTCTTCGATCGTGATGATGTGTTCCGCACGGCTGGAATTCACACGGTCAACCATGGCCGCCAGCGTAGTCGATTTACCGGAACCCGTAACGCCCGTCACCAGCACCAGCCCGCGCGGCATCTCGCAAATCTGCTCGACCACCTTCGGCAAAAACAATTCATCAAGCGCGCGAATCTTAGTGGGAATGACGCGCAGCACCAGTCCCACGTTGCCGCGCTGCTGGAAAATGTTCACACGGAAGCGTCCCAGGCCGGCCACGCCATAGGCCATGTCGATTTCCGTAGTCTCTTTGAACTTTTGCTTCTGCCGCGCCGACATCATGCTGAAAGCCATGTTCAGCATGTCTTCGGCGCTCACGCGCGGCTGGTCGGTCAACGGTGCCAGTTCGCCATCGACGCGCAGGTGCGGGTAGTTTCCTACTTTCAGGTGCAAGTCAGAGGCGCGGCGTTCCGTCGCAATACGCAGCAGGTCGTCAATATTCATCGAGAGATGTCCCGGGAGGCGCAGGCCTCCAAGCTCTCCGTATGATGAACGGAAACGTAACGCTGACCAAGATGACCTAGGTAATGACGCGGAAAATGGGCAGGTTCCCGACTGACTATTCAAACCGTAAACAGCCTGCAGTCCCGGAGACGTTGAGCGCTTGCCGAGGCCGTGTACTGCGAACCGGGGAAGGCTCTACTGTTCCATCTCGCTGCCGCTACAGCGTGCTCTGCGCCGTCACATTTAGCAGCCAGCGCGATCGAGTGCCAACAATCTCGCCCGCGCAACCTTGCACGATTACACACACTTCTAATCATTTGTGAAAGGAATTCGATAGATAAACAAAAGTCACTTGCGTTCACGCCGAAACTGAGGTAACTAGATAGCTCAATAGCGAAAGCCGCGCGCAACAAGGCTTTCCGGATTGGGGTTTTAAAGCAACAGAATCATTTTCAGGAGCCTCGAACAAATGATTCCGGAATCGCATCCACTGTGCCAGCTTTTTCAGGAATTGGTGGGACGCCACTACGCCGAGGAGATTGGCATTCGCGATCCGCAGGTGGTCGCGTATGTGTCGCACTTGCTCACTGAATTCTGCGAGGCCGATCAGTTGTTCAAGATTCGTGATGCGGCCAATCGTCCGCTGGCCGACCTTGGCGAGATGCTGCTGGAGTCCGACCCCGTCTATGGCCCGGCGCCTTCCTTCGACCGCGAGCGCCAGGTGCGCAAGCACATCGGCGACTACGCCTTGTTTTTCACCGGCATGTTTCCCGAGAGCATTAACCGCTTCCGTCTGCGCCGTAACCGCCTCGAAAATTTTATCGAGTGGGTGAAGGCGGGCAAGGAAAGCTACTACATCGTTTCAAAATTCGAGCACTTCGAGTACGCGAATGTAGCTCCCATGTTTGCCAAATTGGCGAAGGAGTTCGAAGGCTGCGTCTACGGCCTGAACATGGTGAAGAACGACCTGCAGGAAATGCAGCACCCGATCGTAAGGCGCGCCGGCGAACTGCTGATGTAGCTTCTCGATTGCTACTGCTCGTTCGGAGTCAATCTCAATTTTGCCGAGGAGTGCGCACGCCTACCTGAGCAAACCTGGAGTTTCCGGCGCTTGTCTCTCCGCAATAGGGCGCGAACGAATGGCAAGAACCCAGTGTGGATTGACGATGAAAGCTCAAGCAGCGATCCACGCGGATACACGGCGGAGTCTGCCTGATCGCACCACCATAACCCACCCTGATCCACGCTGAGCGTGGCCGCAAACTGGAGGAGTCTCGCCAGCACCGCCAACTGCGACGGCGATCAGCGGCTTACGCGGATTCTGAGAGACCGAACCCCATAGGACAGTGCAAAACTTGCAGCTTGACGTTTCGGACTTCGAGTCTACCCGACAAATGTGACCCGTATCACTGACATTGACTAATCCTAAGCCTAAGATGCCGTCCGTAAGATTTAGTGGCAAGAATCTCGCCTCCCCGAGGAGCACTTCCATCGCGGGATGCAACACCCTCTCAGGCGAGAGCACCGACATCTTATTCAATCAATCGGTTCAACCTGAGCTTCATTTCATGTAGGTAGAGGTAAACGCGTCAGCATTCTGCTGTTGGCTATCTGCACGCGTTTTGCTCTGGCGGCGTGGCCGCAAACAGAGCGGCACACACCGATCATCACCTTCGACGCTCCCGCTGCGCGCACAGGTTAATACCAGGGCACTGCCGCTTGGGACATGAACGGGCAAGCCGGAATCGCGGGTTCTACAACTGACTCGAAAAATGTGTTTCACTTACGTCCGATTAGCACGATCTAGAAACGGCAAGAAAGACACAAATCTCTTTCGCAAGGAGGAATCCATGCTCTCGAATGAAATCGGCCGGGGGCCGAAGTCAAGCGTCCTCCGATTTTTCTCAAATCCCATCTTAACCGTTATTGCGGTCGCCTCTTTCTTAATGCTCCTACTCGCCTCCCATCCAGCGCAGGCGGCAACGGAGACGATCCTTCACAACTTTACTTGCGCGGCAACTGACGGTTGCAACCCAGCGGCTGGCGTGGTCCTCGATTCGAACGGCAATCTTTACGGCACAACCCAGAGCGGCGGCGCCTACGGTGATGGTGTTGTGTTCAAGTTGTCCACGTCCGGAACCTTGACCATACTCCATAGCTTTAACCCAGGTGCGTTCCCCTACACAGATGGGTCTGACCCACAGGCGGGAGTGGTCTTCGGTCCGGACGGTAACCTTTACGGCACAACTTACCTCGGCGGCACATACGGAGGGGGAACCGTCTACAGGGTGACTCCGTCCGGGACCGAAACTGTGCTTTACAACTTCACCGGCGCGGCGGACGGTTGCGGGCCCAATGCCGGTGTGGTCTTCGATTCCGAGGCCAATCTTTACGGCACGGCTACCTACTGCGGCGCTTATGGCTGGGGTACCGCCTTTGAGCTGAGCCCCTCGGCATCGGGGATCGGGACGGGAGCATTCACGACGCTTCACGGCTTTACCGGTGGGAAGGACGGTGGTTACCCCCTCGCTGGCTTGCTTCTTGGTCCTGGAAAGGAGGGCAACCTTTATGGAACGACTTACCAGGGTGGCACCCACGGCTTTGGAACTGTCTTCAAGGTCACTTCGTCCGGTACGGAAACTGTTCTCCACAGCTTCAACGCGAACGGGAAAGACGGATTCTATCCCGAAGCAGGCCTGGTCCCGGGATCCACGGGCTATGTCATTGGCACCACAGCTCAGGGCGGTACCGTTGGCGTGGGCATCGTTTTCGAGGTATCTACCTCGGGAACCGAAACTATCATTTACAGTTTCCAGGCTGGGAAAGACGGCAGGACTCCCCTAACGGGCATAGTCGTCACTGGGAAGGATGAAGGCTGCGGCGTAACGTGGTATGGAGGGACGTCCGACCTCGGCACCGTGTACTGTGGAAACACATCTGGCGCCGAGACGGTCCTTCACAGCTTTGTCCATAACGGCAAGGACGGGTATAACCCAAACGGTCCCCTGGCCCTCGATAAGTCGGGCAACCTCTACGGCACAACTACCTATGGCGGTAACGGTGGCTGCGGCGTTTACGGCTGCGGAACTGTGTTTAAGATCGTCCCATGAATTCGTAACTCTTCCGGGGTGCGTGGGTCTTTAAGCTCATGCACCCTTGCTCATCGGCCGACGTCCAGGAGCGCGGGAGGCTCTTTTTCCCGCGCTGCACAATAAAAGGGAGGACGTCATCGGACGGTAGACCCACATGCCTTGAAAAATCCCCGCCCCCGCAGAGGCACGCGCATCTCTCTGCCGCGCGGTAGACTGAAGAACTGTAAGAAGGAATCTATGTGCCTTTATTGGAGAATGATTATTCTGGCTGCGGTTCTTTTTCCAGTTGGCCGTGCAGCGTGCGATTTGTGGGCGCAACAGGGCGCAGCGAACCCTTCCATCCTGCATATTCAGCATTCTGTGACTACCTCGAAAACCGGCTTTCCGCAGTTTCTTTACATGTATCACTTGCTCGACGGGGCGAAGTCTGCGGCGGAGGCGCAAGCGCTGATCGGGACGATTTCGCTAGAGAACTACAGTCCGAATTTCAGCGAAGTCCTGTGGTTGCTGGCCTACTGGCAAGGTCAGTGCCCGGTGAATGATCAGAGTTTGAAAGGTGCATATTTTATTTGGAGCGACATTCTGAAGAATCCTTCGCAATCTCTTTCCGAGTTTCGTGTGGACCTTCATTTCCCTCATCCCTTGCCGATGACGGGATGTGTAGGTTTCGTTTTTGGCGAAGGAACGGGCGGACCGACGCCGGAAGAGGTCACGATGTCAGCCGATCTCGACCTGAGCTATGAACCGGCGAGTGCAGACACGAACGCCGTAGTCGATCTGTCTGGAGAATATTGTTTTGGCCAAAACTGGGGATGCCAGAATGCGACGGCCGACGACGAGAAAGGATTCGCGGCTCCGATCCCGATGCCGGCAGGACGTTTGGTGGAGCTGTTTGGGGATATCAGCGACAGCACCTTTGATGGGACGCGGAACTTCGGACCGCTTCCGACGGGCAAAGCGTGGGGTGCCGTCAACGATTTTTACCTGCTTCCCGGAGGATGCGGGAAATTTGGAGAGAATCTCAACCACCAAGGGTTCCCAAACCCGGTGTTGCTGTCGACGCTGTATAGTTGGCTTCCCGATGACGCCTTGCATCTCGAAAGCGTGCCGCTCGAGCGCAAGATTCCGCGGACAGGGAACGGCAAGGCAGCGCTTCAGAAGCAGGTCGAGAGAATTTTTCCGGATCCTATGACAGTGAATTCTGGCGATTGCATGATTGTGATTTACGGCAGGAAGGGCAACGGGGCCACCGACAACGAAACTCAGGTGAAAGCTCTGTTGCTGCCCTGAATTTTTTGTGTAATGACGATGGCGATCCTGGTCGAGAAAAGGCCAGGTGGGTGGGCGTCCTCAATTAGAATCGTGTCAGCAAAGTGGCCGGCCCCACAGGTGAGAGAACTTCGCATGAACTCCCAGAAAATCCATTTCCTGATCGACCTAACAATTCACCAAGGCAAATTCGACGACTTCGCGGCCACGGTAAAGTTACAGACCGCGGGCACAGCAAAAGAACCGGGAGCGTTGGAATACGAATGGTATCTGAGCAGCGACCGCAGCCGCTGCCGTTTGCTCGAAACCTACGCCAACGTGGAAGCAATGCAGAAACATCTGGCGGGTTCGGTTGTGCAGGAGTTGGTTCCGAAGCTGCTCACATTTGCGGCAATCAACCGCTTTGAAGTGTATGGAAGTCCCGATGCGCAGTCATCGGCAGCGCTGGGATCCTTCGGAGCGCAGACTTACCCGCATTGGCACGGCCTGCCCTCCTAGTTGCGGCCACAAAATGAGGGCGTGCCCCACTCTCGCGCTTCGAAGTGCGGGCGGCCCGATCACTTCGTCAAATCTGGCTGCCCACCAATACGATAAAAGCTGAGCGCGGAATCGCCCTGCACCAGCAACCGAATTCTCCGCAGCGCCCCAAATTCCGCACCGGGATCGAATTTCTTGTCATGCTCGGCAACCACCAGCGTCATCGCCCAGACCGGAGACGATTCGGCCAGCGCGGTGAGCGTTTCCTTGTAAGCATTCTCCATGCGGTAAGGCGGATCGAGAAACGCGACGTCAACGGCGACATGCTGCCGCTTCAGCCGCCAAAGAATTCCCGAAACATCGTCGCGCTGAATCTTATATCCCTCGTTAATTCCAAGCCGCTGAAGATTTTGTTCGATTAACTTCACGGCCGCAGGAGAAGTTTCGCCGAAATAAACCTGCTTCGCTCCTCGGCTGAGCGCCTCGATCCCGACCGCGCCGGTTCCGGCGAACAGATCGAGCCACACGGTCCCCTGAAGCGCTTCAGGATTGCCCGCCGTGAGTACGTTGAACAGCGTCTCGCGCAGCCGGTCGGAAGTAGGACGAATGTCCATGCCGCGCAGCGAACGAAGCGTGCGCCCCCGGTATTTGCCGGCAATCACGCGCATGGTAACTGCACCTTCGATTCCGGAATCAATATAGCCGAGCATGTAAAATATTTGCAGCGACTAAAATGCGAAGCTTTTCCATTCACGTTGGGCGGCTGTTCGGAGTCGAAGTTCGGCTGCACCTGACCTTTTTGATCCTGCCGTTGTTCATTTTCTGGACGGAGTACAACGCGCATCCCACGGCCAATGGGCCCCGTGACCTGGCTCTGGTGGGAATTGTGCTGGCATGTGTCGCGGCGCACGAAATCGGTCACATGCTGGTAGCGCGCCGCGCCGGGCTGATTCCAAAAGCCGTGATTCTTCTGCCTCTCGGCGGCGTGACCGTGTACGACGAATCACGGCTGGAGAAGCCCCAATCGCCGGACGCCGCCTGGCAACGTGAAGTGCGCATCGCCCTGACCGGGCCGCTGGTGAATCTGGCGTTTGCATTCATCGCCGGGGCTGTGATCTTTACGACTTTTCCCGGCACAGACTTGTTGAAGTGGCCATTCTTGCAGTCGAGCAATCTGCCGCGCAGCCTGGTGTGGGCCAATCTCTACATCGCGGGATTGAATCTTCTTCCTGCCTATCCGCTTGACGGAGGCCGGATCTTGCGAGCGATGTTCGCGCGCAAGGTCGACCCGGCTGCCGCCACGCGGCGTGCTGTCTCCATCAGCCACGCTCTGGCTATGGTGCTGATGGTCGGCGGGTTATTCAGCAATACCTGGCTGACCATGATCGGCCTGATTATTTTCTCGGCAGCGCAACTTGAGGAGCGGGCAGTTATTTTTCAATCCGTGCTGGACAATGTGCGGCTGGAAGAAGTCATGCTCACTGATTTCGCAACGCTCTCTCCAGCCGACACGCTGGAAGACGCGCTCGACAAGGCGGTGCACTCTTTGCAGGACGATTTCCCAGTGGTGCGCGGCAGCGACATGGTCGGGGTGATTTCGCGCCAGCGAATTCTCGAAGCACTGCGGGCCGAAGGAAACGGTTACGTGCAAGCGGTAATGAACAAGCTCTTCGAGGTATCGGCGAAGCAGGAATCCCTGGGCTCAGCTTTTCGCAAGCTGACGTCGCGCAACCTGAGCATCATTCCCGTGGTGGAAGATCAGCGGCTGGTCGGAATTGTCACGTTACAAAACCTGATGCACTCGATGGCGCTGCTGGCAGAGAGCAGAAAATTGCGGCGGGACGATCAGCGCTCGTGAAAGTAATTAGATTTGCTCCGCTGTTACTCATGGAGGGAGGTTTACAGGGAACTGCGGAGAACAAAGACGATTCCGCTAATCCGGCTCCGGGTAGAAGCTCGGATGATCTGCCGTGCCGTAAACATCCCCGACCACATGTAGATTCCTGTCGAGTTTCACACCCGCGCTGAGCGGGCTGCGGCGCGTTCTGCCGCTCAGAAGTCCAGGCAATCGTGCAAACCGCAGATCCGTAAAGTGCACGATATATCCATCCGGCAGTTCTTCCGTTTCCGTGATCGGATACTGCGCCCAGTCGAGATACACGCGCCCCAGATAAGACTTCTTCGCCGCCAGCGTGACCGGCGTCTCCGGCGGCTTGTAGCGGATTTCCAGACGATTCTCCGGATCGACCTCGGGCCCCAGCGAATCCACCTGCGCCAGTGCAAAGAATGCGGGAGTCTCGACGACCCCATACCAGTGGAACGGATTCGTCATCGCGGGATAAGCAGAAGCCCGCGCCGGCTCCGCCCCCTGATAAGTCCGCGCGGCCAACGCGTTCACAGCGCGCCGGTGCTCATAATCGCGCACCGTCCACAATGCAATAGTTCCAATCAGCGCAAGCGTCGCCGCCACTCGTCCGCGTGGCGCACGCGGGCGCACGCCAATCTCGCGGTCAATTAATGAAAACAATGGCGGGACAATCAGCCCGAGCAGCAGTATGGCGAACAGCACGGGCTCAAAAATGAAAACGATGTCCCACGAGTACCACTTCTCGGAAAACGGCCAAAACGGACGCACGCCGTAATTGTTCGTGTAATCCAGCAGAAGATGACTGAGGCCGGCCAGACAAGCATAGAAAAAAAGCAACCCCCAGCGCGGAGGCAGGCTCGGGTCTTTCACTTTGCGCCCGCGCAACCGCCAGATGAGGTAGACGAAACCGAGGACGACCGCAGCATCGAGCGGAACTCCCAAAAACGAGTGAGTGAATCCGCGATGGTGCGCAAAACCGAAAGCCGGCCCGCCGAAGCGTCCCAGCACGTCGAGATCGGGCGCCTCTGCAGCGAGAGTAAGCGTGGCGGTGGCAAGCGCAGTCTTGCGGTTGAGCCCGGCGCGTCCCATGCAAGCGCCGGTCAGAAAATGTGTGACAGGTTCCAAGCGGTCTAAGGATTTTATTTGGCCAAAGCAGGAATTGCCAGAAATGTCCCGTAAAGTCCGAATTTGGGTGGGGCAGCGCTTTCAGCGATGCGACAAGGCTTATTCTTGAGTGGGGGCTTTAGCCCCTGATCTGCTTGATTCGATTGTCTGCGGGGCATTCACCGTGGCGCCATCACAGTCAACACGTCCGGAACCACGGTGATCTCGGCCGGCAGCCGGCCCAGCAGTTCGCCGTCAGCTTCGACATAAACTCGCGGTTGCGCCGTCCGTGAACCGGCAGCCTCTGCCGGCACGTACCGGCACGCCACTCTTTCCGTGTGCGCCAGATCGATCCCCGGAATTTTCCATGCCCGCCCGAGCATTGTTCCCCCCACATACGCCAGATACGCCGACCGGCTCGCCGTCGTGCAGTAGACCAATCGAATGTCGTTGCGGTCAAGCGAGGCTCCAGGCGCCAGTTCCCTCAGAATGCCGCCAAAATTTCGGATGCGCACTGCCAACAATTCCGTCACCACTGCCTGACGCGACTCCGGCAATCCGCTTTCGGCAAACTGAATCTGAAACCGCGTCATCGGATGGTTGAACCACAGCCGCCACGCCTGCGCGTAGTAAGCCGTCATTCCCAGGCGCTGCTTGTGCGCGGCGTAGAGCTTGTAAAAAAGGTGCGCATCCACGCCGGCGCCCGCAGCCACAACAAAAAAACGGCTGCTGGGGTAGCCTTCCAGATCGTTAAATTGAATTCGTCCAAGACCGATCCGCCGCGGAACGCCGTCCACCGCTGCTTGGGCGGCCGCAACGACAGTTTTGGGTAAGCCAAGATCGTGCGCCAAAGCGTTGGCCGTACCCATGGGAAGAACGGCAAGTGCAACGGAAGTGTTCGCCAGCACCTGAGCGATATTGTGAATGGTACCATCGCCGCCGCAGGCAAAGATCGTGTCACAACCGTCGGCAATTGCTTGCCGCGCCTTCTCCGCGGCAGATGCCGCAGACTCGGCAAGAAAAAGTTCGGTCTCGACCTTCGCGCCCTGCAACAGCGCCAGAACAGAATATAACTGCGCCTGCCGCCGCGCGCCACGCCGGCCCGAGTCAGGGTTGTAGAGCAAAGCCGCTTTCCGCATGGTTGGCCGAATCAGGCATTTTACCTGAGTGCATCGGACGCACATGGTTACTGGTTTGGCAAGTGGCGCGAAATTTAACCAAACTATAATCTTCTTTCATGCCCGCCATCGCTAAAGATAAAGACAAAGATATCGAGAAACGCGTCGATTCCCTGCGCGAGAAAATCCGCCATCACGAATATCTGTATTACGTGCTCGACCGGCCCGAGATCAGCGACCTCCAATTCGACAAGCTGATGCAGCAGTTGAAAGACCTCGAGGCCGAGCATCCCGAGCTGATCACCCCCGATTCCCCCACCCAGCGCGTGGGCGGCAAGCCGCGCGAGGGATTCGTCAAAGTTCCCCACTCCTCGCCTGTGCTCTCGCTCGACAACACTTATAACGAGGAAGAGCTGCGCGCCTGGGAGCGCCGCGTGCACGAACTCAGCGGCCTTTCGCAAATCGACTATGTTTGCGAACTTAAGCTCGACGGCATGTCGCTGGCGCTGATGTATGAAGATGGCAAGCTTTTTCGCGGCATCACCCGCGGCGACGGCAGCGTCGGCGAAGACGTAACGCTGAACGTGCGCACGGTGCGTTCTGTGCCGCTCTCGATTCCGCCGGAGAAATTGAAAAAGGCCGGCATTCCTCCCGATTTTGAAGTGCGCGGCGAGCTGTTGATGCCGCTAGCCGCTTTCAAGAAAATGAACGAGGAGCGCGAGAGCAAAGGCTTGTCGCTCTTCGCCAACCCGCGCAACGCAACTGCCGGAACGGTGCGCCAGCTCGAATCGCGCGTCACCGCTGAGCGGCGACTGGATTATTTCGCCTACGCGCTGCTCACCGATGGCCGCACTTTCTTCGACCGTCACTCTAAAACTCTCGACGCACTCGACGCCGCTAGCTTCAAAGTCAATCAAAGCCGCAAGCTGGTGCACAGCATTGACGAAGCCTGGGAATTCATTCAACAGTGGGAAGGAAAGCGCGATTCACTGCCCTATGAAATTGACGGCATTGTCATCAAAGTCGATCGCACGGCGTTGCAGGAGGAACTCGGCTTCACCGGCAAAGCCCCGCGCTGGGCAATCGCGTACAAGTATGCTGCCCGCGCCGGAATAACAAAATTGGAGGACATCCGCGTACAAGTAGGACGCACGGGCAAACTTACTCCCGTAGCGATGCTCGCTCCGGTTTCCATCGGCGGCACGACTGTCCGCAATGCCACGCTCCACAACATGGACGAAATCGAGCGGCTAGGCGTGAAAATCGGCGACTGGGTACAGGTGGAGCGTGGCGGCGACGTCATTCCGAAGATCGCGAAGGTGGTGGACGACAAAGACCATCCGCGTCCTCGGGAACTCTGGGAATTCATCATGCCTGACAAGTGCCCGGTCTGCGGCACAAAAGTTGTCCGCACTGAAGGCGAAGTCGACTACCGCTGCGTAAACGCCAACTGCCCGGCCAAGCTACGGGAGACGATTCTGCACTTTGCCTCGCGTGGCGTCATGAATATCGACGGCATGGGCGACGCGTTGGTCACGCAGCTCACCGAAAAAGGGCTGGTGGAAAATGTCGCCGATATCTACTCGCTCACCAAAAAAGACCTGCTCGGCCTTGAACGCTTCGCCGACAAATCCGCGCAGAACATCATCGACGAAATCGAGAACTCGAAAAAGCTGCCGCTCGAACGCGTGATCTACGGCCTCGGCATCCGCTTCGTGGGCGAACGCACCGCGCAATTCCTCGCCGAGCATTTCGGATCGATGGAAGCCCTGGAAAAAGCCAGCGTCGAAGAGTTGCAGAACGTGAATGAAGTGGGCCCGCGCATCGCCGAAAGCATCGCCGAATTTTTCAGCAATCCAGCGAACCGCAAACTCGTCGAGCGCCTGCGCGACGCCGGCCTTACAATGCGCGGCCAGAAAAAACAGCGCGGCATCAAGCTCGCCGGCAAAACATTCGTCCTGACCGGCACGCTCGCTCACTTCTCCCGCGACGAAGCGAAGAAGCTGATCGAAGACGCCGGTGGCAAGGTCACTGGCTCGGTGAGCAAGAAAACAGATTATGTCGTGGCAGGGGCGGACGCAGGATCGAAGCTGGATAAAGCTAGAGAGCTGGGAATTTCCGTGATAGACGAAAAGCAAATGCAGGAGTTGATGGGCTAAATAATGCAATGTGGGGACAGCCGCCCTTGGCTGTCCAGCGGAGCGAAGCTCGGCAACTTGATCATGAAGTCCCCAGCGCCTTCCTCATTCTCTTCCACGTCTCATCCAGCGTCTCGGGCAGAACCCGCGTCTCGCATATCACCGAAACGAAATTCGCGTCGGCAACCCAGCGCGGCAGCACGTGCATGTGAATGTGTCCTGCGATTCCCGCGCCCGCAGCTTTGCCGATATTCATCCCAAGATTGATTCCATCCGGATGGTAAAGCTCGTGCAGCACCGACTCGATCCGCTGAGACAGCGCCATCATCTCATCGGCAGAGTCGGAGGGCAGCTTGCGCAATTCGTCGAGATGCGCATAAGGAACGATCATGACGTGCCCCGGCGTGTAGGGAAAAGTATTCAGAATGATGAAGCAATTCTTGCCGCGGAGCACGATGCGGGCCTTCTCATCACTCTCTTTCACGGCATCGCAGAAAACACAGCCCGGGCTCTTATCAGCGCTTGAGACGTAAGCATAGCGCCACGGCGTCCAAAGATAATCCATTTCACGGCAGAGTAGCAGATGAGGATGCCGGCAGTCAGCACTGAGTGGTGAGCATTGGGCGACGGACAGTCGAATATCAGCATCAGAATTGCAATTCAGAGTTCAAACAGCTGAAGGCTGAGTGCTGAATGCCGACTGCTATTAGATGACATTTCTTCACTGCAACACTCCTTTAACCTGCGCGAGAATTTAGGTTTGACACTGTTCACAAGCCATTGCTATAGTCGAGAAGTTCCCTTTGGACGCGGGTTTCTGTGAAACGTCCGGCAGCTGGGATTGTTAGAGTTCACTCGCCAGGGTGGGCCCAACACAACCTAACGACTCACTCCAGCAGTCCGCTAAGCAGGTCCCGCATCCCGCACCCAGTGCGAGGCACAGCAGAGAGGCATAACCTTGTTTGAAGACACCGCCAGCCATAATTCCGATACATCCACCGCAGTCGCAACCGAAACAGAACCGGTGACCGCCACATCCACCAATCACAACACGCCCGAACAAATTTCGGCTCTGCAGGAGTCTCCAGCCGCATCGCCTTCAACCCAAAACGCCGCTGCAGAACCGCCCCAATCTGCGCCACCCGCTGAAGACAAGGGTGCCAGCGAAGATTTCGCTTCAGCGCTTGAGAGCTTCACTACGGAAACCGAAGAGGCCGAGGCTGATGACCGCGTTATTAAGGGAACTGTTCTTAAACTGACGCCGACCCACGCCGTCGTCGATATTGGCGCGAAGTTGGAAGGCCTGTTGCCGCTCTCGGAAGTTCTCGATCACGAGGGCAAGCCCAAGTTCAGTCCTGGCGACGAAATCGACGTCATGCGCGAGAAGGGCGAGGCCGAGGAAGGCTACGTCAATCTATCCCACCAGAAAGCCGCGCGCATTCATGCCTGGGACCTGATCGAGAAGGCCCATCACGAGAAAAAGCCCATCAAAGCTCAGGTCATTGAGCGGACCAAGGGCGGCCTGACGGTCGATATTCTCGGCGCGCGCGCATTTCTCCCCGGATCGCAGGTCGATCTGCGCCCCATTCGCAATCTCGATGGCATGATCGGCCACACCATCGACGTGAGTGTGATCAAGGTCAACAAGAAGCGCGGCAACATCGTTGTTTCGCGCAAGGAATTGCTTGAAGCCGAGCAGAACGAGAAGCGCTCCAAGACGCTCGAGCACCTAGAAGAAGGTGCCGTGCTCACTGGTGTAGTAAAGAATCTCACCGACTACGGTGCATTCGTCGATCTCGGCGGACTCGACGGCCTGCTGCACATCACCGACATGTCCTGGGGACGCCTCACTCACCCGCGCGATCTGGTCAACGTCGGCGATCAAATTCAGGTCAAGGTTCTGAAGTACGATAAAGAAAAGCAGCGCGTTTCACTCGGATTCAAGCAGCTCACGCCCGATCCCTGGCTTGATGCGGAGCATCGCTACCCGGTGGGCGCGCACGTTTCTGGACGTGTCATCAGCGTGACTGATTACGGGGCCTTCATCGAACTCGAACAGGGCATCGAAGGCCTGGTTCACGTCAGCGAGATGACGTGGTCGAAGCGGATGAAGCATCCCTCGAAGCTGGTCAACGTTGGTGACCAGGTCGAGTGCGTGGTGCTCAATGTGAATCCCGCCGAGCGGCGCATATCGCTTGGAATGCGGCAACTGGCCGCCAATCCCTGGGATGCGCTGCACGACAAATTCCCCGTGGGCGCCACGGTCGAAGGCCGCGTGCGCAACCTCACCGACTTCGGCGCGTTCATTGAAATCGAAGACGGCATCGATGGCCTGGTTCACGTCAGCAACCTGAGCTGGACCAAGCGCGTGAAGCATCCTTCGGAAGTATTGAAAAAGGGCGACCGCGTGAAGGCGGTTGTACTGGCGATTGAGCCGGACAAGCGCCGCCTATCTCTCGGAGTAAAGCAACTCCAGCCCGATGTCTGGGAAACTTTCTTCGAGATGCATCACATTGGCGACGTGCTGCACGGAAAGGTCTTGCGTGTAGCGGCCTTCGGTGCGTTTGTCGAAATCGCAGATGGCGTCGAAGGCCTGTGCCACAAATCCGAAGCAGTCGACGGCAACGGCCAGCCCATGCATCTCGAGCCGGGCTTCGAGCACGACTTCAAGATCATCAAGATGAGCCCCGACGATAAGAAAGTCGGACTCAGCATCCGCGCCGTGGGCGAAGAGGCATCTCGCTCCGAAGTCGAGGCTTACAGGCAGCCGGTCTCGAGCACCAGCTCCACGATTGGCGAGCTCATCTCCTGGAAGCGCGCCAGCAACGAAGGGAATTAAATTCCAACTATTTCTCTATGGCGTCATTCCGAAGCCACGCGCCTTGACCGGCGGCTCCGCTCGGGATGACGCCTGCAATTTTGCCCCTCCACTTCCTGCTGTTCTAGAATCATTCGTTTGCCCGTCATCATCTTTCCTTACAGAGGAGCATCACTTTGCCCGAAACCATCTACGATGTCGCCATCATCGGCAGCGGTCCCGCCGGATACACCGCCGCCATCCGCGCCGGCCAATGGGGCCTGAAGACCGCGCTGATCGAGAAAGATAACGTTCTCGGTGGCACCTGCCTGCACGTCGGCTGCATTCCTACGAAGGCGCTGCTGTTCAACGCCGAGCTTTGGGACCACCTGAAAGACGCGAAAGAATTCGGCATCGAAGGCGTCGATTCGCGCAAGCTCAACTGGGCCGCCGTTCAGGAGCGCAAACAGAAAATCGTGACCAAACACGCCAAAGGCCTCGAATTTCTAATGAAGAAAAACAAGGTCGAAACCATTCGCGGCTACGGCAAGCTCACTGGCGGCGCGCAGAACGGCGTGTTCACCGTGGAAGTGGTCGCTGATAGCAAAGCGAATCATGTGAAGGCGAAAAACGTGATTCTCGCAACCGGCTCGGAAGCACGAATGCTCCCCGGACTCGAACCGAGTGACCGCGTCCTCACCAACATCGAGATTCTCAGCCTGAAAGAGATTCCAAAATCGCTGGTGATCGTGGGAGCGGGTGCAGTGGGAGTGGAGTTCGCCTCGATCTATCGCTCGTTCGATTGCGAAGTGACAATCATTGAAATGCTGCCGCGGCTTGTGCCAGTCGAAGATGAAGAAGTCTCAAAAGAACTTGCCCGCGCCTTCCGCAAGCGCGGCATCAATTTTCACACCAGCGCAAAGGTCGACAAAGTCGATAAGACAAAATCCGGGGTGGCCGTCACGATCACAGTCGATAGCAAGCAGCAGAAAATCGAAGCCGAAAAGATTCTGATCGCCGTTGGCCGCAAGCCGCGAACTGCGAACATCGGCCTCGAGCGCACAAAAATCAAGCCCGAGCGCGAATTCATCAAAACCGATTCCTGGATGCAAACCGCCGAACCGGGCATCTACGCTGTCGGCGATATCGTGCTCGGCACGCCGCAACTGGCGCACGTCGGAGCGATGGAAGCGATATGCGCCGTCGCGAAAATTGCCGGCAAGCCCGGCAAGCCAATCAACCCCGAGCACATTCCGGGCTGCACGTACTGTCATCCCGAAATCGGCAGCGTCGGCCTGACCGAAGCGAAAGCCCGCGAAGCTGGATACAATGTGAAAATCGGCAAGTTCCCCTTTACTGCGAATTCGCGCGCGTCGATCGTCGGCCAGCACGAAGGCTTCATCAAAATCGTCAGCGACGCCGACTACGACGAAATTTTGGGCGTGCACATCATCGGCCCGCAGGCGACAGAGTTGATCGCCGAAGCCGTAGCCGCCATGGAACTTGAAGCCACGGTGGAAGATCTGATGTGGACGATCCACGCGCACCCGACTTTGTCTGAAGCCATGCTCGACGCGGCGAACAGCGTGTATGGGATCGCGATTAATGGCTAATTCACCACGGAGGCACGGAGTCACGGAGAAAAATCGGTCTTGCCATCCTGAGCGGAGCGAAGGATCTATGCATTTGTTTTCTCCGTGACTCTGTGTCTCCGTGGTGAAATGATTTTGTCCGCGTAAATCCGCCGTTACGAACTTGATCTCCGTCGTCCAACTCGGCACCGTCGATTACGCGATGGGGCTGCGCATGCAGCAGCAGCTCGTCGCTTTGCGCAAAGAAGAAAAAATCGGCGACGTGCTTCTGCTGCTCGAGCACAAGCCGGTCATCACGCTGGGCCACAATGCCAAAGCTGCCAACGTGATCGCGTCGCGGGAACGGATCGCCCAGCGCGGAGTCGAGCTCTTCGACTGTGACAGAGGCGGCGACGTGACTTTTCATGGCCCCGGCCAGATCGTCGGCTATCCGATTTTCGATCTGCGCGGCTTTGCTCGTTCCTCAACGAACTCCAACTCATTGTCATCCCGAGCAAGCCGGAGCGAAAGCGACGGCGAGTCGAGGGACCTTGGGGTTGCCCGCAAGCACCTCGGCGCCGTCGATTTCGTGCGCGGCCTTGAAGAAGTCCTGATGCGCACCTGCGCCGATTTCGGCATCGCAACCAAGCGCATCCCCGGCCTGACCGGTGTCTGGACGGACGACATAGCTTTGAAGGGGCGCGACTTCAGTCGCGCTGCAACCGACACGAAAGAATTGTCATCCCGAGCGGAAGAGAACGATTCGCGAAGCGAATCAAGTTCTCTGGAGTCGAGGAACCCTGCGTCGACGGCGCGACCAGCAAAGACAAGGTCCCTCGACTACGAAGGACAATTCCTAACGGAATCGTCCTTCTCCGCTCGGGATGACAATAGAGAGGAGCGCACAAAAGTAAAGTTGCGCGAGGCAGCGGAAGCTAAGCTCGCCGCCATCGGGGTGCACATCTCGCGCTTCGTCACCTCGCACGGATTCGCACTCAACGTCAACACCGACCTCAGCTACTTCGACCTGATCATCCCCTGCGGCATCACGTCAAAGCCGGTGACCTCGATGCAGTGTGAGCTTGGCCGCGCGCTCGATCTCAACGCCGTTGCCGAATGCATCTCGCGCAACTTCGGAGTCGTCTTCCAGAGCCAGATGCTGTGGGTCGATACGGTCGACGCGCTGTTGGGAAGAACAGTGGGCGTGCCGATGCAAGTGCCGGAGGAGTTACGCAAGCTTCACAAAGAAGAAGGCCTCACGTGGGGATGAACAGAGGAGTCTTAATGAGAAGGATCGCCATCTGTTTGTTACTGTTCAGCCGTCTTTCGCTCCCGGCCGTCTCCCAAACCAAGCCCGGAATCTCCGGCATAGTCCGCCACGTAGAAGGCGCGGTGATTGCCAATGCGAGAGTCCTCGTCCACTGGGACCCCGCCGGAAGCAAGGTCGGGCTGACCGACAAAATCGGCATCGACTCCGATGTCAGCGTCATGACAGATACAAACGGGGGATATTCCGCAACGGTGCCGGCCAGCTTCTACGACGTATTCGTATCGGCGGCGGCATTCTCTCCGGCCGCAAAGGTACGAGTAAAAAAGGACAAGCCGGGCACATTTAGTCCACGGTGAATGTTGACCCTGTGGTTTCTCGGGAATTGGACTGATCGAGCGAAAAATTCTCATACCCTTGCCCACCTACTCCCCACGAACCCTAGCCCTATTCCGCTTCTCGCGATACCATCAATACATTGCGCCTTCCGCGCCGCATTCATATGCCCAACAAAAAAACAAAATCCAAAGCGAACTCGAACGGCAACCGCCCGCGCAACGGGCCAAAGGCCCCACTTCTCGCAAAAGCGGCGAGAAATGGGGCACCCCAAGAGGGTCAGTCGAGTTCCGCTCGGCCGGACAGCCGAGGGCGGCTGTCCCCACATGACCATTCTCTCCGCACTTACTCCATCCCCGACTACCGCCTCGAGCACCCGAACTACATCGTCCGCCAGGCCACGGAGAAAGACGGCCACGTACGTTACGAAGTCGAAGGCGATCTGAGCGCAGCCGTGCCTCCGATTCGCGACTCCAAATATCTCAGCAAGCAGCAGGCAATCGAGATTTACCGCTACATGCTGCTCAACCGCAAAATGGAGACTGCGCTCGAAAATCTCTACAAGCAGGGCAAAGTGGTCGGAGGAGTTTATTTCGGCCTCGGCCAGGAGGCCTGCTCGTGCGCCTCGGCCTACGCGCTCGACAAAGACGACTGGTTCGCGCCCATGATTCGCAATCAGGGGTCGCTGCTGGTGCGCGGCTTTCATCCGTCGGACGTAATGATGCAGTACATGGCCAAGGCCGATTCGCCAACCAAAGGCCGCGACGGCACCTCGCACTTCGGCGACATCGAAAAGCGCAACATGGTTTCGCCGATTTCCATGCTCGGCGACCTGATTCCCGTGATGGCGGGCGTGGCAGTGGGTGCACGCCTGCAGGGACGCAACATCGCAGTCATGACCTACATCGGCGACGGAGGCCAGTCGACCGGCGTCACCTACGAGGGTATCAACTTCGCCGCCGTGCAGAATCTTGGGCTGGTGCTTGTGGTCGAGAGCAACGAGTGGGCGTATTCGACTCCGTCGGAGATGCAGTACCGCTGCAAAGATCTCGCTGAGCGCGCCATTGGATATGGCATTCCGGCAGTGATTGTCGATGGCACCGACGCATGCCAGGTCTACGACGCGGCGCATGAAGCTGTTGAACGCGCCCACCGTGGCGAGGGTCCCACGATGATTGAAGCGAAGATGATGCGCATGAAAGGCCACGCCATTCACGATGCGGCGGCGTATGTGCCGAAAGCGCTGTTCGACTTCTGGAAGAAGCGCGACCCGATTGCACGCTTTGAGAATTATCTGGTGAAAGAAAAGAAATGGCTGGCCAGCCAGCAAAACGCGGAATTGATTGCGGATGTCGAGCGGGTGATAGAAGAAGAGCGCGAGATCGCGGTGAACTCTCCGATGCCGACGCCGGAATCAGCCGAAGGCGGCGTCTTCTGCGAAGAAGGCTGCCACGCGATCAAACCGAAGTATGGAATGCCGAAAGTGAAGAAGAGCGCCGGCGAGTATAAAGAGACCGAAGCGGCAGTGCATTTGAAGTAAGCGTCTTAATTAAGCTGCGTCTTGTGGATTTCGATGTGACAATTCTCACATACAGCCAGTTTGCTCTTCTGCGATGCTCCCAATTCATTGTCATCCCGAGCGGAGCAGCGGATTGGTACGCCAGCGAAACACAAGGTCCCTCGACTGCGGTGCTCGTTCACTACGTGAACGAGCGTCCTCGCTCGGGATGACACGATTGAAACGGATGCTTGTGCAATGGATGTGCTCAACGCACGACCTTCAACAACCGCAACGATGCCCTTTCGAAAGAAAAGCTTAAAGCGCTTTTTGATGCCTCGGAACTGCTGCGGGAGCGGGCCTTCATAAGTGAGGACGTCTTATCGGCCGCGAGGGCGTGGGCGAGCAAAGCGCGGAGCATAAGCGCCTTTAATAGGCTACCGATACACCTCCCGCCGATGTCCGATCCGCACGATCACAATCACCACTCGTTTGCCATCGATCCGGTATATCACGCGATAGTCGCCCACGCGAATCCGAAAATGCTCAGGTTGGCCTTTGAGCTTCTTGCTGCCAGGCGGAAACGGATCCTCGCAGAGCGCGATAACTTTTTCGGTGATGCGCCGCTGATGTTGCCTGTCGAGGTCACGAAGTTCCCGGGCAGCGGACGTCGTGAATTCAAGAACATAGCGCGTGGGCACTGAAAGGGATTACAGACCTAGATCTTTCTTTATCTTTTTCCAGGGAATCGTCGGTTCATTCCGCCGTTTGCGTGCTTCCCGAACATCGATACGATCCTCCAGTTGTTCAAGAAGGTTGTAGTCCTCGATTGGTATGATTGCGGCCACGGCCTTTTTCCCACGATGAATGATCACTCTTTCCCGCCCGAACGCAGCCCGGTTTAGAATATCTGAGAAGTTCTGGCGTGCTTCGCTGGCGGTGAGCTTGTCGAGCATTTCGAGTCTCCCTCTCGTTGGTTGTCCGTAACGTAACATAGTAACATTTTGTACAATTTGTATCAAGCCCAATCATAAGGCAGCTCAACCCATGCAACTCACTTACCTCGAAGCCATCCGCCAGGGAATCTGGGAAGAAATGGAGCGCGACCCAACCGTCTTCTGCCTCGGCGAAGACATCGGCATTTACGGGGGCGCGTTTAAAGTCACCGACGGTTTCATCGACCGCTTCGGCCCCGAGCGCGTCATCGACACGCCCATCGCCGAGTCCGCCATCGTGGGCGCGGCGTTTGGCGCGTCGCTCACCGGCATGCGGCCGGTCGCCGAATTTCAGTTCATGGATTTCATCGGCTGTGCCATGAACCAAATTTCCAACATGGTCGCCAAGACGCATTATCTGTGGGGCGCACCAGCGCCGCTCGTGCTGCGCGGCCCCAGCGGCGGATACGTCCACGGCGGCCCCTTCCACTCGCAGAATCCCGAGATGTGGTTCGTGCACAATCCCGGGCTCAAAGTGATTTGCCCGGCCACGCCGTACGACGCCAAAGGACTGATCAAGGCCGCGATTCGCGACAACAATCCCTGCGTGTTTTTCGAGCACAAATATCTTTACCGGCGCATTAAAGAAGAAGTTCCGGCCGAAGATTACGTCGTGCCGATCGGAAAGGCGCGGCTGGCGCGGGAGGGCCACGATCTCAGCATCATTACTTATGCGGCCATGGTGCACAGCGCGCTGGAAGCTGCGGAAATTCTGAGTAAGGAAGGAATCGATCTCGAAATTATTGATCTACGAACCGTCTCGCCGCTCGATCGTGAAGCCATCGCGCAGACGGTGAAGAAGACGAACAAAGTAATCATCTTGCACGAGCACTCGCGTACGGGTGGCCTGGCGGGCGAGATCGCAGCGATTATTAATGAAGAAGCATTCGATGATCTCGATGGGCCGATTGTAAGGATTGCGGGACTCGATTCCGCGATTCCGTTTTCTCCGCCACAGGAAGAGTATTATCTGCCGAAGGTGGAAGACGTGGTGCGCGAGGCGAGAAGGCTGAAGGCGTATTAGGGAAGTTCAGTCCGCAACCTAATTGGGGCGTCATTCCGAAGGCCCGCGTTTTCACCGGCGGGCCCGCTCGGGATGACGCCGCACTACGGTTTCTCAAGTAGCGAGATTATGCCGCATTCTGCCACAATATTTGCTCCTGATCTTTGAGGTTGCAATTTGCGACCTCAAACCGGAGGACTCATGGGCAAGTTCCTACTCGGCGTCATCGTCACTCTTCTCATACTCATCTTGGGATTTCTCGGCATGGCAATGCTTGGATTCATCCCCACGGCTGCAAATAAGCCACCGAGACAATGGGAGGTTCATTTCGCCAACAGCGCCATGGATGCGTCGATGGAGCGGCATGCGCCTCACATCAACAATCCTGTGCCGCCCACCGACCAAAACTATGAAGACGCGATGAAGCTCTACACCATGAACTGTGCTCTCTGCCACGGCGGACTCGACCGTAAACCCACAAACCTGGGGCCATCGTTTTATCCGCCGGCGCCGAATCTGATTTCGCATCCGCCCGATGATCCCGAGTGGCACACGTTCTACACCATCCGCACCGGCGTGCGTTACACGGGAATGCCTGCCTGGGACAAAACTCTCAGCGAGCAGGACATGTGGAAGCTGACCAGCTTTCTCGTGAACATGGAGAAGCTGCCGCCCGCTGTGCAGGAGTATTGGAAGAAGAATTTCGGAGCCGAACCACCGACTGGAGAGGAAGAAGAAAAGCCGTTGCCCAAGCCGATGTGAAGGCCATTACAGGCCCCGTAGGGAACGGCCGCCTTATCCTGCCCCGAGCGAAGTCGAAGGCTGTCCGGTCGAGCGAGGCTGGACCATCTATTCACACGATTGCCTGTTGCGCGCTGCGCGCACCCCGGACGAATGCGTCCGGGGATACGTGTGTGTACATGTGGGGGCGGGCGCAGTCGTCGGCCCCGCGAGCGCAGCGAACGGCCTTGATCATGAGTTCGAGCAGCGCTTGGATCGGACCGAATGAATTCGCTCCGCTCTCTGACTCGCTATAATATTCGTTTGCGTGCAGGCTGCGGTTCAAGCTGTAGCCGCGTGGAAGGAAACTTATGCCAACCGACATCGTCATGCCGCAGATGGGCGAGTCCATCGTGGAAGGCACGATTACCAAATGGCTGAAGAAACCCGGCGACAAGGTGCAGCGCGACGAGCCGCTGTTTGAGATTTCTACTGACAAGGTCGACGCGGAAATCCCTGCCCCCGCGTCAGGAGTCTTGCAGGAAATCAAGATCGGAGAGGGAACAACGGTTGGAGTGAACACGGTGCTGGGAACGATTGCTGTGGATGGCGAGTCTGCGGCGGCACCAAAGGCCGCGCCTACAGCTCAACCGCCAGCGCCGCAAGCTGCCGTTCCGCAACCACCAGCAGCACCCAAAGAAGAAAAGAAAGCTGCGCCTCCGCAAGCGGTTTCTGTCCCGGCGGCGCCTCCGGCCGAAGAAGAAGAGGAAGCTCGCTCATCGCCGCTGGTGCGCAAGATCGCACACGAGCATGGGATCAGTTTGTCGCAGGTTTCCGGCACCGGACTCGGCGGCCGCATCACCAAGCAGGACATTATGGGGTTCATCGCGCACCAGGGATCAGCGCCGGCAGCGGCTTCGGCACCTGCTTCGGCCGCGCAGGCTCCCGCGACTTCAGCGCCGGCCCGGCCCGCAACTCCTGCGCCTTATCCCGGCGATCTTGTGCCAGTGACGCAGATGCGCAAGCTGATCGCCAAACACATGATCGAGTCGCGGCGCACCAGCGCGCACGTTCACTGCATGTACGAGGTCGACTTCACCCGCATCGTGAATCTGCGCAACAAGCTCAAAGCAGGATTCGAGCAGCGTCACGGCGTGCGCCTGACCTTCATGCCATTTTTTGTGCGAGCGGCGATTATCGCGATTCAGCAGTGGCCGATTGTCAACGCCAATATCGAAGGAGAGAACATCCGCTATCACCGCAACATCAATATTGGGATCGCGGTTGCCCTCGATTGGGGATTGATCGTTCCTGTGCTCAAAAATGCCGGCGATCTCAACTTCCTCGGATTGCAGCGGGGCATCACCGATCTGGGCGAGCGCGCGCGCACCAAAAAGCTGAAGCCAGAAGATGTGGAAGGGTCAACTTTCACAGTGACCAATCCCGGGCAATTCGGTGCAGTGTTTGGACTGCCGATCATCAATCAGCCGAACTCCGCGATCATGGGCGTGGGCGGAATCATGAAAATGCCGCTGGTCGTGACCGATAAAGACGGCAACGATTCGATTGCCATCCGATCGGTCGTACACCTCACGCTCGGCTATGATCACCGCCTGATCGACGGCGCCGTCGCCGACCAGTTCATGGCGCAGGTGAAGAAGAACCTGGAGAACTGGAGCGAGGACATCGGGTAAGATCAGGCGGATGGCTGCTGGGTGGGAGCGGAGGCCGCTTTCGCCCACGTGGAGGCATTCAAACACTCGACGACTCCATCAATGATCTGAGAAATTCCCTCCTTAAATTTCTCTGGATCGACGATGTCGCGTTGCGAGATCGCGTCTGCCATGCTGAGCGCGTTTTCGAGGAAAGACATGGCTGCGTCTTTTTTCTCTGATCCGGGCTTGTTGCCGAACAAACCCTCTATCCCTTGAACAAGCGCGGGGATGAACGAGATTCCGCGCAAAAGTTGATTGAGAAAGGCCATAAGTAGCTCCCTCCTTGGGCTGGAACCGCAGCGCCTGAAGGCGTGCTGATCCTTTGCTGATCTCTGTGGCACGCCCTTCGACTTCGCTCAGGGCAGGCTCTGAAAGGCGTGCCCCTGGTACGAATCTCCGCCAGCGTTGGCGCGGCTGAAGCCGCGCCCTTTCAAACCACAAGCTGTTCGTGCCCGGCTAGCTCAGGCTCGCCAGCACATTGTTCAGCGTTGTAAGGTTGGGATCGGCGCTGTCGGTGTGGTTGGCGAGCAGCGTGAGACAAGTCTTCAATTCGTAGGCTTTGGTCAATGCCAGTGCCAACATGCCCGGCATGTCGATACCTTCGGCGTGGGCATCAGAAAGTGTGTTGGCAGTGGGCGCGGACAGACCCTTCAGGTTTGTAACGATAGTGGTGCTTGGCGTGCCCATGGTGTTTTCTCCTTGGTTTCAAGCGTTCAGCTCTCAGCTATCAGCTTTCAGCCCCTCACGCGTCGCAGGGCGGTTTAGCTGAGAGCTGACGGCTGAGAGCTGATTTTTGTCTTACTTCATCCACAATTTGTGCAGGGCGATGGCGATGCTGATCGCGGCGCTGATGGCGGCGTTGACGGCGCGGTTGTAGAAGCTGTTGCGCAGGTCATGCTTTTCGAGAATCGCGACTTTGTCTTCGACCAGCTTCATGCGCCCGGGCTGGCCATTGCCGATCAGCGTATCCATTTTGGTTTCGAGGCGCACGAGTTTGTCGAGGACTTCGCGGGCGAATTCGAGGTCGAGCGTGCGGAACGCAAGTTCGCGGTCGTTCACGGCCATGTGCAAGGTTCTCCAAGAAAGCAGGTTTCTCACCGCCGCTTCGCGGCAGTTCGGAACGACAAAAGCAAAATGTTGAGCGCGAGGGCTTAAGCCGACTGCTGACGGCTCGCTGCTGACTGCTGAATGGCTCTTTTACTTCACCGTTACAGCGGATAAACATATACGTAGCCGTTGGCGAAGTAGAAGTCCCATTGTGCAGTCAGGTTTGTCGAAACGGCGGAAACCTTTTGTCCCCAGATCGAGCCGAAGAGGCAGAAGTTGACAGTGCTGTAAGTTGCAGGGAGCGGGGCTTTCCAGGCGTTGCCGGAGACGAAGATCCAGGAAGAAGACGGCACCGGGTAATAGCCCGTCAGGTTCGGCGGTGCCCCGGTGCCGTAGGCGTCAAACGTGATTGGATTGCCGGAGGTCCCTGAAGAGGGAGGAACCAGGCTTTCATTCCAGACGTCGCCGCGCTTGAAGAGGATGGAGTCGCCGGGCTGAAACGTTTGCGCGTTGACGTGCGCGATGGTTTGCCAGGCGGCGCTCGATGAAGTACCGCTGTTGCTGTCGCTGCCGGAACTTGAGCGGACGTAATACGTCGTGGCTGGAGCCAGTGCGCGCAAGAGCGCGATCAGAAGCGGAATGTAGAGAATTCGTCGCATGGGTTCTCGAATGCGGCTGAGTACTTCTGGGGCTAAAGCCCCTGGATTGTTTTCGGTGACTTTATGGCGCGGTTGAAAGCCGCGCCCCTTCAAAGCAATGCGGTTATTGCTCGACGTCGCCGGTGTTGTAGTCTTGCAGGCCGGCATTGGGGTCGGGCGAACTTGAGGGCGTGACGCGGCTTTCGGAAGAGGCAGGAGCGGGAATTTGTCCGCCATCGCCTTCCCAGTTGTTCACTGGGGGATTGCGATCGCTTTGCTCGAAGGATTGCACGGTTGTGGGTTGAGCGGATTCGGGATTGATTTGAGTGCTCATTATTGTTCTCCAAGAATAGGTGTGCGATTCGTATCAGGGCACGGCTTAAGCCGT
Source organism: Candidatus Sulfotelmatobacter sp. (assembly GCA_030041215.1). Taxonomy (GTDB): domain Bacteria; phylum Acidobacteriota; class Terriglobia; order Terriglobales; family Acidobacteriaceae; genus Sulfotelmatobacter. Next base: position 50,546 of record JASHOH010000169.1, on the reverse strand, counting down.
GCCGGAATGTTCTTTTCTACGGCACGCCTGAAGGCGTGCCCTGATACAAGGCGTGTCTAGTTCTGCATTTGATAGGTCACAGTTGCGACCATGCCGCCGGCGTTGGTGGTGCAGCCGGAGGCGGCGGTGATGACTTTCACGCGCAGCAGGTGTCCGGAGGCAACGTTTGTGCTGCCGGTGACCTGCGTATAGAAATTCGTGCCGGAGCTAATTGTGATCGAGTAACTGCCGACTTCAGCCGACGCGGTGCCATCCCACAGTTGAACGGTGGCATAGGTAGTGCAGCCAGCGGGCGCGGTATTGGCAGCGAAGTCGAAGCCGGTGATGGTGAGCGCGGCGGGCAGGGTCCAATTGCAGTTTTGCGAGACGGAAGTGGAGCCGGCAACGGGGCAGCTCCAGGCAAATTGGGTTTCGTTCTTGACGTAGGCGGTGGTGGCGAGTTTTGTCGAATTGTCGCCCGCGCTTGGCGTAGGTGCGAGGGGAGTGCCGGTGAAGCTCGGCGATGCTGTCGGCGCGATTGAGCTGTCGACGTAGGCCGACGTGATCGTTGAGCAAGTTGGAGGGCCGCTGTTCACCGCAGTCACGGCTTGGTTGGTGCAGCTGCCGGTTCCGACTGGAGCGTTGCTGACGTTTGATCCCGGCATGTCGAGAAACATCTGTACGGTGGTGCTGCCGGAGCTGGCTTGGAGAACACGGCCGAGAATTTGCGTGCCGGTGGGGCGGGTCGATCCTGCGTCGTGGCAGAGATAAAAAGACCCCGTGGTGCTCGAGGGCACCACATAATCGCCGATGACCGTCGCGGTGCCATCAAAGCTGCAATAAGCCGAACCGGATTTTGCAAGCGTGGCAGTTCCGCTCGTACCAGCATTGGCAATCACGACTCCGATGGCGCCGTTGGTGAGTGCGCTGGAGGGCTTGATGGCGCATCCCGCAGAAGAAAGCAGGGCCAATCCATTGATAACCGTTCCAGTAGTCGTGTCATTGCACAGCTCATAACTCTCGTTGGCAAATTTGCCGAGTTCGAGGCCACTGCCGCTGGTGGAATTTCCTGCGACGTAGATAGTTGCGGGACGCAGGCCGCTTCCGCTTGAGCTATTGAATGAACCAATGTTGTAGGACTGATCGGTCCAGGGCTTGAAGTTACTGCTCGCGTCGATGACCCATTTCAAACCGTTGTTGAGCCAGAAGCCAAGGCCGGGGGCCGAGCCGGACGGCGAGCTTTCGCTGCGGAGGACTGAGTAGTTATCGGTCGCGTCGTAGCCGACGGAAGTGCGCGTCCAGGTTGAGCTGTTTGTATAGCTCGAATAGACGTGCAAGTTCTGCGGGTTCGTGCCGTTGTACTCGCCGATGTCGTTGGCGTCTTCTTGAAAGAGATTTGAGAAATAAGAACTGGTTGTGGTGGTAGCGATTTTCTGCGGAGTGCCTGAGTTGGCAGAGATATAAAAGTTGCCGTCGTTGGAGATGCCGAGGGAAGACTCTCCCGCGCTTGCTGGACCCATCCCAGTGCCGGGAATTGGGGAACTGACTAACCAGGGGCCGGCTACGAGCAATTGGCCGTTGATAGTTACATTGCCGCTGAATGTTCCGGCTGCGGCTGAGATTCCGCTGCTTCCGGAGTAGGTCAAAGTTGAGCCGTTATCTGTGAGAGCGCTATCGCCGCTCACGGCCGTGCCGTTGGCCGAATACATGGCCAGTTGTGTGGCTGAGCCGTTGTTTACGGTGCCTGAGCCGCCGCCTCCGCAACCCGTGCAGGTTCCGGTCAGGTTGAGATTGCCGTTGATCGTTACCGGAACGTTGAAGGTCTTCGAGGTCGCGGTCAGGCGCTCGAGGAAGTTCGACCCGTTGGGGATGACGTTGATGTAAGAAGAGATCGAAGTGGCGGCGCGAAGGGAAAGGCCGCCGATCTGATCAATTCCGATTGCCATATCGCCGGCATCGTTCGTGGGGCGCTCGCCGGGAGTTGCGATGGTTTTGACGAAGTTTGAATCCTGCAAAGTGATGAGATCGTTGGGAACGTTATTGAGCGGCTTGGCGAAATTCAGACGGCCTTTATAGTTGGCGGGCGGGCCGTTGTTGGAGTAGTCCTGTTCCTGCAAGACGGTCGACATGAAGGGCGCGCCGTTTGCGCTGCTGGTGGCGACACAACTCATCCAGATGGGAGTTCGTTGCTGCGGCGGGCCGGCGGCCTGGCATTGATCGGCGACGATGGAGACGCCGAGAGTTCCCTGACTGGCGACTGCGGAGACGTCGGTACCGATTTCGTCCGCAAAGATGACCGAGTTATTAATCGCAATGCCGACGGGCCAGAACCAGAATGTGGGAATGAACTGCTGAGGGCTGACCGTGTAGGAAGAGGGGGCGGCTTGCGTGTCAGTAAAGGAGCATATGCCGTTGGCGCCACAGGAGCCGGAGATGTTGGTGGCAATGGCATACATGCCGGTGCCGTAAGGGGCAGTGGCCGACAGTCCCGTGGTGACGAGAACATCCCATGTGAGCGTGCCGGCGTTCAGCAGTTCCACCGAAGGCCAGGTCAGTGGAATGCTGACGCTGCTGCTGGAAGGTTCCGCGGAGCCGATGAACAGAACCGGGCCGTAGCCCTGCGTCGAGCTGCGCGGGACAACAAAATATGTTCGCTCGGCGGCTGTCCCGCCGCCGGTCGCGAAGACTGGAGGGTAGCCCTGAGTGGGAAATGTGCCGAGAATCTTTGTCCCCGTTCCGCCCTGAAGTATGTAACCAGCCTGGGCGGCGAGAGAGCCGTACAGAGGATTAATGCTGGCGCCGGTGGATTCCTGATAGACGTTTTCGATGGTTGCAGGTTGATAGCCGCCGAAATAACGGACGCCGAAGGTGGGGAATCCCTGGCAGACGGAGTCAGTAAAGACGAATCCGTTGCCGCCGCCGGTGGCGCAGTTCACGTTGGTCAGCTCGGTGTTGTGGATGTAAGTGATGCCGGCATTGCCCTGATCTGTGCGCTGATATAAAAAGGAGCCGATGGGAAAGTTTGCGGTGCTCAGAATGGTCTGTGTAGCGCGGTTGCCGGCGCGCTCGATGATGAACTGCTCGTCATTGTCGTTGACGATCCCGTAAGTGAACTGGCCTGAAAAACCCGCGATGTTGAAATCTTGTAGCGAGACGTGGTCAGAGTTGTCTTCGATGCCGGCGTTGAGCAGGGCGCAGAAACCGAAGGTGCTCGCGCCTGCTGAGAATGAAGCTGAGCCAAATTGAACAGTGAACGTTGTACCGTTCGGAACGCTTTGTACGATGGAAGCCCAGTGCTGGTCTGAGGTTTGCGAATGATATTCGCAGTCGATGGTGTCGCCCACTACGAAGGGGTGGTTTGTGGCAGTGATGAGAGTGTAAGTTCCGGAACTGGCGCTGACACTGGAGACTTGCACGCCGTCGATGCTGAGCTGAGGGATCAGCGTGAGGCCGAAGACTTTGTGATAGCTAGTGTAGGGGTGGGCCTCGGTGATTCCGATGTAGAAGCAGCGGTCGCGGGTGAAGCAGTTGACCATGGACCCGCCGCCGTCGAAAAACCCGCCGCGGCTGCGGAGATACACGGCGGAATAGACGTTATACACCGTGTTTGAGGCGAGTTTGACGTTAGGCGAACTTTCCGTCTGGACGTCGCTGATCCAGCCATCGTTCCAGGCTTCCTGAATGCCGCTGCTGGCCGAGCCGACGGTGTAGCCCGCGCCGTGGGCATAATTCGTGGTTACGTTGATCGTGCCGCTCGTCGTGCCGGGCGCACAACTGCCGCCTGTAACCGGAACGGCTTCTGGAATTCCGGTCCCGGCAATATAAACCGCATAGACGTAGTAGTTGGCTGCGGAATTTGTATCAATGCCGAGCGGGCAGGGGCTCAGGTGAATGGTCTGAGCACCGGGAGTGGAAAGATTGTCGGTGGGCGATTGAAGCCAGTTCCAGCTTGCAGTGACGTAGCGAATGTTGGCGAGATTGTTGCTCGAAAATTGCGTCCCTGCCGGCTGGGCGATGTTCTGGCTGACGGAGGGGCTGACGGAAACGCCTCCGACGCCGCCGGGAAGGGAGGTGGGCAGGTACTGTGCCGCCGTCGACGAGTACGCGAGTACCTGCCCATTTGAGGGAACCGTTGATGCTACGGGAACACTCTGAATCTCGGTGGCGTTGGCGCTGGAGCCGCATGCGCCCCAAGTCCCATTTCCCAAAAGACAATTCGTTGCGGATGCAGTGCCGGTGCCGAGTTCATTCGTTGGAACCAGGCCATCAATCAGATTGGCCTTCGTCGCCACTGATAGATCCACATATTGTTTAGGGGTGGCCTGGAGCGGCGCGGTTGGGGTGCCGCTCAGAGTCAGTGGGCCGGTCATGGTGCCGCCGGCTAGGGGAAGATAATTTCCGGCTCCTACGGTTGCCACGGCGTTGTCGACGTACGACTTGTTCGCGACATCGTCCGTGTTTACCGGTGTCGGCACGTTGGGAGGGACGGTGAAGCTCTTTACGCCCGTGATGGTTTCGGCGTTGGCGAGGTGAACAACGGCATCGTCATTGGCTTTGGCGGCCAGTTGCGTGTTCACATACTGCATCGAGACTGGCTGTGCGGCGCTACCGGAGCCGGGAGTGGTTCTTACTTGCGCCAAGGTCGCGGGAGAAGTTGTGGGGACGACCCAGTACTCGGTGCGGACTTCGTCTGGTTGAAGTTGGTAGACCACCGTATAATAAACTCCCGGAGGAGTTGCGCCTGCATTTGGAGCCAACTGAACGTTTAACGCACCGTTGGTGCCGAGCGTGACTTGGACGTCTCCGGGAGCAACTGCTGTGCCGCTGGCCGTGACGAATGCCGGCCAGGTGATGATGAGGACGCCTTGCGCGGGGGTGCCATTCGCTAGATAGACGGTGTCAGAGATGGTGGTCAGCGCCGGTCCGGTTTGAGGAGTTGGCGAAGTGGCAGTGGCTGCGGGCGGTTTGGGAGAACCGGAGGATATTGGCGATTTTGCGGCGGGAGCTGCGCGTAATATCTGCGAGGCGCCGGAGATTATGAAGACTCCAGTCAGCAGCCAGTGAATCCACGCCAGGCGGCGTCGCTGAGACATGCTTCCTCCTCAAACTCGATTAAGGGGCAACAGTTTTTAGGAACAGATGGGTTGAGTTTACGCTTGCGGTTGCGCGAGCAGACAAAAGCAAAATCTTAGATCGCAGAGATCGCAGAGAACTTCCGCGGAGGTCGCAGAGAAAATCGGTACGTTTTAGCCGACATTCAGCTTTCGCGTTTTTAAGAATCTTTCTACGCTTTTGACGTAGACGTCGGCGAAATCCGCGGCAGGGCGGCGGGCTTCGATGAGATCCATGGCGTCGTCAACCGACCAGCCCATGACCGCCAGCAGCGCCAGGGTCATCATCGGGGCGCGGTGCACTCCCGCGGCGCAGTGGATAAACAGCTTGGCTTGGCCTTCGTCGAGAGCAGCGAGGGCAAACTCGACACCCCGCTCGAAAACGTCGCGGGACTTGGGTTCAAAATCATCGTCGACGGGATTCCAGCAGACTTCAATGCCGTGGGGTTCGGCGAGCGGCGTGTCATCGAACTCGATCTGCATGTCGATGATGTGCGTGATTCCTGCACGGGCGACCTCCGCCATATTGTCGGCATTCCAGATGCCTCCGCCGACCGCAATGCGGTCGGTGACCCACGTTATGTCCATCCGTGTTATGTGTCCTGTGCTGCGAAATTTGGTTGCCAGATCTGGAATCTTATTCCCCAAATCCGGCGGTGGGACAGGCTCTCCCCGGCGCCTTCCCACTTGTGGTGAGATCGAGAGCACGGCAGTTGCCGCTGTGTGCACTCGATTTACAGTTTCCATTCTACGGTATCTCGGCGGGGAGATTTTCTTCGCGTTAGAGATTTTCAACACAGAGGGCACAGAGGAGCACAGGGAACCTAATCCGGTTGCGGTCATGTGATTTCATGAGCTTTGCATTTCACGAATGTTGGGCAGCGCGGAGGTGCCGGAAACTCCTGCTTCCTGCCCGTCTTTCTTTTGACGATCTTCCTTCCGCTGTTCTTCCTCGGGTTCGCTATTCGAATCTTGCTCGGCACCGGTGGGAGGGTCGTTCTCGGTTTCGTCTTCTTCCTGGTCTGGCTGCGCCGGTGCAGGGGCGTCATCGTCGTCAGATTTGAGCGTGGTCGGGAGGCCGAGATACTTCAGCAGAGTTTCCGCCAGAGAGCCTTCTTCGATGCCGTCGGCGTCCTGATCTGAGATGGGATAGATGCCCGACATTTCGAACAGGTACTTCGCCGCAGGCAGATTGCCCCCGATTGCCGCGGCCGCGATTTTCTTGGTGATTTCTACGACTGAGCCGCGAGCCAGCTTGTGAACGTTCTTGCGCGCGCTGCCGAAGTCGACCAGTGGACTGTTGAGCAAGTCTTCCAGCAGCTTGTCGATTTTCTTCTGTTTCTCATCCGCGTTGTCGTTCTTAGCCTGGCCGTCGTTGTCTGCCTTCTTGTCCTTATCTCCCGCCCTGTTCCTCATGCCTAGAAACTGCCCCGTAAAAAAACCGAAGGCGCGTCGTGAGACGCGCCGCTGAAGACCTACATTGCTAATTTCTAAGCTTTATAGCACGTGAATACGGGTAAATGGGACATACTAAGAAAAATTTGTTTGCTGAATTTTCAATTACTTGCACTAATAACTTGCATGTTCGGGACTTGACATGATTTTTGTTTGTTTGTGGATTTGCGGAATATGCGATATGCGGCCCTGCCAGCCCGGGGCGATAGGCCCCTGCCAAGCGAGATCCCTCGCCCCGCTGGTGAAAGCGCGGGGCTTCGGGATGACGGCTGAGAGACGGTCGTGTGTTCATTCGCGTTCTTCATGGGTTTTGGGGAGCGGCACTATTAGCTCTGCGCGAAGAAAGGCGTCGCTCAGCTCGTCCAACAGATCGGGCAAGCGGCGCTCTACCGTTTTGCGCGTGCAGTGAAGAAGCCGGGCAGTGGCTTCATGGGTATGTTCCTGCAAGATGGACCGCGCGATGATTTGCTGGTCGAATTCGTCCAGGCGGTCGAGACAGCGTTCGACATCGTACAGGAAGATTATCTTGTCTTCAAAGGTGCTCGCGCTGTAGGAGGTAATGCGGGAACGAAAAATTTCCCGCCCCAGGAGCGAGGGCACGCGACCAGCCTCGAGCGACCACCGCATATAACGGCGAAGCACGGAGATGGTTTTGTTGCGGTAGAGCCAGAGATCGGGATCGGGCTCGAAGTCGGGATGCGGCGCGTTTTTCGGCGAAGCCGCTGGATTGGCCGCGCCTGCCGGGAAATTGTGCGCGATTAACCTTTCCAGGGGAATTTCCCGCGATGTCCGGCCGGATTTTTTCGGCGGGATTTCGTTCAGCGGGTTTCCGATCGCGGGGTTGGCGAGGGGGTTCTGATCCAGGCCTTCGGCGGCAATCCATTCGACGAAGCTGCTCATGCCAGACCTCCCATCGCCTCGAGATCCAGAACATTGTTCTGTCCGGGATAGGGAAGATTTCCGCTGTCTCGTTGGGCGGTAATCTTTCTTTTCTTTGTGCGCCTGCCGATCACGGCGGGGAGTTCGGCCATCTCAGGCGTACAGCGCGAACAATAGACTTCGCCCGATTCTGCGGGACGCAGCCAAAGCCCTCCGCAACGTTCGCAATACTTCAGTTCAAGTTGCACTTCGTCATGAGCAATTTCTCTACTCGACTTCATCGTTTATGCCCTTCTGGACCCGGAGGCCCGGTTGGAGTGAGGTTCCGAACCGCGCTGAGATTGGGAACTTTCGACGCGGAAATGTAGACCTGAAACAAAAAGCCCTGCGCCAGCGGCCCGGTGAAGGCCACTGAACGCAGGGCTCGTTTTTCTTACGATGACCTGCTTGAGCTATTCAGTTTTAGTTACCACAATGACGGTTGATTAGCCCCGGCAAAACCCAAGGTCCCATTCGACGCCCTCCCTTTGGTCGGTTGCTCAGGGCAGGCTCTCGACTACGCAGAATTGCTGAAAGGGGGCAATTCTGCTCTCGGGATGACAGAAACGCGAGGCGCCTAGGGCTCCATGGAGATGCCCTGTTCGACAAGCGACTGACGATGGCGAAAAAAGCCTTCTTCATAGCCTGACTTCAAGACTCGGCCATTTTGCACCACCACGCAGATTCGCCCGCTGAATTTGACCGAGCGCAGCAGGCGCTCCATGGCCGCCGAGAGCACTTCGGCGCCTCTGACTTTACGGCGGAATTCCACGAAATCTTTCTCGTCGTCGCCGCTGGTTTGAGCATGAGCGGCGGACGATGGTTGGGACAATTGGTTATACATTGGCGCGATCGTATAGCCGTAAATTTCCACAGTCAAGTCCATATACCAAAGTGACTGTGGAAAACTTTTCTAGTTAGCGCAAGGCTATATATCTGTTATACTTGCGTGCATGAAATTTCGTTTACTGCAAGAGAATCTGCGAAACACTTTGTGGCAGCGCATTCAGGAGGGCGACCTCACTGGGTTGAGGCTGGCGCAGGAGACAGGGTTCAAACAGGCGCATATCTCGAACTTTCTGAATCGGAAACGCGGGCTGAGCCTGGAAGGGATGGACAAGGTGCTGACTACCCAGCATCTTTCGGTGCTTGATCTGCTGGATCCGAATGAGGTCAACAAGCGGGCATCGATCATGCCGCCGAGCAATGACGAGTTTGAGAATGTCATTGTGGCTGAGCCGACGATTGCCGCGACGCATCCTCTGATTATCAGTATGGATGTGAAAGAAATCCTGAAGTTCAAAAAGAGCTTTCTGAAACGGCTGCGGCCGGAGATTGAAGGCAGTGGAAACCGCGAGCAATGGGAGCGGTTTGTGGTAATCAAAGCCAATCCGACTGAGGGGATGAGCATGTATCCGCGGCTGATGCCCGGTGCGACGCTGCTGATCGACCGGCACTACAACTCGCTGAAGCCCTATCGCAGAGGCGAAAACAACATGTATGCCGTGCTCAAGGATGGAAGCTGCACGGTGAGTTATGTGGAAACCGCGAACCGGAATTTGATTTTGCGTCCGCAGAACCAGGCGTACCCGGTCGAAATCATTGCGATGGATGAGGGGAAGACGGTTTCGGATTACCTGGTGGGGCGCATTTCCTACGTTGGAATTGAGACGTAGCCGCTAACCGGGTACTGCTCAGACGGGGCAACACTCTATTTCCGTCCGGTCTTTTTGTCGAGCTTCGCTCGACTGGACAGCCCCGTTCGACTCCCCCTCTCTGCGTTCGGGGTCGCTCAGGGCAGGCTAAGGCGGCTGCCCCTACATGGCCCTTTAAGCGCCGCCGCCCAGGCTGTCGAACAATTTCCATAATTTGTCGGCAGTCGCGCGATAAATTATGTAGCCGCTGCCCGCATCTGTCGTCTCCTTGAACAGCAACTCTCCGCGCCCGTCGCCATCGGCATCGACTACATCGATCAGTTCGAGCCGCGGTGTCACGTCGAGGTGAAAGCGGTCGGTGACTCCTGAATAGAGCTTGCGCAGATCGCCATAGATGTCAGGGTGTGCGACCAGAGTGACATTGTACGTTTCGGGCGGGTTATTCAAGGCGGAGGCTGCCGGTATGTGCGCCTCGGCGGTGAAGACCATCACAGGCTGGTTGTTGTTCCAGACATCGAATCCCTGAAAATGTATGTTTTCGAATTCGGGCTGCACAGGTTTTGGCACGGATTTGCGGGGCGCGGGCTTTTTTGCTGCCGCAGGTTGCGCGCCAATGCGATTTTTCTCGAGTGCGGCTACGTAGGCCTTGACTTCGTTGGTCGCGAGGGCCTGCATCTGATTGCGGCGCTCTTCTTCTTCGCCGGGCTTCCAGAAAAATTTATAGGAGCGCGGATCGGGACCTCCTTCGTCGGAGATTGCTGGAACGAGCTGAGGCGGGCTCGCGTCTGCATTTGCGGCTTTTCCTTTCGACTCAGGCTTCGACGCCTGCGGCTCCTCTTCCTCTTGGGGTGGGGCCTGACTCGTGGGCTTGCCGCGGCGCAGCGTCGGGCGGTAATAGTTGGAGGATTCCTGCGGTTGACCGCTCGGTTTGGCGGAAGATGCCTGAGCTTGCTCCGCCTGAGTGGAGGAGGCAGATGGCGCGGCACTGGGACCAGCGGAACCTGCCGAGGACTTGTCAGGCGATGTAGAGGGCGGTGCGTTCTTATCGGAACCGGTGGGATTCGCGGCTGGAGCTGAAGAGGAAGAAGCTGTGGCTCTCATTAAACGTGGTGGCGCGTCGCCAGTGTTATCCATTCCTCTGGGAACATCTTCGGCTTTGCGCGTGTTCCTGGCGGTTTCAGTGCCGTTGGCGACAAAAGATCCCGTTCCAACCCAAGGATGAGCGCTTCCGGGCGCTTTGCTATGCAGCGCCAGGTTTACTGTGAACAGGCCTTCAGAGCTTCCGCCGCGTTCGACTTCGTATATGGTGCCGGATTCCAACGCCATGGGCACCGGTTCAGCCTTATACACGCTGGCGTCGTAAAATTTGCCCTCGACTAGGATTGCAACCGGAATAAGGGTCGTCTTTCCAGAGCTTGCGGTCTGAAGGAGTGCCAGGGCGCGAGGACCTTTTACTTTTTTGACTTTCTTGGGTATGGGCGGCTTCTCTTCGGTTTCGTCATGTGGACGTTTGAGCTGCGGCATTTGGGCAAAGCCGGGCAGCCCGATTGCGAAAACGAGCAGGGCGATAATGACTGGCAGGCCTGATCTGCGGTATAAGAGCTTGTTGGACATGGTTCTTGCTGTACGACGAGAACCCGGCAAAAGACCCTTAATACGGGGTATCACAGGGTAAGGCCAGGAAGGCCCTGCCAAACACCGCTTTTGTGGAAGAGAGGCGCTCATGCTCAATATCAATGATAAAGCTCCCGAGTTCACTTTGCAGGACGAGAACGGGAAGGAGATCTCGCTGAAGGATCTTCGGGGCAAACAGGTTGTGCTGTATTTCTATCCGCGCGCGGATACTCCGGGATGCACCATCGAGGCCTGCGAGTTTCGGGATACATACAAAAAGATGCAGAAAACCGGCGCGGTGTTACTCGGCATCTCGCCCGATACACCGCAGGCACAGAAGAAATTTCAGGACAAATACAAGCTGCCGTTTTCATTGTTGGCCGACGCCGATAAGAAAGTTGCGGACGCGTTCGGCGTTCTGCAGGAAAAGAACATGTACGGCAAGAAAGTGATGGGGATTGTGCGGACAACGTTCGTCATTGGGCCGGACGGCAGAATTCAGCACATCTTCCCCAAGGTCAAGCCGGAAGGCCACGCGCTGGAAGTGCTGGCATATTTGAAAGAGTCGGTGAAAGGGGCGGCGTGAAGGGCCGAGGATGTTCACTCCATTTGAGTGATGGCTTCTAGCCGAGTTGCGGGCCTTCGGGCACTTGATCGCGCCTTTTTCTCCCGTCGTCCACAACGGGTTGCCCGCGAGTTGCTGGGCAAAGTGCTGGTGCGGCGCACCAACACGGAATTCCTCACCGGGCGGATCGTTGAAACTGAGGCATATCTGGGCGAGGACGATCCTGCGGCGCACGCGGCAGCGGGAAATACTGCCCGCACTTCGGTTCTGTTCGGCCCACCCGGCCACGCGTATGTTTATTTCATTTACGGCAATCATTACTGTCTGAACGTGTCGTGTGAGGGCAACGGGGGAGGCGTGTTAATCCGGGCGCTGGAACCGTTACAGGGAATCGAGTATATGGCGCGGAATCGAGGCATCGCGCGGGCCGGAGCGAGAGACTTAAGGAAACTCACCAGTGGTCCAGGGCGTTTGGCGCAGGCATTTGGCATCACGCGAGCGCGGGACAACGGTTGCGATCTTATCAGCAAAAGCTCCAGTCTTCGGATTGCGAAGGATGGGTTTCGTGCCGGGCCGATTGTTGTTACTCCGCGGATTGGGATCACAAAAGCTGCCGAAGAGCCGTTGCGGTTTGTTCTGGAGGGAAACCCATTCGTCTCGGGTGGGAAACTGCGGGCAATCAGCTGATCCCTGCTTGACAACGGGTGTAGACTGGCGAACGGGGCAAATGCCGCTCCGCTAAGGGCTTTTGGTGGGATGTCGCGCCGGAAATAATTTTGCGGCATCCTGATGCGGTGGTAAATCATCCCAATTAGCAGGAATGATCGTGCTTGCGCCTGCTCTATCTCGCTGCGCAGTTGGCGTCTTGATCTTTATCACTCTGACCCTTCCTTACGTCGCGAATGCCGCGGATGGCGAATCCGTCCACGTTGAAACTGCAACCTCCACTAGCACGATTGTGATTGGATTTGTGGGAGGTTTCGTGGCCCACAACAACCGCCACCATGGATCGGTCCAGTTTGCCGAGCGAATTCGGCGCGCGCTTCCGCAAGGAACGTACGTCAAAGTTTTCGAGAACCGGCGGCGAAAGCAGGCCTATGCTGAGATTCTTCGCCTGCTCGATAGCGACGGCGACGGCGTTCTTTCGTCCGAGGAAAAAGCGCGCGCCCGTATCATTTTGTTTGGGCACAGTTGGGGAGGCGCTGCGGCAGTCCTGCTTGCCCGCGAACTGCGGCGGCAGGGAGTTCCGGTGATGCTGACGGTGCAAATCGACAGCATTGCTAAGATGTGGCAGAAGGATTCCGTCATCCCTGACAATGTGGCAGCCGCGGTGAACTTTTATCAACCGCATGGAATTCTCCGTGGCGAACCCGAGATTACGGCGGCCGATCCGGCGAAAACGCGCATCATTGGCAATTATTTGACCGATTATAAGAAGAATCCTATCGAGTGCCCGAACGCCTCGTGGGCGGATTGGGTTTTCACTCGGGGACACGTGCAGAGCGAATGCGATCCGCGCCTGTGGTCGCAGATTGAAGAGATGGTTCGTGAGCGCCTGATGCCGGGCAACAACTATTCAACTACATCCTCTGCGACGCCTGCTTCCGTGACTCTTCCCTAGGAAGTGGGTCGCAAGGAGCGCCAGAGCTACGTTGATTAGAGCAGGATGTTATCGATGAGGCGTGTCGATCCAACGAATGCGGCGACGGCGACGAGTGCGCCGTCTGACGCAGTTGAAATCGCATCGAGTGTGTCGGGATTTACGATTTCAAAGTAATCGAGGCGCACGGCGGATTCTTTTTGTATTTCCTCCTTTCCTGCTGCGGCCAACCTTGCGGCGTCTCGCTCGCCGGCCTCCCACAACGCCTTTACGCGCGTGAGCGAACGATGCAATATCAATGCCTGCTTTCTTTGCGCGGGATCGAGGTAACGATTTCGCGAGCTCATGGCTAGGCCATCCGGCTCGCGCACAATCGGGCAGGCAACAATTTCGACGGCGAAGTTTAAATTGCGTGCCATTTGACGAATCACGGCGAGCTGGGCGGCGTCTTTCTGGCCGAAGAACGCGACATCCGGTTCAATTATGTGAAACAGCTTGGCGATGATGGTCGTGACGCCACGAAAATGGCCGGGACGGGAGCGTCCATCGAGTTTTTCGCTCAATCCTTCGACGGTGACCCATGTCACGCCACCGGGCGGATACATTTCCTCGGCCGACGGAGCAAACAGCAAATTGATGCCTTCCTTCTTCAGCATCTCCCGGTCGCGATCGAAGGTGCGTGGATACTTGGCCAAGTCCTCGTTGGGTCCAAACTGGGTGGGATTGACGAAAATCGATACGGCTACACCCTCGCACGAATTTCTAGCTGCTCGTACAAGAGAGAAGTGGCCGTCATGAAGCGCCCCCATCGTTGGGACGAACCCCAGCCGCTTACCCGCTTTGCGCAGAGCACGGCAGGCAGCGCGCATTTCTTCAATTGACCTGCAGATTTTCATTCGATTGCGACTATTTATTGCAACCCGCCTACAGAGTAGATTTCTACTGCTGCGCTTCGCAAATCTGCTTCGACAATACCCCGGTTGCGCCGAATGGCTATTTTGTCTGCTTCGGAGGATGCCGGCTTCTCATCAAGAAGAATCGCCACCACTCGGCCATAAGGCCATGCCGATGTGGGCAACTGCGCCAAGGTGTTCAAGACCTGCTCCGGCTTCAGGATTTGTTCTTCGTTGGGCTTGACTGAGGTGAGCAGGGCCACGGCTTCAGGACGAATCACGAGATAAGGGTTCGCCCAGTGCTTTGCCTCATGTGAGCCTGCGTACTTTGCCGGATCAGCGGGCGAGATTGTGCGTAAAAGCGCGGTGCTGTCAGGCGGCGTAGCACTCTGGCGCGAGCACGCCGCGAAGATGGTGAATAAGAAAACGCCAAGTGCTCGTGTGGGAATCCTCGCTTCAGCCCAGGAGAGAAACAATCTCACCGCGCAACCACGGGCACGTCGGTTTTCACCGCCCAAACCAGCGCGACCACCCAGCCGATCATGGTCCAGCCGAGGAAAAAATTCAGCAGAACGATACCGGCAATGTCCCGCTTGCTGCGTGCGATGGCAATGATGGAAGGCAGGAAGTACATCACAAAGCCGAAGCCGAAGATTGGGAAGAAAAACGCCGGGAGGTAAATCATAAGGAACAGCCTCCTAAAGATAGCCTAGCACTGTAATCCCGTCGGTTGGTAGCGAGTACTGTCAGCGATCACTCTTTGGAGTAAGGCGGTTTTATTTTTCGAGTAAACAGCGAAAATCTTAAAACGCAAAGGACGCAAAGGTCTCGCGAAGAACGCAAAGAAAAACAAATCTTTTGTGCAATGGTTTCCTTTTCAGCGCTTGGCGCAGATTGTCTATCCTCGCATGGCTCGCTTTCGCGCCAGCACCGTATCCAGCCCTGCTTTTGTTTCCCTCGGAAGATGATAGGACTCTTCATCCCGCGGATACTGCTGCGACTTTACGTCCGCGCGGAAGTTCTGTACGGCTTTGGTGATGAGCTCGGCCGCGTCGCCATAGCGCCGCACGAATTTTGCGGCCGGTGCAAACGTCAGATTCAAAATGTCGTGGAACACCAGCACCTGGCCGTCGCAGTCGGGGCCCGCGCCGATGCCGATGGTCGGCGTAGAAACCTCCGCAGTGATCATCGCCGCAACTTCCCGCGGAATGCCTTCGAGCACAAGGCAGCAGACACCGGCGCGGTCGAGCGCGACGGCATCACGCATGAGCTGCTCGATGCCGCTCAGGCTTTTGCCTTGCACTTTGTAGCCGCCCATTACATTTACGGATTGAGGAGTGAGTCCGATGTGGCCGCAAACTGGAATTTCGGCGTCGATGATGCGGCGAATCAGGTCGGCGCGTTTCTCGCCGCCCTCGATCTTGACCACCTCCGCGCCGCCTTCCTTCACGAAACGGGTCGCGTTGCGCAGAGCGGTTTCAGCGTCAAGATGGTACGAGCCGAAAGGCATGTCGGCGAGTAGAAGTGCATGCTTTACGCCGCGGCGGACGGCTTTGACGTGATGCAGCATCTCGTCGACCGTGACGGAGAGCGTGTTTTCGTAACCGAGCACGGCCTGGGCGAGCGAGTCACCAACCAGGATCATCTCAATTCCGGCTTCATCGACGAGACGCGCCGAGGGGTAATCGTAAGCGGTTAAACAGGTGATGGGTTCGTGACGGAGTTTGTATTCGCGCAGGGAAGCTACAGTTACCTTCTGGCGGAGATCGTCATGCGGACGACCGCCGAGCGGGGTGAGACTCATGTTGTCCTCCAGTGCCCCTCCGGCTTGCCGGATAGAGCCTGTGCGCATCGGGTGATGCTAGGGAATATTGTAAAGGCAAGGGTGGCCAAAGTCGATGAACTTTTTTGTGGCCACCTAAATGGCAGGATGTCCAAGATTTAGAAGTGGACCACCAGCCCGCTGGAGGCCCGCAGACTGCGACTCTGCGCCACAAAAGCACCGCTCTGAACCATGCCGGCATCGAGCCGCCATGCCAGCCGCCGGCGTATGCGAACGTCAATGCCGCCGCCAAGCGTTTCGGCAAGAACACTCCAGCGATCCGTCACCCCCGGGCCGTTCTGACCGATTACTGCGGCGCCGAAAAGAATCTCGCCAAACGGCCTGAATCTGCGGCCCGCATAGCCTGCCCGAACCCCAAATTGAAATAGGTACTCATTCACGCTGCTATTAACCAGACATCCGGATGGCAAGGTCGTCGTGCAGGCCGGCTTAAGGATGCCAGTGGACCCGTAATGGCCGCTTAAATCCAGCACGATGCCGAAGGAGGGAAAATATCGTTTCTCGAGCGACGCATTCCAGCCGTTGAGCTTTGGATGCTGACCAGAAAAAACGTTGGCTTCCGTGAAAGAGTATCCAGCAAAAACATTGTTTGAGTTGAGGCTTTGCGCGGCGCCCATCGTAGCCAGCAAACACGAGAAGATGATTTCGAGAGCTGAATTTCTCAGTAAGCCACTCGGCCCTCTGCATTGCATACTTAGAAACGAAATACCAGGCCCGTGGAGGCACGGATGCTATTCTGCCTCGCGATAGTGAAGTTGCCTGTGACAATGTAGTCGACGACCAACCGGCATCCCAGCATACGAGTCAAGCGGCAGTCGATTCCCGTACCTAGCATTGCGGAAAAATTGTTACTAACGTTCGATATTCCCAGCCCGCTTTCGGTGGTATGAATCTCGCCGAACAATGCTTCGCCAAACGGCCGGATGGTCGACGTCGCATACGATCCGCGGATGCCAACCTGAAAGCTGTATTGGCTTACGGTGCTATGAGCCAGACATCTTGACGCGGGAATGGACGCGCAGTAAGCGCTGCTCGGAGGGCCCGCGGATCCGTAAAACCCGGCCAAGTCGCCGACGACGCCAAAGAAGGGCAAATACTTCTTCTCCGCCGATACATTCCATCCGTTCAAATCGGCGTGCTGGCCGGAAAAAAGATTATCCGCAATGAAGGAATATCCCACAAAAACATTGTTGGCACTGAGATTCTGTGCGGTGGCGGCGCTTATTAACAACGAGAAAATGGAAGCTGCTAATACGATTTTGATGAAAGTTTGGCGACATTGGCCTTTACCAGCACTGATCAAAATTTTTCCCCAGGTCTGACAAACCATATGTTGCACTTTAGCATCTTGTGAACGGGTCGCGGGGATGTTGGAACACATTTTGTCAGCATGATGGACCGATCTGTTTGCTGGCAAGGCACTGGAGAATCGATCGTGCGCCTCGTTCCCGAGTGGGATGCTAACAGTTGTAAGCAATGGTATGATTTCTTTCCACGCCCATGCGCTTCCGCTTTGGCTTTGCCATCTTTGCGCTACTGCTGTCGGCAAGGGTTTTCGCACAGTCTCTCCGTTGCGATGCTGACTTAGACTGCGTTCCACTTCAGACCTCACAGGTCTCCAGCAGTTCACCGGGTATTGCATTTCCTGAATCGTCTTCTGACGAACTGCTGCCGTCGGCTCCAGACTCAAGCGCGCTTCCTGCCGGTTCACGCCTAGTCGACGCTAATAATGCCGGCGGTTCTTCCGAAGGCCTGAAGGAGGGTTTTCACTGGGCTCGGGCATTGAAGGAGTCGGGTACATTTCTTTTGATTGAGCAGGCGTGGGTTGTGCACACAGATTTTCGTTGGGTGGTTTCGGAGAACGGTATACCTTTTAACCATTATTGGCGGGATTACAAGCAGTCACTCTCGAGGTGGTGGGAAGCTGGATGGAGCGCGGGCGAGAATCCTATGTATAACTACGTCGGCCATCCCATTCAGGGAGCAATTACCGGCTATATTCAAATTCAAAATGATCCCAAAAGCCGCAGTCTCGAATTTTCCAAGAGCAAGGCCTATTGGGTCAGCAGGGTCAAGGCCACTATATGGAACGGGGTTTATAGCACGCAGTGGAGCATCGGACCCATCAGCGAAATGACGGTCGAAAAATATGGCTCTAACGACCGCCAGCCCTGGAATGCGAACGGGACATTTCCATGCGATACCAAGACCTGCTATTGGGGTGTCGGGAAGGTCAATTTAGTCATGACACCAGTCGGTGGTTTGGGCTGGGAGCTGGCAGAAGACTGGGTGGATAAGGCTATCGTCCGCAGGGTCGAGCGTAATACTACCAGCCACTTCTGGGTCGACACGGTTCGCTGTATATTCAATCCTATTCGCGGCGGCGCTAACATTTTGCACGGCAATAAGCCCTGGTTCCGTGCTCGAGATGTCGGGGATTGGAGTTCCGTTCAGCGCTAAATCCATGGAAGCAAGCGCCGCAGTGCCTCGATTCAATTTAGATTGTCTGCACACTGAGAGATTGCCTCACGAAATTATGGTTGGGAGTCATCCTTCTTCAAGGAAAAATCAGGAATGCTAACATCTGGCTTCCACTGGGTGTTGGCCTTTACTATCCTGCTGATTTCAGCTCCGGCCTACTCACAGGTTCGCGGCTCGGAAACAGAACACGCCAAATGGGACCTCGGCGTTTGGGTTGCTGGCGAAACTGGGGAAGAAATCACCAACTCCTTCGCGGAAGCACAAATCTGGTCCGCTGGAATATTCGCCGGCCGAATGCTCACAGACGAGGTTGGTCACGGCTGGCGGCGGGGAAGGCTTGAATTTGCCTGCGACGTGATGCCGGTATTTGAGACTTACGGCAACCAACGCACTCACGGCTTCGGTTTCGATCCGGTCATTCTGCGGTGGAACTCCGCACTGCGCAAGAACCGCATTTCGCCTTACATCGAGCTGAGCGGAGGAGCGGTGAGCACTCCGGTAAATCTGCCTCCAGGGAACACTTCCAGTTTCAATTTCATGGCCAAGGGCGGCGGCGGAATCTATTACCGCACAAGAGCGCGGCAAGCCTTCGACATCGGAGTCCATTGGTCGCACATCTCAAATGCAAATCTCGGAGTGGAGAATTACGAATTTAACGGCGTGCAGGTCAGCATCGCTTACCACTGGTTCAAATAGAAAATCGGTCAGCGGACTATGCTGACCGATTACGATGTTCCCAATTAAGCTGATCTTTCAAATCTGCGGGCGGCGTGAGCGCGCTGCGGGTACGACGATCGCCTGTTCCATGGTCGGAACGTTTGTGCCGCGCAGGCGGGCTTCGGCTTCGTGCAGTTTGTCAGACTGATTGGTCTGATAGTAAGCCTGTACCAGCAGTTCCAAGGTGAAAGGATTGTCCTGGTCTTCCTCGAGATAGCTGATCGCTTCCTGGCACTTTTTCTGGTCCATCAGCAGCGTGCCGGCCGCGCCATTGTACGAGCTTTGAATCACGCGATTTCGGCTATCGGAAGCCATGGCTTCGAGCTGTTTGAGAGCCTTGTCAGCCAATTCCTGATTATTGGCATGAGCGGCGCGCACGGCGCGATTGCGCAGGATGCGGGAAAGTTCTTCGTCCTTGTCTGACCTCGAAATCGTGGCGCGATGGAGGAGCGCACCTTCCGCCAAATCCAAATATTTTAGCGCGGTATTATCGTCGGTCTGATACTCGACCAGATGGCGATAGGCCTGCGCCTCCTGCAGGTCCTGCTCTTTGGAGTGAGCAGTCTGAGCGATCTCCTGGAATTGCTTGTCTGCTTCGGCGAATTTGCCCTCACGAACCCAGGTCATTGCCGATTGCATGCTGTAGGTCAAGCGGTCGGCCTCATTGTGGGCGAAGCGAATGGCTTTTTCATATTCAACACGGGCCTTTTGTTGGTTGCCCATGAGCGCGTAGGTGTCGCCCAAGCCGAGTTGGGAAGTTACGAAATCGGGGTCGATTTTCAGAGCGGCCCGGTAGTGCCTGAGCGAACTCTCGAACTCGCCCGCCATACGCTTGAGCTCGCCATAGGAGTCTTCGGGGTTGGGCTCTGACGGCAGCAGATCAACATAGTTCTCCATGACGGCGAAGGCCTTGGTGAATTGGCGATGACGGGCGTAGACGTAAGCCAGATCGTTCAGCGCGGGGGGGAAATTTTTGTCTAGCGCAAGCGCGTGCTCAAGAAGTCTTTGCGCCTGATCGTCGCCGTTTTCGCCCATCAGCCAATTCGCAGCCAGATAATAAACGTGCTTGTCTTTGGGGAACATTTCGAGCATGTCGTTCATGGCGGAAATGCCGCCGATGAAATCACCTTCCTGGACCTTTACGATCCAGGAAACCATGAGTTGCTCGCCCAGCGATCCTTTGAGTGCGAAGAATTTGGCGTAGTTGCGGGCCTCACTGATTTCCTTGGGATTCGTGCTGTTGAAAGCGATCCAGGCCCAGGCGACAGCCAGATTGGGGTCGGCTTTCACGGCGGCGCGCCAGTCGTCATTGCAGCGCTCGAGATAAAGATTCTCATAGTCATGCATGCCCCTGAGGTAAAGTGCGCGCGCCTGCGGCGAAGAAGTTGTGACCGGCATCGTGGGCGAGGCGGACTGCTTGATGTGATGGGCATAAGTCGGCGCGACACGGCACAGAGCCAGGACGAACATGGCGAAAACGACGAAAAGAAGGCGACGCATGGATGTCTCCGAAAAACTCACTTGGGGAGGAATGACCAAGGCAGCGTAACATCAAGGTAACCAAGGGAGTTAGTGACGGAAGACGTAGGACGGGCGGGGAGTGTGGCACCCTCCGAGTGTAGCGCGCACTCATGTCCGCGCACTCAAGGAAGCTGTTGATCGACGTTCCAGGCTGGAACAGAAAGCCCTGCCGCTACCGGCCGGGGCTTTGCACATGATAAATCAGAAAGTAAACTTGCCTACAAACTGAACCCCGCGCGGACCGCCGCCACCGAGAAACGGGTTACCAATGCCCACGTCGCCCGTGGCGGTCAGAGCATAATAGCCGCAGCCGCGCCCAAAGCCGACTCCGTTACAGGGATTGCCGGTGACTTGGTTGAAAATGCTGGAAATGCCGGCGCTTCCGGGGTCTGCGATGTAGCCTGGCAATTCTGGATTCGAGAAGTTGGGGTGATTCAGGAAATTGAAGAACTCCGCTCGAAGCTGCAGCTGAACGCGCTCCGTAATAGGCGTGTTTTTGAATACGGCGAAATTCCATTCCTTAAAGCTTGTTGCCACTAACTGATTCCTTCCCAGGTCTCCGAAGTGCCGGGTGCCGGCGAGGCAGTTGCTGTCGCCTGAAGTAGAAACGGCGCTCGTGTTGCCAAAGGTGCATGGCACAGCGAACGAGCCCAGATTGAGGAAGTTGTACGGAGCGCTTCCATACTGAATCGGGCCCGCCACATCCGGGCGGTCGAAACCTTCACCGCCACCGGAGTAGTCGCCCTCGAAGTTGTAATTCAGAGTGAAGGGTTGACCATCCTGCAAAGTCACTGCGCTGTCCACTCCCCAGCCATCTTTTAACTTCGCCAAGTTTCCGCCACGTTTGGGCAGCGCGTACCCAAGCTGCCAACTGAAGCGGCGGCGAATATCGAAATTGGAATTGCCGCGCTCGGCCGCGGTGTTGTAGCTGTTGTTCGGCTGTGAGGCATTGGGAATGAAATCATCGCTGTCGCTGGCATTGTCGATGGAGTGCGACCACACGAAATTCGCCTGCGAGGTCACTCCGCGCCAGCCATTCACCCGCAAGCTGGTTTGCAGGGCGTTGTAGTTGGAGTTCGCGGTGGTCTCCTCCTGGTTCACATAGTCGAAGTTCGGGAAGTTGGTCCGGGCAACGGCACTTACATTATCGAATCCAGCAATGGGGCAGTTCGGAGGCGTGCCGCCCAGAGGACAGCTTAGGTCATAGGCTGTGATTTGCGCCTGCGTGGGCTGGTTGATGTCACGGAAGCGGAACAGCTTCGTTCCGATTGACCCGACATAGCCGACCTGCAGGACCATCTTTCCGGTGAGCTGCTGCTGCAGATTCAGGTTGAAGTTCTGTACATACGGGGTTCGGATGTTGGGCGAAGCGCCGAAGAAATTATCCAATGGCGAGGGAGTGCCGAATATGGGCCCAGCGCCAAGCGCCGGGGCGAACAATGACTCGGTATAAATCGCTTCTGATCCAACTCCCGCGTAGGCAGGACCGGGGCAAAAGGGACAATTATAAGGAACGTGGCCCAGGAAAATATCCTGAGAAAAGGCGTCGTAGAACAGTCCCCATCCTGCGCGAACTACTGTCTGACCTTTGCCCGTTACGTCGTAAGCCACGCCGATGCGGGGGCCGAAGTTGTGGTAGTCGGAGTTGTATAGACCGCCGGGACCACCGGGGCTGCCGATTTGCACCTCGGTCCCGCCATTGGCGGGCGACATCTGGTAAAAGAGATTGTTTTTCTCGTGTACCACGCCGAAGTAATCCCACCGGATCCCATAGTTCACGGTGAGCTTCGGGGTCAGGCGAAACTCGTCCTGCAGATAGAGGCCGTGGTTGTTCTCGGCTGTATGACGCAACGTGTCGCCGCCATTGATCGTGCTGAGTGACGGATCTGCAGTTCCCAACAGGAAATCGCTCAAGTCGTCGAATACCAGTTTGCCCCGGAATGTATTGTCCTGGATCAGTTGGATCGTAGTGCGGCGGAATTCATAACCGAACTTGATGTTGTGCCGCCCCATTTTCCACGAGTAATTGTCGATGAAGTGCCAGTTCGAGTCTACGCGGGAGCGTGGCACCGAACTCGTCGCTCCAATCGGTGAAAAGCCCTCTACGGTGATCCCTGGAAGGCCAAAGTCATATGGATTAGTTACGCCCGTATCCAGCCCGATAGAGTTCGGATTGAAGCTCCTATCCTGGGGGAAAAAACCCTCGGCAAAACGGTTCCATCCCAGGCGCGCCTCGTTCACCTGAGACGCATTCACATTCTTCACATAGGAAATGGAAACCAGCTGCACGCGCGTGGGCGTCACAGTGTTAAATCCGGGTAGGAGACCAGCGGCAAGCTGAGCGAAGGGGAAGCTCTGGGTACTGTTTCCGTAGTAATAGCGGCCAGTCAGAATACCTGATGCGAAGTTGTGATCAACTTTTGCGATCAGACTGTCGACGTCATTACTGAACAGTGTGGCTGTGGAAAGGTTAGGACCGTTGGGGCAACCTGTATCGGCCGCGTTGCCGGGTCCCAGTTCCAAGGCAGGTGTGTCTGCCGGCAACGGAAAGGTTGGAGCAGGCCAGGGGTCGCGATTCAACAACGCCTGCGACACACTGTTCGCCGGCCCATTGACGGCCTCGTCTGCCGCGATGTCCAGTGGGTCAGGCACGCAGCTGAGTCCGCCCTGTGCGCCGGTTTCGCGCTGGCCCTCATAGTCAAAGAAAAAGAACGTGTGGTCTTTCACAATCGGGCCGCCAAGCGCCGCCCCAAACTGATTGTTATGAAATGGATTCTCGCCCCCCACGTTGTTGAAATAATTCCGCGCGCCTAAGTTATTTGTGCGCAAATATTCAAGGGCTGCCCCATGTAGTGAATTAGTGCCGCTCTTGGTGACGATATTGATCACCGCACCGCTGTTTCGGCCATATTCAGCTTCATAGTTCGAGATCACCCTCAATTCGGCCACGGCATCGAGCGGCAAAATGGTTGCAGGATCGCCGAAAACGCCTGCCTCATTGATCGCAGGATCATTGCGGTACCCATCGTTCATGTCGGTGCCGTCTAATAAAAAGTTATTCGAGCGGCCTCGCGAACCATTCATGGAAAAAATTCCGTAGGAACCTGGTGAGTCTGAGATCTGATCAGGCGACCCAGCAACCCCTGGGTTCATGAAAATGAGTTTCTGATAGTCGCGTCCGTTAACCGGAAGTGATTCGATTGTCTCGGCTGTAAGGGTACCTCCGATCTCGGTCGACGTGGTCTCTACTTGCGGCAACAAGTCGCCCGCGACGGTCACTTGGGTTGAGACCTGTCCCGGCTTCATTGCCGCGTTCACTCGTCGCTCGCTAGAGACATCAACTACCACATCCTTTGCCACGAACGTTTGAAAATTCGGGCCGCTAATGGTCACGGTGTACGTGCCGATCGGAAGTTCCGGAAGCGCGTAGCTGCCGTCGGCGCTGGTTTCGGTGGAGCGCTCCAATCCTGTGGCTACGTTCTTAACCGTCACTTTGGCACCAGCGACGACGGCGCCTGATGGGTCGGTAACGGTGCCTAGGATGGTTCCACGGAACGTCTGTGCAGAGAGGCCGATGGCAGCCATAAGCACAAAGACCAGAAGGGTGCGCGCGCTCATAACGTCTCCTCGAACTTGTTTGGTTTTGGAATCGTATACCGTGCGCGACAGCGCCTTATGGGAACTGCTGGGAGGGCATACAATTCCTTGCACGATAACAACATGCAAGGCCCGCCGCACAGGCCACACACTATCGGAAGCCCATCTCAAGAGTCAACCACGGAGTTGTGATGCAGACAATAGATTTTACGAATGACGTAACTGCGCGGTAATAACCCAAAGGCACAGTATTGAGTGCAGAATTGCGAGTCTCGAGCGCAATGCGGTTGCGAGTGGCGACTCCTGGGTCGTAAGCATTCAGAGACCCCGGGAGCTTTGATCCCTGGACACGAGGGCGGCTGTCCGTCGTGAACGGACTCGCGGCTCGGGACTTGCGCCTAGAAGGTGATGGTGACACCGCCGCGCAGGGAGCGTGCGGCCTGGACGAGATAGACTGTCTGGCCGTCCTGGGCTACGATCGGGACGTAGCCTTGAGCCAGCAGATTGCGGATATCTACCACCGCGTCCATATGAGCGGGCAGGAAACCGAGAGTCGGAATGGGCTGGCGGATGAAAAGATTCAGGTAAGGATCACTCTGGCCCGGCGATGCGTTGAACATATCGACCGGCGTCAAGGCAGTACCGTTCACCCAGCGGTAAGAAGCGATCCAGCGCGTGTGAGAGTGCGGAATCTTGCCGCTCAAGTTGGCGGCCAAGGCGTGACGGCGTTCGGTGTCTATCCACTGCTGGGCATTCTGAATTGCGACATCGGGTTTGGTTAGGTCCAGAGTTCCACCGAAGGCATAGTCAAGCGTTCCCGTCAGGTCAGAGCAGAACTTGCGCTCAAGCACAACCCGCAGTCCGTTGGTATCGAGATTGTTCCCGGTGTAGCTGAAGGTTTCAGAATCCACGTCGGGCAGCAGGAAACCGCCAGCGGCGGTTACTTCTCCGGTGCCGAGCAATGCCGTGTTTGCCACACGATCGCGGAAGGCCGCAAGCTGAAGGCTGTTTTCGCCGATGCGGCGCGAAATGCTGATTTCCTGATGGCGGGCATTCTCCACCCGGGTAGTAAAGTTAGTCATGCTGACCCGAGGATCGGCCTCGCTCAGGTCGGCAGGGGCAGAATCGAAGCCTTTTTCCAGGCGCGTCTGCGGCAGCGATGTGGCGTACTCATATGAGAAAACTGTGTTGGGCGTGGCGTGGAAATCTACTGAACCGTAGGGCCGGAATGCAGTCACGTGCCCGAGGAATTGAATGGCCTGAAGTTCACTGCCGAACTTCAACTCTAGAACATCGCCGATGGCGAAGTCGTCGCCGGCATTTAGCGCGAGTGCCTGCAAGGCCGCATAGTGCAGGTTGGGATCAGAGGGCGCGAAGCGGCGCATGGTGACGGCCATCGACGGTCCGGAACCATCCGGCTCGCGGTGAGAATACGCACCGCGCAAAACAGCCGAAGGCAGCCCATCGCCATAGCCGACGTTCCCGCTCAACCCCACGCGATCGGCAGCGAAAATTGAACGCTCCACGGAGAACGTTGTGCTCATGTCAGAGCCGCTGCCGTATCCAGTTGCCGCTGAACCGGCCAGAAACGACACACTGGCTTTCATGTCGTGGCTTTGCTGCTCAGGAGCTGTGGGATCATCGAAAACCCGCAGTACTGGCCGATTGGCTGCTGACCGCAATGTCCACTTCCAGTCGTCCTCATCGGCGCCGTTGCGGCGGGGTCCAATCCGCATCGCGTCCCACAACGTGTTCAGCGTGACATTCACACGAACGCTGGAACCGGTACGCAAGCCTATCTTTTCGCGCAGTGCGGGGAGGAATGCGGGAGCTGAAACTTTAACGTAGTAGTATCCGGGGATCAGGTCCTTGGCGGAATAGAAACCGGCAACGTCGGTGAATACGGTCAGGACTCGCGAGGTCGAACTGGCAATTTCGACAACGGCACCCATCTGAGGGAGACCGGCCGCGTCACGCACATAGCCAGAAATCTCGCCCGGCTTCTCTGCCGCCCATGCAGGAAGCGATAGTGCAAGTGTCACCGCCCAAAATCCGAGCTGGCGAAGTTTCACTCCAACCCCCGGGGAACAAGGAGACCGTTACTCTACAGCAAACGTGGCTGAGGGATCAACAGTCTGCTTGGAGATATTGTCGTTCACTTTAATTTCTATCTTGTAGACACCAGGCTCCAGATTGGCCAAGGCAATCGATTTCTGCAGCGTTATCTGGTCGCCGACATTGCCCATGGTGTCGGTGGATTCGGATTTCTGCACCACCGCCTTGTTGGTCGCGATGTTTACGATGTCGTACTCGAACGTGGCTGAAGCCTTGTGCGTCTTCTCGTCCACACCCAGATTGTAGACCTGCATCCAGAAGTTGATTTTGGGATCGCGCCCACGCTTGAACACCGCCGGCTTGCCATTGGCCGGTGCCACTCGGGGCCGAACTTTATTCAATCCAATCACAAAGCTGCCTGAGCTTACATCCTTGGTTGGAACCGGCTCCATCACATCAGCCACGATCAGCGTCGAGGTCGCCAGCTTGTCGTCGGAATACTCGGGCACCTGAATGCCGCGGCTCCAAACGCCCTTGCGGTCTCCATTTACGTCTTTGACCGCGATATCGATTTTGTAGCGTCCGGGACGCAGCGGGACTGCCTTCCAATATACAGACGAGTTTTCCGCCACGCGGGGCAACAACTCGGCTGGCACATCGACCTGAGCAGGATCTTCGAAGACCTGCACAACGCGCCCGGTCAGAGTGGTAATCCGGCCAAAGATGTTTACCGTTCCGCGCTGCACTCCGTCCTTGTTGACGAAGGTGATGTCGCGGTATTTCATCTGGATCGTGATGGGCACCAGCACCGTATCGCCCGTGACCTTCACGAAGTCCGTGCGGACATCGAAGGGCATCAGGTTAGTAATGATCTTCGTATTTACGACTTCTTCCAGGTCCTTGTACTTGATCGGAGGAGGCGCTTGCAGTTTGGCGTACTGCTCGAGGCGATCGAATTCCTTGGCAGCCAGCATCGAACTATTCGGGCCGGCTCCGAGCTGCTCGAGCCCTCCGTTGCTGAAGCGAGAGGCTTTGTTCGCCATACCCATTTGCTCGTAGAGAGTCAGGCCCGCGTTGGGCGTGTACTTCAACGCGTCTTTCTCTGAACGGTCGATGGTCATGTGGTACTCGCCGCACATGCAGGTATCGACGAACTCGATGATGATTTCCTGGCCGATGCCCTCAAGGTACCGATAGCGCCACTGCTCAAATGGGTAAGTCGAAGTCTCGCCGCCGCCCTCTTCCATGGGCCGCTCGTAAGTGCCGCCGGAGGGATGCGACTCAACTTCGTCCGCAGGGCCATACATGATGTAAATGCGGCCGCGGTCAGTCTTCCAGCCGGGAATGCCGGCGGCGAAGTGTTCGTTCGCATAGGCAATCCGGCGATAGTGTTCTTCTTTGTATTCGTTTTCTTCCGTATCCGGGGTAGGATCGCGGCGCTGCCAGAAAGCCTCGATAAAATTGTCTCGTTCTTCGTCGTTCGAGAGCTGCTTAAATGCGGCCCGTTCCTCGTCGGTAATAATCCAGACCACGTCCTCATTCAGCCACTTCTTGTAGACTTTGCTGAGCTCGACGTTCAGGGCCCTCTTCTGCTCCCTTTTTTGCTTTGCGGTGGGCTGGCGCTTAAGCGGGTCGGGCTGGTCGGAGGGTTGTTGCTGAACACCGGAGGGAGTTCCGGACTGGGCGTTGGACGGAGTCGCGGACTGGGCGTTGTTGGCGCCAGCAGCTTTATCATTCTGAGCTCTAGCCTGACCCGGCGAAGCTGTGACTAAAGCCAGAACAATAAATGAAATGAAAGACCTTGAACCAACCCGGAACATGAGAGGGACTCCTGCTACAACGAACTCTTCGACGAAACGTTCGTTAGTTTATTTTAGGCCCTCAACTGGGCTAAAGCAAGGTTAAGTCACGGCGTTAGAACAAATTGAAGCCCCGCAAGCCCTACGTCTTGGACGCGGCGGCCCTTTCGCCGAGTTGCCCGGAGGGTTTCCTGAATACTTTTGGAGCCCATTCGAGTCCAAGATATAATTTTCAGTGCTAGACTGGTGTCGTCGAGGCGGTTTTACCTACGTATTTCCAGAGGCTTAGCACTCCATTCCAGACTGGAACTTTCCTGTTGGCAGGATCGTACCCCTGAATGTGTGCCCGTCATCCTGCGAAGTGTCGGAGACGTACAAAGCCCAGCATGAAGGCGTCCCGGTTAGAGCCACTACCATCAAAGAATGGCGGCAGCCCCGAATGGCGGCGCACACGATGAAGACCTGGAAGAAAATCTTAATTGGCGTTGGCGTCCTGCTTCTGTTGGCCGTAATTGTCGGGATAACGGTATACCAAAGCGGGAAAAATGTGGTAACGGTGCAGACCGCCAAAGCCCAGCGCGAAGATTTGACCTCGATCGTAAGCGGCTCGGGTGAAATCAAGCCTAAAACCTACGTCAACATCGGCGCGAACGCTTTCGGCAAGATCACACACCTCTATGTGAAAGAGGGCGACCACGTCAAGAAGGGCCAATTGCTGGCGCAACTTGAAAACGTGCAGTCCTCGGCGGATGTGAACGCCAATGAAGCGTCCTTGCAGGCAGCCGAAACGGATGCTGTCGCCGCCGATGCCGCCTTAAGGACCGCTGAAGCCGATCTCCGCCGCGCCCAAGCCGACTACGACCGCAATAAGCTCGATTGGGAGCGGGCGCAAAGTCTATTTCAGGACGGTCTGATTGCAAAATCCGATTTCGACAGCCGGCGGGATGCCTGGGCCACCGCCGAAGCCGGCCTGGGTCAGGCGCAGGCGCGAGTGGCACAGGCCAAAGCGCAAAAGGATTCCGCCGATAAGCATGTCGCGCAGAATCGCGCGACGCTGATCCGCTTTAACGATGTACTCCAAAAAGCCAGCTACTCCGCGCCCTTCGATGGCGTCATCACCAATCTGCCTGTACGCGAGGGCGAGACCGTGGTGATCGGCATTCAGAATTCACCCGGCAGCACGCTGATGACGCTCGCCGATATGTCGGTGATCACCGGCGAAGTAAAGATCGACGAAACCGACATCGTAAACGTGCGCCTGGGGCAACCTGCCGAGGTCACTATCGACGCGATTCCGAAGAAAACTTTCCACGGCACGGTTTCTGAAATCGGAGACAACGCCATTGTGCGATCGACGGGCGTTGCTACCTCGCAGCAGACCAGCACGAGCGAGGAAGCAAAGGATTTCAAAGTAGTGGTCACGCTGACCGATGCGCCGGCCGATCTGCGCCCCGGCCTCTCTACAACCGCCAAAATCACGACCGCTTCCCGCAGCAACGTCTTGTCCATTCCGATCCAGGCGCTTTCTGTCCGAACGAAGGAGCAATTGGCACAGGAACACTCCAACTCGGGTTCGGTACATGCCGCGGCGCCCACGCCGAAAGAAGCAGCATCCAACGAAAAGGATCAGAAAGAGGAAATTCAAGGCGTATTTGTAATCCGTAACAAGAAAGCGGAGTTCGTGCCTGTGACCACCGGCATCACTGGAACCAGTGACATCGAAGTGGTAAGCGGATTGAAACAAGGGGACGAAATTATTACCGGCAGCTACAAGGTGTTGCGCACGCTGCGTTCTGGGAGCAGCGTCAAAATTGATAACTCTGTTCCCAAGAAAGAGGAGCAGACATAACTTTAGCGAGCTTGATGCGTCCAAACGGTAAGCCGGATACGGGTCGTGATCAGGGGTTCTTGGCAATACATAAAGCAGCTCTCGGAGTCGAAATTTTACCGGGGAGAAACTAGTGGCAGCGGAGCAGGAGAAAAATATGGCAACCGCCGAAGTAATCAGCATGCCCGTCAACGCTGTTCCCGTGTCGCCACCGCAATCATGCATGATTGCTGCCGAAGACCTGTGGAAGACCTACGACATGGGCTCGGAGCAGCAGGTGCAGGCGCTGCGGGGCGTGAATCTCCGGATAGGACGAGGCGAGTACGTAGCGATTATGGGGCCTTCAGGTTCGGGCAAATCCACGCTGATGAACCTGATCGGCTGCCTTGATACTCCCACCAAGGGCGAGTACTGGCTGAACGGCCAACTGGTCAGCGAACTCGACGACGATGAACTGGCACACATTCGGAATAAGGAAATCGGATTCGTTTTTCAGACGTTCAATTTGCTGGCCCGCGCCACGGCCCTTCACAATGTGGAACTGCCACTGATCTACGCGGGAGTTCCCACCGAGGAGCGCATCGAGCGGGCCAAGGTTGCCTTGAAAGCCGTCGGTATGGAGGACCGCATGACGCACAAGCCCAATGAGCTTTCCGGCGGACAACGCCAGCGCGTTGCCATTGCTCGCGCCCTGGTCAACCGGCCTTCAATCATCCTGGCCGACGAACCAACGGGTAATCTCGATTCGACCACTGGCAACGAGATCATGGCCCTGTTTGACCGCTTACACGCCGAGGGGAACACGATCGTGCTGGTCACTCACGAGCACGATATTGCGGAGTATGCGCACCGCATCGTCCATATCAAGGATGGGGTCGTCGAGCGCGACGAGCGCAAGAAGTAACTTCTCCAGGAAAATGAACGCTGGAGAACATCCAGATCTCATCCCGGCAGCGCTCGGGCTTGACTCAACCAACCTTTCCTGGTTTTCCTCAGATATTTTACCCGCGTGGCTATTGGCGGCTGTCGCCATCGCCGTGCAGATGGTCACCAACGGCGGATATGGATATTTTCGCGACGAACTTTACTATTTGGCGCTCTCACATCATCTTGATTGGGGGTATGTCGACCTCGCGCCTTTGGCGCCGTTTCTCCTCCACGTACAAACATTTCTGTTCGGATATTCACTACACGCAATTCGATTCTTCCCCGCACTGGCGTTCGCCCTCGAAATCCTGATCACCGGATTGATCGCCCAAGAGCTGGGCGGCAAACTCTTCGCAGTCTTACTGGCGTCTCTATCAGTGCTTGTAGCTCCCGTCATCCTGGGCAACGCAACACGCTTCTCGATGAATCCTTTCGAGCCCCTCTTCTGGATGGGCACAGTCTACTTGCTGCTGCGCGCGAACAATCTGTCGCGGCCCGAACTGCTCATTTGGGTCGGAGTGCTCATGGGATTAGGTCTCGAGAACAAGCACTCCACAGCATTTTTCCTGATCGCTTTGCTCGCGGGTCTGCTGTTGACTTCAGGGCGGAGGCTGTTTCGCACGCGCTGGCTCTGGATGGCGGCGGGCATCATTTTTCTGCTCAGTGTGCCCAATCTCATCTGGCAATATCGGCACGGTTTCGCTACGTGGGTCGATCTGAGCAACGTGAGAAAAATTCACAAGAATGTCGAGTTGCCACCGCTGCCGTTCTTGAAGCAGCAAATCATGATGCTGTTGCCGCTTAGCGCGTTAGTTTGGATTGCCGGACTGGGCTTCGTGCTCTTTCACCGGGACGGCCGCCGCTACCGCGTATTGGGCACTACCTACCTGGTGTTTCTGGCCATCATGATGGCTCTTCATGCTAAGGACTATTACCTCGCCCCCATCTACCCCATGCTGTTCGCCGCCGGCGGAGTGTTCTGGGAGAAATTCATCGATCTGCATGCGCGCCTGCGCTGGGCGAAAGTTGCGTTCCCAATCGCCCTCGCCATGCTCGGAACCATAGCCGCCCCACTGGTTCTGCCGATTCTTCCACCCGCTAAGATAGCTGCTTACATGGACGCTCTGGGTGTCGGCCTCACTCGAACCGAAACTCACATGAGCAGCGAGTTACCGCAGCACTTTGCGGACGAGTTCGGCTGGCCGGAGATGGTGGCTCAGGTCGCCCAGGTTTACAACGCCATGCCGCCGGACGAGCGCGCCAAAACCGCGATTCTCGCGGGGAATTACGGCTCCGCTGGCGCCATCGACTTCTTCGGGTCCCGTTACGGATTGCCCAAATCAATTAGCGCTCACCAGAATTACTATTACTGGGGATTTCGCCAGTACAACGGTGAGAGCCTGATCATGCTGAATTGGAATCTCGACGACGCGCAATACTCGTGCAGCAGCGTTGAGCAGGGCCCAAAAGTTGATCAGCCGTTTACGATGGGCTGGGAGCACTACACCATTCTCGTCTGCCACGGCCTCAAAGCGCCGCTAGCGGAAGCGTGGCCGCACTTCAAGATATGGGATTAGAGGCGGGGTGCGGGGAACGCGCACCGCATCGTCCATATCAAGGATGGGGTCGTTGAACGTGACGAGCGCAAAGCCAAGAATTAGATTTGTGTAGTAATCCCGATTGCCGACGCACTTCCTGCCGCAGGCGGGGGCGACTCCTGAGCCGTGTTGGGCGAAGCGACTGCAACCTGGTCCCGGCCGGCCCGCTTCGCCTCATACAACGCGGCATCGACGGCAGTCATCAACTCTTTGGGCGACATGCCATCTTGAGGAAACACAGCCACGCCCACGGAAATCGTTAGCATTCCCATTGATGTGCCCTGATGAACTACTGTGAGTTCTTTCATTCTTATGCGCAAGTGTTCCCCTCTCGTTTCTGTGAGGCTCGCAGATTTGCGGTAGGCAGCAGGTTTACAAATTCTTCTCCCCCAAAGCGGAAAATGAAGTCCTCAGCTCTCACACACCTGACAAGCAGGGAAGCGGTCTCGCGCAAAATGGCGTCGCCAGCCTCGTGACCGTAAGTGTCATTGAAATTCTTGAAATGATCGAGATCGATCATGAGAATACCCAATGAATAGCCGCCACGGCTGGCACGCCGCACTTCCCGCTCCAGCAACTCGTCCATGTGGCGCCGGTTATAGAGGCCTGTCAAGGGATCCCGCACGGATTGAATGAGGAGTTTTTCCTGAAGGCGGATGTTGGCAATGGACAACCCCACTTGCCCTGCGAACGTAGTTCTAAATGAGAGCTCCGCCGATTCCAGCTGACCATCCGTCGTGGCTTGAAGATGGAGAATGCCCAAGGTTTCTCCCTGCGCCAGGATCGGGATGCAGATGTATGACCCCGATATCCCTGAGGCATGAGGGCAGCGCGCCGTGGCGTCCCCTGCCGGCACCAGATGCGGGTGGGTCGTGCGCAATGCCCAACATGCGCTGCTGTCAAACTCGGAGGCGGAGATTTGGCATTCGTTCCACGAACCTATTACCTGGGCCAGGTTCCGGGCAGAATTCAGCAAGGCTAGCAACCCACGGGCAGAGGGGAATATCTTGGGGGCAAAACCCAAGGCGACCTTGATCACCTCATCACGGCTTACGCAACTTTGCAGCAACTCTCCCATTTTGGCCAGCAGGGTTGCCCGCTCCGAGCGTTTTTCCAGGTCGCTCATCATGATTGCGTTCTGCTCGTCGAACTGATGGCGAGCGAAGTCTTTCTCCGCCATTTCATCCTGCAGCCGCCGGTTCATGTCTTCCAATTGCATGGTTCGTTCAAGGACCTGCTCCTCCAGAATCTGCTGGTTCTGCTTCTGGTTTTCGATGTCGGTGCAAGTGCCGAACCATTTCACGATTTTGCCCTCGGAATTGCGAATGGGGTTGCCGCGCACGATGAACCAGCGGTAGTTGCCATCTGCCCGGCGCAAACGATATTCCATGTCGTAGGGAGTGCCCATGCGGCGCGCATTTTCCCACTTGGTCAGACACGTCTGCAAATCATCGAGATGGACGATTGCAGTCCAGCCGGAACCGCGCAATTGCTCAAGGGTCATCCCGGTGTAATCGAACATTCTTTGGTTAAAGTAGTCGTCGGAACCATCGGGCGTCGCGGTCCAGATGATGTCGGGTGCAGCTTCAGCCATGGACTGGAAGTACAACTCGCGTTCGCGGGCAGTGTTGCCGTGATCGCTTTTTCGAAGATCTCTGAATTTGCCGGCAAGTAATGAGGCAATTGCCGTGCTGTTTCCTAACTTCTTGAGAGCAAGTAAAGAGAATACTAGCGCTGCGATAATGGCCGCTCCGATGTAGATTTGCCCGGCAGCGTGGAATCTGTCCGATAGGATGAGGGAAGCCGGTGGCATGCAGCTCTCGACACTGGACGAATGGGGCCACAGGGTTTCCTGCGGACATAATTCCCCAGGTTAGATAATCGGCAGGGTTGGAATTTTCTGTGTGAGAAGTCTGTAATTTCGGGAAGGGGAAATGGCACAGGCCGGGCGAGACCGATGAAGTGGGTCCCGGCGTGCCGTGGATGAGATTAAGGACGGCCCTGACAAAGAAGGCAGGTTACTGGCTGGTGCCGACCGCTTTCGTCTCAACAGGCTGCGGTGTTCCGGCCATAAAGAAATTGTGGTCGTAGAGATTGCGATACATCAGCCCGGCAATCTCAGCCGCCTTGGGACCAAACGTGGGCCGCCCACCCTCGAGGAAGACGACGACTACGATGCGGCCGACTGTGGTGTTAGCGTAGGAAGCGAACCAACCGAAGCGTGTGCCTTCATGGGAGCAAGTTCCGGTCTTGCCCAGAATTTCTTCTTCATTGAAGTTTAGACCGAGCCGTCGGGCAGTACCGTACAGTACAGCGCCGGCCATGCCGTCTGAAAGTTCAGGAATCAGAGGGGCGATATCGAGTTGGCGCTTGACGCGCGGCTGAAAACTCGCGACCTCTTCCGGAGTGGTCGGATGCTGGAGGTAATAGAGCGTTCCGCCGTTGGCGATGGCTGAAACGAGCGCACCCAACTGCAAAGGCGTCATAGAAATGCCTTCGCCAAATGAACACATTTTGCCGACACCGCCGAGCTTCTCTGGAATCACTTCCTCGGGATACTCGCCCAACTGCTCGCCGGGAATGTCGTAGCCGGCAAGTTCGCCCAGGCCATACTCGTGAGCATAGTAGGCGACCTTTTCGAATCCCAGCTTGCGGCCAAGGGACTCAAAGTAAGCGTTGTTCGAATGAGCCAGAGCATCGGTCAGGTTCATGCGGCTGCGCCCGCCAAGGGAAACTTCGGTTTCTTTCGAGATCAACCCCTCATTCAAAGCCCCGAGGGCAACGGCCAGCTTGATGGTCGAGCAAGGCTGCGCTCCGCTCGATAGAGCCAGCTTCTGATTCACCATGGCCAGAACGCGGCCGCTGGTGGGCTCGATCGCGACCACGGTGCCATTCATGTTTCCGAGGGCATCAACCGCGGCCTGGCGCACGAGCGGATCTTCGCCTTCGCTGAGGTCGCCAGCTCCGATTCCGTCGGCGAAGGAACTCATGAAAAATCGCTCATGATAACCATGACGGCGCGCGGGTACAGAGGTGCGTGTCAAAGTCGCATGCGGCGCCGCCGTCTGCGTCGTGCGCCGGCTGCTGGCCAAATGGCGCATGTGTCGCCGCGTGCGCTGCGTCTCACTTAATTTTGTGGATTTGGCTTTGTGCGTGGTGAGCGCCCGAGTGTCGACGTGCGCTGCCCAAACAGCCGGAGCCAACCAAAAAACCACCGCCGGCGCAACAAGACGAAGAAGGCGATTCCCCACCATGTTCGAGTGTTCCCTCGACCCCGGGTTCCCGGATTTCTCTAAACTAAATGCAAGAACAATGCCAGCCGTTGCCCCACGCCGTCAAACCCGGCCAACTCCGCGATAGTACTGGAGTTGCGCCGTTTCAGGCAACAAGAAAGTAATTCTTTGATAAAACTTAGGCTTCCAAACTAATTTATTAAGAAACAAGCACTTACTCGCAAATCACTTTAGTCTAACAGGCTGCCGTAACAGTTCCACCTTAACCAAAAAGATACGGGCAATGCGCAAACTTTTGCGCCTTTTGGCTCAGGTTGTCGACCAAAACCTTGCACTTTTCACGCTCAACATTCGCACGTGCACGTTCCAACGGTTAGAACATTCTATGATTCCGCGGTGAATCCATCGTTGTGTTCACATCACATCGCCGCGTTTGCGCATGAATGCAGGCACATCCAGGTCGTCCTGCTCGAAGTTCGCTACCATGGAGCTGCGCATGGTATCGAGGGTAATCACCTCGGCCTCCGGATGAGCCGTTGCAAATGGGTTCGCATTCGTAGCCGGCCGTTCTTCGATGGGCATAGGATCTGCGGATTCGGGAAATTCTTGGGCCGGCACAGTCTCGGGAAAACTCATGGCATCGTCGTGACTGTTTGCGAATGACGCGTGAGATTCTTCGCGCCTGAACTGGTGCCGTTCCACTTCGCGGAAGCCGGTCGCAATTACGGTGATCTTGACCGCATCTTTCATTTTCTCGTCCATGACCGCGCCGAAAATAATGTTCGCGTCCTCATGCGCGGCGGTTTGGATAATGGTACAGGCCTGCTGCACTTCGGCCAGCTTCAGCGATGCCGAACCAGTGATGTTGATCAAAATGCCGCGCGCACCATCGATCGCGCCCGCTTCCAGCAGCGGAGACGCAATGGCCCGCTGCGCGGCCTCGATGGCGCGGTCTTTTCCGCTGGCGGTCGCCGTGCCCATAACGGCATAACCCATGCGGGCCATGATGGTCTTTACATCGGCGAAGTCGCGATTGATGATGCCGGGAATGGTGATGATGTCGGAGATTCCCTGCACACCCTGCCGCAGAATGTCGTCGGCGATGCGGAACGATTCGAAGAAGCCCGCATTCTCGGCTACCGCGAGGAGCTTTTCGTTGGGAATTACGATGGTGGTGTCGACCGATTCCATCAGCTCTTCGATGCCTTTCTCGGCCTGCTTCATGCGGCGCTTGCCTTCGAAGGAAAATGGCTTGGTAACAACGGCCACGGTGAGCGCGCCCATTTCACTGGCGAGGGACGCAATGATCGGGGCAGCGCCTGTGCCGGTACCGCCGCCGAGGCCGGTCGTGACAAAAACCATGTCAGCGCCCTCGAGCGCCTCAATGATCTTGTCGGAGTCTTCAAGCGCCGCCTTGCGCCCGACTTCGGGATTGGCACCTGCGCCCAGGCCATTCGTCAGCTTCACCCCGAGCTGGAGCTTCATCGGCGCGCGCGACAGGCGCAGCGCCTGCAGGTCGGTATTGGCCGCGATGAACTCGATGCCTTCAACCCCGGCATCGATCATGCGATTGACCGCATTGCCGCCACCGCCGCCAACTCCGAGTACTTTGATCTTGGCGTCGTTAATTGGCTCCTCGTTGAAGCTGATGCGAATGCTGGAATCGTTTTTCATAATTCTCCAAACGGCTTAGATTGGCCTCCGCTTTGCGATCTTTGCGGCGGTTCTTGGCGGCCTCTGCGGTTTAAGAAGTTGAAAATCTTAGACCGCAGAGAACGAAAAGAACGTCTGCAAAGCAGGCCGAGAAAACCGAAACTCGGTGCTCGCACTCCAAACTCGCAGCTCGCGACTATCCCACTAATATCGCTTTCAATTTCGATCCCCAACGGTCGGCCTGAAAGCCGCGGGCCATACGCGCGCGCTGTCCGTACGCAACCATGCCAAGCACGGTCGCAAATTCCGGTTCTGCGAGGGCGGCGGGCATTTTCGCCAACGGTGTAGGCCACGACAAACGCACAGGACGCCGCAACGCCGATTCAGCCACATCGAAAATTCCCGGCAGCCGGGAGCCGCCTCCGCAAAGAACAAAGCCTGCCAGGCAAGAGTCGAACGTGCCACTTTGCCGCAAAGTGTCGCGCATCATTTCAAACAGCTCGCGCGCACGCGGCTCGAGAATTTCCGCGACGAGCCGCTGCGGCAGCAGGCGCGACGGACGATCTCCGACTGAGGGCACTTCAACTTCGTTCCCTTCCGGAATCAAGGTGACGATCGCGTTGCCGTGCGCCTTCTTGATCTTCTCCGCTTCGGCAAGGGGCGTACACATTCCAACCGATAGATCGCTGGTAAAGTGATCGCCGCCAATTGGAATTACGCCCGTGAAGGCGACTGCGCCTTGAATGAACACCATCAGTTCGGTCGACCCCGCGCCGAT
This sequence comes from Candidatus Sulfotelmatobacter sp., assembly GCA_030041215.1. Lineage (GTDB taxonomy): Bacteria > Acidobacteriota > Terriglobia > Terriglobales > Acidobacteriaceae > Sulfotelmatobacter. Next base: position 12,726 of record JASHOH010000169.1, on the reverse strand, counting down.
GTCAGCGAGGCAGACACCCAACTCACGCTCGTCAGTTCGCAACACCGAATCGGCTGCTGCGAGAGGCTCGAACACCGTGTCATCGACATGCACGCTCGCTCGGTTGACTGCCGTGATTACGTTTTGGGTTGCGCTGGCCGCGGCTGTGACAAGATGAACTCGCACTTCCAGGCGTGCCGCCATCATTCCCAGCGGGTCATGCACGCCGGGCTGGTCGTCCAAAATGAATTCCTGTGGCAACAGATGGAGCACTTCGCGATCAGCGGGCAAAGGAATGGCCCGGGCGCGCTCGACTGCCTGCTTGATCTCGTCCTTCCCGATTTCACGAGGACGGGTGCCGAGAGTAATGCCGCCATGGCTGTTCGCCCCGCGAACGTGTGCTCCACCGATACCAACGATTGCGTGTTCGACGGCAGCACCGGCGACGTCTTCGGCGGTTTCGACTGACTTTTGAATTGCGGCCACTGCCTTGTCCAACTCGACAATGACGCCTTTGCGCGAACCGCGCGATTCGGCCACGCCGTGTCCGCGATAGCGCAGGCCATTGTCAGTGACCTCGACCATTACGGCACAAGTCTTGGCGCTGCCCACATCAATTGCTGTTAGAAAACTTCCCTGCTGATTCGCCATCAGTTGAGAGTCCCTGAACACTGAAACAATCCCAAAATCAAGATAAATTTCACAATCTCAGTGGCTCGATAATCCTGCCTGATCTTTGCCAATTGCCGGACTTGGTTTCTGACCGGGTGCTGGTTTTTGCTCGCTGACCGCCGGCTTAGCCGGCGCGGATTTGGCCGCCGGAGCAACCGATGTAGCGCCGCCATCTGGGCGGCTTTCGGACGGGCGTCTCGCCCGCCCCGTTGAGGGCAAGGACGCTTTCGCTACACTCGGCGGGACGCCGGCGCTACCGGAACGAACCGCATGCGCCAGGGCTTTCCTTACTCGCAGCTTGCTCCCAGCTTTCGGGTCGAGCTTCTTCTCGCTCAACTCAAAGGCAGGTTTGGGCACGGCTTTGTCATGGGGCAAGTGCGTGATCAATGCCGCCGGCTTCACGCCCGCGGCTGCAGCCGCTTTCGCCGCAGCCGGATTCAGCGGCGTCGCCTTTGCCACATGCGGCACATCGGGATTCACAATGATCTGGTTCTCATAGCGCAGATCGACGGACTCCAGTTTCTGGAACTGCTGCCGCCAGCCTTGGGCGTGAGTCACATAAATCTTGTACCGCTCGAGAAAGTCGGACGACCCCAGATGCACCAGCACATCGCCCACTGGATCGTTCACCCGTACTTTCACATCTTCCAGATCCGAAAGATCAACTTCACTCAAATCCTGCGAATAGCGCGCGCCGCCGGCATCCAGTTCGCGCACCATCTGCATGTAAACCTTCATTCGCGGGGCGCGGGTCGAAAGCGGCTCGCTCGGATTCATCCCCAAAATCACGGGAAACGAATACTTCCGCTTCGGAGGCAGTTCCATCAGCGTGCCGCCGGCATCGATCAGAAAAATTCGCGATCCTACGCGCGCGAACGCTATGGGAGTGCGCTCGTGAATTTGAATCTTGAGCCGATTGGGCACGAACCGCATTACGCTGGCCGATTCGACCCATGGAATCTCCTCCAGTTGGGCTTTTTGCTGCGCCAGCGGAACAAAGAAAATATTGCGGCCGATGTCGGCGCCCATCACTTCCATGATTTGCGCCTTGGTCACGTTCTGCGTGCCCGTAACCTCGATGTCGTCGCTCGATTCCACGCGGAAACGCCAGGAGCGCTCGCCGTAGCGATAAAGGCCGGCGGCGGCCAATCCGGCGGCGCACACAATCGCCGCCGCTGCCGCACTCCACAGCAATCGGGTTGCGGTTTTTTTCGGAAGCGAACTTCGGCGGGCTGGGATGCGCCTTTGCCCGCGCAGAAAGGGAGATTCCTCATCCACATCGAGATCGATCAGGCGCGCGTCGTCGAGTTCTTCGCGCGGCGAATCTTCGCGCTGATAGTTTGCGCCGGCTGGGTACAACTCTTCCTGCACGATGGTGGAACCGCTTTTCCGCGCCATCAGTTCAGGTCAGTTGTCGAGAGGAATCGCTGAGCGTTCAAACTATAGCGTCATTTTGAGACTAGCGATAGACAAAATGTTGGTACTTTTGCACAGGGAGGAACCGGATTGAACATCATGGGGAAGAAATTAGGTGGTGGTTGAAAAGGAAGCTTGCCCAGGATGACAAGAGAAAAAACGGACGCGACCGAGGTTTTCGCGTCCGCCGGAGGAGTTAATGGAGGCCTTTAGATTGGTGCGGTGACTTCGGGTACCTCAACGTGCACCGCTGGCACCTCAACCTTGACCGCAGGTTGGTGAACCGTGATCCGCGGAACACTTACATGCACCTCAGGAACATTTACGTGCACTTCAGGAACACGTACGTGCACTTGAGGAACGTGAACGACTATACGTCGACAAACAGGAGTCGAACTTTCAAATTCATACGGCGTAAACTGCATATCTGCGAGTTTCGCTTCCATCTCAGCCCGCCTGGCTTCCATTCTGGCAAAGGCCGCTCGCTGCCGCGCTGACATTACTTCAAAGTGGGCGAGCTGGCCCTGGGTACGTGCAATTTTGCCTTGCACTTTGGCCGTGGCGACAGATGCGCGGCATGAGGCTGCTGTCTGGGTTCGCGCCTGTAAGATGTTGGCCCGCAACATGAAGCGGTCAATCTTGCCGGTCGCTAAATCTGCCAGCAGGCCCGAACCATGCGCAACCTCAGCCCGTACTTGTTCAACTGCGCGGTGCAGCCAGGCTGCGCCGCCATCCTGATAGAAGCCATTCAGGCCGAGAGCCAGAACACCAGCCGTTAACCATCCCCAAGCTGTTGTTTTCATTGCCTGATCTCCACTTGCCTGAATAGACGGGCACAATCCAGTTCGGTGAGCAATGGATGATACGAAAAAAGCAGCAGAAAGTTCCCGGGTAGTTCGTCAGAACTGGGTGGAAGACCCCGTAATCGATCCAACATCATTCATATGCCAAGGCGTCAATGGGATCCTTCTGGGCCGCTTTATAGGCGGGATACAAACCTCCCAGGATTGAGCCGACTATCGCTATGATCGTGGCTCGCAGAATCCAGTGGCCGCTGATAATCACGCGCATAGTGGGAAAGTGGTTGCTAATGCCCAGACGCGCAGCCAGACTGGTCAAGATCCCCAGAATGATTCCGCCAATGGCAAGCAGCACTGTTTCGCGAAGGACGGCATCCACGATGTAAAACTTCGAAGCGCCCAACGATTTCAGAATCCCGATTTCGCGCGTGCGCTCGTGAACGGCCGCGTACATCGCCTGGAAGATGACAATGAACCCGATCACAACCGCGATTCCAATGACCACATTGATAAAGATGGAAAGGCCCGGATAGTTGGTCGGCGTCATCATGGAGAGATAGTAGGACATGGACGTCGCCACGTATCGTTCCATGCCAGGCACATGCTTGATTTCGTCGACCACTTCATCGGCCTGGTTGGGCTTGTCGAGCTTCAGATAGAAAATCGAAGCTTTGCCCTGCGCCCCGATCAAATCCTGCATGACGCTGATCTGTAGAAACTTGCGGGCGCCCTTGCCAGCCTCGACGATGCCACAGATGCGAAACGTGTGATTGAAGATCTCCGTAGTTTCGCCCACTTTTACGTGTTTGGCTTTGGCAAACAGATCATCGACCATCACGTCATTTGGACTTTGGAACGGCCCGCCTGCCACGAAACGAAATGGACCGGAAAGCTTCTCGTAGCTGTTCAGGTCAATTCCGGCGATCACTTCGATGGCGCCGGCAGTTGAAACTGAGGTCACCACGGGAGCCACCGTAACCACGTGCGGCAGTTTCGCCAGGATGTCTCCAACTTTGATCGACATGGGAGCGCCTGTCAGTCCCACGATGAACGACGAGCCCGGGGGCATGACTATCACGTCGGCGCCAATACCGGCCTGCCTTTGGCGTGAGTCGTTCAGCATTCCCAGCGACAAACCGACGATCAGCAGTATCAGCGTTACTTCCAGAGCGATGGCAACGATACTGATCAGGGACCGGATCGGACGGTGAATCAGGTTGGCGACAACCATTTTGTTCATCATGGGCAATCAGCAGTTAGCACTTAGCACTTCGTTCTTAATCCTGAATATATTGGCGATCTGAACGGGAGCTTGCTGGCCAAATGCTAATTGCCAATTGCCAAGTGCGAGCATTCAGCGCCTGTCGTGTCCCACTTCGGAAATTGGCGGCTGCGCTGAACTCGACTGCGGCTTGTCCAGATGAACCACGATGGCGCCCGATGGTTGCTCGAGCGTAAACTGCTCATCTTTCAATTGCTTGTTCATCTCCAGTTTCAAAATATTGAGGATAATATCGTACTCTTCCTGCGGCCGGTAGATTTCGATGCGGGTCGGATAGGCAACGGCGTCGAACTCCTTATAGTTCGCGTAGCGGGCATCGGTAATGAGATTGCCTTCCTCGTCATAGATGAATTGACGGTGCGGCAGAAGATCGACCCTGCTGAAAACAATCTTGCGAGTCAGAACGCCCTCGTTCTCACCCTTCTTACGAAACACGATCAGTTCGTAATCCTCCTGCAGGACGCGATGACCTTTGGCATCGTGAAGAATTTCCTGACCTTTTTCGCGAACGGCGATTTCGGGCGGCTCAATGGGCTTGATAATTAGCGCCTCGTAAATGTCCTGCGGCCGGATGTTCTCCATCGGGTGTTCAGGATCGCGGGTCTTTATTTCGCTCTTCCCGATTACAAAACGGTTCTTGGGCGGGATCCAGAGCTTGAAGTCCTGTCCGTTGCTGACCATATCGAAGGCCGTGGTGCGAACGATGGGCGTCAGACCGATCATGTGCAGCATGTCGGGCTGGCGGGCGAGCACATATCCACGAATTTCTTTGTAGTCGGTGACGTGGCCTTTCTTCACCCCGCCGGCGGAGGTGTCAATATCCACTGTCGCCTGAAGAGAACGGAGTTTCTGCGCCTGTAGATTAATGATGTTGATCAGATCGGATTGGGAGGCCTCTTGCAGGGGAACTTTGGAGTAAGTTTCTTCCACGGGCCGCGTGCGGAAGAGGCAGCCGGTAGTCGGCAGTAGCAGCAAGAACATTCCAACTGCAAAAAAAGGCGGAACACGTCTCATGCGGGAATAAAGTCATCTCCAATCATTTGAGTATAACTCGCGCAAAAGGTTGCGGAATTGCCAGGGGCTGCAAGGTGACGTTTAGTTCGACTACCTGGTCCCACCTGCGGCATCATCCTGAGCGTAGCCGTTTTTCAGGCGGAGCAAAGCATCTCCCATAGACCAATCGTTCCCTCTGGGATCCCTTGGCCCGCTGATGAAAACACAGCCCTCCGGAATGACGTGTTTTTCCGGATTCAATAGCCATCGCCGGGAATGCCGGCTCGCGCCAGAATGCAACTGGAGCCGAACCGCTTACTAAAGTCAGCTACGCGCGGCTCGGCTTTATCATCTAAACTTACGCCATAGTGCGCAAACTTTTCTGGTTGCTTTTCATGTCGGCCCTCGCGGCCGCAGGCTGGTTTGCCTGGGCCGTGCTGACGCCAGTTCAGCCCGCGGCGCAAACCCTTGTCATGCTTCGCCCCGGGTACTCCACGCGGCGAATTGCTTCAGAATTGAAGTCCGCCGGCGTGATTCGCAGTGAAGATGCGTTCATTTTGTGGCGTTATCTCAGTCATCGGCGTTCCCTTAAAGCCGGCGAATATCTCTTCGAAAAACCTGCAAGCATCATCGACATTCAGAAACGCCTGCGACGGGGAGACGTATACTTCCACACCGTCGTGGTGCCGGAAGGCTTTACGATGTTTGACATTGCGCGCGCCATTCAAGCCGCTGGGCTTGGCCCTGCCGATGATTTTTTGAAAGTTGCCCAGAACGATACCGCGATGATCAGCGACATTGCGCCCGGCGCGCCTTCGCTTGAAGGATATCTTTTCCCGGATACGTATGAATTCACGCGCATGATGACGATGCAGGATATGGCTGCAGCCATGGTCCGGCAATTTCGCCAGGTGGCGCGGCAGATCAGACTGACACAGGCGCCGATGGGAGGAGCGAATGGCGCTGAATCGAGCTTAACAGCGATTTCAGTTACGGCCGATAATGCGGGGGTGGATTCTAGCAATGCCGCGCCGCCGCCGGTAGATATCGAGAAGATTGTGACCATGGCATCGATCGTTGAGAAAGAAACAGCGGTTCCGGGAGAGCGTCCGCTGGTGGCCAGCGTTTATTACAACCGGCTGGCGAAGCACATTGCCCTTGATGCCGATCCGAGTATTATTTATGGCGAACTGCTGGCCGGGACCTATTCTGGCGCGCTGCACCATAACGACATGCGCTTCGATTCGCGCTACAACACTTACAAATACGCCGGACTTCCTCCCGGCCCGATCGGCAACCCGGGCAAAAGCGCACTTGAGGCGGCGATGCATCCGGCGCAAACCGAGTACTACTATTTCGTCGCCGACGCCCAGGGGCACCACCGCTTCTCCCGCACGATCGAAGAACACAATAAGAACGTCGCCGCATACCGTCATGCCATGGGGGGACAGTAACGCGAATCCTCCACTAGCAACGTCGATGTCATCCCGAAGGCGGCGAAAGCCGCGAGAGGGACCTTACGTCAGCCGGCAGGATTCGTGCAGCGGACGGGAACTGATCAGGGGCATGCACCCGAAACATTCTTTCACGTGCCGCTGGCGATGAGCGCGCATGGTCAGGTCCCTCCGAAGGCGGATTCGGTTCACTTAACGCTTGCGCGGCCCGCTTATAATCGCGCCTTGAACTCCGACAGTGAAAACCCGCATGGCAGGATTCTGGGCCTCGATGTCGGTCTGAGGAGAATTGGAATCGCTGTATCTGATCCTCTCGGCATTACGGCTCAAGGTCTGGAAACCTTGCAGCGCCGCAACAAACGTCACGATCTGGCTGCGCTCGAGCAGATCATCAGGCAATACGACGTTCAGGAGGTCGTGGTCGGCCTTCCCTTGCGCCTGAGCGGGGAAGAAAGCTCGCAGTCCGAAAAAATAAAGGCTTTTGCCGATGACCTTCGGGGGCGTTTCGGTCTGCCGGTTCATTTGTGGGATGAGCGCCTCACCTCGGTCGAAGCGAACCGCCTCCTCCGGCAGACGGAGTTATCAATTGAGAAACGCGCCAAGGCGGTAGACCGAATGGCCGCGGTACTGATCCTGCAAGGCTTTATGGATTCCCGCCAAAACCGTTCCACGCCGTCGTCCTGAGCGCAGCCGTTCGTCAGGCGGAGCGAAAGATCTCCTCGCCATAGGTCATTGGGTGTAAGATTCTTCGCCCGGCTGGTGCAAGCGCGGGGCTTCGGAATGACGCAAGGATCGGTTCGCCCGCAGCCTATCCCTCCTTGCTTTCCTTCCCATTTCGGGATAGTATATTTCTAGTAACCGTAAGCGCTTCCCCCACTAAAACCCGTTTCTTGCCTGCCCTGGGTGCTTTATGAGTGGTACGGACCTGAATTTTCACGTCGGCGACAAGGTCGTCTACCCCAATCATGGGGTGGGTGTTATCGAACAAATCAGCAGCCGGCAGGTCGGCACAACCGTCGAAAAGTTCTATCTTCTTAATATCAAGGCCAGCAGCCTCAAGGTCATGGTGCCCTGCCACAACGTGGGCAGCGTTGGCATTCGGCGGGTGGTACGCAACGGCGAGGTACAGAAAATTCTCGACTTTCTCTCCGTGAGCAACGGCCACAACGTTGCCGACTGGAAAGACCGTTTCAAGGAAAACTCCGACCGCATGCGGACCGGCTCGCTGCTGGAGGTCGCCGGAGTGCTCAAGAGCCTGATCGCCCTGCATCAGGACAAGCCGCTCTCTTTCCGGGAAAAGAAGATGCTGGAACGTGCCCGCTACCTGCTGGTCAGCGAAATCGCCATGTCGCGCAACTGCGAAGAATCGAAGATAGAAGAACTCCTCACGCTGGCGCTGGCCAAGTGTAACTTGCGCTTCCCCGAAGCCTCAGAATTCCAGGCCTGAGGCGATCAGCAATTTATCCGACAGGCTCTAATTTTCAGCCAAAGACGGTTGCAGAAAACGAAGTCCTCCGGAAGGACATACGTCTGGGTACTCAGCGAAATCAAACGCTTTCCCACCCTTCGGGTGAAAACGCTGCAGCCAACCCACTACTTTTGCAACCGAAGCTGGAAACGGATTCTCGCCGTCTCCGTTCAACCACTGCAAACGCCATGCTTCGTGTTCGAGCTGGTCTTTCATCCCGTCGTTGGTTCCGTCAGTGTTTCCATCGGCGCGCGAGCCGTCGCCTGACGGAATCTCCGCCGCAAAGCGTTCGGCCTCTTGCCGAATCAAACCTTCATGAGTCCCTGAGAGATCTCGGAATTCAGCAGATTCAAGCAGCTTGAATAGCTGACGAGATTCTTCCTTCGCCATCTTGCCATGCAGCCGCTGAGTGCGGCCGTTATCCCACCCGCGCACAATTCGATATTCCCCATCACGAAAAACGGCAATGCATATGTGGCGCACATCTCCTTGTCGCACAGGTGCTGAATTGTCATAGGAAAGCCGAGCCATCAGTTCAGGATCAATGGAGCGCTCCAGCTTCTGAGCAATCGCACTTGACGCGGCGAGAAGAAGCGCAGTTGTAAGCAGCATTTTCGGGCGAAGGCGCATTGTTGACCTCCCAGAATGTCTGCCTTGGATATTCTAGTTGTTGGGAACGTGCCTGACGGTATTTCTTGCGTGGTCGGTTACTCGGTTCGCCGAACAGCGCGAAGTACAAAAGCTTCTGCATCAGCCCCGGCTTTATCCCACGCGCTCTCGCACGGCGCTATTGGCCAAGCGATTGGCCTCGGCATTGTCTTCCCGCGGAACGTGGGAAATCGAAAAGCTCAGAGCGCGCGCCAGTTTGCGGCAGGTCCAGTGCAGCGAGTAGAGGCGGGAGCTGCGGCAGATGTATTCTCCGCGCATCTGGCGAACGACCACTTCCGAATCGGAATAAACGTGCAGGGCCCTGGCTTTACTGGAAACCGCGTATTGCAGCGCTTCCATCAGCGCCACATATTCGGCGACATTGTTATCTTGATGGCCGATCCATTTGGCGATGCGGATGGGGCCGCTAGCGCCGCCGTCAATGACAACCCCAATGCCCGACGGTCCCGGGTTTCCCAGGGAGCCACCGTCCACATAGGCCACAAGTTCCGACATTCCCGGCTCTTAAGAGTGTTAGTAGCAAAGATGCTCCGAGAATGTTTCCCCGTCAAGCCGAATATTTGGTTCGGCCTGAGGATATTCTGTGATTCACGGATCTGTGCATTTTTCTGTGCAAAAATGGGATGAGACGAAAGGTTCTCTCGGTAACCTCTTTAATTTTAATTATTTACGGAGAGATAGATTCACAATTGGGCGATGGCGCATTGCACCAATAGTTTGCGTTGACATTTATGAATGCTCTGTTAAGGTTGCTGGCGTCGACGGTTGAAAGGGACCAGTGAACTAACCACTTGCTGGCCCGAAGTAGACTGGGTGACCAGCTTGGTGAGGCAACTCGCTGGGCAGCCAAACCTGAAAAAACCGACCGTTCTGCGAGGAAGAGTTGGGGTTTGGGACTGCGAAAGCAGTGGTTACATCAAGGGGCTGTGATGGTACATGCATCCACGCTGTTACCTCCCTCGCAGGAGGTGGCGGCTAGAGCATAACCAATGTCACGGCCCTTTACCTTTTTACCTACTTTTCGGTTTCTTAACTTTCTAAACGCAAAACCTCGAAGATCTTCTCTGCGATCTCCGCAGCACTTCTCAGCGAATTCGGCGGTTAAGATTCTGTTTTTCAGACCAGCGGATCCTAAGCTGCGACCTCGCCTGCGATCATCTCGTCCACATAGCACCAGATCCAGTCTTCTCCCGGTTCGATCGAGCGCATCACCGGATGGTGGATCTGACGAAAATGCTTGGTCGCGTGCTTGTTCTTCGACGAATCGCAGCAGCCCACGTTCCCGCACACCATACACATGCGTAGATGGACCCAAGTGTCGCCCATTTTGACGCATTCTTCGCAAACGTGCGTGTCAGTCGTGGTCACTTTGATCTGATTCAGATGTGTGCACTTTTTCGACATCGATCCCTCCAAAAGTCGAGCCTTTTGCGAACTTTGCTGTTCAAGCCCTCTCCAGTTCTTTGCGATTCCAGTTGCCCAGATTTGCGCCAACTTCGTACGTGCTCTCAAGAAAATCGAGCAAAGCCTGACGCGGCGATGCGGCACGGCGCACATCGTCGTACGTCAGCAGAAATTCTTTCAGTTGAGGATGATAGAAAGCTTCTGCCGGTTTCACTTTCTGTTCAGCAAATCCAGCCGGTTCGGGCGCGGCATAGGCGTAATACGCTGGGCCTTTCACGTCGCCTCCGCCCGGCCAGAATCCCGCGCTGATTACTTCATGGGAGTACGCCTCGCGGGTAACGCGATCAGCCCCTGGGCGTTCCGGGGCGCGCCGTCCGGAAAAGCGGGTCACCGCCAGATCGAAGCTTCCCCAGAAAAAATGCACGGGACTGTTCTTGCCGATAAAGCCGGCCCGAAACTCATAAAAAATGTTCTGAGACGAAATCAGGATTTGCCAGAAACGGTGCGCATATTCGGGATCGTAGGAGGCATGCTGCGTGTCGAGCTCGAAGCGAATGGGGTTTGGCACCTCGACCGGCATGGTCCGGATTTTCACGGCGATGCCAAGCGACTGCAACGCGGACATGAACGCGGAATAAAATTCAGCCACTGACTTCGGCTTTAGCGCGAGCGTCTTCGAGGTCCCCCAGCTCGTGCGAATGTCAAGCTTATGATCGATGAAATCGAATTCTATGTCGAAGACTCGATCGTCGTAAGGAATGGCAGAAGTCGTCAGGCCGCGAGCGGTAACGTAGAAGGGAACCTCCCACCAATGATTGACCAGCGGGGGCAGCGCAAGCCGCACCTTGCCGACCACTTGCGTCCACATGTGCAGCGTGGCGTAAGTATCTTGCCAGGCCTCGAGCGGTAGTTCAGGCCACGAGTTCTGGTCCGGATTGGACTGTGCGGCCATGTTTTACCGACTTATCCTATGTTCACAACGCGAAGCAGCTTGCTAGGACGCCCTGATATGGCGGTCCTCCCATTTTCCAATTGGCGGACCGACCAGTTCTCCTTGTCGTAGAACATTACTTGCACAGGATGCGTATGCGCCTGCCGAAAGTGCTCGGATATCCCGTCCAGAACACGCTGCTGCGCCGCCGCGTCGGTTACGCCATAGACCCAAAGATAGTTGTAGTAAGAGAGAAAAATACCCCGCCTCTCTACTGCGCAACCGACAGCTGGGTAATCTGGCCTCAGCTCAGACATGGGTATCACGTTGGAGGCAGGGGCAGCCTGGTTGAGACCGGGACACTCGCCCAAGCGGTCGGCTCCCGTCTGCATAAACTGCATAGCGAAGATGGACAAAGTGTAGAGAACGGTTAATGGAATCACGAAAGCGCGCCTTAGTGTTCGTCGATAGCTGGGGCCGGTCGTCCCACCACCACTGATGACGAAGGCAAAGCCTGTCAGCGACAGAAAAACACACAGTGGCGGATAGAATAGGTCGGCCCAGGATATCGGATAGCTGGAGTTCTCCCAAAGCTTGAAAATGTTGTGGCGCTCGAGTAGGTAGTTCAGGACTGGTCCGCTCACTAGGAGGAGCAGTCCGACTAAGATCGGATTCCTCTTGCCGCCGTCGCCGTTTGCAAGTGCCCCTACCATCTTCCTGCCCGGCATTATATTCCGGCTTTACCAGGACTCCGAGCTCTCGTTTCCCAAGGCGAGCCTTCACTTCTTCGGCGGCAAATACTTCTTCTCTATCGAAGCCACGACTACATAATTCGGATCCACCATCTCGTTGAGATGAATCTTCGCGACCTGCGATAGCAGCTCGTAAGCGTCGAGCTCCGAGAGACCATAGTCTTTCTGGATCCAGTGGACGAGTTCGGTGAAAGCGATGCGCAGCGCATCGTCCAACGGACGATAAGCGCCAACGGTCATGATGGCATCATCGTTCTCAAATTGTGGCCACGCGATGGTGCGCCCTTTGATCACGCTCAACTGCACCCGCGCCTTCAACGGAACCTCGATGGCAGTGCCGGCGATCTCTCCATCGCCCATGGCGGCGTGCCCGTCGCCAATGTAGAAAAGTCCGCCCTTCACGTTTACGGGAAAATAAACTGTGTTGCCCACGCTGGCTTCGGGTGAATCCATGTTGCCGCCGAATTCCGCGGGGACGACTGAACTGCGCGCTTCACCTTCCGCGGGAGCGACTCCTATGCATCCGAAAAAGGGGTGCAGGGGAATCTTCACGGAGAAATCTGAATCGAGCGCTTTGAATGTCGCCTGATTCGCAGCATGGTCGATGTGATAAAACCAAATGCGCTCGGGCAGGGGCGCGTGCAGCATGGGCGTGTAATTCGTTTCGTTGATGGCTCCGAATCCCGGAGCGAACGCGCCCACTCCTGTGTCGCCATCGACATCGAGCTGCAATATCTTCACGGCCAGCGTGTCGCCGGGCTCGGCGCCCTCCACGTAAAACGGTCCGGTCAGCGGGTTGTCTCCTTTCACCATGCTCAGCGTATCGCCGGGCTTGCGCAACACGTTGCCGAAGCAGTCGAGCGTGTTGGTGTCGATAATGTCGCCGGATTTCAATCGCGCCACCGG
>JASHOH010000168.1 GCA_030041215.1 Candidatus Sulfotelmatobacter sp. | reverse complement strand
ATCAGCGTCCAGGTGGCGGTTCTCCCGGAGGACCCGCAACAGGGCAGCCTCGCCGAATTCCTCCTGGTCCGCGTTCATGGCCTCCACGATGCCGTCGGTGTAGATAACGAGGACATCGCCGGGGAGAAGCTGCGCTTCAGCGACTTCACAGTCCCACTTCTCGAACAATCCAAGAACCGTGACTGTGGCACGCAGGCGCTCCATGGTGTCGCCACGCAGCAGCAGCGGCGGGTTGTGTCCGCAGTTGGCGTAACGCAGACGACGCGAAGCGTCGTCATAGATGCCGAGGAACAAGGTAGCGTAGTTGCTCGGCTCGGTGGACTCGTAGAACATGCGGTTTACCGAGCACAGCGCGCCTGGAAGGTCCTGCAGAAGCAGAGCGGACTGGCTGCGCAAATGGGCCTGGAGGTTTGCCATGAGCAGGGCGGCGGAGATGCCCTTGCCGGCGATGTCGGCCAGCACAAAGCCAACGCGTCCCTCGCCGAGATCGAGGAAGTCGAAGTAGTCGCCACCCACCGCCCGCGCCTGGATGCAAGCGCCGGCATAATCGAGGGTGGCGAGGGGCGGCGCCTTCTGGGGCAGGAGCTTACTCTGCACCTGCCGTGCGATCTCCATTTCGTGGGCGGTACGGCGCTCGGCTTCGAGGCGCTCCGCCATCTGCTCAGCGAGCGCGATGTTCTCCAGCGCCACCGCTGCCTGACTGGCCACCGCAGCGAGCAACCGCCGGTCTTCTCCCGAATACGTTTCCTCGGAGAGCCGCGCCCCGAGCAGCAGCAAGCCGAGCAGCCCACCGTCGCGTCCCAGCATCGGTACAAGGCACTCCGGCCGAAGTGAGGAGATCGGGGATAGGACATCGGCCGCCTCCGGCAGCACCTCCCATGGCTCTCGGTGCTGGGCTAACTCGGCCAGCATAGGGAGGTCGCGCGGTAGTTGTTGCAGGGCCGTCGGTACCTCACCCTCCACGGCCGCGAGCGCTCCACCGGGCACAGCCAGATAGGTGACGAATGAAGTGGGATGCAGCGCCGCACGAATCTGGCCGGCCAGCAGATGGGAGAGACTGGCGCGGTCCTGGGCAGCACGGGTGCGGACGACCAAGTCCTCGAGGATCTGGCGGGCGTCGTACGCACTACGGAAGAACGCGCGGTCGATGCTCTTCGTCCCACGCCGGACCAGCGGCGCGGAAAGCCAGACCATCAACACGCCGAAAGTTGCACTGGCGGTCATGCCAAGGTTGAAGTCGCCCTGCAAGTAGCGCGCGAAGGTGTGGGTAAAGAGGGCAATGGCCGCCGCAGCCGCGGCGACGAGCAGCACGATGAATCCGCGTTGTACCAGCACGTACCTTGCGCTGCGCTTGAGCAGCACGGGGATCTCCAGTACGCGGTCCTTCACGACAGCGTAGGCAAACGACAAGGGATAAAGAATCAAGATCAGGACCAGTGCCGCATCGAGCCAGAACGATGGCTGGAAGCCGAAGAAGTCGACCGCGACGCGTTCGAGGATGATGGGGAGGGTGCCGACAAGGGTGCCCAACAGGATGATCCGCGACTTCCGCCGCACTTCGGGAGGGCTGGAGGATGACAGCCTATTCCACAGCAATGACACCATGCCGAGGCCGTACAGGACATAGCGCGGGAAGAGAGTCAGAACATTCGCCAAGTGTCTCCCCAACAGCCGCGGCACCGGGGCCGGCCAGCGTGGATCGCCGACCGGCACGCCGGCCAGCGCCACGCAAGTGCCGAACGCAAGCCCCACCCACTTCAGCCAAGGCACGCGCCGTTCCAGTGCCGAACGCGCCGGAAACAGCGCAAAGAAGATGTAGAACACCGCGGGAAGCAACCCAGAGAAGATGGAGCGAAATGCGAAGACAGAGCGGCGCAGTACCTCCGGAGCGGAAGTGTTACCAAGCCCGGGGGCTGCGATGAAACCAGTGAACATAAGCGCGAGCAGCCAGGCGTAGCGGTCGTCAGGACGCAAGAAAAGCACGGCGAAGCCGACGACCAGAAAAAGCACTGGGAACAAGCCGATAATCTGCTGGGCCGAGCTGCGCGCCAATCCCTCCGGGGCGCTGGATTGGACGGGCGCGCGAAAGATGCCGTGCAGGCTGAGCGGACGGGGCTCGCCGGGCCGTTCGACGACCAGTTCCACCGGGTTACCGGGGCGACTATGCGCCCAAGTCTGATCGTAGGGCGCAGACGTTGTGAGCAGCTGGCCGTTGACAGCGACAATGCGGTCGCCGGGGCGCAAGCCGGCACGCTCCGCCGGGCTCCCCGGCACCACATCGCGCACGGCGAGACTGTGGGTCGCCGGATCATATTGTTCCTGGTGCGTAAGGTTAAAACCCAGCTCCACTGGATTGTTTGGAGTCTGGTGACGGACGTAATACATCCATACGGCGGCGTAGAAGAACGTTATGCCTGCGAAGACCGTGGCGAGCGCGATCAGTGCGGGACGCGGCAGCGAGAGCCGGTTGGGCAAAGCGACCTCATCTTTCGAGAATCTGAGGCAACTCTATCGCCAGCCTACTGTGAGCATCTCAGACAGTCAATTGCGACCGCTGGGGCGGCCCGGCACGCACCCGATCGAACGAATAGTCGGCAAGCCGGAAGCTGGCCAGAAACGGGCTTAGGGGAAATCAGTCCTGATAAGTCGGCAAGGCAACCCGAACCCCGTTGCGAGTGATTCGCCCAAGAATGAGCGTCGTGAAGGGCGTCTACGAGGACCTACGCTATCCATCTTGTCCGGTTTTTGGAACAGCACTTTCTCAAAACGAAGTCCGATTGATTCAATAAACCTTACGGGCGAGC
>JASHOH010000167.1 GCA_030041215.1 Candidatus Sulfotelmatobacter sp. | reverse complement strand
GCCGTTTGTGTGCCGCGAGTGTGCGCTCCCTTGTGGGTTGTGCGATCCCTTAATCGCGGCGATTGGGGGGTAGACTGACTACGACTCACACGACGTTGTTGCGTTTTGCCCGGATCTCTGGCATGGAATGTGCCAAATGTGGGCGAGCTGAGCGGCTGGACGAAGGCAATTCGCCCAGTTTCCGAGTTGCCCGTGATTCGGGGCCGCAATCCACTGAGATGACCAAATGACACAACGACCGCTAGAATTGCCCGTCGGACTTCTCCAGGGTAACGCGAACCAACTGACTGCGTGTACGCACACCGGTCTTCGAAAATAGTTGCTGCAGCGTTCCCTTGACCGAGCTTGTAGACACACCGATCTGTTCCGCAATCTTCTTATTCGTGAAACCTTTAGAGACACAGGAGAGTATCAATTGCTCTCTTTCGGTAAATCCAACTGGAGGCACAACGGTCCGCATCGTCTGGGCACTCACTGCACTTTTGATTTGTTGTTGGTCGAACCACAGCCTTCCGCTGAAGACACGACGAATCGCTTGTGCGAGGAGTTCTGGGGAATCACGCTTGAGAAAGATTCCGGAAATACCAGCTCGAATCAGATCGGGTATTTCTCTTTCGTCTACGACAGCGGTGACGATCAAAATCCTTCCACTGAAGCCACATTTCCGAGCCGACAGTATGAATTCAGTTCCGCCACGCCCGTCGAAGTAATAATCCAAAAGCACGATATCGACAGCGGAATCCTGCAGCAGGTCTAGACCTTCTTCGATAGACCCGCAACTGCCGACGATTTCGAAATCAGCCTCGGCGCCGAGCAACCGCCCCACACCGTCGCGGAATAGTGCGTGGTCTTCGACTAGCAGAATTCGAATTGGTTCTTGCCCAGCTTGCACTGGGGACACTCCGCTGCACGGATGTAATCTGAAACGAGAGTTCTAGGCCTTTGCGGAAATGTACACCAAGATCGATCGGCTGCAACGCAGTTTGGCCGAAAGATTGGAGACAGCAGACCGCGAGATGCGCGTCCGTCGAAAAGGCTCACCTAACAGGGTGAAAAGCTAATTGTTGTATTCTCCTCAATACGTTAGCGTGACGAAGTGCAATTTTGGAAGCATCAAAAGCCACCGAAAACTGCTCTAATCGTGCGAATTTGATCTGTCAATGGTGGTACAAGAACGCCCGGCGGAACTAGGAACTTCGTTTCCTTCCGAAATCGGCCTTGAACGGCGTCAGACGGCGAAGAAGCAGGCCGCGAAGCGACTTTTCGAGACAACGGAATTTTTCGCTAATTAAACGACTTCATCGAGGAGCCTCTTGCAGTGTAGGCTTCAACAGGGCTAGATGCCAGAGAAGAGCGTTCCGCCGAAGATCAAGCGGAACCGTGACATCAACACTATCGAAGGGAAACAGATAGAGTGTGTGGTTTGCGCCCGCGACTCTTTCGTGCTTTATTTCAGCTCCTGCGATCGTATAGGTGAAGTTGAACTGATTTGCCTTGGCGATGGCCTCGGCGTAATCGCTGAGCACCGAGTAGCCATCGATCAAGCCATTGAGCCTTGCGATTCTTGCAAGGACCGGAGCATAAGTTGTCGGGAAACTCAGGGTGATCAGGTTCCGCGAGTGCTGGACGACGACGAGATTCTTGTCCGTAGGCGGAACAAAGCCTTCAAGACTCATCGATCCTGCATTCCCGATACCGATCTCTTGCTCGTAAGTCATTGAAAGCAGGTTATTTGTTCCGAGGGAAGCGCAGTACTACTTTACGAAATCTCAGTTTCCGGGGCGTGCCCGACCCCCTCGGGTTGTCGCACTCTGCCGCCCTGCCTGGAGAGAAAGAGACGAGAGAATAGTCCAAACGGCCTGTCGGAAAACCTGATGGCGAAAACGCGTCCCGAGTGACCGAGGGATTTATAAGCACTGATACGTGCGGAATCGTTATCAAGTGCCCGGAGAGCGATCCCCACGAAAAAGGCCGGATACATTTACGCGGACTGCCCCTTCACCCCACTTCAAACCTCTTGCAGTTCGGCGGCGGACCATACATTCACCAACTGCCCGTTCGAGACGGAGCCAATCTTCCATATTCTCATCGACGGGGATATCTATTGCGGGCGGGAACATCCGGCCACTCCGCCGGGTTCTCTGGCTCCGAATGCTGAGTCGAGCCGCTCCCGCATCGTAATTGACTGAGAATAAAGTGTTTAGACATAAGATTCCACCCCTTGAACTCATCCAAGGGTAGAGGGAGACTGAGCCTATGTTGTGGACGATTTCAGAATAATTTGAGGAGGTTGAAGATGACAGCTCACACTGCTGCTCCCTGCATCCGCTGCCGGGAACTTGTAGATGTCAATCAGAGCGCGATCGCCATCTGCGTTTTCTCCCGCACTGTAGGAATCGATGAGACTTTGCGGTCACCGCAAGATCAGGTCTACGTTTGCTCAATGTGCGCCGATGCAATGGTGAAGGGAGACGAACCGCCAAAGACTCAGCCACTCAACTATGTCGTTTTTCACCAGATCAGAAATATGATCGCCAGCGACCCCGCGATTGGGATGAACGCCTGGCTGGAACTGCGACGCGCGGCTGGGCTTCCCGCTCCAGCGCTCACCGATCCGGCAATCGCGCGGGCATGGAATGAGTTCCGCCAATCGGTTTCCAGCGCGGTGCCGCCAGCGCTTCCCGAGCCGGAAATACTGACGCCTGCGAGAGCGTTGCGTGCGGGATAAGCATTGCACGCGACAACCCAGAATGACACCACAGTGAGTGCGAAGGACGACTCTTACATGCCTAACTGTGCCGAGGGAAATCAGGGTCGAACCTTGCAAAGTGCAGTCAGTAAGAGGAGAATGTCGGGCGGAGGTGATCCCCATGAGTCGGAAAGCCCCAATCCCAATCAGACCCAAACCACCCGATGCGGAAGTCGAAGAACAAATCCGCCAACGTGCGTATCAACTGTACGAAGAACGTGGCCGCCTCGACGGATACTCAATCGAGGACTGGCTGAGAGCCGAAGAAGAAGTGTTGGGCTCCAGACAAGTCAAAGCAGCCACCGCATCGTCCTAACCGATTCTCTCTTCTCGCCGCCCGCCCAGCCCGGGTGTTTTCCTTTACAGTTTGTCCGCGAAGGAAGGAAACGCTTCTGACTTGTTTTTCTGACAAGCAGATTCACCTACGACCTGCCCCAGCAAGGTTCTTCTCGGAACCCTTTTAGATCCAATCCCAGCAACTTTTCCACTCTCAGACGTACCATATTCGTCTATTCCGCTCGCGGGCATACCACGATATGTTTAACGCAAGCGTTTGGCGCAGCGGTGTCAGCGCCTGTGAGCCCCGAATCGCGTTGATGAATCGGGTGTTGTGAAGGAAGAGGGCCTGAGTCGCCTTCTAAGGCCGCTCCTGGAGACGCCTGATGGCACGTTATCTCTGTGTCCATTGTCACTTTTACCAGCCCCCGCGAGAAAATCCCTGGCTGGGAGCGGTCGAACTGCAGGATTCCGCCTCTCCCTACCATGACTGGAATGAGCGTGTTGCCGCTGAGTGTTACGTGCCCAATGGCGCCGCGCGAATTCTGGACGAAGCAGGGAGGATCGCAAAGATCGTCAATAACTACACCCGCATCAGCTTCAACTTTGGGCCGACGCTGTTGTCGTGGATGGAGTGCAACGCGCCTCAGGCCTATGAGCGGGTGTTGGAGGCCGACCGCCAGAGCCAGCAATCGTTCTCGGGTCATGGAGCCGCATTGGCGCAGGCGTACAACCACATAATCCTCCCGCTGGCAAACTCGCGCGATAAGGCTACGCAGGTCATCTGGGGTATGCGGGATTTCCAGCACCGGTTCGGACGAGACCCGGAGGGCATGTGGCTGCCCGAAACGGCGGTGGATCTGGAGACACTCGAACTCCTTAGTTCGGTCGGCCTCAAGTTCACCATTCTGGCCCAGCACCAGGCCGGTCGGATGCGCCGCCAGCCCTGGGAGGAATGGCTCAACCTCGAGGGGACCGGCATTGATCCCACGCACGCCTACACCTGCTACCTTCCGTCCGGCCGCAGCATCAGTTTGTTCTTTTACGACGGCCCCGTCTCACGCGCGGTCGCGTTCGAAAAACTGCTCTGCAACGGACAGAACTTTGCCAACCGCCTGCTAAGCGGCTTCAATGATGAGCGCCCCTGGGCGCAATTGGTTCACATCGCCACCGACGGCGAGACTTATGGGCATCATCATGCACACGGCGACATGGCCCTCGCCTATGCGCTCGACTACATTGGGCGCAACCGGCTGGCAAGGATCACCAACTACGGCGAATACCTTGCCCAGCACCCGCCATCCCATGAAGTGGAAATCGTCGAGAAGAGCTCGTGGAGTTGCCCGCATGGTGTGGAACGCTGGAAGAACGATTGCGGCTGCAACTCGGGCGGATGCGGTTCCTGGCGCCAGCATTGGCGGCGGCCTCTGCGGGAGGCAATGGACTGGCTGCGCGACGATCTCGCCACGTCTTATGAACTCAGCACCCAGGAACTTCTGCGCGATGCCTGGGCTGTGCGCGACGATTACATCAACGTGCTTCTGGACCGTTCGTCCAGCAATGTCGACGCATTTCTTGCGCGCCATGCAGTACGGACCCTTTCCCTCGAAGAACAAGTGCGCATTTTGAGACTGCTCGAAACGCAGCGCCATCTCATGTTGATGTACACCAGTTGCGGCTGGTTCTTCGACGACCTGACCGGGCCAGAGACAGTGCACGTCCTTCAGTACGCCGGCCGCGCCGTGCAACTAAGCGAGCAGCTCTTCGGCGAATCCCGCGAAGAGGAATTCCTGCGGCGCCTGGAAGGGGCCTGGAGCAACATCGCTGATTACGGGAACGGGCGCCACGTTTATGAGCGCTTCGTCCGACCCGCCATGCTGGACCTGTTGGGGGTGGGTGCACATTACGCCATCAGCTCGCTGTTCGACGGTTACCATCGATGGCGATCGATGTACGGCTACCGCGTGGACCTGCAGGAAGCACGCGTATTGGAGTCCGGTAATACAAAACTTGCTCTGGGTCGGGCCCGCATTATCTCGAACATCACGCGCGCTCGCTTGACCGTGGGCTTCGCCGTGCTTCATTTCGGCGACCACAACCTAAGCGCTGGGGTTCGCCCCTTCCAGAGCAAGAATGCCTACGGCGTGGTGGTTGAAGAAGCGAGCCAGGCCTTTTCCAAGGCTGACTTGCCGGAATGCCTACGCGTGATCGATCGCCATTTTCGGGGAGCGACCTACTCGCTGAAGTCGCTGTTCCGCGATGAGCAACGGCGCATTCTCAGCCAAATCGTGCACTCCACCATGGACGAGGCCGAGGCCATGTACTGCCAGGTATACGAGCACCACGCGCCATTGATGCGCTTCTTGTCCGAGCTTCACATGCCTCAACCGCCCATCCTGCGCACCACCGCCGAGTTCGTATTGGGCAGCGCGCTGCAGCGGGCGTTGGCGGACAAGGAGTTGGACTTGGATCGTATTAGGCTGCTACTCGATACTGCCCGGCAGGACGGCGTCAATCTGGATATATCCTGCCTGGAGTCGGCTCTGCGCCAACGATTGAACGCGGAGGTGGAGCGGTGGGCACGTAAACCCGGTGATCCGGAAACGTTCCAGATGGTGGAGGACCTGATTTCGCTGAGCCGTGTCCCGCCGCTGGAAGTGAATCTTTGGAAACCGCAGAACGTTTACTACCAACTGGTCGAGGATCTTTCCGGAGCCAACCAAACGCGCATGAATAGCTCGTGGTGGAACCACTTCCGCGGCTTGGGCAGCTGGTTGGGCGTGGCGGTTCCTCAACGGGCTACGGAACTGCCCTGCAGCCCTCAATGACTCCGGTCCCGTTGCGCGACCACGTCAATTCGTAAACGTTGTCCCAGGTGTATTGGCTCCCGTTCGCATCATGGCGGTTCCGCAAGACAATTCGCGGTTACGCCGGCACAAGGTAGTTGGCAGTGGACGCAAGATGCGAGGCTCGGTCGGGCAGCGTATTCTCTGACCGGGCAATCGGGCGAAAGTGCATTATGGCGGTTGTTTAGGATGGAAGCAGAGGCTTTGAATAGGACAATATTCTTCGTTACGCATGGGCCGGGGGCCCACCCATTGACATGAAAATGGAGTTGAGTGGTGCGTGTACGCTGCTGGAGCGTGGACGGCACAGATCTGTTTGCACTCTGGATGAAGTGAGGCCGTTTTTGAGGATTTTCGACGGAGTGTAATCAGGAGTGTCTGTTGAAAAAGTCAGTCGCGAAGATGTTCTCTGCTGCGCTCTGAGCGGTGCCGTCGGGTGATTTTGGTTTGCCAGAAGATCCACTAAGTGGTCGCGGGCAAGATGGAGGGTGAGCCTTGGCTGAGGAAGCGGACTAACCGTTTGATATTCTGCGCCGCCGCTGCCAGGAAGAACTGCTCCCGCACGAACTTCAATCTCCGCAGGCGCAAGCGACGCAGCCCGATCTGATTCTTGAGTTCCGCGAAGAGGGC
>JASHOH010000166.1 GCA_030041215.1 Candidatus Sulfotelmatobacter sp. | reverse complement strand
CATCACCGATTTCGCCTTCGTTGCTGGGTCGTGAATGTAGCCGCGCTCGTGCAGGCGGTCAAGGATATCCCAGCTATGGCTCTTCCACGCCCTCAGCCCGTACTTGTCCTTGAACGTAGTCAGGTAGAGCAGGGCCAGTGTCATCTCGTCCACCTTCGCGTTGTTGATTTCCATCTTGTACTCCTGCGGTGCTCCGCGCATCGGCGCCTGCGTCGTAAGCCCGTCAGCCGTAGTCCCAGTGGCTGCGGCACGGGAGGCCGTCGCTATGCGCAAAAAGAAAGTCCAGCCGAATTATCGTCGCAGAACGCTCCGGCTGCCAGACCTCGATCACTCCAAACTGGCAGTGCTCAACAGCCTCGGGTCACCCGGATCGCGCCGCGTCTACGAGTTTGCTCTCGATCAGTTTATTGCGTGGTACTGCTCCGAGCCTCGTCTTGCCTTCAACCGCATCGTGGTGACGCGATACCGCATGTACCTTGAATCGCGCGCGCTGGCAGCCAATACCATCAACCAGCAACTGGCCGCCGTGCGCCGTCTCGCCAATGAAGCTGCTGATGCTGGCCTGCTGAGTCCAGAACTAGCGGCGGGAATCAGCCGCGTGCGGGGAGTAAAGCAGCTGGGCTTCCGTGTCGGGAACTGGCTCAGTGCTGATGAGTGCTCGGCGGTTCTCAGCCGGGCGCGCGGTACGACTCTTAGAGCAAAGCGCGACTACGCCATGCTCGCGATGTTGTTTGGCTGCGGTTTGCGGAGATCAGAACTGGTGGGGCTGGACATCGCTGATGTGCAGGTTCGCCAGGGCCACTGGGCCATCGTGGACCTGATCGGAAAAGGCGGGCACATCCGCACGGTGCCGATCCCGGACTGGGTCAAAGCCGCGCTTGACGAGTGGACAGCAGCAGCGGGAATCACTGAAGGGAAAATTTTCCGAGCCGTTGCCAGACACAAAACATGGGGTAATGGCGTCTCGCAGAACGTCGTGTGGTACGTCGTCAAGGGGTGCTGCGAGAGGGCCGGGCTACAGCACATCGCGCCGCACGACCTGCGTCGAACCTGCGCGAAGCTGTGCCACGATAGTGGTGGCGAGTTGGAGCAGATTCAGTTTCTGCTCGGACACGCCTCTGTTCAGACCACGGAACGCTATCTCGGGTGCAAACAAAATCTCGGACATCCCGTGAACGACTTATTCCAACTGGGAAACATCACCGTTGCTGCGCGAGCGAGTTTCTGTCGCGAACCGGAGGTCCTAATGGTCAAAACACGATGCGGACAGCTGGATAAAATGTCACTCAATGAAAGCAGTGGCGATCAAGAAGGGCCAGATGAGAGAGCGGGCGCCAGCTTTCAAAGAGATGGGCACGCTTCGGTGTGACAGTTGCGGCGAGGAGTTTGTGGTACGTCATGACCCCGCATTCGTGGACAAGAACGCGGCGGAGCGACAAGCGAAGTGGCTCGAAAAAGTTCTTGCCGAAGAACACGAAAGGGAACGGAAGCACGCGGATCACATCCAATTGCCGGACTAACCCCGTTGAGGAAGGATGAGCGTAAACGCCTGTTTACAATGGCTACTCACGCGCTCGGATTGGAGCGGAACCCACTGTTGCAAAAGCTCGGTATCACTCAGAATCGAATCTGGGGAGTGAGGCTGATTGCGTCTTCGCAGAACGCACAGACCCTTTGCAGGCTTATAAGCCCTGAGAGCTTGACGTAGGGCGACAGGTATTCCTTCAGCACAGGCTCCTCTCGAGTTAGATCCGTACTCAAGTACTTCTTGTTATCATCCGGAAAAACCGTCACCACGACCGCGTCTGGCCCGAGCTGCTCTTGAACTCTCAAGGCCGCCAAGAAGTTACACCCGGATGAGATGCCGACGGCGAGCCCGAGCGTCGAGGCTAACTTCTGCGCCATGATGATGGAGTCACCGTCAGACACGGCTATGACTTCATCCAGCATCGATAAATCCACAAGCGCGGGGATGAACTCGTCGGAGATGCCCTGGATGCGGTGTTTGCCCACTTTGTGGCCGGTTGATAGCATCGGCGATTCGGCGGGTTCCACGGGATGAAACCTTATTTTCGGGGTGCGACGACGAAAGAATTGAGCCACTCCCATCAGCGTGCCACCCGTACCCACTCCGGCGACAAAAGCATCGGGCCGGCACCCAATACTTTCCAATTGTGCCCAGATTTCTGGGCCCGTAGTTTTTTCGTGTGCTTCCGTATTAGCCAGGTTCGAGAATTGGCGGGGTAGAAATACATTGCGCCGGCTTCCGGCGAATTCCTCCGCCATTCGAATGCTGCCGAGAAATCCACCTTCTTCCTGGCTGACGGAAACGATTTGAGCGCCATAGGCGCGAATCAGGTGCTTGCGTTCATCGCTCATCCAGTCCGGCATGAAAACGGTAACCGGATGCCCGAGAGCGCGGCCGAGGGCCGCAAAAGAAATCCCCGTATTGCCGCTGGTCGCTTCGGCAATGGTATCGCCGGCATGAAGCGCTCCGCTGGCATACGCCTTTCTGAGAATGTGCAGGGCCATGCGGTCCTTAATGCTTCCCGTCAGGTTCAAGTGCTCGCACTTTGCATACATGACTCGTCGGCTTCCAGCATAAAAAAACTCAATCCCCAAAAGAGGTGTGTTTCCGATCAAACGGGCAAGTTGGGTTAGCTTCTTGGCGGAGGGATTGGCCTCACCGTCGTGCTTCGCGGCACTGGCCAATAATTCGGTCATCGCAATCCCCTCCACAACCATTCTGCTCCTGTGACAGGAAGATCCAAAGGTCAAAATTCTAAGCAGACGAAAATAAAGAAAGGCCTCAATTCCGCTTAACGGATGCGGCAGGGTTTGATGACGTAGTTCCATTCCCCGTGAAATGTATCCGGATGAAGATTGACCTGTCTCATCCCCTCTGCGGTCACCATGCGGCCTGTGGGATATTTGCGGCGGTCCAGCCCGCAGGTCACGGTTAGACCTTTCGCAGTCGTGCTCTTGGCAATGAGATGCACGATCGTTTCATAGTCCCGCAATGGCTCGCCCCGCCAGTTCGACGCGATAAAGGAAAGTAGGCGGCGCGCGATTTTATTCGATTTGCTCGTCCTAGGCGGAAAATGGAACACCGAGAAGGTCAAGCCGGATTCATCTGCGAACTTCTGCAGCTCCACTTTCGCGAGGAGGGGGCCGTGGCAACTCGGGCGTTTAGCCCAACCGATCAATGGCAATAGGTGTTGTTGCGGGCTTGCG
>JASHOH010000165.1 GCA_030041215.1 Candidatus Sulfotelmatobacter sp. | reverse complement strand
GATCAGGTTGCGATCCTGTCTGAGCATTCGGCAAAAAAAGAAATGGCCGTGCTCGGACCGTTCATGGTCGCCGACTACAAGCCTGGATCGACGATCGTTTTGAAACGCAATCCTTATTACTGGAAAACTGACGCGCAAGGTCACAAGCTGCCCTATCTGGATTCCATTCATCTCGACATCCAACCCAACCGCGACGTCGAACTGTTGCGATTCAAGCGCGGAGAACTCGATCTCATAAACTCCCTCGACAGCGAATATTTCGACAAGCTCTCTGCCACCTCGGCGCAGGCTGTGCACGATGCCGGCCCTTCGCTCGATAGCGAGCAGCTGTGGTTCAACCAGGTCGCCAAGGCGCCGATTCCCGCATACAAGAAAAACTGGTTCCGTTCGACCGCGTTCCGCCGGGCAATTTCGCAAGCGATCAATCGCGATGATCTCAGCCGTGTCGTTTATCACGGTCATGCCCAACCGGCGCTTGGCCCATTTTCTCCAGCTAACAAATTCTGGTTTGACGCCAATCTCAAACCTCCGATCTACAGCCCGGAAACCGCTTCGAGAACTCTGCAAGGCGACGGCTTCCGCCTCGAGAATGGCACTCTGAAAGACAAAGAGGGAAACGAAGTCATCTTCTCCATCATCACTAATGCCGGCAACAAGCAGCGTGAACGCATGGCTGTGCTCATCCAGGACGACTTGCAGAAAATTGGAATTCACGTAAACGTCGTCACGCTCGACTTCCCTTCCCTGATCGAGCGCATGACACAAACTTTCGACTATGAAGCCATTCTTCTTGGATTGACCAACGTCGATCTTGATCCAAACGGCGAGATGAATGTCTGGCTCAGTTCCTCGGAGAACCACCAGTGGAACCCGTCACAGAAAGATCCGGAAACCGCATGGGAGGCTGAGATCGATCGCCTGATGCGCGTACAAGCCTCTGCCGCCGATCCGAACAAGCGCAAAGAGGCCTTCGATCGCGTGCAAGAAATTGTGGCCGAGCAGCAGCCCTTCATCTTCTTGATCAACAAGAATGCGCTTTCTGCGGTGTCAACTTCGGTACGCGGAGCAACGCCGGTGATTCTGTGGCCGCAGACCTACTGGAATGCGGAGTGGCTTACAGTCGCGGGTAAGTAGCGACAGATTTGCACGGATTTGCACGTATCGGGTGACAAGCGGACAACGTCAACATGGCTGGCGCACACGCGACATCTCTACTTTCCGCCCACGTCTCCGTTCGCTATGCGGACAAGCCCTCTATTCTGCGTGATGTGAAATTCGAAATCCGCCACGGCGAAGTGCTCGGTCTTGTCGGACAAAGTGGCTCTGGCAAAAGCACACTGGCCATGAGCATCCTCGGCCTGCTTGACAAAAAGCATTCTTGCATCGAAGGCGTAATTAATTTTCAGGACTCCGATCTATTACAGCTCTCCGAGCGTGAATTGCGTGCCCTGCGCGGCCGCAGCATTGCCCTCGTCTTGCAAAGCCCACTCTCTTCTCTTAACCCGGCCCTGAAAATTCGCACTCAACTGAAGGAAGCCTGGCGGGCCCATGCATCCGGCAGTAGCGCAGATTGTATCCACGCCATGCGAATCGCCCTGCAAAGCGTTTCTTTGCCCTCTGACGATGATTTTCTCCGTAAGTATCCTTCGCAGATGAGCGTAGGCCAGGCGCAGCGCGTGCTCATTGCCATGGCCACCCTGCATCGCCCTGCATTGCTCATCGCCGACGAAGCCACCAGCGCGCTCGACGTAATCACCCAATCCGAAATCCTCGCCCTGTTCCGTGAACTGAACCGCTCCACCGGCATGGCCATCCTTTATATCTCTCACGACCTCGCCTCGGTCGCCGGAATCTGCGATCGCATCGCCATTCTGCATCAGGGCACAATCGTCGAGTGCGGAACAACGCAGCAGATTTTCGGCAACCCACGTCAAGAATACACGCAGAAACTGATGGCCTCCATGCCACGCATTCAACCCGCCCCCGCAAACAAAACGCACGTCGCCGCCGCAAGGTAAGTTCAGGTCCAATCGATGCGAAACGCTCCCACGTCTGCATTCAACCTGTTAGCAGGACTCATCCCATAAACGGTTTTGAAAGGGCGCGGCTTCCAGCCGCGCCGTCCGAAGCCAGCAGAAACGCGGGCTTGAGCCCTCTGAGGAAAAGACTCGCCAGCCAGAAAACCGATTTACGAGACAGGTTGTAATCTCGCCGTGAACCGAAAGTAAGCTGTTCCAAGTGGGACAATCTGTCCCGTGCCCGCTATCAGAGGACAGAGTGTCCCAGAATCCGCCGTAACCATCTCTCCAACCATCGTTTTTACAATAACTTACAAAGGGCCAATTGGCCCTGCCCGTGCACAAATTAAGCCGACTTACAGCATTTCCTCCCCGACCGTTTCTTCGAAAGGCAAGATTTATGTCGCAGAAATCGAAAGCCAAACAGGCAGATCGTGGCCAGCGCCACAGTGCGGCTTGGGGAAAACGCGTGAGCTGGCTGTTGCTTCTCTTCGTTGCCGAGGCGGTTTTTGCTCAGCACAGCAACGTGAGGCCTGCTGTTAACAGCAAATTTGCTCGGGACCTGTCATCGTATCTTTCGCAAAACGCCGCGGCCAATCAGACAGTCAAAGTCATCGTCCAGTACCGCGATACTCCAAAGTCGGGACAGGTGACGAAACTGCATAATCTCGGCGGAATGCACGACCGCACGCTGAAACTGGTAAAGTCAGTCGCCATCACCATTCCGGTGCGTGCTCTGGCAGCTCTTGAGGCTGACCCGCAGGTGCACTCGGTACACCTCGATCACCCCATGCAACTCGCCGATGACGTCACCGATGTGCTCACGGGCGTACCCTCGAGTTGGAGCGCTGGCTACAACGGGACGGGGGTTGGTGTAGCGGTCATCGACAGCGGCATCAATGACAGTCATCCAGATCTCTGGAACTCCGCCGAAACCACGTCGCGCGTTGTCTACCATCAGGACTTCACCGGTACTCCGACCAGCAACAGCAGCGGTGCCCAGTATGACCTGTACGGTCATGGCACGCACGTTGCCGGCATCGTCGG
>JASHOH010000164.1 GCA_030041215.1 Candidatus Sulfotelmatobacter sp. | reverse complement strand
AGAAGAACATCAAAGTTGATGTCAACCAGGTGGTGACTCTCAACTCCACATTGCAGATCGGTGCGTCCCAGGAGACGGTGGAAGTAACTTCCGAAGCTCCGCAAGTAGATACGACCAGCACGCAACTGGGCGCGGTCATCAATGATCGCTCGATCAACGAACTGCCGCTCAACTCGCGCGACACTTACCAGTTCCTGCAGCTTCAGCCCGGCGTGACGTCGCAATTAGGCAACGGCAATGGCAGTCTTTTCTATGGATCACAAGATACTGGTTCAGTTTCGGTAAATGGCGGCCGAACTCGTGCCAACAACTTCAGCGTGAACGGTGGCGATGCCAATGACCAATTCGTGAATCTGCCCACGGTGCAACCCACGCCGGATAGCGTGGAAGAATTTCGTGTAATCACCAACACGTTCGACGCCGAATACGGCCGCAACTCAGGGTCAGTGGTAAACGTTATTACAAAGTCCGGTGGCAACTCATTCCACGGTGATCTGTACGAATACTTCCGCAATACCGTGCTTGACGCGAAAAATTATTTCGATTTGGTCGGTCGCCCAAAGTGGAACCAGAACCAGTTCGGGGGCACATTCGGCGGTCCCATAAAAAAAGACCGGACTTTTTTCTTTCTGTCTTATGAGGGGCGCCGCATTCGCCAAGGCATCACCAGCCAGGAGGTCGGCGTACCTTCTGGCAGCCCGGCGACAGGAACGGCGGCTGCGACAGGAGAATACGGCGGCGATTTCTCTGCCCTGGGTCCTTTCAGTGGGGGTATATCTGCATCCGACCCATTTGTCGCTGCCGCTCTGGATGGCCGCAACGGCTGCGATACTGCCCTAGGCTATTCTGTTTCGAGTCTTCCCCCAGACCCGCTCACTGGTTTGGTCGATTGGAACTCCAACAACTCAGCAGACACCGCGGGCTGGCCCTCCGTTTTTCCCAACAACAAAATCCCGGTTCAGTGTCAGGATCCAGTAGCCGCCAATCTCCTCTCTACATACGTTCCCACAGCCAGTGTAACCGTGCCCGTCAGCACGGATAATGAAGACCAGTTCACAGTGCGTTTCGATCACCGCATCAACGATCATCAGAACTTCAGCGCTTACTATTATTTCAACGATCTGCGCCAGCTTCAGCCCTTTGATCAATTTGAGCAGGCGGGTGCCAACGTGCCCGGCTTCGGCAATCTCAATAACAATCGATTTCAACAGTGGAACCTGACCCACACCTGGACCATCAGCAATGCACTCGTTAACGAAGCTCACTTCACTTACATGCGTGAGGGCCAGCTGGGTTTCCTAAAGCCGCAGACTACGAACGCCGTAACAGCCTCGTGTACCGGGGCCGCCTCAGCTTTCTGCTTCAACGGGACTTCAGACTCATCCGCTATCAACAACCTGGTTGCAAGCTATGACATACCGGCTGGCAAGGCTGGTATTACGCCCGGTTTATCCTCCAACCTCACAGGAGTTCCTTACGTCGACATCGGCGGGGGCGCAGTTCTTGGCAATAATTACGAGGGCTTTCTTCCGCAAGTCGGCAATAGCTTTCAGTGGTCCGATAACCTGACGTGGGTGAAGGGCAATCACACCTTCAAATTCGGAATCGATGTTCGCCGCCAGCGTTTCGATCAGTACTATTATTTCGACGTCAATGGCGAATACCTGTTCGACAACACTGGTCCGAATTCAATTATTCCCGGGGATGGAGATAATTATGCGGAATATCTTTTAGGATTGGCCGACTCTTATACCCAGGGCTCCGGCCAGCGGGAAGACGTGCGTGGCACCTCGGTTTACCCGTTTGCTCAGGACAGCTGGAAGATCAGACCCAATCTCACGTTGAACTACGGTCTCCGCTGGGAACTCGACACGCCGCCCACCGATATAGCGGGCCACGTGGAAACCTATCGGCCGGGGCAGAACTCCACGGTTTATCCCTGCGGAATCACCACCAGCGTCAGTTACTGGCAAAGCTTTGGTATCGCGAACCCGACATGCGCGAATACCGGCAGCGAGCCGACTGGATTGGTTGTGCCTGGGGACGCTGGTGTTCCGGCTGGGATGACGAGTACCTACTATCATGCCTTTGCACCAAGAATTGGAATCGCATGGAGTCCGGGCAAGTCGGGGAAGACCAGCATCCGCACGGGTTGGGGCATTTTCTACAACCCCATTGAAGAGCTGGTTATGGCCCAATTCGGCGCCGAACCTCCCTTCGGCGGCAGTTCCTCTCTATTCGAAACTTTTTTCAACACTCCTTTCGTCTATCAGGCAGGTACTACTCCCGCCCCCAATCCATTCAATGGCATCATCATACCGACGAAAGGCCAACCTACCGACCTATCGTTTTTCCGCCCAATTCTTCTTTACGGCGAATTCCAACCACATCTCCGCACGCAGTACACGGTGCAATACAACCTGACGATTCAGCGCGAGCTCGCCAGGAATTTGATGTTCCAGGTGGGATACGTAGGCTCGCAAGGCCATCGCTTACTTGCATCTCACGACATCGACCCTTCCACTCCGCAAACCTGTCTCGACCTCATGAATATTGCCACTGCCAACCAAGCCGATCTCTTAACTGCACCCGTCGCAAACGCAGGTGTGCCTACCACCTGCGGTCCGGAACTCGAAGATGCGCCCTTTTTTATCCCGCCCGGAACTGTCCTGCCTAACGCTCTTCATCTGCCCTACGCAACGAATAATACCGTGCTTCCTGCAGGCTACACTGTCGGCGCAAACGGCATAACCCTCGTGGGTTTGCGCCCGTATTCTTCTCCCATCTGCAACCCCATGACGGGAGCAGGCTGTCCTGTGGATGGAATCCCTGTGTTCAGCGACATCTTCGCCGAAGATACCATTGCCAACTCCAGCTACAACGCGCTGGAGGCGATGCTCGAAAAGCGTTTCTCACACGGACTTCAGTTCCAGGCATCCTACACATTCAGCAAGTCCATCGACACCGGATCCACTTTTGAAGAGACCCTTGATCCATTCAATTTCGGCGCCAGCCGCGCACTTTCGATATACAACGCCAAACAGCGCTTTGTCGTCAGCTACGATTGGGAGTTGCCCGTGCGACGGTATCAAGGATTTAAGGGAAAAGTGCTGGACGACTGGGCCGTCTCTGGAATTACGCAATTCCAAAGCGGTTTTCCGATTCGTCTCGATACGGAAGATGACACGGAGTTGATCGCCAGCATCTTCTTTTTGGGTACGGAGGCTCCCAGTTTGGTTGCGCCATTCCAGAAGTTAAACCCGATGCATACTTACGCCGGCGTCCCCTCCGCCGGTTACTGGTTCAACCCGAGCGATTTCGCCGATCCGCCGCTAGGCCAGTTCAACAATGGCACTCAGCGCACGATTTGTTGCGGCCCTGGCCTCGATGACTGGGATTTTGCAATTCACAAAAAGATTTCTATCAGCGAGCAGAAATATTTCCAGTTCCGGGCTGAGCTGTTCAACATCTTCAACCACACGAATTTTTATAACCCGGACGGACATTTCTCCGACGGCCCAACTGAATTCGGAAAGATCACCTACGCGCAAGATCCGCGCCTGGTGCAGTTCGCGCTGAAGTTTTATTTCTAAGCGAACAGAGTACAGTAGAAAGGCGGTATCCGGGCGGCCTCGCCTCCCGGCAATCTAATGGCCGCAAGCCGGCCTGAGTCATTCGGAGTCATCTGATGTACCCCGATCTACAGAAAGAACTTTCCACTTTCGAGCGCCGCACGCCCAAATCGGCCGAAGCGCACAAGAAAAACCTCAAGCGCATACCGCTGGGCGTGGCCAGCAACTATCGTCATTACGAGCCGTGGCCAATCTTTGTGAAAGAGGCCAGTGGGAGCAAGTTCCGCGATCTCGATGGCAACGAATACATTGACTACAACCTGACCTTCGGCGCGCTCATGGCCGGACACTGCCATCCCGCCGTGATGAAAGCGGTCGAAAAGCGGCTTTCCACTGGCACCATGTTCGGCATGCCCCACGACATGGAATGGGAACTTGCTGAAGTCATCTGCGAACGCTTTCCCGTCGAGATGTGCCGTTTCGGCAACAGCGGGACGGAAGCCACCATGCATGCCATCCGTCTCGCCCGCGCCGCCACGGGCCGCGACAAGATCATCAAGTTCGAGGGCGCATACCACGGTCT
>JASHOH010000163.1 GCA_030041215.1 Candidatus Sulfotelmatobacter sp. | reverse complement strand
CATGCGCTCGCTAACCGTTGCAATCGCGCTGATTATCCTGATGGTATCAGTTTCACTGGCCCAGGCCCAAAGCTCTGCATCCTCCCCGGCTGCGAAGATGGCGAGCGAAGAGGAAGTCAACCAGCTGCGGACCGAGGTGGCCGCGCAACGCCGGACGATCGAGGAGTTGAAAGCGCTCGTCGAGAAGCTCGCGGGAGCGCAGACGCGTGCTGAGGTAAATGCCACGCCGCAAGTCCGGCCTGTTAACGACGCTACGCTGCCGCCTTCGAACGTCGCCCCGGTGAATGCAACAGGTTCCGCCCACCTGATGAATGCGATTCTAACCGAGCCAGCGCCTGAGCCAGCCCTACCCTTATCCGAACAGTCGCAGGCGCCGGAAACTCCCAAGAAAGAAGCCCCTCCACTCACTGCAGGATGGAACGGCGAGCATTTCTTCATCCGCAGCGCCGACGGGCTGTTCAGCATCAGCCCTTACGGCTACGTAGATGAAGGCTATTACGCCTACAAAGGCGACGGCGCACCTGCCGACACTTTCCTATTGCGTCGCGCACGCTTTGGCTTCCAAGGCAACTACGGATCTCACTTTGACTTTGCTTTGTTGGCGGATGCAGCCCCCACAAGCGGTTCCACACTCCGCGACGTTTACCTCAACATCCGCGTCCGGTCCGAATTCCAGTTCCAGGCTGGACAGTTCAAGGTTCCATTCGCACAGGAAGAAGTCATGGGTGACACCAACCTCGACTTTATTGAGCGTGGTTTGCAGTCAATGTTGTATCCGTCAGCGGCATCCACCAATCGCAGCCCCGGAGCAGCGATCCACGGCGACATCGCCGGTGGCGCGGTGCAGTACTGGATCGGAGGCTTTAACGGCAAAGGATACGCCACCGCCAACACCACTAATCAACCTGAAGTCCTCGGCCGACTGCGTTTTTATCCCTGGCGCAAAACCAACAACAACTGGCTGAAAGAATTCGCCTTTGGCGGCACCATCGACCGTGCGAAGTCGCGCGGGCTTTCTGGAGATCAGAGCTTTAGCGCTACGCTTCCCGATTCTGCCTATACGTTCTTCCCACAGTTCGCCATCAATGGACCAATCCAACGCTACAACGGTGAATTCACTTATCTCAAATCTGGGCTCGGCATACGCGGCGAGTACGTCCAACTCAACATGTCGCGTGACAGCGTTGGCTCCCTGCAGGTCGGGGGCTTGGGCTTCATCAGCCTGCCCTCGATCATCGCCAAGGCTTGGGACATCAGCGCCACCTACATGCTGACTGGCGAAAAGCAGCCGGAAAACGGGACACCCAGGGTCAAGCATCCATTGTTCGGGCCGGACACTCCGGGGGGCAAGGGACGCGGCTTGGGCGCATGGGGAGTGGGATTCCGCTACACGGGCGTGCAGGCGAATGAACCGGGGCTCAATCTGGAAAATTATTCCAACACCCCTGGCTATGTTCCGACGTTTGACTTCCACACCGACGAACTGACGGTCGGTCTTAACTGGTTCCCAAATTATTGGGTCAAATATTCGGTCAATCTGGCAATCGATCAATTGAAAGATCCCAGCACGATCGGCACAGTGCCGCAGAATTTTTATGTGGTGTTGCAACAGTTGCAGTTCCGCTTCTAGTTTCGCTTATGCGGGCTGAAAAAAGAGCTTTGTGAATAAAGAGTTTTGTGAATTAAGTGGACTGGGCTGCCACCATCGTCGGCCCTCTAGGGAAGGGTAGGAGGAATGCAATGAGGTCGAGAATTATTTTTACAGTTTTTCTCACCGCCTTGTTTGTGATGCTAAGCGCATGCAGCACATCGTCAAATTGTCCGACGTGCGGCACCACCGTAAATGGCGCCTACGCCGTCCTTGACGTTATTCCCGTGGACGAGCACAACAATACCGGCGAGCCCGGCGGCCCCTTGAATTCCTTCGACATCAGCTGGGTTTCGGGCCCTCCTACAGGCGGGCAGTCGGGGACGGACAATCTCGACTATTTCTCGGATCGCATCGGCCTAGCCGTGCAGGTGATCGATACAAACACCGACATCAACGTATATTCCATCGCCGGCTCAAACGGAGTTTCCGGCGCTGGCAACAACGCCAGTCCGTGCGTCCCCACGATTCCTCCTATCGTCACCGTGTTGGGCAACTGGACAAGGTTTGGCTGCAGAAACCCGGGTTTCGGCTATACCATTCCGGGCTACGGCGCCAACGGCAATTTCGGCGGATTTGTGGGGGCGCAATGCTGCGCGGCTCGCGCCAACGGCGTAAACCCGTTGTCCGGACCCAACGGAATAGTCGTAACCCCCGACGGCAATACCATGTTCGTGGGCAATGGCAGCAGCTCAATCGTGGTATTTGATCTGACTACAATGAATCTGGCAACTGGCGCACCACCGAATGTCATCGCTGTGATCCCGACCGGGTTGTCTCCTGATTACGATGGGCAGCTCGGAAATTCAGCCCCTTGGCCCGGGGCGCCGGCCGGCACGCTCGGCAACACTACCGGAATTGCCGGCTGCGTCGCGTCGGCGAACGGACGCGCCTTTTCTGACCCAGTCTGCGGTGATCTTCGCGGGGATGAAATCTCTTACGATTCCAAAGATCAGATTCTGGCCGTCATCGATGGTGATCCGGCCCTGCCTTTCATCACTTTCATCGACGTTTCCGGTTTGGTCGCCCGGCCCATCACCTCGAATTGCGTGCCGGTTGTGCCAACCCTGCCTTTCGGTCCGCCACAGGGCAATGCGCTCGGCCTCATCAATCCTTCGACGTGTATCCTTGGCCAGATCTACTACGACGGCGGGCCACAAAACAATACCAATTTGGTTGTCGACGCACCTCCGTTTGCACCCTTGAATACGCCATGCCCTGACCCTTCCAATCCTGAGGTTCAGTCCGGCGTCTCTGGGGTTGCGGGAGTTAACATTACCGGGACTGCGAACATCCCGTGCCATCACGGTCCGATTATTGATTTCGCTACGGGGATCTACGATCCGACCTGCAACCCGTTAGTTACCGGTGCACCCTGCATCGGCGCTATTGCTCCGGCTGGGCTAGGTGCTCATACCTGGGACCCCAATACCGGGTATTTCCTGCTCACAAACTCCAACTCTGTCGCGCCGGCCATAAACATCGGGAGCGTGGATGTAATCAATCCTCTGAATCCGACCGGTCCCGTTGTGATCAACAGCTACCCCATTTACAATTGCATGCCCACCAGCATTGTTCAGGGTCCCGGCGACAACTTCCTGGTCGGCTGCGCCGATCACGATGGCGAAGCATTTCCATCAAACGAGTACGTCATCACCAACACGACGAGCAATAACGTGAGCTGCTCGCCGGCGAATAGTGGCGTCGCGGCGCCGCCGCCTGTGGCCAACTGCGTGCAAATCTTCAATACCGGCGGAGTGGATGAAATCTGGTACAACCCTGGCGACAACAAGTACTATCTTGCTGCGCGCGACTTCCAGCCTGGTCCCGTCATGGGCGTCATCGATGCTGGGACCAACCAGTGGCTGGCCAACCTTCCGGTCAATACCAATGCACACAGCATCGCTGTCGATCCCATCAAGAACCATGCTTTCATGCCGCAACAGGCTGGCGGGATCTGCGGGACAGTGGCTGGTGCAGGATGCGTCGCCGTAATTGGAGAACAGTAAGCGGAAGCTTGTGCGGTGATATAGTCGCCTGAGAGGCGAAACAGGTTCGAGTCTCGCGTTTGCGTCGCCAAGGGATTTATGAAGACTTTTTCCAAGACTCTGCGGGTTTATGTGCCGCTGTTCTCGTTTCTGCTGTTGCCTGCAGTGCCAACGAGCGCGAGCGAGCAACCGGCAGCCAAGCCCACCGACCTTCCCGCGACAGTAATTGCCCATCTGCCCCTGCCTCAAGCCACCGGCAACCAGATGCTTCTGCAAAAAGAAGAGGGCAAGCGTTATCTCTACGTGCAGCAGGCTGGTAAGACGGGCTTCATGATTGTGGACGTAAGCAAGCCCGAGCAGCCCACTCTGCTGAAGC
>JASHOH010000162.1 GCA_030041215.1 Candidatus Sulfotelmatobacter sp. | reverse complement strand
CTTTCTTCACTCCCGCCCCCGCTGTTTCAAATCACCACCGCGACAAACCGGTCTCAGTGACGCAAATCACAAAACCCTAGATTCTGCTTGACAGTGAAAATGGTCATATGCTAAACGGACTGGTCTGCTTATCAGACCGTTTGGCCGAGAAGTTCTTTTGTCGAGTCGTCGGGCGTTTCTCAGTGCTGGGATGCGCACGGAGAAGTGTATTTTACCAACTGCGCCAGCGGCACCTGGTTCTTATATGTCACTCCGAGAGAGGAAAAGCATGCGCTCGCTAACCGTTGCAATCGCGCTGATTGTCCTGATGGTATCAGTTTCACTGGCCCAGGCCCAAAGCTCTGCATCCTCCCCGGCTGCGAAGATGGCGAGCGAAGAGGAAGTCAACCAGCTGCGGGCCGAGGTGGCCGCGCAACGCCGGACGATCGAGGAGTTGAAAGCGCTCGTCGAGAAGCTCGCGGGAGCGCAGACGCGTGCTGAGGTAAATGCCACGCCGCAAGTCCGGCCTGTTAACGACGCTACGCTGCCGCCTTCGAACGTCGCCCCGGTGAATGCAACAGGTTCCGCCCACCTCATGAATGCGATTCTAACCGAGCCAGCGCCTGAGTCAGCCCTACCCTTATCCGAACAGTCGCAGGCGCCGGAAACTCCCAAGAAAGAAGCCCCTCCACTCACTGCAGGATGGAACGGCGAGCATTTCTTCATCCGCAGCGCCGACGGGCTGTTTAGCATCAGCCCTTACGGCTACGTAGATGAAGGCTATTACGCCTACAAAGGCGACGGCGCACCTGCCGACACTTTCCTATTGCGCCGCGCACGCTTTGGGTTCCAAGGCAACTACGGGTCTCACTTTGACTTTGCTTTGTTGGCGGATGCAGCCCCCACTAGCGGCTCCACACTCCGAGACGTTTACCTCAACATCCGCGTCCGCCCCGAATTCCAGTTCCAGGCCGGACAGTTCAAGGCTCCATTCGCGCAGGAAGAGGTCATGGGCGATACCAACCTCGACTTTATTGAGCGCGGTTTTCAGTCCATGTTGTATCCGTCAGCGGCATCCACCAATCGCAGCCCGGGAGCCGCTGTCCACGGCGACATCGCCGGTGGCGTGGTGCAGTACTGGATCGGAGGCTTCAACGGCAAGGGCTACGCCACCGCCAACACCACTAATCAACCTGAAGTCCTCGGCCGGCTTCGTTTCTATCCCGGGCGCAAATCCAACAACAACTGGCTGAAAGAATTCGCCTTTGGCGGCACCATCGACCGTGCAAAGTCGCGCGGGCTTTCTGGAGATCAGAGCTTTAGCGGTGCGCTTCCCGATTCTGCCTATACGTTCTTCCCGCAGTTCGCCATCAACGGGCCAATCCAGCGCTACAACGGTGAATTCACTTATCTCAAATCTGGGCTCGGCATACGCGGCGAGTACGTCCAACTCAACATGTCGCGTGACAACGTTGGCTCCCTGCAGGTCGGCGGCTTGGGCTTCATCAGTCTGCCCTCAATCATCGCGAAGGCATGGGACATCAGCGCCACCTACATGCTGACTGGCGAAAAGCAGCCGGAAAACGGGACACCCAGGGTCAAGCATCCATTGTTTGGACCGGACACTCCCGGCGGCAAGGGTCGCGGCTTGGGCGCATGGGGAGTGGGCTTCCGATATACGGGCATTCAGGCAAACGAACCGGGCCTCAATCTGGAGAATTATTACACGCCTGGCTATGTTCCGACGTTCGACTATCACACCGACGAGCTGACAGTCGGTATTAACTGGTTTCCGAATTATTGGGTCAAATACTCGGTCAACTTGGCAATTGACCAGTTGAAGGATCCAAGCACCATTGGCACACTACCGCAGAATTTTTATGTAGTGCTGCAACAGTTGCAGTTCAGGTTCTAGTCTTTGCTTGGCCGCCGACGAGAAGAGGAGTTCAACAACTTAGCTGATGGTTGGGCTGGAATGACCGGCCCTGATGAAAAGTTGCAAGGAGGGGTTGCAAATGAGGTCGAAAATTGTTCTTACTGTTCTGGCCGGCGTGATGTTCGTGATCCTGAGTAGTTGCAGCACATCGCCGAATTGTCCGACGTGCGGCACAACGGTGAACGGCGCCTATGCCGTCCTCGATGTCATTCCCGTGCCGGAGCACAATCCTACCGGCGAACCGGGCGGCCCATTCAACTCCTTCGACATTAGCACCATCGCCCCAAACGCTACCGGTACGGGAGGTCCCTACCTGGATTACATCTCCGACCGCATCGGTCTTGCCATGGTGGTGATCGACACGTCGCAAAACGTCGCCGTGAACGCTATTCAGGGGGCGAACGCTGTGACGGACAACGGCGACAACGCGAGCACATGCTTTCAGGTTCCCGGACCTGCAAGTAATCCACTCCTTGACATCATCCCGCCCACGATAGATGTGTTTGGCAACTTCACGCGGTATGGGTGCCGCACTGATATGTCTACCGCCCCCCTGCAAACTCCTCCTCTGCCTCCGGGGCCTACTTTCCACCTGTTCACCGGTTTTGGCGCTAACCACTTATTCGGCGGGTTTCCCGGCGCACAGTGCTGCGCCGCTCGCGCCAACGGCGTCAACCCGATGTCCGGCCCTGACGGCAATACGACCACGCCAGACGGCAAATTCCTGTTCGTCGGCAATGGCAGCGCGACACTTGAGGTCTTCGATCTCACGACCATGAGCCTGAGCACCGTTCCCCCCACGCCGCCGACGCTCATCGCTAATATCCCCACAGGCGTGTCCGCCGACTATGACGGCCCCACTGGCATCTCGGGCTGCGTTTCCTCGTGGAACGGCGAAGCGGGCTCGGCCTTTGACTGCGGCGACGACCGCGCCGACGAGCAGGCCTTGGCTTCGATCAAGGGCGCAGATGGGCTAACCCATGTAGTTCTCGCGGTCATGGATGGCGATCCGGGACTCCCGTTCGTCACGTTCATTGATGTGACGAACATCGTGAACAAGACGGGGACGTTACAGCAGCAACACTGCCTGCCATTGCTTCCATACTTGGCTTATGGTCCGTATCCCCCGGGCTACGATCCCACTACCCAAACTTACCCGTATCCTTCGGTCCCGGGCGGTCCATTCGGCTACCCTCTTCAAGGATCAGGAAATGGCAATTTAGGAACCGGAACCGGAGGTAACGGTCAGCCCTATCCATCGCCCAGCCTGGATCCCACCGTCGGCGGATCGTTCAATCCCCCGAGCTGCATCATCGGCCAGATTTATTACGACGGAGCGGGCGGGGCGGCGTCCGTGGTAAGCGGCGTTGAGTACGGACTGACAGGTACGGTCTCGGTCGACACTGTTGATACCACCTTCCCTTGCCCTGATCCAAGCAGCGTGCATGTATTCAGTGGTGTATCCGGATCCGGGGTGGACGCTGCCGCTGGCTATCCGGGCTTTGGGGTTCTACCCACCGGTGCCACCTACGTAATCCCCTGCCATCACGGTCCCATCATCAGCTACGTAACCGGGCAATATTGCGTCGGCTCTAATGCGTCAGCAAACGGTGTTGGTACTCAAACTCCTCCCTTTTCGGACAGCACCTGTTCCGGCGCCGTAGCGCCGGCGGGTTTAGGTGCAATGGCATGGGATCCCGGCACGGGCTTCCTGTTGCAGGCGAATTCGAATTCCATTGGCACCGCCACCAACATCGGTAACGTTGACGTGATCAATCCTCAAGTAGCGCTCAATACCTGCACCGACAACGGGGTTCCCAACCAACCCTGCGGCCCGGTGGTCGTGGGCAGCATCGTTACTCCCGACTGCATGCCGACCAGCATCGTGCAGGGGCCCGGAGAGAACTTCCTCATCGGTTGCGCCGATCACGATGGCGAGGCGTTCCCGCCCAATGAATACGTCATAAATCTCTCCGGGGGCTATACCGCCGGCAGTGGCACTGGCTATAACGTAAACTGCACCTCGACGCCGATGGTGAACTGCGTGCAAATCTTCAATACTGGCGGAGTCGACGAAATCTGGTACAACCCGGGCGACAACAAGTACTACCTGGCGGCCCGGGACCTGCCCACTGGCGCGGCAATGGGCGTCATCGATGCCGCAACGAATCAGTGGCTGGTAAATTTCCCCACTAACACAAACTCGCACAGCATCTCGGTTGACCCCTCAACGAACCACGCATTTGTGCCGATGCAGGCGGGCACGATCTGCACCACGCAGAGCGCGAACGGGTGCGTCGCCGTTGTTGGCGAGCAGTAGCGGGGCTGGTGTTGTAAAGGGTGTTATAGTTTCCTGAGATACGAAACGGTTGGTGGTTTCGCGTCTCCACGTGGGGATGTACTTATGAAGATTTTCCGTAACGGCCAGCGGTTTTGCGCACTTGCTTTGACCACTGCATTGATCTCCGGCGCCATACTGGCCAACGCAGGTGAGTCAACCACCAAGCCCACCGACCTTCCCGCAACAGTAATTGCCCATCTGCCCCTGCCTCAAGCCACCGGCAACCAGATGCTTCTGCAAAAAGAAGACGGCAAGCGTTATCTCTACGTGCAGCAGGCTGGTAAGACGGGCT
This sequence comes from Candidatus Sulfotelmatobacter sp., assembly GCA_030041215.1. GTDB lineage: Bacteria > Acidobacteriota > Terriglobia > Terriglobales > Acidobacteriaceae > Sulfotelmatobacter. The sequence continues at coordinate 846 of JASHOH010000162.1, read as the reverse complement.
TCATGATTGTGGACGTAAGCAAGCCCGAGCAGCCCACTCTGCTGAAGCGGACCGCGGAGTCGAATCAGGCAACCTCAGGAAATCTCGAGATGGTAAGCCCCGACGTGGCCATTTCCGAAGCTCCGGAGAAAACCCCGAACACTCTGACCAGCAGCAGTCACCCCACAGAGACTGTTCGCGTGCTCGACTTAAGCGACCCGAAGAATCCCAAGACCCTGGAGACCTTCACGAAAGTGACCAGCCTTTTGCCCGACGGCGGTCACGGCCTGATCTATCTCACCAACAACGATGGCCTCTGGATTCTCCGCTACAGCCGCCCTGCGCGGCTGGAACCGGCCAAGAAGAAACCCAAGTGCGATTCCGAGACGGAAATTCAGGCCATGCCGCCCGATTGCGACTGACCGAACGAACCTAGCAACCTATCGCTCGACGTCGGGCGCCGAGCAGTTTCGGTCGAGTGTCTTGATCGATTCCACGTTTAGCGTTACAGGAGCGGCTGATCCCTCCTTCGACGCCGCGTCCGAACTGGAACTCAGTGTCGGTGAAGTGGTGCCTGTCACCTGCACGCGCTTACCCAGATAATTTTTCAATCTGGTCTTGCCGCTGGCCTGCAATTCGTACGTGACACCAGGTTCAGTTCTCATGAGGATGTAGTCGCCGCTAGAGCGGCTCACGCAGCCCGTGATCGTTACTTCGTCTTTGGAGTGCTTTTCTGATTTGCTGTTGGCTGCATTGTCTTGCGCCAGCATCAACGCGCCCGAAAGCAGCACCACGGCCCACAGTATTCTCATACCGATCCTCCTACGTAAATCGGATGCAGCGAGATCGCCGCGGTTGCAATGAATC
>JASHOH010000161.1 GCA_030041215.1 Candidatus Sulfotelmatobacter sp. | reverse complement strand
GATTATCTGCTTCGCGCCAAAGGACCAGTTGGTTACTCGGAGGTTCAGAGGAAGATCCGCGTCACTGGGAACAAGAAGAAGAGATGTTCGCCCAAAATCGAGATGTCACTCGGTCCCGGTTCATGGCACGCGCATAAAGGGTGTTGATAAACCATCAGATTTGGAATCCGAGTTGGTCAAGTGACGAGAACAGGCGTTTACACTCCGTCGGAAGTCGCGCATTAACCCATTTGGAATCAATCGGCCGAAGAAACGCGCTTTCATCCCTATGGGTGGGCCGCAGGCCCATGGGTAACTCAAAACCCCCCGCGCCCCCCGCGCGCGCACGCGCGCAACTCCATCCCGCGCGCGAGCGGCCCCCATCGCCGAGACCGACCCCGCAGGGGTCGGTCGAGGCGGGTTCTTAGCGTGGAGTGGGGGTGGAGCCGTTTTTCCCGTCGCCACATCCTACCCGTCAAATAAAGGGGGGATAGGAGGTAGAGGCCCGCAAAGTTGCACCCCCCTATGAGGGCAGCCTGTTGCTTCAAATTGGATTGCTCCTGCCAATTGTGGGAACATCTTCTAGAAGGCACAATGAAAAGCCATGTCCGAAACAATCAAGCCGGATTATCGGGTGGCGTTCGATGAGGAGAGTGATCAGGTGACCTTCCACAATCGGGAATCCTGGTGGAAGAACGGTCCCCTGCCCGCCGATGCCGAAGTTCTTCCCCCCTTGCCGACCGAAGCCTACGAAGAAGGACGAACGGCAGCCCCGGGCTACGATATCCACGCTCTTGAGACCGAGTGGCGTGAGTGGTGGGCGTCCTCCGGCAGGCCTAAACTTGGCAATCCTTCGGCGGCCTTCGTGGGTTTCTGTCGAAGCCGACACGAGCGGGCTCCAATTCAAAGAATGGGACACAGTGACTGGGACGAGGACCCTGCCGCGGCATGAAGAGACATTTGCCCTTAAACTGGGATTCACCGTACATAGCAAAGAAACGGGATCGCTCCCGCGTCGACCGTTTTATGCTCTGCCCACAATTACGCCAGATCAAACAAATCTCCATCCACGATGTGAGTGCACGCGGTGCTAATTAAGCCGATTATCCTTTTCATCCGGATTTTTCGCCAATAATGACAGCCGACCAGGCAGGCGGCCCAACCGAAAACCACTCCACAACGCGACCATAGCAAACAGAAACGTGAGACTCCACCACAGGACCGGGCCGAACTGAGCGCCTCCAATTGCTAACCCCACATTAAACCCGAAATGAGCAATCATGGTGCTGAGGACGTGTCCATTTGTCTCGTTGAAAACCAAGCTCAAGAAAATGCCGAAACACGCAACGGTGATGAGAAATGCCGCTGGCGGAATTAGTGTCTGCGGTAATCCCGGCATGAAAAACGATGGCAGATGCCACAAACTCCAAGTTGCTCCCATAATGGCTGCAGACACTCGCTTGCTGAGTTTTGATTGAAGGCAGGAGAGAAAAAGACCTCTCCAACCGAGTTCTTCCCCGACAGCCCCGGTACCCAGCTGAATTGCCATTATCACGGGGAGGGCGGCCAAAGGGACAAAGTTCGCGTTTGCATGCAGCGCTCTTGCCACCGCGATTGCAACGCACACGGTGACAAATGGAACCGCAAGGGCGGCCACGTACCAGCGTTTGCGCTCCGCCAACCTGCGAAACAATGAACGAACGAGAGTGCCGACACCTCGACTCCCGTTGAATAGCGCTGCGGTAAGTACTGCTATGATGGTTGGAGACCAGACAGTAACGAGAATGAAATCCCATACGGCTCGCCCGCTCCCCGATTCTGCACCCGGTCGGAATGAAAAAAACGCAGCCCACGTGACTGCATATGTGGCGACGGCGAATGTGACTACAGGCGCCCAGCTTTGCTCAGCGTTATTCGTGCCCATCTCCGCCCCCGTGCGACCACAAATCCAGCCAAAAGCCACCGGCAAGGTGGGTCAGTTTGGATGCTTTATGACCAACTCCACCGGCTTTCCCGCGGGAACCGATATACTCCCGACTAGCTGATCCTTTTGCGCACGCACTTGCACGATCTGCCCATCTGCTGCGTGATTGGAATTATATGGGAGTGGCTGACGTTGACTGTCGAGAACAGGCGATAGCGCTCAAAATCCCCCCATCGCGTACCATTCACAGATCTTGCACAGCCCACGGCTTCTGCCATAGTTCCAATCCTGCGGCATGAGGAGGCCGTCGCCCAATGGGCAAGCCAAAAGTGAAACCGAATTACCGTCGGCGGTCGCTTCGACTGCCGGACCTGGATCATTGTAAGCGCGCGGTACTCAATAGTCTCGGCTCGCCAGCCTCTCGCCGTGTCTACGAGTTCGCCATCGACCAATTCATTGCCTGGTACTGCTCCGAGCCTCGTTTGGCCTTCAATCGGATTGTCGTTATGCGCTATCGACTGTACCTGGAATCGCGTCATCTGGCCGCCAACACCATCAATCAGCAACTCGCTGCGGTTCGGCGGCTGGCCCACGAAGCTGCCGACGCGGGC
>JASHOH010000160.1 GCA_030041215.1 Candidatus Sulfotelmatobacter sp. | reverse complement strand
TTAAATTTTTTGAGGGTTGTTGGGAATGTATCAGCCGAACGGTCCGGTTTCAATCGCCTCATGTCAAAAATTCTGTGGAAAAAATAAGCAGATAAGACGTCAAATGTGCGCAGATATCCTCAACCTGATTTGAACGTCATGCTAAACTTCTGGCAATTCTTCTTCTACAACTGAGGTTCGTGAATGAAGTTCGGCAGACTCGATCGTGTCTGCAATCGAAGTGCGCTTGCATGGTTGCTGATCTGGGTTTCAATTTCTGCGTGTGCTCAGCAGACTTCGGGGACGGCTGCGCAATCCAACATGCCCGCAGTCGAATCGATTTCGCAGGCGGCCAGAGGCAGCGCGCAGAACAATGCGCAGGCAGCAACTTCATCGTCGGCTATGGCTGCAACTAACACTCTCGCCACAGCAGAAAGTTCTCCGACGTTACATCTGGGCGCAGGCGACTTGCTGGAAATCTCGGTATACAACGTGCCGGAGCTGACCACCAAAGCAAGAGTCAGCAACTCAGGAGACCTCTACCTGCCACTCATCGACTACGTGCATGTCGCCGACCTCACCTTGGAAGAGGCGCAGACCGTGATCGAAAAACGCCTGGAAGATGGTGGCTACGTTCGCAATGCGCACGTCACCATTTTTCTGGATGAATCGGCTTCGCAGGGAGTAACGATCCTGGGCGAAGTTGGCCACCCTGGAATTTATCCCGCGCTGGGCGACCGCCGGCTCTACGACATGATCTCCGCCGCCGGAGGTTTCACTCCAGCCGCAGGACGAAAAGTCAGCATTGTGCGGCAGCACGAATCCTCGTCGCCGATCACGGTAAACTTGCCCCGTGATCTAGCCGAGGACGAGAAAGACAACATCGAGATCAGACCGGGCGACACTATCGCCGTCCCGCGCGCGCCGATTGTGTACGTGGTCGGCGAAGTGGGCCGCCCTGCCGGACTCCTCATCGACAACGGCAGCCTGACGGTGTTGCAAGCTTTGGCGCTGGCCGGTGGCACGACCCATACTGCCAAGATGGGCGGGACCTGCATCATCCGCAAGGGACCGAATGGAATGACCGAAACGCGATTGCCGCTGAAGAAGATGCTGGAGGCAAAGGCCCCAGATGTGCAACTGCAAGCCGATGACATCCTGTTTGTGCCGCTCAGCGGGGCGAAGGTTGCTGGCGCACAAGCTCTCCAGTCGGCAATAACCGCGGCGACCGGATTGGCGATTGTTGTTGCCCACCCGTGACGCTTTGCCTAAGCGTTTGCCGAAACCTGGTTCAAGAAATGCCCTCCTTTGCGTCGTTTGGGCCGTAGGCGAACAGCAGCGTCAGTAGCAGGAGCAATCCACTGATGGGGAGCAGCCCGACTAAAAGCACACGCGCTGGTCCATTGCTGAGGTGGTTCTGCAAGTAGTCTGGATATCGCGTCGCTGCTACTGCCGTGCAAAAAATCGCCACCCATAAAGCGGGCCGCGCACGCCGGAAGCGGCCATCCCGGATTGAGAACCACATGAAAAACAAAGACAGCAGTTCCAAAACGTAGTAGTGCCGCCAGGTAAAGGGCGCTATGAGCAAGATGACCAGCGAAAGAACGATCAAGTCCCACGTGATGTCGTAGCTTCGGTTTTTCCGCAATAATACAACCAATACGGAACCGTAGAGAGCGATTCCCATGGTTCTATTGAACAGGCACAGGCGGGAGGGGGTGTCGGCCGGCATTTCCTCGAAACGCAGAATGTTCATGTAGTGGAGGTTTTGGGCAAAGCCCGTCAAAGAGTAGTTGTACGGTCCGGGGACGCCACACGAAATCGAGCGTATTTCCTGCAGGTAAAGCCGTTGGTTTTCAAGGCCCGTCTGCCATATGCCGAATCCAATCAGACAAACCATCCACAGTGCATAGGCACCGGCCCATTTCCAGCGCCGGCGTAACAGAAACAAACCTAGCGCCAGCACGGGAGTCATTTTCAGAACCGTAGCCAGGGCAAAGAGCAGAGCTGAAGATATGTCCCTTCTCCTTGCGGCCAGCAGGGTGCCTCCGGACCACATAAGCAGCAGCAGGGAGCCGAACTGTCCTTTCTCCAAGGTCAACGTAAACGGCTGAAAGGCAAATCCTGCCAGCGTGCAAACGAGCACGGTCGCTGCATTGAATGATCGGCAAATTTGCAAGCACACACAAATGGCGAGGAAAAAGAAAATGTCACAGAGAATGCGCCAAACGAAAAAGGCCGTTCTGAAAGGGAGCTTTCCGAGTGGAACGAGAAGAGATGCCACGACCGGGGGAGCGCTGAAATGCAGAGTGTCGCGAATCCCATTTTGAATGGCCAGTTTGCCCCATTCGGTGTCCGGATCAATCTTCTGAAAGACTTCGTCTTTAGCGTGGCTAGGCGGATAGTAAAGACGATGTTGACCGGGAAGCCCAGCCAGCTTGGCGGCCAGATAGTAATGGGGAAAGTCGCCCGCCGATGGGTCAGAGTATGCTCCCGAACGAAACAGGTTCCATTCGTCGGCGAATTGGTTCGCGGCGAATAACAGAAGCAGCAGCACGGCTGCACTTCTCAGCCAGCGCTGGGCGGATATCGAATCGGATAAGCCCCGTGGCGGCGCCGACTCCGGTGCAATTGAGGGGAAGACTGCCATGCCTTAAACGCAAAAACCTCGCTTTTTGGGTCTGCAGTTAGCTTGCCCGGAAGTATCGCGGGGGCCCGAGCAAATGTCAATGAACAGGAACGTCCTTAGAGCTGCCTGGAATGTAATACAAACGAACCGTTCTCCCTGCATAAGCCACTGGCGGGTACACCTTCACCCAGTCAAAAGCTCCGGGCGGATAAGGCTCATGAAACACAGCACCGCAGCATAGAGCCCTTTCGCTGACCGCAAACCATCCTGACACAGGCTGGTGCGGCGAGGGAACGTCGAATTTGGTCAGGCCCATTCGCTCCGGAATTGCGCTCGTCCAGATGGCGACGGCAGCGTGGGTCACATGTCTCACCTCGAACTCGCGGGCTAGACGAAACAGATCCTGGCCGCAGTCGAGATCGCAGCCGGTTTGCAAAACTTTGCCCGGATTCTTTCCAGCAAACTCATTGAAGTAGGAAAGAAAGTCGTGGCCAGCGCGGAGACTGGAAATACCTTGCCATGCCAGCAGCGCTATTAACGCAACGCGTAGCACAACTTGATGCGATTCCGGGTTTTCAATACGCTCAATGGGCGCTCTCCCCGCTCCGTGCCATAGATATGCGGCGCCACAGCCCGCCATGACACACAATAAGGGAAAAACGATCAGCACATGCCGGGTCCCGGCCTGATATTTCACAGGCATGGTAACGAGCAGAACCGCCACTGCTGCCAAAGCAGGCGCCAGTGCCTTCCAACGCACGGCTGGCGCGAAGGACCATACAGAGATGACGCCCAGCACGAACAGAATTAGAAGCGGAATCGGCGCTTTCACAGCAATGCAGACGATAAAGAAATACCACCAGCCGCCACTTCGAATGTGCCCGAGCAAATAAGTATCCGATTGAACCTTGTTCAACTCCCAGGCCTGCGCGGCTCCGCGCACCAAAGCCGGGGCAGGTATCAATGGATCGGACAACACAAGCTGCCGCCCGACTTTGGCCAGTGGCGCTGGAAAATGCTGAAACGTTGGAATTTTCTCTGCGGAAAGATCCATGCCCTCTCGAACGTGCTGCACGGCGAAGCCGTATGTAGCCCAGAGAGTTAGGCAGGCGATCGTGAATGCCAGCGCGACCTGGCGCATGGCAGTCTTTCGCGTAATTGGCATGACCGCGCCTGTAGTGATCCATTTCGTGAGGAAGATGGCAACTGCTGCGGCCGGAAAGAAAATGACTGTGGTGGCTTTCGCGGACAGGGCCAGACCTACAGCTAGCCCCAGCCACACCGTAGACCGCCTTGCCGGGTTGTCAAGCCAACAAACAAACGCCCATATTGCTGCCGCTTGTGTGGAAGCGGCAACAATGTCGGTATATGCGATGCTTGAAAATGCCAGGATCGTGGGTGTGGTCGTGAACATGGCCGCCGCGACCAGGCCGGCAAAATCTCCGTATTCGCTTCTTGCCCAGAAAAATACAATTGCCGTCCCAAGGAGAAAGAATGGCAGCACTCCGAGCCGCGCCAGCCGAAGAGT
>JASHOH010000159.1:70000-72500 GCA_030041215.1 Candidatus Sulfotelmatobacter sp. | reverse complement strand
CATCGTGATAACGAACCGAAGGGAGGTCCGGAATATTAACCGGATGTCCATCGGCTACGCCTTTCGGCCTCGCCTTAGGGACCGCCTGACCCTGAGCGGATTAACCTTTCTCAGGAAACCTTAGACTTTCGGCGCGGGGGGTTCCCACCCCCGTTATCGCTACTTATGCCGGCAGGGTCTCTTCTCAACCGTCGACGGATCCTCTCGGTCCCGCTTCAAACTGTTGAGAATGCTCTCCTACCACCCCGCTCTTTCTCGAACCGCTGATTGCAACTTATACCAGTGATTCCAGAAAGGGCGGGGTTCGCTGCTTCGGTAACAAGCTTAAGCCCCGCTAAATTGTCGGCACCGGACCGCTTGACCAGTGAGCTATTACGCTTTCTTTAAAGGATGGCTGCTTCTAAGCCAACCTCCTGGCTGTCTGGGCGTTCCGACTTCCTTTCCCACTTAGCTTGTATTTTGGGACCTTAGCAGGCGATCTGGACTGTTTTCCTCTCGACAACGAAGCTTAGCCCCCGCTGTCTGACTCCCGTATTGGTTGTTCTATGGCATTCGAAGTTTGATTGGATTCAGTAAGCTGGAAAGCCCCCTAGTCCATTCAGTTCTCTACCACCACGACAAATCATACGAGGCTAGCCCTAAAGCTATTTCGGAGAGAACGAGCAATCACGGAATTTGATTAGCCTTTCACCCCTACCCTCAGCTCATCGGAGCTTTTTTCAACAAACACCCGTTCGGCCCTCCAGTGGGTGTTACCCCACTTTCAGCCTGGCCAAGGGTAGATCATCCCGCTTCGCGTCTATTCCTGCCAACTTTGTCGCCCTATTAGGACTCGCTTTCGCTGCGGCTCGCTTGCGCTTAACCTTGCTGACAAGAATAACTAGCCGGCTCATTATGCAATAGGCACGCGGTCAGACATCTCAGCTTGCGCTGATATAGTCCTCCCACCGTTTGTAGGCACACGGTTTCAGGTACTATTTCACTCCCCTCGCAGGGGTTCTTTTCGCCTTTCCCTCACGGTACTGGTTCACTATCGGTCAGAAGCTAGTATTTAGCCTTACAGGATGGTCCCTGTAGCTTCCCGCAAAGTTTCTCGTGCTCCGCGGTACTCAGGTACCGGCTTCGAGTCCAGTTCGTTTTCACCTACGTGGCTATCACACTCTATGGCCTCTCTTTCCAGAGGGCTTCGGTTAACGACTGGATTGGTAACTCTACTGTTGCCGGCCCTACAACCCCGGTAGAACCCGAAGGTCTTACCGGTTTAGGCTGTTGCGATTTCGCTCGCCACTACTTTCGCAATCGAGGTTTCTTTCTTTTCCTCCAGGTACTGAGATGGTTCACTTCCCTGGGTTCGCTCGCGCCCGACTATGGATTCATCGAGCCGTACGCGGGTTTTACCCGCGTGGGTTTCCCCATTCGGACATCCCCGGATCAAAGCCTGCTTGCGGCTCCCCGAGGCTTATCGCAGCTTGCCACGTCCTTCATCGCCTGCTTCTGCCAAGGCATCCACCATGCGCCCTTAGTAGCTTGACCACAAAATTTACACGTTGCACTCGCGCTCTTAGCTATCAGCTTTTGGCTCTTAGCTTGAAGCGCGAACACGCCGAGAAATTTCTGTGGGCCTAGATCCTGCTCATCGCACGCTCGCGATTCCTCTGTGACCCTCAGTGTTCTCTGTGTTCAAAAAAATCAAAACACGGAGGACACGGAGGGGCACAGGGTAAACCGCTTCGTACACCAGCAGGGTTTACTTCAGGCACTCATAAAAATTTACGTTCGCCTTGTAATTTGCCCAATCTATTCAGTTGTCAAATATCGTCCTCGCCAACAAGCACATTGTCATCCCGAGCGAAGCAACAGATTCGCGAAGCGAAACTGTTGCGCAGTCGAGGGACCTTGCGTTCCCGCTGACTCACCCGCCTCGGCGGGTTTGAGTTGTTCGCTGCCAGTTTGCGTTTTCAACTTAAAGACCAAGTTGAATTCATCTTGCTGGAGTTCATCCAACCCAATGTTCGGCGTCAAGCGACTTCCTTTGACCGTGAACTGATTCACGGCTGTCGCGATTGACGCCCAACATTAAGCTGGGATGCTTCACTTTCCTCTGCGCACAATCTTGAAGGGCAGCAGGCGCTCGAAGCGGCGATACGATACCCACGCGCCCACGCCGATCGCAACCAGCATTACGAACATCCGCTCCATTGTCGCCTCCTACTTCTGCTGCGGCCACGGGCCGTCGGGGTCGATGCCGCGCTCGATTTTGGCGATGCGCTCGGCGTGGCGGTGCACCATGCCGATGATGGCGATCGCGCCTCCAACGAGGATGGCGCAGATTGGAACCAGCAAGCCACCTAAATGAGCAATTGAATCGATCAGTCGGTCCATGCGCGCTCCCTCGGGGGCTAAAGCCCCGTTCGTTCTTCGTCCGCTTGACGCGGCGCTAAAGCGCCGCTCTTCCACAAATTCTGGTGGAGCTGACCGGGATCGAACCGGTGGCCTCCTG
>JASHOH010000159.1:0-67500 GCA_030041215.1 Candidatus Sulfotelmatobacter sp. | reverse complement strand
ATTTCCACAATGGGAATGACTCGGGAGGGCCAAGCTTGGCCGTGATCCCTACGGATGTCATTCCGAACCGATCCGAAGGATCGGTGAGGAACCTGCTTTGCGCTTTCAGCGGAGCCAAAACGCGCGCGACGGTACGCTCTTCCGTTGGCAGAAAACGCCTTTTTCGGCGTGAGCCAGAACGGAAGAATAGAACTTGAGAAAAGATCTTACTTTGGAGGTCCTTGCCTTGAAGGTACCCTTCGGAATCCGAACGCCGACGGGGGCGAAACTCAGGACTCCGAATCCAGTCCCGTGGCCGGGACGATTAAGGGCAAAACCGCCCTTTCAAACTTTAGATGCCGGACGGCGACGAGAGTTGCAAAATCATCCGGCTAGCCACACTACTCTCGGTGCATTGTTTATAGCAGAAGAAGCCCTTGGTGCGCAAGGGGATATTGACAAATTTGGTTCGCCCGGTTCGATCACAAGCTCTGGCGGGAGCAAAGCCGCCGGCGTGTAGGCTGCCGCCGGCGGCTGTCAGGCGGTGCGAAGCCCGCAGCCCGGCCCCTTCGAGTGGCAATTTTGTCTGGGAACTTCGAGAGTTTGCCGGGCTAGGCTCGGCGGACAGCCGAGGGCGGCTGTCCCTACATGGCTCGTTACAGGCTCGAAACCTTCTCCGCGATCAGCTTCTTAATCTTCTCCACAAACTCCGCCGCCGGCATGTCCTCCGTCTTTTCTTTGCCACGGGTGCGGACGTTCACTTTTCCGGCCTCGGCTTCCTTGTCTCCAACCACTAGCAGGAACGGCACTTTCTGTAACGCATGCTCGCGAATCTTCGCGTTCATCTTTTCGTTGCGCGCGTCGACTTCGACTCGCACGCCAGCAGCCTTGAGCTGGGCAGCAACTTTGTTCGCGTACTCCGCATGGCGCTCGGCGATGGGGATCATCACCGCCTGCACTGGCGACAGCCACACGGGAAACGCTCCCGCATAGTGCTCGATCAGCACGCCGAAGAAGCGCTCGATTGATCCGTACAGCGCGCGGTGCACCATGACCGGCTGCTTGCGCGTGCCATCTTCCGCGACATATTCAAGACCGAAGCGCTGCGGCAGGTTGAAGTCGAACTGGATGGTCGAAAGCTGCCACAAGCGTCCGATGGCGTCAACCAACTTGAGATCGATTTTCGGCCCATAGAACGCCGCTTCGCCAGGGATGGTTTTGTACTCGATGTTGTGTGCCTTGAGAACTTTTTCCAATGATGCAGTGGCATTCACCCACTGCTCTTCGCTGCCGACGAAGTTCTTGCGATCATTCGGATTCCACGTGGAAAGCTCAGTCTGGAACTGGTCGAAACCGTAATGCTTCATAACGTCGAAAGCGAAATCGAGGCAGCCCGCGATTTCACCTTCAATCTGTTCGGGCGTGCAGAAAATGTGCGAGTCGTCCTGCGTGAAGCCGCGCACGCGCAGCAGGCCGTGCATCACTCCCGAACGCTCATAGCGGTAAACCGTGCCGAGTTCGCCAAGCCGCACCGGCAGGTCGCGATACGACTTGAGCGAATCCTTATATATAAGAATGTGGCCCGGGCAGTTCATGGGCTTGAGGCGGTATTCGGCGTCGTCAAGCTCCATGGCGTCGAACATGTTCTGCGAGTAGTAGCCTTCGTGGCCTGAGGTGTAGAACAACTGCCGGCGCGCCACATGGGGCGTGTAGACCATCGAATAGCCGCGCTTGATGTACTGCTCGCGCATCCAGTCTTCCATTTCCTTGCGGATGATGCCGCCCTTGGGATGCCAGAAAATCAGCCCCGGCCCGGCTAGTTCCTGAATGGAAAACAGATCGAGCTGCTGCCCGAGCACGCGATGGTCGCGCTTCTTGGCTTCTTCCAGCTGGTTCAAATACGCGTCGAGGTCTTTCTTTGAAAAAAAAGAAGTTCCGTAGATGCGCTGCAGCTGCGGATTTTTTTCGTCTCCGAGCCAGTACGCGCCGGCAATATTGAACAGCTTAAACGCCTTGATTCTGCCGGTCGAAGGGATGTGCGGCCCGCGGCAGAAATCGGTGAACTTGCCGGTGCGGTAAATGGAAATTTTTTCATCGGGCTTGGTGAATTGCTCGATAAAGTGGCACTTCATGAAGTCGCCTTCTTTTTTGAACTCCGCCAGGCCCTGGTCGCGCGGCAGAAATTCACGCGCGTAGGGAATGTTCTGCTGCACCAGCTCCTGCATCTTCTTTTCGATTTTCTCGAGGTCTTCGGGCGTGAACGGAGTCGGCCGGTAGAAATCGTAGAAAAATCCGCTCTCGGTGGCCGGACCGTGCCCAAGCTTGGTCTCGGGAAAAAGTTCGAGCACCGCCGCCGCCAGCAAGTGCGCCGACGAATGGCGATAAACTTCAAGCGCCTCAGGATCTTTTTCGGTGATCAGGCGCAGGTCGGTATCTTTTTCGAGCGGCTTGGCCAGATCGATCAGGTCGCCATTCGTTTTGGCGACCAGCGCGGCCTCGGCCAGGCGCGGGCTGATATCTTTTGCGACCTCGAACGCGGTCGTGCCCTTGGGCACGTCTTTCACGCTCCCATCGGGGAGCTTGATGTGAATCGTCTCTGCCATAAGACTGGGTCCTGCGGGTGGAGTGAATATTTCAGTCTAAAGAAGGTATGAGGGAGGGTCAAACGGCGGGTGGAAGGAGGGAACGGCAAAACTTTGGGACGCGTGGTCGGGCGCACTCCACAGGCGGAAGCGAGGCGCAGGGAAAGCAAACGCCGTCACGACTTGGCACGCCACGTCAAACGGCGGGTGCGCCCCTGATTACGACGGTTACGCTGTATATGTTTCCGCCCTTCTCTAAACTGATTCCCGACTGTATGAGGTGAAGAGTGAAGGCGCTGCTTGTGCGTTCTCTGTTAGTCGCAATTCTTGTTGGTCCTGCAATCGATGTCGTGAGGATAATTGTGCTGTTCCGCCGCGCAACGAAATACGACCCGCCTATCAGTGAAGCCGAGTTCCGCCAGATGGGGAACATGACAGTAAACGAGATGGACGCCGTGTTCGCCAAAAGGCGAATCAAAATGAGTCGATGGGATTGGCTGAGAGAATCAGTTCGCTATTCATATTTCTGGAAAGAGGTCGCGCGTGATGCCATCGTACCCACTATCGGCGTGTTCCTGGCATGTATCTGGGTCGGTTGGATGGAAAAGAGACGCGCACCGGCCGCCCCACCCCCCCACTACCGCCGGGTAGGACAGCCAGCAGGTGCTCTGAATCATACGGCGCCACATCCTTCACATGCGTAGCCACGTACCAAACGTTCCCGAACGGGTCGGTCACTGCGCCGTTGCGGTCGCCGTGGGGTCTAATCTTGCGCCCGCAGTTCCAGCGCTCTTTTTTGTTGGCGTGTTAGCGATTGTTCGGAGTACAATCTCCTCGCCCTATTTGGCGTTCCCCGGCGCTTGCAGTATAGGGTCCTTTCCTTTGGAAAAGGTTCCGCTTCGCGGGCGGATCACCGCGCTTCGATCTCAGGCCTCTGGAGGTTCCCATGCAAATGCGTTGGCTTACTCTCAGGAAATTTTCTGTCGGCACGTTTTTACTTTTACTCAGCGTTCCAGCCTTCGCCGTCGCCACTCCCCGCTTCGCTTTCGTGGCAAACTCCAGCGACAACACAGTTTCGATCTATACCGTCAACGCCACCACCGGATTTCTGCGCGATAACGGATATGCGCTCGCCGGTTCCAAGCCATCATCGGTCGCGGTTACCCCCAGCGGGGCCTTCCTATACGTGGCCAACGCCGGATCGCACAACGTCTCGGCATTTGCAGTGAACTTGACCAACGGCAAGCTGACTGAAGTTACGGGTTCTCCATTTGCCGCCGAAACTGGCGCTTGCGCGGCGGCGGTTTCTCCTTCGGGAGCATTTCTGTTCGTGGCAAATAAGACCACGGGAAACGTTTCGGCTTACAGCATCGATACTACAACTGGCGCCCTGACTGCGGTTTCCGGTTCCCCGTTCACCGCGGGCACCAGTCCTGCTGCGCTGGCGGTCGATCCGTCCGGCAAATTTCTGTATGTCGCCAATAGCGGATCTGACAATATCTCGGGATTTTCAATCAGCAGCAGCGGCGCATTGGCTGCCATCTCCGGTTCGCCGTTCGCGGCAGGCACGACTCCCATGGGACTGGCCGTGACTGCTTCGGATAAGTTCGTTTATGTGGCCAATAACGGCTCGAAGAACGTTTCCGCGTTCAGCTTGAACGCCAGCACCGGAGCGCTCACAGCCGTTTCCGGCTCGCCATTCGCCGCCGAAACGAAGCCGTCAGCGCTAGCAGTTGATCCATCGTCGAAATTCGTGTACGTGACGAACTCGGGCTCGAACAACGTTTCCGAATTCACCCTCAACTCGAGCACCGGAGCTCTCACGCCCGTTTCTGGATCGCCGGTAAGTACAGACAAAGCGCCCGCGACCGTTACGGTTGATCCCAGCGGCCAGTTCGTGTTCGTCGGAAACGAAAGTGCCGACGACGTGTCGATGTTCACACTAAACAGTAGCACCGGCGCCCTTTCCGCGATCGTCCCCGGACCCACGCGCGCCCGCAAATCTCCCGTTGCGGTGGTCGTCAGCGCAGGAACGACAGCTATTACCTACACGCCGAGCTACGCCTACGTTGCCGACTTCGAAGGGGGCGTACCGACGCTCGCGGTGAATCCGACAACCGGCGATCTGACCGCGGTGAGCGGCTCTCCGTTCGGCAGCGGAAGTCCTCGCGTAGTGGCGCTGGCGCCTAACGGAAAATTTCTGTACACGGCAAATGGCAGCGGCAACATCGGCGAATACACGGTGGACAGCTCTACTGGCGCGCTCACCTCAATAGGGACCGTCACTGCCGGTGATTCGCCTTATGCCGTCGCGGTCGATCCAAGCAGCCGATTTGTTTTCGCAGTGTGCATCGACACGAACGGAGTCTATGCTTACAAAATCAACCAGACGACCGGGGCGCTGACTGCGGTCAAGGGCTCTCCTTTTACCACCGATATTGTCGCTCCGGATGACGTTACGGTCGATCCGACCGGACGCTTCGCATTGGTTTCCGAAGCATGTTGTGCCGATACTGCAGGAATCAGCGTCTATTCGATCAACACGAGCACAGGCAAACTGACCGCGGTTGCCGGCTCGCCATTTCTCCCGCCTTCCGGTACCAGCGAGCCCTCATGGGTGACGGTCGATCCCACAGGACGATTTGCGTACTCCGCCAACGGACAGTCGTTCGGCACAGGCGGCATCACGGCCTACAGCATTAACGCAACCAGTGGCAAATTGACGCTCATCGGAACACCGCTTGCCGGAGGTGCGGCTCCCTGGGCCGTCACCACTGACATAATCGGGAAATATGTCTATATGACCAATAATGATGCAACGATTGACGGGTACTCCATCAATAGCAACACCGGAGAACTCACGGCGCTTCCCGGCTCTCCATTCTCGGCGAGTGCAGCCACGCGCGGAATTTCGGCCGATCCGTCAGGAAGTTTTCTGTATCTCTCCAATGGAGACCAGTTGCTCGGCTACAGCATCGATGCTGCGACCGGCGCAATTACGCAACTGTCGACTTCTCCCTATTCGGCGGGAAGCGATCCGATGGGCGTCTTCGTCGCGGGGACAATTCACTAGTCGGTCAGCCGCAAAGTTGGAGAACACCGCGTTGTGTTGCCCACCCAACAGTTTTTCGTTGGGTGGGCTGTTAACTGTTTCTGTGAATCCTGGGGAGTCACATCCCTCACATGCGTCGCCACATACCAGATGTTCCCGAACGGATCGGCTGCACCGCTTCGATCAGAAGCCGCTCATCCGCTTATTAGCTCAGAGCCTTCAACCGATTCTCCGCGCGGAGTAGTGTTACGCATGGATAACGCGCAACACGGCGGGCAGTTACGTTGCCTGTAGCCCATCTTTTGTGCTTCTTCTGCGATATAATTCTGCCCCGCCATGCGTGCGACGTGGAAGTTTGCGGCTATTGCGGCTTTGGGTTGCGGTGCGGCCCTGGCACGATCGCCTTCGGCCTCAGCCCCAGCGCCACAAGACACCTCAACGACACAATCCACACAACCTGCGCAGCCTGACCGTACTCCGTCCTCCGAGAGTGCTCCTGCGCCGCCCCCCGACTCAACCACGCTGGAGCCAATCAAGACTGTCAAACCCTTCTATCCGCTCGAAGCGAGTAAGAAGAAGTTGCAAGGTCAAGTCTGGGTCAAAATTATCGTCTCTGAGATGGGTGACGTGGAGAGCGTGGAACTGATCAGCGGCGATCCCATTCTGGCGTAATCGGCCACAGAAGCAGTGAAAAAGTGGAAGTTCAAGTCTTTCATCAAGAATGGCAAAGCCGTGAAGGTGTCTACGAAAATTCCTTTCGATTTCGCCTTCTCGGACAAGATCAAAGACGAGAAAGCTCCAAAGGGGGATAATGCGGCTGCGCTGCCCGCAACGACAGCAGATGATGCCGCCAGCGCGGGCTCGGCCAAGCGAGTGCGCGTTTCCCAGGGAGTTTCGCAGGGGTTGCTAATACATCGGGTACAACCGGTTTACCCGCCCGAAGCAAAAAGCGCAGGGATTCAAGGCACAGTGGTGCTGCATGCCCGGATCAGCAAGGAGGGACGGATTGTGGATCTGAAATTGGTTTCCGGGCCAAAGGAGCTCGCCCCGGCTGCGATCGGGGCGGTGCAGCAATGGAGATACCGGCCATATCTGTTATTGGGGGAGCCGGTGGAAGTAGATACGGAAGTGCTCGTGAATTTTCAGCTTCGGTATCGCTAGACACATTCGAATTTTATGGGTGGTAATACAACTCCTCCACCGCCTTCTGCACCTTCGCCGACAACGTGTTCAGATCCCGCATAGTCATTCCCGCTGTCGAGATCGGCTCGCCTACGCGCATTTCGAGCGGCCGGCATTTGATGTGATAAGTGTCCATTGGCAGCAGCTCGTAGGTTCCGACCAGAGCGATCGGCACGATATCGACTTGCGCTTTGAGGGCGAGAAAAAATGCCCCGGGCAAAAAAGGCTTTACGTATCCGTCATTCGTGCGGCCGCCTTCGGGGAAGATCACCAGCGGCATACCAGCTTTCAAACTTTTGACGGCAGAACGAATGGCTGCAATCGAATTACTGGGCCGCTGCTGATCGATGCAGACTTGCCCCGATCGTTTCAACTGCCAGCCGACCAGCGGATAGTACAGCAACTCCTTTTTGAAAACGATGCGAAATGGAAAAGGAAGGTGAACATAGAGAACCGGAATGTCCATGGCCGAAGCGTGATTCGCCGCATAGACATAAGGCTTCGAGCTGTCGATCTTCTCAAGGCCCGTGACTTTTAACGGCGAAAAGATGCTCTTGAATATCAGCCATGACCAGGTTCGCGAAAACCAGTGCAGAAGGCGGCCGTCGTGGTCGAAGAAACCGGCCGGGAGAGCCAGCAACCCCATAACCAGCGTGTAAAACCAGATCAAGGGGTCGAAAAAGAAGTAAGAGCGCAGCCGGCTGAGCCAGCCGTATTTTTTCCCGGGAATCGCGTGCGGGCTCGGCCTTGGAGCGGCAATTGGGGCAGGCTGCTCGCTGCCCTCAAGCTTCACCGATGAATTCACTTCCTGCACGCTTCTATTTTAGGGGATTGTTGCAAGTAACTGTGCGCGCATGCCGGCTCAGACTTGCGTGCCAATTTTCCGCATGACCTCGCCGACGAGGTAAATCGACCCCGTAATCACGAGGACTGCTTTGTTTTCGAGCGCCAGCGCGCAGGCGCGCTCCACGGCTTGCGAGACATCTTCCACACTTTCTACCTCTGCTGATGTTCGCGCGGCAGCTTGGCGAATTTCCTCGGGCGAAGCGGCACGCGGATTTTCCGGCCGCGTGGCAATGACTCGATCAACCAAGGGAAACAGAATCTCAGCCATTTCGGAGATTGCCTTGTCGCGCATGGCGGCAAAAAGAAATATGAGGGAACGCCCCTCGTATCGCTCCGAGAGAGCAGAACGCAGCGCCCAGGCTCCGGCAGGATTGTGAGCGACGTCGATGACCATCTCCGGCCATCCGGGATGCGCGGGAATTGTTTGAAAGCGACCCGGCCAGCGGGTTTCGCGAATGCCGCGCTCGATGGTTTTCGCAGTGATTCCGGGGAAGCCCTGCTGATTCAATTCGACCGCCGCAGCGATTGCCAGCGCCACATTGCGCAGCTGATGCCGCCCGATAAGCGGGCTGTGCACCACAATCTCCTCGCCCATGACCCGCAGAGCGTAAGCCTCAGGACTCACGACTCGGGACTCGGGACTGACAAGCGGCGGCACATACGGCACCGCGTTCACGGCCCGTGCTTCCAAATCCAGAATCGTGTTCCCAATTACATCATTGGCTTCCGGCTGTTGAGGCAAGACTACTACCACTCCATCCGGGCGAATGATGCCCGCCTTCTCACGGGCAATCTCGGCCACAGTGTTGCCGAGATATTTCTGATGATCGAGAGAGATGTCAGTAATCACGCTCAGCCGCGGCTCAATCACGTTGGTGGCGTCCAGCCGGCCGCCCATCCCGACCTCAAGTACGGCCAGATCAACCTGCCCGCGGGCGAAGTGCTCGAAAGCAATGGCCGTCATCATTTCAAAAAAGCTCGGATGCCAAGGCAATTGCCCGCCCTCGACCAGTTTTTCAGCAAGCGCGTCTACCTCGCCGTGAAGAAAGGCGAAATCGTCATCGCTGATTTCTTTGCCGTTTATCCTGATTCTTTCGTTGATGCACACCAGGTGCGGCGACGTGTACAGCCCGGTTTTCAAGCCGGAGGCGCGCAGAATTGAACCCAGGGTTGCGGCAGTGGAGCCTTTGCCATTGGTACCGGCAATCAGCACGCTA
This sequence comes from Candidatus Sulfotelmatobacter sp., assembly GCA_030041215.1. GTDB lineage: Bacteria > Acidobacteriota > Terriglobia > Terriglobales > Acidobacteriaceae > Sulfotelmatobacter. Next base: position 58,642 of record JASHOH010000159.1, on the reverse strand, counting down.
GGAAAGCGCCGCTCAGGATGGCCCATCGCCCGCAACAGCACCCGCATGTGCACCAGATCGAACTTGTGCGCAGGCGTCTGCGCCAGCTCGTGTCCGAGCGCGAACATGCGGGCAACGGCGGTTTCGTAGGAGGTATTCAGCTTTTAGCTCTTGGCTTTTAGCTCTTGGCTTTTAGCTCTTGGCTTTTGGCCGTAAGCTGAACGCTCTTGCTTACGGCTACGGAACGTTCAGATTATCAGACGAAAAATAACAAGGAAGGATGCATCCATCCGTACCGGATCAAAAGCCAAGAGCTAGGCCAAGAGCCAGAAGCTTAAGCGGCTGCCATGAAATCCAGCGCTCGTGCGATGTACGGCTTAAGCTCCTTGCGATGAACCACGGCGTCGAGCATGCCATGTTGCAACAGAAATTCGCTGCGCTGAAAGCCCTGCGGCAGTTTCTGACGGATCGTCTGCTCGATTACGCGCGGACCGGCAAAGCCAATCAGAGCGCCGGGTTCGGCGATATTCAAATCTCCCAGCATTGCGAAGGAAGCCGTAACGCCTCCGGTGGTCGGGTCGGTTAGCACGGAAATGAAGGGGACCCTGCTTTTATCCAGGCGCGCGAGCGCAGCAGAAATCTTGGCAAGCTGCATCAGACTGACCACGCCCTCCATCATGCGCGCGCCACCTGAAGCTGAGACGATGATTAGCGGTGTTCTCGAATCCGCGGCACGCTCGACAGCGCGAGTAATCATCTCGCCTACGACAGCCCCCATACTCCCGCCGATGAACGCGTACTCCATGGTGCTCGCGATCACAGGACGGCCCATCAATTTGCCTTTCGCGTTGATCACGGCGTCTTTCAGTCCCGTATCCTGCTGCGCCTGACGCAAACGCGACGAATACGGCTTGAGATCGATAAATTTCAGAGGGTCGGTCGAGGATAATCCAGCGTCGAAAGTTTCATACTGATTGTCATCCATCAGCAATGACAACCGCATACGGGCGTCAATGCGAAAGTGCTTTTGGCACTTGGGGCAGACGTTCAGGTTCTCTTCCAGGTCTTTTTTCCAAATGATCTGCCGGCAGTTCTCACACTTCACCCACAGGCCTTCGGTACGAACCGTCTTCTCGCCCGAAGGACTCAACTCTGCGGATTCGCGTTTGAACCAAGCCATAAGAATTTGGTAATTGGGAAATTTGGTAGTTTAGTAATTTTAAAACCGGTCGACATCTGGACCAATTACAAAATTCGCAATTATGCCTTTGACAAACCCTAAAGGGGCCAGTCAGGCGATGAGCCAGCGCTCGTAGCCACTCGGAAGGGCCAGAGCATAAAGGAAAGGAAGATAAATGCTGCGGCTGGGAAAAAATGCCACCAAACCGCACTAAGGTGATGAGACATTCTCGGCTTCCACCACGGAATGTCCCCCGACCAGTCCAAAATAGTCGTCAAGGCTCCGCAGATTAAGGCTACGGGTATTGCTACTGGGAGCCTTCGCCGGAGCCTCCAGCGCATGAGCCTGTAACGCGCCTTCAATGTATGCCTCACGCCGATTTACCTAGTTTTAGTTTTCTTCTTTGTCGGTTAGACTTTTTGCATGGGTTTGTCAAGTGCATAATTGCGACAAAATTACTCAATTACTCAATCAATATTCGATTCCTCTCTGCGCCATAACGCCTTTTTCATACGCGTGCTTGATCTGGCGCATTTCGGTCACTGTGTCGGCAACCTCGATAATTGTGGGGTGTGCGTTGCGGCCCGTCAAGATCACGTGGACCATTTCCGGTTTGCTTTTGAGGGCCTGCACAACTTTTGCCGGATCCAGCATGCCGTAGCTGATGGCGTAATTGATCTCATCCAGAATGATCAAATCCCACTCGCCCGATTGAATTGCTCTTTCGGCTTCTGCCCAGGCCTCTTCGACCATTCTTACGTCTTCGGGGTCAGGCTTTTCCGTGCCAACTTTCACAAATCCTCGGCCCATTTGTTTCATGACAAACTTGTCGCCAAAGGCCTTCACCGCATCCAGTTCGCCATAGTGCCATGAGCCTTTGAGGAATTGCAGCATCAGCACCCGCATTCCTTGGCCCACGGCTCGCAAAGCCGTGCCCATTGCCGCAGTGGTTTTGCCTTTCCCAGGACCGGTATTGACGATGATGAGTCCGCGGCGTACGTCAGTCATAGGGAACTCGAATCGATTGTATTAGAAATCTCCAGTGAAGGCGCATCTGGCCCACACCAGGCAAGGCTCACAGAAACACGAACATAATTGCAACATTCAGAGTCTTCTACTGTGTGAACTCCTCGCCGCAACGGGTCCGCGCTCACAACTTGTCGTTTATATTTTTGTTATCGTCTGCCCGCAAGAATCGGAGTGCGCAGTGGAACTGTTGCATCCAAGAATACGTATTGCGTGCCAACGGACCTGATCTTTCCGCTGCACTGCCGGAGGTCTCGCTGTGCTTAACAACTGTGTGTTGTCAGTGTTATTGTTTTGTGCGTTAGCGGTATCTCCTGTCGCAGCCGCGCAACACGTTGCCGTGCATCCCCGCTCCGGATTCGACACGAGCGAACAGGAAACCATGCGGCAAGTCATCGAGATGGAGCGGCAGATGAAAGACGCCTTACTCCATCGTGACGCTGAGTTCTCATCTCGAACGCTGGCCGACGATTACGTCGCCATCACGCCACTCGGGCAAGTAACGACAAAGCAGGAAACCATTGCTGCGCGCCGCAGCGGCCAACTGCGGTATGAATCGTTTGACGTAAGCGACATAGTCGTCAGAGTGTACGGCGACACCGCCGTTGTGACAGCTCGCGCCGATGTGAAAGGCCACCAGCTCGGCGAAGATTTCAGCGGACCCTATCGCTACACGCGCGTGTGGGTAAGGCGCAACGGACGCTGGCAAACCGTCAGCTATCAGGCTACAGTGACCCAGTGAAGTTCGTTGTTCCCAGTTCTCAGCCCCCTAACTGAGAACCCTCGTGTGTGTTTCTTCAGTCGCATTTCGCCCTTTTAGAGACGAATGGCCTTAATGGCCCGAATGATAAGGGTGTCCCTTGAGAATCGTGAAGGCACGATAGAGTTGTTCGAGCAGGACCACGCGTGCCAACTCGTGAGCCAGCGTCATTTTGCCGAGCGAAATCGATTGATGCGCCACGTTGCGTGCTGCTTCGCTGAATCCGTCGGCCGGACCGATCGCAAATATAAGAGGTAGTGGATTGCGGTCCAAATAGTTTCTTAGAAACTGAGCAAACTCTTCTGACGAGAGTTGCTTTCCCCGGGGATCCATCAACAGCAATGTCGACTTTCCGGGATTCTTGCTTTTCTTCCCGCCGCCCCTGAACCGCTGCAAGAACGCCACTTCGTCACGGAATTCCAGCGCCTCTACTTGCGCGTGGCGTGATATGCGCTTCAGATATTCGCTGGTCAGCGCCTCAATCGCCGGTTCTCTGGTTTTTCCAATCCACGCAATTGTGATCTTCACGGCGGATAATCATTTGCTCCCCGAAGCCAGCACCACGCTCGCACCGAACTCAATAGTCTCGCCGCGAACATATTGCCCGATCGCAGCGTGTACTTCGGCATCTATTTTCGGCCACAGCTCTTTTGGAACGCGATCGAGCATTGCGCGGAATGGAACGGAAACCGACCGCGCATACTCCCATAGTTCCTCCGCGGCGCCGGGCCAGGTCCATGCCACGTTTATTGTTTCCTCGTGTACCTCACGAAACCCTGCATCCCGCAGCAGTTGCGAAAGTTTGCGCGGCTCCGCAAAACAGAACGGATCGGGACCTCCCGGTTGCAATAATGGCCCTCCCACATGGCGGCGCACGATTCCCATGGTGCTTTGCCAATAGGGCTGATCGAATGATCCCCACACCAAGAAACATGCGCGCGCCTGCGGGCGCAAGACGCGACGAATCTCCCGCAACGCCAGCGCCGGATCGCGGAAGAACATTACCCCGAAACGCGAAGTTACCAGATCAAAATAGTCATTAGGGAAGGGCAACTGATGAACATCGCCCTGTTGCGCGACAAAATTCTTGAGGCCGCGCTCTTGCGCCCTTCCTTTGGCGACGTCGAGTAATTCTGCGCTTAGGTCGAGAGCGGTGACGTGCCCCTGCGGTCCTACTCGCATGGCGATAGTGATCGCGGGCTCACCTGTGCCGGTGGCGACATCAAGTACTTGCATGCCCAGCTGAGGCGCAGCGTACTCAACCAGGGCGTCGGTTACAGGCTTTCCCATCGCTGCCGACTTCGCCTTCCACTTCTCGGCAGCGACCAGACGATAAGAGCTGCCCCAACCCGGTTTGTTCGATGAGGATTGCGGCTTGACAGGAATCGTCATGTTCAAAGCGCAAAAAAGAAAGCGGTTCTATCCGGTTTTACGGCGGGAAGCGACCGCGTGTGTTCGCGGGCTGGTTTTCATCTTAATCGGGCTGGTCCTCCTCTTCGATTTCAAATCTGACGCCTCCAGCCTTTTCGCTGTCTTCCAAAGCCGCTCGAGATCATAGAACTTCCGCGCTTTTTCGGAAAAAACGTGCACCACAAAATCAACGTAGTCGACAAGGATCCAGTCTGCCTGTTTGTATCCTTCAACCTGCGTCGGCCGAACGCCTGCGTTTTTCAGCCGCAATTCCACTTCATCGGCAATGGCCTGCACCTGCTTGGGATTCGTGCCGCTGCACAGAACGAAATAATCGGTAAATGCTCCGGATCCCTTCTCCATCTCTAATATGGAAATTTCTTCGGCTTTTTTGTCGAGGCAGGCCTGAATGGCGGCCGTTACTTGCTTCTTCAGCTCAGTTTTCTTCATGCAGGAAATCAGTCGTTAGTCGTTGGTGTTAGTCGTTGGTGTTGGTCGTTGGTTAGCAGTTGGTTGGTTTGGCGCACACCAGCGAACTTCATTGTAAACGACGATCAGGCTGTGCGTTCTGAGGCGCCGGAAACCGCGCACAAGACTCCTTGCACCCTGACAGTCCCACAGCAGCTTTGCCCCGTCGCGAGAGCCAACGAGAAACGACCAACGACTAACCGCGCCTGTATAGTCCCGTCTTCTTTATGTAATCGGCGACGGCGGGCTCCACGAACCTTCCCAATGGCTTGCCGGCGGCTGCCGCCTGGCGAATGGCAGTTGAGGATATCGGCTGGTAAACATTATCGAGCAGATGAATCGTCACTCCATTCAATACCAGATCTCCGCTGGCAGCTTGCTTGTGAAACGGCTGGGTGACTTCTTTGCGCGGACGCAGGCTCTCAGGCAGCGCATTGGCGACATCGGCAAGCGAATATCCTGGACGGCTCGCGACCACAAAGGCGCACTCGCCAAACAATGCTTCTGCCTGATGCCACTTGGCAATGTCCTCAAACGCATCGATGCCAACGAGCAGAAAAAGTCTGTCAATTTTCTTTAGTGATTGCTTGAGTCGTACGACAGTGTCGATGGTGTAGTTCGGTTTGGCCGCCGTCTTGATTTTTTCTTTTCCTGGCGCGGCAGTGGCTGAAGATTCGGGTGCTTCCAACAAAGATGGGATGAAGTCTTTTTCTGCCTGCGTGGCAAGCGAAATCATTGCGTAGCGGTGCGCGAATGCGCAGAGCGGCTCTCCCTGCTTGTGCGGCGGAGCGTTCGCGGGCACGAAAAGAATGCGCGAAAGTTTGCAACGCTCGCGCGCCGCGCGTGCCAGCGCGAGATGGCCGCGGTGAATGGGATCGAATGTGCCACCAAACAGGCCGATATTCATGCCCGGCTAGTGTCATCGTTCGCCGCCTCGCTTGGCAAGTCAGTTTCTGCTCAAGGGCAAGTTCCTTTCGGGATTACGCCCTCGATGTACAACAAGTCCAAGTCCCATTGTCCTTCCGGCCATTGTCTGGTTGGCTGGAATTAGAGCCCTCAAAAGATAGCTACAGACGAGCGCTGGCTTGAACTCCTGTAATCTCGCTGCTTCAGAACACCAGAATTAAGATCGGCTCATATGCGGGTAACCCTCCCCCTACTTCGCATCCCGCCGGCTCGAGCTCCCATTCTGCGTTATGGCGTAGCTGTGCTCAGCACGGCATTGGCGCTGATTGCGGGGCTGCTGCTGCCGAATGTCGCCGAGAGCCGGTTGGCAGTGTTTGCCGTCGCGGTAATGATCAGCGCCTGGTACGGCGGCTGGAAGCCGGGACTGGTCGCGACCTCATTCGCGCTCACCGTCAGCGCCTATTTTTCTTTTTCCGGAGAGCACACGCCTGAGCAATTCCGTTCCACGATGATGCGGCTTGCTCTGTTCGTCGTACTCGCCATTCTGATCTGCTGGTTCAATGCGGCACTGCGCAGCGCGCAGGAAGGACTGCGCCGCTCGGAAAGAAATTTCCGGTCGCTCGTGACTAACGCTCCCTATGGCATTTGCCGTTGCAGCGCCACCGGCCAGGTGCTGGATGTAAATCCGGCGGTGCTGAAAATGCTGGGATATTCCTCGCCCAAAGAGCTAGTGGGAAAGCACCTGGGAGAGCTATACGCAGACGCGCAGCACTGGTTCGAACTCGCCGATCATTTGCGTGCGGTCGCGCCCTTTCGAGGTCTGATATTCCAGTGGAAACGCAAAGACGACACTGAAACGACCGTACGAGTTTCAGGGCGCGCAGTTTCAAACGGCGCCAAGGAAAAAACTTTCGAGCTGTTTGCGGAAGACGTTACCGAGCGCCGCGCACTCGAGGAGCAACTGCGCCAATCGCAAAAAATGGAGGCTGTCGGAAGACTGGCTGGCGGAATTGCGCACGACTTCAACAATCTGCTCATGGTGATTTCCGGCTACTCGGAATTCCTGCTCGACCGCCTTGGCCCAGAGCCGGCCTTGCGCGGTCCGGCTCAGGAGATTGCCGGCGCCGCGGGACGGGCCACCTCGCTCACACGCCAGCTTCTTGCCTTCAGCCGCAAGCAAATGCTGGCGCCGAAAATTCTCGACCTCAACTCCGTGGTCAGCGAAAACATGAAGATGCTCCGGCGCGTCATTGGAGAAGATATCGAGCTGGTGATGAATTCGGCTGCGGGCTTGGGCACAGTCCGCGCCGATGCTGGACAGATCGAGCAGGTAATTATGAACCTGGCAGTGAACGCACGCGATGCCATGCCCGCCGGCGGCAAGCTGACCATTGAAACGTCGAATGTTTCTCTAGATGAAGAGTACGCCCGCTTGCACGCTCCTCTGACACCGGGAAATTACGTCATGCTGGCGATCAGCGATACAGGCGCTGGCATGGATGCGGAAACGCAATCGCACATCTTTGAACCTTTTTTCACCACGAAAGGGCCAAAGGGCACGGGGCTGGGACTCTCAACCGTTTACGGAATCGTCAAGCAGAGCGGTGGCTACATCTGGGTGAACAGCGGTCCGGGCAAGGGAACCACTTTCAGAATTTATCTGCCACGCGTGGGTGATGCGCTTCAGCCTGCGGCGCAAGTCGCTACTCCCGTGGAAACTGTCCCGGCTCAGCCGGGCACAGAAACTATCCTGCTCGTCGAGGACGAGGCGAATCTGCGCTATCTGGCGCGACAATTTCTGGAGAAACAAGGGTACAAAGTCATTGAAGCCGCCGACGGAGCAGTTGCCATGCAGGTCGCTGTGGCGCATGAGCGGGTGATTCATCTGCTGCTGACGGACGTGATCATGCCGGGCATGAATGGCCGCGAACTGGCACAGCGCATATCAGAGATTCGTCCCAACACCAAGATCTTGTACATGTCGGGCTACACCGAGAATGTGATTGGGCACAATGGCATGCTCGATGAAGGTGTGCACCTGCTGCAAAAGCCCTTCACGCTGCATGAGCTGAGCACTCGGGTGCGCGCGGTGCTGGATACAACTCCGGCGCCTCTGGCCGAGATGCAGGCGCAAGTTGCTCAGGCCGCCGCGCCGGCGATGTCGCGGGCGCAGCGCTTCCAACTGCAATTGCCGCTGAAGTACCGTCGCCTGGACGAGCAGACTTGGCATACCGGAGAAACCAAAAATATCAGCCGCTCGGGCTTGTTGTTTGAGGCGGAAGATGTCTTGCAGCCGAACGTAGTGCTGGAAATCAATCTCGTGTTGCCCGCCGAGATCGCCGGACTTTCACCCACCGAGGTAATTTGTAAGGGAGAAGTGGTCCGTACGGTGAAGCCAAGCGGCGAAAGAATGCCCGCGCTGGCAGCAAAGATTCTGCAATATCAGTTCCAGCACGCGGGCCAGTTGCCACGGGCATAGAGCTTCATTTGATCAACTTGCTTCAGCCTGTTGCAGCGCCTGCCTGCGAAGCGCATCAACCTCTTTTGCCATTGCGTATTTAAGTTCTTCGATGCCCTTGCCTGTGACAGCCGAAATCTCATACAGCTTCAGCTTGTGCTTCTTGCAGTAGCGTTTCAAAGCGGCGACTTTGTCTTTGTGCGCCACGTCCATCTTCGATGCGACCATTATCATCGGCTTTGTTTCCAGACCAGCGCCGAAGCTGGCCAGTTCGCTCAGAATTACCTCGACATCCTTGACCACATCGGGCCGTCCGCTGCTGTCCGAAACATCGACCAGATGAACCAGCAGGCGGGTGCGCTCGATGTGGCGCAAGAACTGCGTTCCCAATCCGGAGCCAGTATGTGCTCCCTCGATCAAGCCGGGGATGTCGGCGACCACGAAGCTGATTTCATTCTTAGCGTCGCCGACGACGACCACGCCCAGATTTGGCTCGAGCGTAGTGAACGGATAATCGGCAATCTTCGGGCGCGCCGCCGAGATGCGCGAGATCAAAGTGGATTTACCAACATTCGGATATCCGACCAGCCCGACATCGGCCAGCAACTTGAGTTCGAGTCGATAGACATGCTCCTCACCGGGGCGGCCAGGCTCGCACTCGCGCGGCGCCTGATGGGTTGACGTGGCAAATTGGGCATTGCCCCGTCCACCGCGGCCGCCACAGGCAATAATCATGCGCTGATCAGCTGCCGAGAAGTCGAAAACTTTCTCACCGGTTTCGTCGTCGTAGACAATCGTACCCACAGGCACCTTCAGAACAACATCGGCACCGTCGCGTCCGGTTTTGTTGGAGCCTTCGCCGTGACGTCCACGCTCGGCCTTGTACTCCGGATTAAAGCGGAAATGCACGAGCGTGTTGTGGCACTCGCTCGATTCCATCACTACGTCGCCGCCCTTGCCCCCATCTCCGCCGGAAGGCCCGCCCCGCGGAACAAATTTTTCGCGGCGAAAAGCCATGCAGCCGTTGCCCCCGTCGCCAGCTTTCACGCGAATTTTGGCTTCATCGATGAACATGGAAATCGCCGTTGTCGTTCCTCGACCAACACAAAAGCCCCGTCCTGAAGACGAGGCATTTGGTGTGGCAGCCATCTGGCACGGGCACTACTGCCCGCGACGCGTTCAACGTTCCGAAGGCTACTGCGCTTCCACCGGCTCGATCATCACGAACCTGCCCATCGAGCCTTTATTCAGAAATTTGATGCGTCCCGTGATCTTCGCGAACAGAGTATCATCCTTGCCGCGGCCGACGTTCAGACCCGGCTTCACGCGGGTACCGCGCTGACGAACGATAATCGTTCCGCCGGGCACGACTTGCCCGCCGAATGCCTTAAACCCCAGCCGCTGCGAGTTCGAGTCTCGGCCGTTTCTTGAAGTACCTTGTCCTTTTTTATGTGCCATAAATCAGTTCTCAGTGGCCAGTTGCCAGATTAGATTTCATGTCATTCCGAGCCAGCTTCTTTTGCGCAGCGAGGAATCTGGGCGAGCCGCGCGAAGTGGCGCGCTTCTCGCGCCACAATAAATCGCGCGATTGGCTCGCATCCTTTCATGTTCACTTCTTCTTTGCTGATTTCTTCGCTGCCTTCCTCGGAGCCGATTTCTTCTTCGCCGCAGCCTTCGGCTTCGATTCCGCCTCGCGCTCTTCCACTTCAGCAACAGGTTTCGCCTTCTTCGGCTTCGCCTCTTTCTTCTCCAGCTCGGGAGCCTTGAAGCTCTGTCCATCAAAAGCGATCTCCGAGATGCGCACGGCAGTGTAGGGCTGCCGGTGCCCTCGCAACTTCTTATATTGCTTCTTGCGCTTGTAATGGAAGACGATGACTTTGTCGCCGCGCCCTTCTTCGACGATCTGGCCGGTGACGCGCGCTTTCGACTGCGGTTTGCCGATCTCGCCGTCATTCGCCGAAACGGCCAGAATTTCTGGGAATTCCACATGGCCATCCGTGCCCGTGGCCAGCTTTTCCACTCGAATTACATCGCCGGGTGCTACCCGGTATTGTTTTCCGCCCGCGCGAATCACCGCGTACATGCTTGTGCCTCCATCGAAAAATACTGCTGTCATCCCGAGCAAGCGTTCTTTGCGCAGCGAGGGACCTGGGCGGGCCGCGCGATGCGTCGCGCTTTTTGCGACGCGCAAAAGCGCGTCCGGCTCGCAACCTTATTGCTTGCTGTGTTTCCACCGCAGCGCGTGAGCAGCCACGGCAGGCGCCCCCAGAACGGGTCGGCGAGTACAGGCAAACTCAATTATTTTACGTGGCGCGCCAAGATCGGTCAATGCGCTTTACGTATTCGCGTCCGGTGTGCGAGAATTCCGCCGATTCTGGAGACATCCACATGAAAAACTTTCTCGTCGTCTGTCTGGTGAGTATCGCCCTGTTTTCGGTAGCTCAGCCGTTGGTTGCTGGATCCAAGAAGCCCACTGCGCCTCCCGACAAAACTTACGCGCAGAAGATATGGGATGGCTGGGCGACTCTCAATCCTGATAACGTCGCAAAATACTACGCCGCCGGCGCGAACACATTTTTCGACATCGCGCCTCTGAAGTACACCAGTTGGGACGAATATGATAAAGGGGCCAAGGGTCTGCTCTCGAACTATAAGAGCGCCACATTCACGGTGAACGACGATTTCGCCGTCCATCCTCATGGAGATCTGGCCTGGGTAACTGCAACGGTAAAGTTCGAGATGACTCAAAAGAGTGGCAAAATCGATATGGGAAACATGCGCTGGACGGCAGTCTTTGAGAACCAGGATGGCAAATGGGTCACCGTGCATGAACATGTTTCGGTGCCGATGCAGTAGGTGCAACGGCAAACGTCGACGAAAGTCAGGTTTGTTACCTCTGTTACTCCGGCGATTCACACGTTGTTGCAAAAACAATTCCCCTAGGACAGTGTTAATAGAAACCAAGCGGGGGAATCCGCCATGCGTCATATCGCCATCCTGATTTCGATATTCTTGTTCGCCAGCCTTAGCTGGGGCCAGCAACAGCCCGCAGCCACCCCTTCCAATACTCAACCGAGCATGCCTGCTATGGACATGCCAGGCCACGACATGTCGCATATGAGTGGAATGAACAGCTCCCGCGACGCCGACTCCGACAAAGACGCCGACAGCGGCATGCACGCCATGCATGCGATGGAGGGCCACATGGATATGGGCCCTCACATGAAGATGACCGCGCTTCGCGCCGCAAAACCCGGCGATGCCGAACGCGCCCAGCAAGTAGCCGAAGCCGCGCGCAAGGTTTCAGAAAAGTATCTTGACTATCGCACCGCGCTGAACGACGGCTTTAAGATTTTTCATCCTGAACTTCCACAGAAAATGTATCACTTCACGAATTATGGCTATGCGATGGAGGCCGCTTTCCGTTTCAATCCCGAGCATCCGACTTCGCTGCTTTACGAAAAACATGGCGATGATTACAAATTGATTGGCGTAATGTACACTGCGCCCAAGCGGCTTAGCGAAGATCAGCTTGACGAACGTATTCCGCTCAGTGTCGCGCAGTGGCACGAGCACGTAAACTTTTGCACTGCGCCCGCGGGGCGGAAGAGCGAATACTTCGGTCCGCATCCGCTATTCGGCTTGAAAGGGTCGATCGCTACGCAGGAAGCCTGCGATGCCGCCGGTGGAACGTTTCATCCTATAGTCTTCAACTGGATGGTGCACGTCTATCCCTTCGAAAAAGATCAGGCCAGCATCTGGTCGGTGGAACGTCAGCACGGCGACGCCGACTAGACGATTGTGAAACGACGCACTTAACAAGACAGATGCAAACTGTTCCGCGCATCTGGTCAATACTTGTAAATTGCAAACTCTGCTATCGAAAACCTGCTTACTCGCCCTTGCGAATCACGTCTAATAAGCGTGGGAAATTAAGTAATCCGTCAGGGAACTTTCCGCACGAACAAACCGTAATGAACAAAGAAACGGGCCGCAGATTCGGTCCGTTGCAGTAACAGAAGATTCGCGGGGTCTGGGATTTTCTCACTCTCGGTTTGGCGGCCCAGATGAGAAAACCCCATGCACAGCGGCAGCCTTGCGGCTTTCGCTGGACCCCGACCGCTGCATTGTAGGCGATTCGCGGCAAAACACAAGGGTTTTCTCGCCAGTCGTAAATATTGGGCCGCCCCAGCCGCTCTCCGACGAAATTTCGGGGAAGAAAAGGAGCAGTCATGAGGTTTGCGACGGTATCGAAGTTCATGGTGCTGGGGCTGGCGATCTTGCTGGCCGCGAGCGCGTTTGCGGGAACGAAAGGTGATCTCCAGATCAGTGACCCCGTCACGGTGAACGGCACCACCTTGAAACCAGGAGAATACCGATTGCAGTGGGACGGAAATGGGCCCAACGTGGAGTTGAGCTTCATTCAGGGCAAGAAAGTCATTGCGAAAGCTCCCGCCCACATCGTAGAGCTGCAATCGCCGGCGGCCAATGATGCGGCCGTGATTACGAGTACCGACAAAGGTGCGCGCTCCCTGGCCGGCATACGTTTTCAGGGTAAGAAAATCGCTCTGGATCTGACTGAATCTGGCGAGGCGATGCAGGTGGCAGGTTCAAACGAATAACCTCCTCGCGCTAGCCAACACTGATTGAGGGAGCACAAACTGTGCTCCCATTTTTTTTCGAAAAACGCACTTCAGCGAAAACCATCTCCGGCAGGTCGAAAGAGCTGAAGCGCATTTTGGCAACGATCCCGCAACTAACTCTGCCGTGTTGTTGTCTAACTCAATTGTGAAGGTAAATCTCATTCAGGCTTTCTGCGCGATTGTCCTCGGCAACATCGCCTACTTTCTTCTGGCTCCATCCTTGCCGCTGCCGCGTCATCGCCCCTTCCAGTTCGATGTCGGCATGATCGTTGATTTCTGGTTCTGTCTGGTGGCATACGGGCTGATTCGCACCGCCAGAAAATGGAAGTAGGCTGCTGCCGGATCGTAAAAGCCAATTTCCCTGGTTACTTTCGGCACCTCCGGCGACGCTTTCCGCCACGTTAGGATGTCCTTTAACATGAACAATATTGCCGTCCTGTACGATGCCGGCCAGGCAGTGCTGTCTACCTTCGACTTGGACGAGGTGCTGCAGCGCATTCTGGAGATCGCGCGGGACTACTTTCATCTCCGCAACGTGGCCATCGGTCTGCTCGACAAGAAGGCGCAGCAGCTCTATATCCGCTCGCAGATCGGCTGGGATGAAGGCCAGGACAGGATCCGGCTGGCTCTGGGCCAGGGCATCACTGGCGCGGCGGCACTGAAAAAACAACCGGTCTATGCGCCCGATGTGAGCGAAGACCCGCGCTATGTGTGCGCGGCCAAATCCACTCGATCGGAACTGGCCATTCCGCTTATGGTGCGCGATGAAGTGGTGGGCGTCCTCGATTGTCAAAGTGACCACGTCGACCACTTTGATCCTCAAACCATCGACCTGCTGATGCTGTTTTCAACCCACGCTTCCATCGCATTGCAGAATGCCCGTCTTTATTCCCTAGAGCAGCAACGCGCCCGGCAATTGCAGGCCATCAACGCCATCGCGCAGCAAACCACGGCTGTGCTGGAACTGGAGGATTTGCTGGCGAGAGTATGCGAGCTGATCCAAAGCGCCTTTCGCGTTTCGCACGTATCGTTGTTTCTGCGCGAAGATCGAGATCTGGTGCTGAGGGCACATCATGGCACGCTGACGCCGCGTATTCCCCAGGGCGGACGCTTTCCCGCGAACACAGAGCCATGGGCCACGATTCTGGCCGGCAACGGCGGCGCGACAGAGACCGACATGCGTGGCGCCTCCGCGAAATTTTTTGACGAGTCAGCGGCGCGCATATGCATTCCCCTGGTATCGTTTGGACAAACGCTGGGCATCCTGGCCCTGGATAGCGCCTTGCCTGACGCTTTCCGCGACGGCGACCTGCAATCGCTCGAATCCGTCGCCGACATCTGCGCTACCGCCATTCAGAATGCGCACTACGTCGAGCGCGTGAAACAGCTTGCTTATCTGGATGGCCTCACGGGAATTTTCAATCGCCGCCATTTCGAAATGCGCATCCTGGAAGAGATTGAACGTGCTCGTCGCTATAACACAGCAATGGCCATCATTATGGCGGATATCGATCACTTCAAGCGGCTCAACGACGAGTTCGGGCACGTTCTGGGAGACGAGGTCTTGCGGCAGGTTTCTTCTCTGTTTAATAAGCAAGTCAGACGAATCGATGTGGTATGCCGCTACGGCGGCGAGGAATTCTGTATCTTGCTGACACAGGCCAACTCGGAGCACGCCGTGTCTATCGCAGAGAAGTTGCGAAAGATGGTTGCCGGCTGGCAGTTCCCCGGCGTGCCTTGCACGGTAACGATCAGCGCGGGAGTTGCCGCTTTTCCCCAGCATGGCACCACGCGCGATCAGTTAGTGAAAGCTGCTGATGCAGCCCTGTACGCGGCCAAGCAGGCGGGAAGAAATCAAGTTTGCCTCGGACGTGAAGCACACAGCCAGGCTGCAGGGTCTTAGGTACGTGGTCACACTTACATGCGTCATCCTGAGTGCAGCCGTTCTTCAGGCGGAGCGAAGGATCTCCTTGCCCACAGGTCCTCGGGGGTGAGATTCCTCGCCCCGCTGGTGAAAGCGCGGGGCTTCGGAATGACGCCGGCCCATCCTCCGCTAAATATCAAACCCGTTCCCGTCAATTTTCAGGCGAAGCTGCTCCATCTGCTGCTGCAATTTCTGCCGTTCTTCTTCCAACCTCTGACGCGTCTTGGCACCAAATTGTTCTCGCAGTTGATCGGCCGCTTGTTTCATTGCCTCTTTCTGAGCACACAAAGCTGCCCGCAGATTCGACATTACTTTCTGCTGGCTTTGTTCCTGGGCCAGTTTGATCTGCGGCTGCAACTCTGCGAGTTCTTCCTGCAACTCGCTTAAGTCAAGTTGATTTTCGGCGTCCTGTTCGCGGATCGAAAGACTTTCTTCCTCATTCATATCGCCCGAGTCCTTGCGCTCTGGAAGAGTCAACGTGAGCGTCTGTTCCTTCTTATCACGGATCACCACAACGCTTACGGACCCGCCGTTGCGCGAATGGAGAGCATGAGTAAAGTCACTGGTGTCATGGATCGACTGATCGCCCACTCGGACAATAACGTCGCCCGCGCGCAGACCGGCCTTTTCTCCGCGGCTGCCCTTATCCACCGAGCGCACCAGGACTCCATTGCCATTCTTGGCGCCGAAGAATTCGCCCAACTGCGGAGTCAAATTTTCCACCATCAATCCGCTTCGCATCGAGGAGTGAACATAGACAACTCCCATGCTCGGAATATCGAAATCAGGCAGATTTGGAACCGGGGGAATCGGTGGAACTTCGACATGAAATTCCTTGTCGGGAACTTCCTTCCACATGTGGAACTCGCTGCGCCGGTCGGCGAGTTGCACCTTAATCGTCAACGGCTGTCCGTCACGGCTCAGGCCGAGCGTGATGACGCGTCCCGGTGGTGTTTCATGAATCATGCGCTGAAGCTGCGCCTTGCCTTCCACCGGATTCCCGTTGACGCTCAGTATGACATCGTGCTCCTTGATACCGGCCTTGCCGGCAGGAGCGTCCTGATCGACCATCGTGACTTCCGCGCCGCGCTCTTCTTTCAGCTTCAAAACGCCTAGGCGCTCGGGAGTGATGTCCGCGATGTCAACGCCGAGATAAGAACTTCCGCCCGTGTCTTCGCTGGAAATGCCGAAAGTGCGCGGCCAATCAGACACCCAATTCTGTTCAGCCTGCGAAACACTGAACAGGAACGGCAATAGCACGATCATCGTCAACATGCGAATTCGCATAACTACCCCCTATCTTGAATGTCATTCCGAGCAAGCTTCTTTTGCGCAGCGAGGAATCTGCGCGAGCCGCGCGACGTGGCGCGATTTTTGCGCCACAATAACGCGCACTTTTGGCTCGCTTCCTTTTCACTGCCCAGTGCGCCGGAAACAAATGTCGCCAGTCGTGGTGCGGACCTTGAGCAGCGGCCCGCCTCCATTCAACTTGCCTTCCGCAGTGAGCGTCTTAGGACCCCACTTCTCGCCCTCACTCATAATGTGAATGTCGGGAAAGTCGGACGAAATGCGGTGTCCGTTTCCGAGTTCGACACTGGCGCGCACAGAAACCGCAACATCCGGCGCGATGTAAACCGTGATGTCTCCTGCTGAAGTTTCCAGCATGGAGTCAGTGCGGTCACTGCCCGTGTTGATCAGCTTGACTACGATTCCGCCCGCGCCAGTTTCCACGCGCGCAGAAGGAACACCGTAAAGCTCAATCGTTCCCGCGCCAGAGTTCGCACCCACGCGCCCTTTGGCTGAAGCAAGATGAATGCTTCCGCCGCCAGTTTCTATATCGGCGGGACCGCCGATATCACCCAGTGTGATGTTGCCGCCGCCAGTCGATGCCTTGACTCGCCCGCCGCAGCGTTTGATCTCGACGTTGCCGCCGCCCGCCTCGAGCTCCGCACCGCCATCGCCGGAAGCCAAATAAACATTACCTCCGCCGGTGGAGGCGTGAATCTTTCCTTTGGCCGACCTGATCGAGATATTTCCACCGCCAGTCTCCAGCTTCAGGTCGCCGCCAACACTTCCAATCTCGATTGAGTCGCCGCCAGTTTCAGCGTTTACCGATCCGCCGATATCATCTAGGCGAATCTTGCCGCCGCCGCTCTCGACTTCCGCCTGGCCGGCGACACCCGTCAGTTCCACGCTGCCGCCGCCGGTTTCTACTTTGACGAAAGCAACATCGTGCGGGACATCAATCACAAACTGGCCTGAAAATCTGCGCGGCTGCCCACCTTCCCACTCACCGATGATCCACGCAGTGTCACCTTTGACGGAGGCATTGATTCGGAAGGAGCCATAATGGCGATGGCTATCCTGGTCATACTCTCCGCGCACGGAATAGCTGATGTCTTGCCGTGATCCACCGTGCAAAACCACGGAACCCATATCTACTTTGACCCTAATGTTACGAGCGGCGGCCAGTGTGCCGGAATTGGATTGACTCCATGTGCCGCTATGAGTTTCCTGCGCACCAGCCAGTGTCCCGAGCACAGCCACGATGCACAGCGATTTGACGAATTGTGGCGAACGTCTCAACTCAACTACCTTTTACCTTTCTCCCCAGAAATCTCTCACTTTTGTTAATCAATTTCCGGCAACTGCGCCAGCATCGTGCGCGCCTGCGACTTGATGTACTGGCTCTGATCCTTCGCCGCCAGCGTCATCAAGACGCCGCGGACGCTACCATCAGCCTTTACTGGCTCGATCATGCGCAACGCTTCGGTGCGCACGCCGGGATTCGAATCATTCACCAGGGCCTCCAGCAGCGCATCGCGGACGCGCGTATCATCCTTCACGAACGGACCCAACCCATCGAGCGCTTTCAACCTCACGCCCGGATTCGTGTCATACCGCAGCGCATACATCAGTGCATCGCGCACCTGCGAAACATCGGGCTTCTTGGTGAGCAGATCGACCGAATCCATGCGTACGCCGGAATTGTAGTTGTTGCGCGCGGCGAACAAGAGAAGTTGCTGGATGCGCTGGTCGTTTAATGACCCCTGCGCTTGCTGTGTGGAAACCGTGTCGTACTGGATGCTGACCTGATTTGTGGCGGGATCTTGCGTGATGGAGCGAATGCCAGAAATTGCGGCTTCTAGCGGCGCAGGCGCCGTGCCGACTGCCGTGACCGGCTGGCGCCCGCGTACAAACACTTCATAAGAAGTCCCTACGCCGCCCGCGAAGCCGAGTATCAAAATCACCGAAGCCAGCGCGGGAGAGAATTTCACCTGACGCAGCCAGTTTGCCGGATCAAACGCCAGCCGGTGCCAGAACCTCCCTTGCTCCGCTGTCTCCAGCGCTTCCTGCAATCTCATACGCGAAGCCGCCAGCAAATTCGGCGACGGCTCCTCTGCTGGAACCTGCGCCAGCAGCGCATGAAATTCCTTCTCGGCCTTCAGTTCCGCGGCGCAATCCGCGCAGCGGGCGACGTGCTGCTCGAGCTCATGGCGGGCATCATCGGCCAACTCGCCATAAACATGCAGCGTGATGTTTTCCCGTACCCATTCGCACTTCATATTCTTACCCTCATCTCTCTCACTCCGGCGTCATCCTCAAGCCCGGGCGCCCCACTTCTCGCGTCTTTTGCGAGAAGTGGGAACCCCTTACCTCATATCCGCCAACTGGCCCCGCAACTTCTGCGTGGCCCGAAACAGCGTATTCTTCGCCGTCTCTTCAGTCGTATGCAAAATCTCGCCCACGGTCCGCAGCTTCAACCCGTGATAATGCTTCAGTTCAAAAACCATGCGCTCGCGCGCCGTCAATTTCTCCAGAGCGCCGGCAATTCGCGCGCCTAACTGCCGCCGCATCAAATCCCGCTCCGGATTCGCTCCCGCCCGTCCATCGGCCACCTGATCAAGCAGGTCGTACTCTTCGCCATTCGAATCCTTTACCACCGGCGGATCTTCCTTACGCACTGTTTTCTTGCGCAGATGGTCGAGGCACAAATTGGTGACGATCCGGTAAATCCATGTATAAAACGAGCACTCAAAGCGAAAATTTCCGATGTTCTTGTACGCCTTCAAAAAGGCGTCCTGGTAAACATCCTGCGCGTCGTGCTCGGTCCCGGTGAGATGCAGCGCGAGCCGCAACACCGCCTGATCGTAGTGGCGCACGAGTTCCTCGAAGGCGGCAGCGTTCCCCCGCTGCGCCTCGCGGATGAGGATCGTATCGTCGATGCGGCGTTCTGGTGCAGCCATGCGGCCCCGCGCGGGGTGCTGGTTGTCTTGGTCTCTTCTACTGACTTTTTCCGCCCGATACTTCTCTCTCGTTACAGGCCGTTCACCAACCGCAAGTGGCACCGCTAGAACATCGGCCGGCATGTTGGATCGTTCCCTGGCCGCCCAGTGTCAATGCCGTCTCCCGGGCTGGCATAGGAATAGACGCAGAGTCAGCAGTTTCGTAAGCAAAAATTATAGGGTAGAAAAAGGGGTTTCTGCTTGAGGCTCAACAGCTTGGAAACAGAACAGGGAGGCACAAGGGCCCTCGCCTGTTTTGCCCTGAGCGCAGTCGAGGAGCAACGCTCGACCGAGCTTGTGTGGCGCGGGCACTACTGCCCGCGTGAATGTGCATGGGTCGACACGAACCCCTTGCGATCTCCTAATCGCCAAAACTGGCGAAAGAAATGCGGGCCGGCCATGCCGCAATCCAACCATCTCGGACGAAACGGCGCGCCAGCCCAGCCCCATTCAAACTCCCCAAGAAATCCGATGGAGTGGATTTAGTACCCACCCGCCGCCACTTCGCCTGAGCCTGCTGGGATCAGGCGCATATGAACCGCAATGTTCACACGATTTCCGACAATCGAGTTGTAATCAGAAGGCGTGCCAATATCTTCCGCGTTGGCCGCCTGGGGCGCTTCGGGAAGGCCTGGCGCGGTCAGCAGTTTTCCCGTACAGTGGGCACCGTGATAATCTTCGCCCACGTTGGGTGGGTATTCACATTTTTCATCCTCAACTACTGGCGGCCAGTAAGTATTCACTACCGCCCTCACCAACTGCGGATAGTCCTCGCGGAACATGCTGGTTTTTCCATTCGCCTGGATCGAACCATCTTTTCCGCCGGGCGTTAAATCGAAAACAAATGTAGCTTCGTGCGAAACGCGATGGACTATCGGTGGGCCGTACACGGGTCCAGCATAGGCTTCGCTCGGGTTGGCCTCCACGGTTCGGTCCACGCGCGTCAGAATCAGATTGCCGGTAGTTTGCAGCTTTCCGTCAGGCGTCCGCACAGCACCCTTGGAGTGAAAGCAAACCAGAGTATGGCTCGACATATTTTCCAGCCAATGTCTCAGGAACTTTCCATCTTCATTAATCATGGGCGCCATTCCGGTAGAGGGGAAGAGCCTGAAGTCGAAGGAAGACTTCGAGAGGTCGTCGTTGTTGATTTCCACACGACCGTTCATCCTGGCGAAGCCAAGTGTCACATTCAATTTTGTCTTCCCATAATCTGTGGTCGCATCGGTGATGAGTTGAGCGTCGGAATGGTCCGCATCGAGCCGGTAAGATCCGGCCGTGGGAGCGGGATTGTTCGAAGCGCCCAGAGCAAGAACTGCTATTGCGGCGAACAACACACTGTACCTAGACATAATATTCACGCCTCCTTTCAATGTGGGATGAGCGAGCAGGCGAAAAAGATCAATATTTTTGCTGCTTCGGCTACGGGCTGCCCCGCCCTCGCCTCGCCTTTTGCGATAGGGCGAGGATTTTGACTTCGTGCCCGCAACACTTGCCGCATCCTTTTGCAGACTGGCGCATCCTTGCCAAAGACTACCTTGGGTGCTACCAATTCGCAGAAAAGGAGACACCATGACGAGAGCAATGATGGCGACAAGAGCGGCGCAACGAATGGCTCACTCTATTTGCATTGTTCTGCTATTGACCTTTGCTGCAATGTCAGCGCAGAGCAACGAGCACCACGTTCGGAATATCGTGCTGGTTCACGGCGCCTGGGCAGATGGTTCTGGCTGGAAGGGCGTTTACGACATTCTTGTCAAAGACGGTTACAACGTGAGCATCGTCCAGGAGCCCGAGACGTCCTTTAAAGATGACGTGACCGCCACCAGACGCATAGTTTCTCTGCAGCAGGGACCCTGTATCCTTGTTGCCCACAGCTACGGGGGTGCCGTAATCACCGAGGCCGGAAACGACCCATCTGTTCTGGGCCTCGTGTACATCGCCGCGCACATGCCAGATACCGGAGAGAAAGAGTCGGAGGACGGAAAGCGCTTCCCCAGCGACCTGGCAAAATCAGGTGCGATCAAGAAGACCCCGGATGGGTTCACCTACATTGACCCCGCCCAGTTCCACGAATTGTTCGCCGCCGACCTTCCGCCTGACCAAGCCGCTTTCATGGCGCGCTCGCAAGTGTTCAACTTCGCCGATAATTTCTCAGCGACCATCACCAGCGCTGCCTGGCGAACGAAACCAAGCTGGATGTTGGTAGCGGGCAGCGATCGTACTATTAACCCGGAACTCGAACGCTGGTACGCTGCCCGCGCAAAGAGCCACACAGCCGAAGTGGCAGGAGCCAGCCACGTGGTCTACGTTTCGCATCCGAAAGAAGTCGCCGCATTGATCGAGGAAGCTGCACAGAGCGTCCATTAACGAGGTCGAGATGTATTCGCTTGCAAGATATTGATCTGCGCCCAACAGATCGAATCGAGTGGTTACACGGACGAATTTCTCGGGTCGAGAATAATGTAGGACGGACGTAGTAGGCGACGATGCCTCACGAAGTTTTAAGCCAATCGAAAAAGCTGAACGCCCCACTTTCGCGCTTTGCACGCGAAAGTGAGGCTTCTTCTTTTCCCGACCAACCGTCGCTACCGAGTCTACGAAGCCCTTTCCACCACCTTCCTGATTCTCTGAAACGCCCAATCAATCTCGTCCCGCTTGATCACCAGAGGCGGCGCGATGCGAATCACCCGCTCGTGAGTTTCTTTGCATAGAATTCCCTCATCCTTAAGGGCCTCACAATACGGACGCGCTGCGCTGTTCAGTTCAATCGCAATCCACAACCCCTTGCCACGCACTTCCTTCAACGCGGAGCTGCGCATGGTTTGCAGCAACGTTAGGAAGTAGGTTCCCAAGGTCGCCGATTGCTCCACCATCTTTTCTTCAATCAGAACCCGCAAAGCCGTTCGCGCCACAGCGCACGCCAACGGATTGCCACCGAAAGTGCTGCCATGATCTCCCGGCCGGTACACGCCAAGAATCTCCTTCGACGCCAGCACAGCCGAAACCGGATAGAATCCTCCACCCAGCGCCTTGCCGATGATCAGCACATCGGGCGTAATTCCCTCGTGCATATAAGCGAACAGTTTGCCGGTGCGTCCCAACCCCGATTGAATCTCGTCGCACATCAGCAAGACGCGATTCTGCTTGCAGATTTCCGCGGCTTCTTTCAAAAATCCTGCCGGCGGAATGATCACTCCCGCTTCTCCCTGAATCGGCTCAACCAGAAACGCGCACGTGTTCGGCGTGATCGCCTCGCGCAGAGCCTGCGCATCGCCGAAAGGAATTACTTTGAATCCCGGCGTAAACGGCCCGAAGCCATCGCGATATTGTTCGTCCGTAGAAAACCCGACGATCGTGACTGTGCGCCCGTGAAAATTATTGGCGCAGACAATGATCTCGGCCTGGCCCTCCGGAATGCCTTTTACTTTGTAGCCCCACTTGCGGGCCGTCTTTATGGCAGTTTCAACCGCTTCGGCGCCGGAGTTCATCGGCAGCGTCATATCGAATCCGGTCAAATCGTGGAGTTCTTTGTAGAACAGGCCAAGCTGATGGTTGCGAAACGCCCGCGACGTCAGCGTGACATTGTGCGCCTGCTCGATAAGCGTCTCCAAAATCGCCGGATGGCAATGCCCCTGATTCAAGGCCGAATAAGCGGCCAGGCAATCAAGATACCGGTTGCCTTCTACGTCATAAACCCAAACCCCTTTAGCCCGCTCGATGACGACATCAAGAGGACGATAGTTATGCGCCCCGTACTGCTCTTCCAGTTCGATGAAATCCTGCGTCAAAGCACTATCCGTTATGAATGACATGTCTCTCCCTTTTCAATGACACGACAAACCATACATGGTTCAAAAAATCGTCCCTGGTGCAGGCTGCCGACCTTTCTCCGCCGTCATCCCGAAGCCCCGCGTTTTCACCAGCGGGGCGAGGGATCTCCGTGACGCTATACTTCCGGACCAAACCCCCGCTCCGAATCGTCTGATACCTTGCAGTCACTCCAGCAGCATGGTCAGCAACGCCATACGTACAAACAGCCCGTTCCTGGCCTGGCGAAAATACATTGCACGGGGATCATCATCCACCGAACGATCCAGTTCCACGGTGCGCGGCAACGGATGCAAAATTAGCGCATCCGATTTCATGCGTTGCAGCACCGACGAATCGATGGCATAACGTCTGACCATTTCCGCATTGCTCGCCCGATCCGGGTGAATTCTAGTCTGATACACCACGTCGACCTCCCCAATTACCCGGTCAATCTCCTGTTCGATTTCGTAGTCGATGTCGTGTTCATCGAGATAATCCAGGATGTCTCTCCTCATCCTCAGTTCTGGAGGACTGACGAAAAACAGCTTTACACGATCGAATTTCGCCAGCAGATAAGCCAGCGATCGCGCCGTGCGGCCGCGATCCAGCTCGCCGATAATTGCCACCCGCAGTCCATTCAAAGGCCGCTCACGAAAAATGGTGTACAGGTCGAGCAAAGCCTGCGTAGGATGTTGCCCTCCATCGCCGTCACCCGCGTTAATCAACGGGACCGGCGAAACCTGCGCCGCTCGTTTCGCGCCACCTTCCTCGACTGGACGAAGCACGATCACATCGCAATAGCCGCCGATGATGCGGATCGTATCCTCAAGCTGCTCGCCCTCAACCGCCGAGGAAAACGCGTGGGCATGTTCGGTTGAGAGAACGCTGCCGCCCAGCCGGTGCATAGCAGCCTCGAACGAGAAGCGCGTGCGCGTCGAGGGCGCATAAAACAGCGTCGCCATGATCTTGCTCCGAAAATCCAGCGAACCCCCGCGCGCCACAACTCGCTCCATGCCGGCGGTGCGATCGAACAATTCCATCAACAATGGCACTGTGAACTGCTGCGACTCCACCACGTGACGCAGCTTCGCATCTCGTTGAACAGCCGCGTCCGCCCGCTCAGGCACAGAAGCCGCGATCAGTGACTCTGCCATACTCAACGCCCTCCCACAGGAACTTCGATATGTGCTTCTGCCATCCCTTCTGCCACCGCTGCATCGGGAAATATCTGCGTACCGGCGGATCCGACAACGGCTTTGCGCAAGTTCTCGCAGGAGGTGATGACCGCCTGCCGGCCGCCGGCACGCAGAAATCGCAACACCGACTCAATCTTTGGCCCCATGTTGCCTGGCGGAAACTGGCCGGCCTTCAAATGCATCTCGAGTTCGCTTGCGGTCACTCGCTGCAACGGCCGCTGCCCCGGTTTCTTGTAATCTAGATACACGTAATCCGTGTCAGTGGAGATCACAAACAGATCCACGCCCAAACACGTTGCCAGCAAGGCCGACGCGCGATCCTTGTCGATGACCGCCTCCACTCCCTCCAGCTTGCCATTCCGCCACACGACCGGAATGCCGCCGCCTCCGCAGGCAATCACAAGTACTTCTTGCTCCACCAAATCCCGGATCGCCTCCAGCTCCACGATCTCAATCGGCTCCGGCGACGGAACCACGCGACGGTAACCGCGCGCGGCATCTTCGACGATCTTCCAACCGAATTGACGCTTGCGCTCCTCGGCATCAAGCTGCGAATAAAAAGGTCCAATGGGCTTCGTTGGATGGCGCATTGCATCATCATCGGCCGAAACCACCGTCTGCGTCAGAACCGTCACCACGGGAATGTGCAAACCCGCCGCTTTCAGCTCGCTCTCCAGCGATTGCTGAAGCAGGTATCCGATTTCGCCCTGCGTCGAGGCGTCGCACACGTCGAGCGAATGTCCCGGAACCTGGCTGACGGCACGTTCCGAGCGCAGCAGCGCCGCACCCACCTGCGGCCCGTTGCCATGGGTGAGCACAATCCGATAGCCCTGCTGGCAAAGCCCCACGATCTCTGCCGCTGTCCGGCGTGCATTTGCAAGCTGCTCGGCGATGGTCCCCGTCTCACCCGTGCGGATGAGCGCGTTGCCGCCGACGGCAAGAAGCATGGTTTTCATAAATTCGGACGTTTACGGATGCACCATTTCCTGCAACTCCACCAGAGTTGGCAGCTTCACGAACTCGCTCTTCATCAGCTCCAGCATGATGGCCTTCTGCGCGTGCAGCCGGTTCTCAGCCTGCTGAAACACTAGCGATTGCGGTGAATCGATCACTTCGTTCGTCACTTCTTTGCCGCGATGCGCCGGCAGACAATGCAGGAAGATGGCATCGCGTTTCGCGCGCCGGAACAGCGGCATATTCACCTGATAAAAATGAAACTCCTCGTCTCGCTTCTCCGCTTCTGCCTCCTGCCCCATGCTCGTCCACACGTCGGTGTAGACCACATCGGCGCCGTCGACCGCCTCTCGCGGATCATTCGTCAGATTGCAACTTCCGCCAGTCTCCATGCTGCGCACCCGTGCCCACTCGACTGCTTCAGCCCTGGGCGTGTGATTTTCCGGTGTCGCCACCCACACATGCGCACCCAACTGCGCGCCAGCAAACATTAGCGAGTTCGCCACGTTGTTGCCGTCTCCCACAAATGCGACCTTCAATCCCTCGAGATCGCCCTTGGCCTCCCACATGGTGAGGTAATCAGCCATTGCCTGGCAGGGATGGCTGTAATCGGTCAACCCATTGATCACCGGGATGCAGACATACTTCGCCATCTGCTCCACGGTCTCATGGGCAAACGTGCGAATCATGATGCCCTGCACCATGCGCTCCAGGTTCTTGGCCACGTCATAAACCGACTCGCGCTTGCCAAGATTGATCTCTTGCGGAGACAGATACAGGGAGAATCCCCCGAGCTGCTGAATTCCGACGTCAAAGCTGACCCGTGTCCGCAGCGAAGGCTTCTCAAAAATCATGGCCAGGGTTTCGCGCTTCAGCGCATCGCAGTAAGACAGCGGATGAGCCTTGATCTGCCGCGCAAGAATCAGAAGATACAAAATGTCCGAGGGAGAAAAATCTCTGATCGAGATAAAATCTTTCTTGATCATAGCCACCCTCCTACGCCAGGACCGGCACGTGCTCTCGCGCAAATTCGGCAAGCCGTTCCGCCAGACCCGGCTTGGTTAGCTCTTCTACTTCGTAGGTAACCCGCAGATTCGGTTTGTCGATGACGATGACGCGCGCCAGATCGATGGGAGTGGCAATCAGCACCAGGTCGCAGGGAGTCCGCCGAATGGTTTCCTCCAGCTCATGCCGCTGCATCGCGCTATAGCCCATGGCCGGCAGGAGGCTGGTCAGGTGCGGATAGCGCTCGTATGTGCTACGGATCGATCCCACCGCGTACGGCCGTGGATCGACCAACTCGGCCGCGCCGCACTGTCGCGCCGCCACGATCCCGGCGCCATACGGCATTTCTCCATGCGTCAGCGTGGGACCATCCTCCACAACCAACACGCGCTTTGCATTAATCAGATTGGGATCACTCACCTTCACCCGGCACGCCATTTCAAAAACCGCGGCTCCCGGGTTGTTGGTCTTGATGTTGTGCGACACCGTTTCCAGATCGCGCTGGTACGCCGTATCCACTTTGTTGATGACGATTACGTCAGCGCGGAAAAAGTTGACTTCGCCCGGGTAATAGGCCAATTCATGGCCGGGACGATGCGGATCGACAACCACAATTTCCAGATCCGATTTATAGAAAGGAGTGTCGTTGTTTCCGCCGTCCCACAAAATAACATCGCCTTCTTTTTCCGCACGCCGCAAAATCTGCTCGTAATCAACGCCCGCGTAGACGACCGTTTCCTTCCGAATGTGCGGTTCGTATTCTTCCCGCTCTTCAATCGTGCACTGTTGAACGTCCAAATCTTCCAGGGTGGCAAAGCGCTGCACCGCCTGCGCCGCCAAATCTCCGTACGGCATGGGATGGCGCACCACCACGGGTTTTCGCCCCTGCCGCCGCAGCTCCTCCGCCACCAGCCGCGAAACGGGGCTTTTGCCGCACCCGGTGCGCACCGCACACACTGAAACCACGGGAATGTGCGATTCGATCTGCGTGTGCTCCGTGCCCAGCAGCCAGAAGTCCGCGCCCGCCGCCAGCGCACGCGAAGCCACATGCATCAGGTTCTGATAAGAAATGTCGCTGTAGGAAAAAACCACAACGTCAATGTCGTGTTCGGCGATCAGCTTCTCCAAATCCTTCTCTTCAAAAATAGGAATGCCGTAGGGATAAAGAGGCCCGGCAAGCTCCCGCGGATAAGATCGCCCGGCAATGTCTGGAATTTGAGTGGCAGTAAAAGCTACAACTTGGCAGTCCGAGTTGTAGCGAAAGAAAACGTTGAAGTTATGAAAATCCCGGCCCGCAGCGCCAAGAATCAGGATCCTCTTCATGACGCACCCCGATGGAGATTAGTTACGTTTTATTCTCCCTCTGGGGCAGGCTCGTGGCTGTGTGCCGCGTCACGCAGCGGGGTGACCAATAGGCGGACTCGCCCCGCCGGCAAAGACGGCCTATTCGCATGCCTTTGTTGCCTCACCCCCCGAGTCGCAAGCGATTGTCAGCCGGGACTTCCCACCCGCAGTTTGAATAAAGGTAGCTCTAGGGGACAAAGCGAGAGGGACCATTTGCGGCACGGGTCTAACGCCAGACCCTGGTGCCGTTTATCACGCAGAGCAGTGACCGGGGTCACTGACGAATGACGAAGAATGGGATTAAAAGAGACTAAATACAAATGGGAAGACTTGTCTCTTACTAAGTTAACCACACACTAACATTTGGTCTGAGGGCGCGAGGACAAACACCAAGGTTCGTAGAGTAGGAGGACGCTTCTCCGGGCCTGCCCCAGACCTTCCCAGAATGGCCTCATAAAAAGGCAAATCTAAACAAGGAGGAAACTTAAATGCCGAACAAGTATGAAATCGGCGACGTTGTTTCCGGTTCCAACCTGGCCGAGAACTTCAAGGGTCAAACCTTGACGGCAGTCGGGTTTGCGCGCGGAAGCGACACTCCTCTGTGCGTCCTCCGTTCGCACGAGTCAACCTCTCCAACCCTTATCTCTGACATGGACGGCGAAGCCATGGATTTCCTGGTAGTTTCGCATACGGACACCATTTCCGTGCCCGAGGCTAGAGCCAAGTTCGGCAACCTCTGGGGCAACCGGCATCTCCGCCGGGAAGCACAGGGTGTAACCGGCTATCAGGGGATTAGCAAAGTTGCTTAATGCTTAATCGCCGAGCGGACGCTCTCGGAAAGAAGGATCCGAGGGGCGTCCGCTCTTTGGGCCGAGAGGACCACTGCTCGCTTCTACTTTCAAAGAACCACCCTTTCCTCACTCACCATCTTCGAATCTTGGCATCGGTTGCGCTCGCATCGACATGACTCGTGGGTTCTGCCGGGCCTCGGACCGCCGCAGATTCAGAAGCTCGACGAAACCTGGAACGGATTCAAGTTCCACACGCGCACCCAGGAGGCGAAGGGTGTGTATTAAGGAAGTAGTAAACAAAGGAACTGATTCACCCTTGTGTGCCGCAAAGGCCTGCCCTGTGCACAGTAGAGAGTGAATCTAGACTATTCGGCGACCGCTTCTTTCTCGATCACTACTTTCAGGTGCGCGGTCACGTCCTTGTGCAGCTTCACCGGGACGGTGAATTCGCCCAGCGTCTTCAGCGGATCGTGAAGCTGAATCTGCCGCCGATCGACATTGATGCCTTTCTTGGCCACACCCTCGGCGATGTCTGCGGAAGTGACTGAGCCGAACAACTGATCGTGCTCGCCCGACTTGCGCGTGAACGACACCGAGAGCGTATCAAACTGCTTCGCCAGTTCTTCGGCCTGCGACTTTTCTTTGGCCGAGCGCCGCACGGCCGCAGCTTTCATCTGCGTGATGACGGCCTTGTTGCCCTCTGTGGCCTCGATGGCCAGCTTGCGCGGCAGAAGAAAATTGCGCCCATATCCTTCGGCGACCTTCACCACGTCGCCGCGCGAACCGAGTTTATTGACGTCTTCTTTGAGGATGACTTCCATGTGCATGACTCCGAATTCGATTTCCTGGCCGCGGATTTCGCGGATCAGGTTCATAAGAAAGAGTGATCCGTGAAGATCCGTGCAAATCCGTGGCCGACAGCCTTACTGAGCTCTTCCCGCAAACGGCAGCAGTGCAATATTGCGCGCCTGCTTGATGGCCACCGCCAGCCGGTGCTGGTGCGGCGAGCACACGCCAGTCAGACGCCGCGGCACGATCTTGCCGCTCTCAGCCACGAACTGCCCGAGCAGGCGGTAGTCCTTGTAGTTGATCTCGGCAATTTTCTCGGTGCAGAACTTGCAGACTTTCTTGCGCCGGAAAAACTTGCGCCCGCCAGCTTCCCGCGGAGCACCGCCCGCCCCGGGACGTCCCCCTGCCCCAAACCGCGGACGATCGCCAGGGGCACGGTCTCCTGCTGGCCGTACTGTGTCGGTTCTTGCGCCTTCAGCAGGGCGCTCTGTTGCTGCTTTTGTTTCTTCCGCCATAAAACTCCTTCGTAAGTCCTCTATGTCGTTGTGCTTTTGGCAAAGAATAATTGTCGATTGTTGATTTTTGATTGTTAATTGAGAAATTTCTTGCGGAAGTTGACTTGGTGTTCAATCAAGAATCAGAAATCAACAATCAACGATTCCGTTCAAGCTGTCACCTCTGTCGCCGGGGTCACGGGAGCTTCCGCGCCCGCGGGCGTCTCCGTGCTAATTTTTCTACGCGCCTCACGCAGTTTCTTGATCTTCTCCAGCCGCTTCTGCTCCAGGTCGATGCGCACGGTGAGGAACTTGATCACCGGCTCGGTCACGCGCAGCCGGCGCTCGACTTCGTGAATCACTGAACCGCCGCCTTCGATGGTCAGCAGAATGTAGATTCCCTCGCGGAACTTGCGCACAGTATAGGCCAGCCTGCGCTTGCCCATACGCTCTACCTTCTTGACCGTTCCGGGTGCCGAAGTCACCGTCGACTCGAGGTTCGAGATCAGTTTGTCCAGATCTTCATCCGCCATGTCGGGGCGAACGATAAACATCAGTTCATAAGTACGATTCATTTCCCGTCTCCTGCCACGGATTCTCACGGATTTGCGCGGATAAACCAGAAAATCCTGATCCGTGAAAATCCGTGCCAATCCGTGGCTAATCTTTCTCTTCTTTCCGGTTAAACCGGTTCATGGCCGCGTCCGGCCCGTCCTTCAAAATGACCTCTACAGCTTCAGCGGCCAGATCCAGCATCTCGTCAATAACTGCCAACTGGGCCTTGCGCATTGGCGAGAGCAAATATTCCCTGCCGTCGCTAACCTTATTCTCGGGTGCGACGCCGATCCGGATGCGCAAAAAATCATTCGTATTCAGCGCCCCGATGATCGACTCGATCCCGTTGTGCCCCGCCGAACTGCGCCGCGTGTGAATCCGCAGCGTGCCCAGCGGAAAATCCAGTTCGTCCTGAATCACGATCAGGTCCGATTCCGGTTTGGCATCGTGCTTCGCCAGCAGCTCCCGCACCGACATGCCGCTCAGGTTCACGTAGGTTTCGGGTTTGGCCAGCAGCACTGGAACATCTGCAATTTGCGTTCGCGCCGTCAGCGCCCGGCACTGCCGGTTCCTGATTTCAACGCCGTGCTCGCCGGCGATGCGATCGACCGCTAAAAATCCAACGTTATGCGGCGTGAACTGATACTCGATGCCAGGATTGCCAAGACCGACGATCAGTTTCACGCTGCCGTCCCAGGCCTGCTAGACATTATTTGTCATCCTGAGGCGACAGCTCTACGGTCGCCGAAGGATCTGGGCGAGCCGCGCGAAGCGCCGCGCTTTCTGCGGCGCGTAAATGCGCGTTTGGCTCGCATCCTATTTCTTCTCCTTTTTCTCAGCTTTCTCAGGCTTCTTCTCGGCTTTCTCAGCCGGAGCCGCTTCTTCGCCTTCTTCCTCAGCTTCCGCTTTGCCCTTCTTGATGACCTCAGGCTCAGCCGGAGCTGCTGCCGCTTCCGCTGCTGCGGCTTCCGGAGTCGGAGCAACTTCTTCCTTCACCGCCGTCACGTGAGCGATCGGCTGGTTCTCGTCTGTCAGATATTTGATCTTGGCGCTGTGCGGCAGATCGCTGACGCGCAATACTTTGCCGAAAGTCAGATGACTGATGTCGACATCGATGTGGCTGGGAATGTCGCCGGGCAAACACTCGATTTCCACCTCGCGCAGGATGTGTTCGAGAATGCCGCCCTCGGTCTTGACGCCCGCCGCTACGCCCTGCAGCATGATCGGCACACTGACGCGCAGGGTCTTGTCCATGGCGATGCGCTTGAGGTCAATGTGCAGCAGGTTGCCCTTGATCGGCTCATACTGCCAGTCGACGATCATGGCCTTGGTGCGTTCGCCGTTCATGGCAAGATCGAAAATGGTGTTGTGTCCGCTGTCACTGCGGAGAATGCGTAGCACATGCCGGGGATCGACGCTTACCGACGTTGCATTCTTTCCCGCGCCGTACACTACGGCTGGAATCTTTCCTTCGCGGCGCACCCGCCGGGCGTTGTTCTTTGTTCCTGACTGGCGCGGTTGCGCTTCTAAAACGTTGTGTTCCAAAGTAGCTGGCATAAGTTGAGTCCTTACCTAGATGAATAACTTGCTTACCGAAGTCTCTTCGTGATTGGCCTGAATCGCCCGGCCGATCAACCCTGCGATGGAAAGCACGCGAATTTTTGGCTCGCGCTTGGCCTCCTCGCTCAGCGGAATCGTGTTCGTCACCACGACTTCGCGAATTATCGACTTCGAAATGTTTTCCACGGCCGGGCCCGAAAGAACCGCGTGCGACGAACACGCGTAAACCTCAGTCGCGCCGTTCTCGATCAGAGCCTTCGCGGTTTTCACCAGCGTGCCTGCCGTGTCGATCAGATCATCGATGATCAAGCACGTGCGCCCGTTCACATCGCCGATGACGTGCATCACTTCGGCTACGTTCACGTCCGTGCGGCGCTTGTCGACTATGGCCAGGGCCGCGTCGACTTTCTTGGCAAAAAAACGAGCTCGCTCCACGCCTCCCGCATCGGGAGAGACCACCGTCAAGTTCGGTAGATTCAGCTTCTTAAAGTGATCCACCAGCACCGGTGAAGCGAACAGATGGTCCACCGGAATATTGAAAAATCCCTGCAACTGCGGCGTATGCAAATCCACAATCAGTGCCCGTTGTGCACCGGCGGTCGTCAACAAATCTGCCACCAGCTTCGATGAAATCGGGCTGCGCGGCTTGTCCTTGCGGTCCTGCCGTGCGTAGCCGAAATATGGCATCACCGCTGTGATGCGCCGGGCTGAAGCGCGCTTGAGCGCGTCAATCATCAACAGCAACTCCATCAGGTGCTCATCGACGCTGGAACTCTTGCCATTCAGGTGCACGGTGCGGCAAGTCGGCTGCATCACGAAAACGTCGGCGCCGCGCACGTTCTCCTGAATCTGCACGTAGGCCTCGCCATCGGCGAAGCGGACCACCTGCGCCTGCCCCCTGGGCATGCCGAGAAAATTGCAAACCTCATCCGCCAGCGGCTCGTTCGCCGTGCCACTGAAGATTTTGAACTTGTCATCCGCGCGCGGGCGCGGTTTGCGCTCCGGCTTCTCGTCGGCCATGTGTTCGGACTTCTTCTCGACCTTTTCCGCCTTTTCGGTGATCAGGGTAGCCATAGCAGTTCTCAGTTCTCTGTTGTCAATTCTCAGTTTTTGGGGCTCGGCCAGTTCAACTGAGAACCAAGAACTGGCAACTGAGAACTGATTTCTGGCTGGGCCGCTAGGATTCGAACCTAGACAAAGTGCTCCAAAGGCACTTGACCTACCATTAGTCGACGGCCCAGTAAAGCCATTGTTGATGTTGACTGCTGATTGTCGATTGAAACCCCATCACGGGTACATATAGATTTTCAATCAAAAATCAACAATCAACAATCAAAAATTTGCGCGCCATGCTGCTACGCGATTATCCGCTTCCAATATTGCCGTCGCATCAGCGTGACCGTTTCCTGCGCCTCCCAACCTTGCTGGCGCAGTCGCCTTGCCGCAAGCCGCGCGCGTTCTCGGCGGGCGAATAATCCATACAACGCCGAGCCAGAGCCTGACAACGACGCATATTTCGCGCCCGCGCCCTCCAACGCACGCTTCGCTTCACTCAACTCGGGATACTCGGGAAGGACGACCTGTTCGAAGTCGTTCTGAATCCCGGTCCGGACAAGCGCGAGAAGCAGGTTCTCGGCCCGGCCCCTCCTGAACCGCCGACCACTCTGAGGAGCACCGGAAAAGCTCTCGCTCAGCCACGCCGAAAGCTCTAGGCTAAGCTCACTCATTCTATCGGACGTAGCGGGGCTGGTCAACGTGGGGACAGCCGTCCAGCCTGCCCTGAGCGAGCGTGAGCGAGCCGAACGGGGCTGTCCGGCCGGGCGAAGCCCGGCGACCTGTTCCTCCCCGCACTCTGGGTCGAGCGTGCAAGAGCGGCGCTTCAGCGCCGCGTCAGGAGCCTTTGAGGAAGGGGGCTTTGGCCCCTGCGCCTGTCGTCGGTCCCACTCCACAAAAGCCTTCGGCGTAGACACTCCCACCTCCGGCGTCACCACCACGCAGGCCATCGCTGACAAATCTTCCAGCGGATAAACCTCTTCCCCACGACCAATCCCTAGAACTGTGCCGCCGATCAGAAAAAGCGGCAAGTCCGAACCCACTTCTCTCGCAATACGCAGCCGTTCTGATGCCGACAAATTTTTCTTCAAAGCTCTCTCGAGCGCGATTAGCGCCGCTACGGCATTCGACGAAGCCCCACCGAGCCCGCCCTGCACTGGCAATCGCTTTTCAATTTCGATTAGAACGCGGCCCTTCGCACCCAGTACGGACAATGCCTTCTCAACGATGCGGTGACAAGTATTCGACTCATCATAGGGAACTCTGGAATCAGTGCAGTGAATTTCAATCCCGCTGCCGCGCTCTACCGTTAGCCGGATAACATCATGCAGCCCAATCGTTTGATAGACCGTCAGCAGATCGTGAAAACCATCCTGCCGCCGGGCGCCAATACGTAGCCCGAGATTGATCTTCGCGAAAGATCGCACGGTTACCGACATGGAGGACGATTGTAAATACTTCGCCCTGAAGCGGGAAGCGGCACTTGTTATGTCTGGTTATGGCCACCCCCTGCGGAGATATCACCTTGGTAATCTCGACCGCCGAGGACAATTAGCGCAGTCTAATGTCAGTGATTCCGATCACACGAGCCGGTGACGGTCCTCCCGTTTGGAATCCGGTACGACCGCAAACGATAGCGCTGGCCGCCCCAGGCCGGGCCCCTGTGCAGCGCTGTCCCGCAAGTTGGTGACGTTGCTTGTGGAAAGCAAGACGATCCAAAATTCCAGCCCGCGTTGTACGCGATCGCAAGCGCAGCAACGGGCGGTGGGCTAACGGGGCTTCTTTATATGCGGAAAATGAATACCGTCGTTTCTGGGCTGTTTTTTTCACTTGCGGCCGTAACTCTCGCTGCCGCGCAATCGGACTACCAAGTCATCTCGATTACCGACGGAGGCACCATTTCCGGCACCGTCAAATGGTCTGGACCTGTTCCCCGCGAGCTTGAGTTGCCCATCACCAAAGACCCAGCCATCTGCGAAATTGATGGCCAGAAAACGGCTTCTTTGGATCGTCTCATTATTGGGCCGGATAACGGAGTCGCCAACACCGTCGTTTACCTGAAGAACATCCATGCTGGAAAAGCGATGGAACTTCCCGAACAGCGCCGTCACCTTGACCAGAAGCATTGCCGCTACATTCCGCATATTCTTCTGGTGCCGCAGAATGCAATGTTGTCGATGCAAAGTTCCGATGCCACGCTGCACACCATCCACATGGATGGAGCTGCCAGCTACAACCTGCCTTTCCCATTTCCTAACCAGGTCGTAACGCGCAGCATGTCAACTCCCGGCCTGGTCAATCTCCGTTGTAACGGCGGCCACGTTTGGATGAATGCCGAAATGATGGTCGCCGCTCACCCGTATTATGCCGTTACCGACGAGAGCGGACGTTTCGAGTTCACCAATGTCCCTGCCGGAACCTATGAAATCGTGGCATGGCACGAGGGCTGGATTCTGATCGGTAAGGAACAGGCCTATGACGTGCTCACCGAGCACGCCGTGCAGCGGCCGGTGTTCAGCGACCCGAAGACTTGGCAGAAATCGGTCACGGTAAACGCAAATTCGGCCAGCACAGTCAATTTTGCGATCGGGAATAAGTGAGGTTGTAGAGTGGGCACTGCCCCGCGTCGGCCTTATCCCCGCCGCCTGTACAGCACCGCAAATTCATATCCCGGATTCGCCGGGAACAGCTCCGCCACTTTCCGCAAGCGCTCAGCCAGCGCCGATGGCGCCAGCAGAGGATAATCCCGCTCCCGCAGATCGTGATAGTCCACGTCTAGATACATCGAGAGCAGGTAGATAGAAATCGTGTCGGCAAACGTCGCCTCGAAATATTCGTTCTTATAACGCTCGGCGTCGGGCCCACGGGCGCTTGCCAGCTTGCGGGATTCCCAAGCATCCAGTGAGGTCTCACCACGCACGCCAGCATCTACCTGCTTCCATGCCAGCTCGCTGAACTCCCGCGAAACGCCGGCGATTTCTACCAGTGCATGTCCTACATTGATATAGAACTCGAAAGCGACTGAAAACTTGTCATCCATCAACCGCGTGGAGATGAACACGCACTGTGAATCGCCCAGATTCAAATTGCGATGGCACACGGCGTTATCGCTGAGCGCCACGTCATACCGGTCGGCGATGAGCGTGTCCTCGCCCTGCCCGACCGTCAGCGGAACGAAGTAGTAAGCCTTGCGCCGGAGAGCTGTGGCGATCTTAACGGGAACGGCGCCAATCATGCGCTCCAGATCGAAAGAGCTGACCGAGATTTCACCGGATGTGGCGTAGCACACTCCATTCGCCGCCTGCGAAACGGGCGTGATCCGAACTACATCGGCGGGGCTCCGCGTAATGGCTGATGCCGCCTGCGACATACTTAATTACTTATACACTACCTGAAAATGCCGCGTGACTTCTGCTTTGCATTCGCTTCTGGCCCATCCTCCGCTCACGCGCGATTGACTTGCCCGACCCACCTCCGTAGCATTACTCCCATTCCGGCTGAGGGGTCCCACCCGTAGCCTGCCCTGAGCAAAGTCGAAGAGTTTTCGAAGGGTGGGCTCGCGCGCGAGCACGATGATCGGCCAAACCATCTCGCATTACCGCATCATTGAGAAGCTGGGCGGTGGTGGGATGGGTGTGGTTTACAAGGCGCAAGACACCGACCTCGGCCGCACCATGGAAGAGCGGCGCTTTAGCGCCGCGTTAGCGGTGTCGATGTGAACCCCAATTTTTCGGTTGACTTCCTCTACAAGTTTGCTAACAATATCTACGAGAAACGGTAATTGGATGTTTAATATCATTGAACTAAGTCATTTGTTTCCAGGATTTTGCCCGTAAGTTACTGAGCGACGTAGATCAAAGAGGATTTCCCCGCTAAGTCGATGATTCTAAAGAGTCAAACATAAGGGGGAGGGGTAGGACAGGCTTAAAAATCTCTTCGGCGCTCGCCAAGGAATGCACATCGGCTCTGCTCTGATGTAGTCTAGATTATGCCGCAAGCACGTCCACCCCGCTGGTTCACTATCCCGGTGCGGGTCGTGCTGGTGACCTTCATTTGCACCCTGATCGCATTCGCCGTCAGTCTACTGTTCGGCATTGTCGGTACTCTGATTGTTGCAGCCCTGCGCCGCGTTCATCCTGATATGAGGGTAGCCTACCGGCTTATTGCCATACCGATAGCGCTTGTCGCGGGATGCGTTATCTTCGTTCTCTCGGTGACAATTGAGGTCCGCCATTATCGGCAATTAAAAACGCTGGCTGGGATCGAGAGAGTAAGCTGAATGCTGCCGTGCATCGCCATCCCTATGCCGCATTCGCTTGATCCGGAATATGCCGAGCGCGCAATCGTTCAGTATGAGCGTGCCGTCGAACAAGCCGGAGGCGAACCGTTGCGCGTGCCGCTTGATCGAAGAGGGGAGGAAGTGCGAAAAATTTTCGAGCGCTGTGACGGCCTGCTTCTGCCCGGCAGCAACGCTGACGTCGACCCCGCGAAATACGGAGCGGAGCGCTCACTGCGCAGCGCCGCTCCCGATGTTCAACGCGACGCTGTTGACACTCTCTTGTTGCAAGATGCCTATGAGACACGCAAGCCGGTTCTTGGAATTTGCTACGGACTGCAAAGCCTGAACGTCTTCTGCTCGGGTTCACTGGTGCAGCACATCCCGGATTTCCTGCCGGAGTCGCTGCGCACGCGCGTCAATCACGAAGCCGGTCGAAAAATTCCAATAGCTCACACAGTCGAGATTGAGAGGAAGTCAAAGCTGGCGCAAATTGTCGATGGGGAGCAACCGTGGAAGAGCGGTGCTTCAGCGCCGCGCAAGCGGAGCCAAGCAGACGGGGCTTTAGCCGCTGAGAAAACGATTCTGCTGCCGGTGAATTCTTCCCACCACCAATCCGCCGACGCGATCGGCCAGGGCCTGCGCATCTCCGCCCGCTGCCCGGATGACAACATCATCGAAGCTTTGGAAGGAACAGATTCAAATCACTTCGTGCTCGCCGTGCAATGGCACCCTGAACGCTCTATTGATGAGGATCAAGCCTCCCGCGCCATATTCCACGCTCTGATCGAAGCCGCCGAGACGCGCACTAGATAAACTCACGTTTTGGATTTTTTTCGAGACCGTCGCGCAGCCGCCGCCTTCTCCAGCAGCACGGCTACATGGGCAATTGCGGCATTTTCCAGGTTTAATCCCTCAGGAGTTTTCGCCTTCAGCCCGACGCAATCAGCCCTCACGCCCAGTAACCGGGCAACGCGCGATCGAATTTCTGCAGCGTGAGGCCCAATCCTGGGCGCGGCCATGATCAAACTTGCATCGACATTCGCCACGCGATATCCTGCGCCGCGCACCCGTTTCAGCGCCTCATGCAGAAACACCACCGAATCGGCACCCTTCCATTTCGGATCGGAAGGTAGAAACAAAGCTCCAATATCCGGCGCTGCAACCGCCCCGAGCAGAGCATCGGTGATGGCATGCAGCAGCACATCTCCGTCGGAATGTCCGCCAAGTCCCTTGTCATGCGCCAGTGCAATGCCACCGATCTTTAGCGGAATGCCGGCACGGAATTCATGGGAATCGAAACCGTAGCCAATTCTGGTCGTTGGTCGCCGGTGGTTGGTCGTTGGCATTGGGTCAGTGGCGATCTGAAGTCTTCAAATAGAACTCGGCCAATTCCATGTCAGAAGGAGCGGTGATCTTGATGTTCTGCGGCGAGCCCATCACCACAGCAACATCGTGCCCAGACCGCTCTACCAGCGAGGCCTCGTCCGTTCCCAGAAATCCATCAGCTGCGGCCTCGTCGAAGGCCTTCTTGATGACGCCATAGCGAAAACCCTGTGGAGTCTGGGCCAGCACAATCGCGGCGCGTGGAATGGTCGCTTTGATGAGCGCTCCCTCAGCAGTACGCTCGACCTGCTTCACCGTATCGACAGCGGGCACCCCCGCAATTGCCGCTCCGTATTTCTGTGCCGCCTCAATCACGTCCTGAATGATCTCGTGAGTAACAAACGGCCGCACGGCGTCATGCACCAGCACAATATCATCAGGTGCCGCAGAGACCGCGTTCAGTGCGTTCTGGACCGAATGCTGGCGATGCTCGCCGCCAACAATGTACTCTACCTTCTTCGTCAAGATATCCTTGGCTTCGCTTTCCAGACGCGCGCGGAAGCCGGCAATCTCATTTTGCCGAAGGGCGACCCAGATTTCGCTCACCGCATTGACGGCGGCAAACTTGCGCAAAGTACGAATGAGGATCGGTGTGCCACCCAGTTCCGTGAACTGCTTGGAAAGCAGAGTGTTCTTCTGCCGGCCTCCGGCCGCGTGCGCCGAAGCCATCCGCGTGCCCAGCCCCGCGGCGGGAATGATCACAACAACCTTCATAGCGGGGTGTAAGTATACGAGTGCCGCGCAGGACTTTCAAATCGCAGGACAATCTTCGCGATTGGGGAAGCCGAGATCGCCGAGAAAAATACCACCAAGGGCCAAGATTCCCGGCGTGCTCCGTTTTCTGCGGGTCAGTGAGTTGGCCTTTGCTAGGGCTGCGGCTTAGTCTCGACCAGCGTGTTAGGCACCACTGGCCCCGTCACTGGTGCCCCCGTAACCGCGGACGTTGTGGAGGGACCGGGTACGGTCGTCCTCGTAAATGCCCGCTCATCCCACTTGCCAAAGATCATCTTTCCGGCTGTAGTCTGAAGGACGGAGGTAACTGAAACGTCGATGGTCTTGCCGATCATCTTGCGCGCATTATCGACGACCACCATGGTGCCGTCATCGAGGTAGGCGACGCCCTGGTTGTATTCCTTGCCTTCTTTCAGGATGAAGACCTTCATGATCTCGCCCGGCAGAACGATGGGCTTAAGCGAGTTCGCCAGCTCGTTGATGTTCAGCACTTCCACGCCCTGCAACTGGGCGACCTTGTTCAGGTTGAAATCGTTGGTAATGATTTTCCCCTCGTAAAGCTTGGCCAATTCGATCAGCTTGAGATCGACCTCGCGAATCGCTGGAAAATCATCTTCCACAATCTGAATCTGCAACGTGGCCATCTTTTGCAGCCGCTGTAACACGTCGAGCCCGCGGCGCCCCCGGTTGCGCTTCAGCGAATCCGCGGAGTCGGCTACGAGCTGAAGTTCGCGCAGTACGAATTGAGGAGTGACGATGATGCCATCGAGGAAGCCGGTTTCCGCAATGTCGGCAATACGGCCGTCGATAATGACGCTGGTGTCGAGAATCTTGTAGCTTTTCTTCCCCTGCTTCTCACCGCCAAAGATTCCGCCCAGGGCCGCAAGATTGAGCAGGTCGCCTTTGTTGGCCCCGACAATTAAGCCGACGTAGGCCATCAGGAGCATAACCAGGATCTGGAGAAAGCTCTGTGTACCGCCGGGGGGTACGCTGCTGCGAATAACCAGCGCGAACAGGTAGGCACCGCAGATGCCAAGGATGCTGCCAATAGCCGCGCCGATCAGCCGCTTCAGGCTGACGGTGCGCAGCTTCCACTCGAACAGGACAATGATTGCGCCCAGTAGCGCACCAATGCCTGCATCCACTTTTTGCGAGCGTCCGAACGGGGCAATTAGGTAACAGGTGAGCGCAACAACTAGCACAAAAAGAAGACGTACAAGTACTAAGTTCACAATAAACCTCCCCCGGTGCAGCATCGCCATCGACGCGATGCACCGGTGCCGCTTCCTCGCCGCCCCCGGACGGGAAGTGGCATTGCTTATGCGGGGCGCGGATTAGGGGAATGAATATCGCCCCGTCCCGGCCGGTAGAGGCGTAGCCGGGAGAAACTACAGTAAGCTACCGCCCAGAGTATATACCCGCCAGCCAACAGATGGAGAACAAACTGCGGCGATCACTGGGAGATGAGACTTTCCAGGCGAGGATGACAAAAAGGCTTGGAAATTCGCCTCCTCGATCCACCAGATGCAAAAGCAGACATACGAAATCGCCAAGGATAATTGAGATGGTCAAAGCAATTTCCTCGTCTCCTGCTAGACTCTGCTCATGAAAGCCCTGGTAATTACCCGCCTTTCCGGACCGGAAGCGCTTGCAATAAGAGAAATTCCCGAACCAACACCGGCGCAAGGACAAACCCTGGTGCGGGTCAAGGCCGGCGGATTGAACTTCGCCGACGTGATGACGACTCTCGGCGGTTATCCGGGAACCCCTTCGCCACCGTTGACTGCCGGCCGCGAATTCTCCGGTATCGAAGAAAGCACTGGACGGCGAGTGATGGGCTACATCCAGTGGGGGGCCTTCGCCGAGAAAGTCCCAGCCCACCCGCACTTGCTGTGGCCGGTCTCCGATTCCTGGAACGACGAACAAGCGGCCGCGTTTCCCGTGAATTATTTCACCGCTTATCTCGCCTATTGGCAGGCAGGAATGATTCCTTCGGCCATGTGGGGACAACCGCCCTCGCCTGTCCAGCCGGGCGAAGCCCGGGGGCCTAAACACCGCGTCCTCATCCACGCCGTCGCTGGCGGTGTCGGAACTGCCGCAGTTGAAATCGGACATATTCTCGGCATTGAAATGTACGGGACATCATCGTCCGATGAAAAGCTTGGCCGCGTGCGAAAGCTTGGTCTTCAGCACGGAATCAATTACAAGCAGCAAGATTATGAGCAAGCCATTAAAGACCTCACCCATGGCGAAGGCGTGGACGCGGTCTTCGAAATGTTAGGCGGCGATCATACGGCCAAGAGCCTGCGTTGCCTGCGCGACTTCGGGCGCGTGATTCAGTACGGCACGGCGACCGGCAAACAACCACAGCTTGACATACGCGCGCTATACGCAAAGTCAGCTATGGCACAGGGATTGTGGCTGACTTATCTCTCGCAGAAACGCGACATCATGGAACCGGCCTGGCGGCAGCTTTCGGAGTGGATTGAGCAGGGTAAGCTGGCTCCGGTTATAGGTGAGGTCTTCCCGCTTGAGCGTGCAGCAGAGGCTTACAAACTGCTACAGGAAGGCAGGAATTTCGGAAAGATCGTCCTGAAAATCTGACGCTGATTTACCATCATTGCTTGCCCAAGTATCGAATCCTTCCTGTAAACGCTCGCCCGTTCTGGTCGATGAAAGTTGGCAGGGGATGGGATGGATCGATAACGCCATTTGCCAGAGCTGCATTGGCATGATTGGTAACGTTGTCGAAGCCGCCGCGCAGCGCCCAATAACGGCCGAGAAGACGGAAGCGTTTCTCGAATTGCAGGTTAACCGTGTAATACGTCGGAAGCCGGAAGCTGCCGGGAGGGTGGCCGGGCGAAATCTCTCCCTGATTTGTGGTCGCAAGGAAAGGCAGACCTGTGCGAGCTTCTGCTGAGTAAACCACATCAAATTTGTGAATGATCGGCACTGTGGGCACGGGCAGAATGCCGTAGCCAACAAAGCGGTTGGGAGTGTCCCATGGATACGGTCCTGGTAGTTGCGGGCTTAAGAGCGGAATGTCGAGACTAAAATCGAAGACTTGATTCGTATATGCTCTTGACCACGTATATGCGCCGAAGATTTCGTAATACTGGCGAAAACGGTGCCGCAAGCTGATTTCGAACGAGTCGTAACGATCGTCGCGGAGATTTTGAAGAACGAAGTTTCCATCCACTGCTCCATTCACTGTGTTGTAGGCAAAGCCACGGGAGCCACGCTTTTCAAGGAACTCGAGCTTCAGAAAAATTGCGTAGGGGAGCTTCCTTTCCAACCCCACACTCCAGTTCACGTAGCGCGGAGCGGAAAGCGTGTTTCGGTTGACAAAGAATGTTGTGGGAACAGATATCGGTGCCGGCTCCGCTGCCGGCGGCGGACTGCACGGCACACTCGTCCCGTTCGGCTCCTGCGGGCATCCATTTGTGTCGAAAAAGTAATCGGTGCGCAGGCCTTCGAATGGTTGATGGATCAATCCCAGAGCCGTTCCATCGTAAATAATGCCGATGCCTGCCGAGAGCTTGGTATTCCCTTCCTCGTCGAGAACATAGGTTCCGGCCAAACGGGGAGCGATCAATGGCGCGCGCACGATTTGGTCTTCATCGAAACGCAGCC
Source organism: Candidatus Sulfotelmatobacter sp. (assembly GCA_030041215.1). Classification (GTDB taxonomy): domain Bacteria; phylum Acidobacteriota; class Terriglobia; order Terriglobales; family Acidobacteriaceae; genus Sulfotelmatobacter. The sequence continues at coordinate 16,024 of JASHOH010000159.1, read as the reverse complement.
CGGGTTCGATGAGCCATCGATTCGTGATCTGCCAGCGGTCTTCGACGTAGGCGCTGGCTTCCGTGTTGAAAATTGTGTTGTATGTGCCTCCGGAGAAGACCGAGTAGCGGGCACAGGTGGTTGAGGGCACGATGGGAACGCCGTTTGAGTCAGTTGGGCACGGCTGTGGCGCCTGTGCCGGCGGAGGCTGGCCGACCTGCAAAAATGAAATCGGCTGCCGCAAGAACTGCGCGTTGTAGTTCAGGCGGTCGAGATCGACTCCGACTTTGATGTCGTGGCGTCCATGCCACTGTTGCGGAGGCAAAAACAGATTTGCTATTCCCTGCACTCTGCGCGCCAGAGTGTCCTCGTGCAGATAGTAGTTGCCCGCCGCGGCTTGATTGCCTGTCGGTCCTGGCGGAAGCACGATATAGGGAGCATTCCCCTGTGGAGTCAGATCCACGGTGTATTGCGCCACACCGAAGCCAGTTTCCAGCAACGCTCCGCGGCGAAAATAATATTGGTCCTTGAACGAGCCGATATAAGCGGTTTCGGCATCAGTGGGAGTCGTTGGCTGTGGCTGAAGAAGAGACAATCCGTCGTATTGATCGTGATAATAGTTGGAAAGAAAACTCAGTGTCAGAATGTGCCGCGCCGTCAGATTGGTTTGCAATTTGGCGAGATTATCGATGCGCCAGATGTGGTCGGTATCGGCATTGGAAGGCAGGTTCACATAAATATTGTTGTCGTATTCGCCATTCAAAGCATCGATGAACCATGTCTTGCCTTTGCGGATTGGTCCCGACACGGTGAAAATTGGCGTGGCCTGACCGAGGGAAATCCCTTTGATTGTCTGGAGGCCGGGGATGAAGTCCATGGCATTAAAATGAAAATGATCATCTCCCATGCGCGTGTTCAATGCCAGCACCCCGCCGGAACCTTTTCCGTATTCGGCCGGCTCTCTGCTGGGAGTGATCTGTATCGAGCGAAAAGAATCGACGCTGGTTCTTACCGCTAACTGGCCGTTGGTGGGCTGGGTCACATTGAATCCATCGAGAATAACGAGTGTCTGATAGGTTTCGGCGCCGGACACGTGCAATAGGCCGAACCCATCAGGCGTGACCCCGGGAACGAAAATGAGTGCGTTGCGATAATCGTGGAACCCAGGGTAAGGAATGTCGATAATCTCGGTGCTGCTGAGTTCTTCTTTGGTGGCGATCTGTCCCGGGTCGATTGCCGGCGCTGACTCGGTAACATTCACGACCTCATGCGCTTCCTGCTGGTGAGAAAGAATTAGGTCAACATTCGCCCCGCTGATTTGCACGCCGGATTGCACCATGGCATAGAAGCCGGTTTTCTCGGTGCGAACTTCGTACGTGCCGGAAGGCAGATTATTGAACTCACACCGGCCGGCAAAGTCAGTTTCGCAGCGCAATGCGAGCGCGGGTGGCGGTGGCTGCAACTCCACGCGCGCGGACGGGACGGCAACGCCATTTTCGTCCGTTACGGCAACTGTAACTTTCTGAGTAACAGGCGGGTTCGTTGGATTTGCCCGGCTGACGGGTGCGCGTTGCGCAGGGATGATCTGGGCGACCGAACTCACCCCCCAACAACCCAACACGAACCAGAGCACGCAGGTCAAGCTTGCACCCAGCTCACGCATAAATCGAGTATGAGATCAATCGTGGCCCACGGCAAGGAAGTCTGTGGCCCAATTCAACTTCTTCACGGTGCCGCGATGCATCGGGTATAAAATGCAAATTAATCGCACATCACCTGGCAACTTTTCTCTGCAATTGATCAGAGCGCAAGATCGTTTACACCAACTCACTTTGCGCGATCAGGAGGGTTGTGTTCAGATTTCTAAGCTGCCCAGTGCCGGCTCAATGAAAAAAGCAAGAACGTTTTCCATGGCTTGGTTCTTCATCTTCTTCTTTCTTTCCGGGTTCTGCTCGATTCTCTATGAACTGGTCTGGTTGCGATTGTCCATGGCGCAGTTTGGGGTAACCACCGCCATGGTTTCGATCGTACTGTCGGTGTTCATGGCCGGACTGGGTTTCGGCTCCTGGGGTGGCGGGGTATGGATTCGCCGTCATGCAGAAAAAATACATTTCCCGGCGCTTCGCCTCTATGCCGCAACTGAGTTACTGATCGGTGCTTCAGGTTTCCTCGTTCCCGCCGAGCTACAGCTCGGACACAACCTCTACCAGCACCTCGGATCAACTTCCTCCGTCGAGTACTACCTTCTTTCCGGGATCTGGGTTGCGCTAACCATAATCCCCTGGTGCGCATTGATGGGAGCCACGATTCCCGTGGCCATGCTAGCCATTGGGCGTACCTTCAAAGACGCTCCGAAAAAAACGTCTCGCTCCTTCAGTTTCCTTTACATGGCAAACGTAGGGGGCGCCGTGATGGGAACAGCATTGCCCCTGCTGCTGATCGAGCTACTGGGATTTCACAAGGCATTGAGAGTCGGCGTGGCCTGCAACATTGCCATCGCAATTATGGCCACGCTCATGTCGCGGAGTTCGTACGAAACCGAGATGGCGAATACTTCGCCGAGCGCCGAACCGCAAGCCGCAACCGCTAACATAGGAACCTCTCCGCTGTTACTGCTCTTTGCCGCCGGCCTGACGAGCATGGGCATGGAAGTGGTCTGGATCCGCCAGTTCACGCCTTACTTGGGAACCGTGGTGTACGCTTTTGCGGGCATCCTGGCCACGTACCTGTCGGCAACCTTTATCGGCTCGGGCATTTATCGCCGCTGGAGTGCGCGTGACGACCGGGAAAGTCCGCTGCTTTGGACGATGTTGGCGCTGGCTGCGCTGTTTCCACTCTTTACCGCAAACCCAGCTGCTCGTCTGTGGAGCGGCATGCGGATAGTCATTGGGATTGCGCCTCTTACCGGTTTGGTCGGTTTTCTGACCCCCATGCTGGTTGACCGCTGGGCCAAGGGCGATCCGGCACGGGCGGGAAAGGCATACGCGGTCAATGTGGTGGGATGCATTCTTGGTCCACTGGTGGCAGGCTTTCTTTTCCTGCCCTGGATCAGCGAGCGCTGGGCATTGCTGTTGCTCGCGGTACCGTGGTTCGTGGTTGCCGTCCCTTCCGCATTTCTGTCTGGATCGCAGGCAGGTTTTGTGGCACGCGCCACTGCATTCTTGTTAGTCCCCCTGGCGGCACTTATCGTCTTGCCGAGCAAAGACTATGAGGGTCTCTACCGCAACAAGGGAATGGTTCTGCGGGATTCCACGGCCACCGTAATTGCCACGGGAACAGGGATGGATCGAAAGTTGTTGGTAAATGGATACGGCATGACTTCGCTGACGCCGATTACGAAAATGATGGCACATTTGCCGCTGGCGTTTCTCGACCGCCGACCGGAAAACGCTCTCGCCATCTGTTTTGGAATGGGAACAACCTTTCGCTCGCTGCATTCATGGGGAATTCCGATCACCGTGGTGGAACTGGTACCCAGCGTGCCAAAGCTGTTCGGCTTTTATCACAGCGATGCCGCCGAGATTCTGAACTCGCCGCTGTCTCACGTGGTCATCGACGATGGCCGTCGCTATCTAGAGCGCACCTCGCAGCAATACGATGTCATCACAATCGACCCACCGCCGCCTGTGGAGGCGGCCGGCTCCAGCCTGCTCTACTCCCGAGACCTTTATTATGTCTTGCGGCAGCGGCTTCGTCCCGGAGGCATTCTGCAACAATGGCTGCCCGGTGGCGGCGACCGTGAAGAAGTGGCCGCGGTAGCGCTCGCTCTGCGGCAATCGTTTCCCCATGTCCGGGTATTCGGTTCAGTTGAGGGCTGGGGATACCATTTCCTGGCCAGCGACCTTCCCATACCGGATCGAGATGCAGCTGGGTTGGCGAAGCGATTGCCGGCCCCTGCGGTCGCCGACTTGCTCGAATGGGGGCCGAACGCAACGGCCGCAAAACAATTCGAGGTAGTGCTGGATAACGAGATGTCCATCGACCAGCTAATTGCGGCCTCGCCATCCACTCCCGCTCTGAGCGACGACCGGCCGATCAATGAGTATTACAAAGTGCGTTCGGCCGTGCGCAAGATCAGGCGCTGGCGTGAGCGCCGGCGGCAGCGACAACAGTATCAATAGAGGAACACTCGGTCCGATTTATGCAATGAACTCCGCGCGCGAGTGAACCTCTGTTAGGCTTTTGAAGGAATCCTTTCAGTTGCTACTTGAGCCTGGCACTTCGGGCATAAAGCCCATGAGCAAACTTCTGCGCTTCTTCCGGCCCTCGCATCAGCACACGGCTTTCTCAGCCACGTTGCTGCTCATGGGAACCGTGATGCTCTCGCGCATTATTGGCTATGTCCGCGAGGCGTATATCGCCTATGCATTCGGCGCCGGGCAGCAGGTCGATGCCTACGTCGCCGCCTTCACCCTCCCGGACTGGCTGAATTACATCGTTGCCGGAGGCGCGGCTTCCATCACCTTCATTTCGATCTACACGCGGTTTCTCGCCGAAAAGCGCGATGCCGACGCGGAAAAAACCTTCTCGGTCGTGATTACGGTTATGTCGGCGGTGATGATTGTGGGCACCATCATCGGCGAAATCATCACGCCGCAATTCGTGCGCTGGATGTTTCACGGCTTTTCGCCAGCTCAGGTCACGCTCACTGTTCATCTCACACGCATACTGCTGCCTGCGCAGATTTTTTTCTATGTTGGCGGAGTCGTCTCGGCGGTTCTGCTCTCACACCGTCTTTTTCTTTATCCAGCTTTTGGGCCACTGCTTTATAACGTGCTGATCATTCTGGGAGGAGTCATCGGCGGCCGCCATTTCGGAATAGCGTCGCTGGCTTACGGCGCGCTGGTAGGATCTTTCGTAGGGCCATTCCTAGCCAGCGTAATCGGCGCGGCCCGTATCGGCACGGGATATCGTCCTTCGTTTGACGTTACAAACCCGGCTTTCCGCGAGTGGGTGCACCTGTCGATTCCATTGATGCTCGGGGTTTCGCTGGTCACCGCCGACGATTGGATTCTGCGCCACTATGCTTCAAGCGGCATTGGCGACATCGCGCGCCTCAATTACGCCAAGCGTCTGTTCGGCGTGCCGATCGCGGTCTTAGGCCAGGCCACAGGGCAAGCTTCTCTGCCTTTTTTCGCGCGGCTATTTAACGAGAAGCGCCTGCAAGAATTTGCCGCGACCGTAAACGACTCCGTGTACCGTGTCGCCGCCGCCTCGTTCCTTGCCACTGGATGGATGATGGCCGCCGCCGTCCCGCTGATTGATCTCGTGTATCGCCGTGGGCGATTCACGGTTTCCGACACGCAAACCACCGCCGTGTATTTCTTCTGGTTCTCGCTCTCGCTGGCTCTGTGGTCAGCGCAAGGTCTCTACGCCCGTGCCTTCTACGCCGCCGGCGACACGCTGACTCCAATGGTTGCAGTAACAATCATCACAGCCGCTTCGTTGCCGGTCTATTCATTCTTGTTTCACAAGTGCGGAGTTGTTGGATTGGCCTACGCCTCTGATATCGGCATCGGGGCGAATCTGTTGGCGCTGGCTTTTCTCCTGCACTACCGAAAGCTGGTTTCACTGCGAGGGTTGCGCTGGGACGAGTTAGGAAAATCGGTCCTCACGGCAATCATCGCGGGTGGTATCAGCCTGGAGATCGCCCGTAGCGCGACGCCGTTCGTTTCTGGTCATGGCAGCCGGATCGCGGACGTATTACAACTGGCGCTGATTACTGTTACCTGGGCGGCAGCGACGCTTCTTGGATTATGGCTGTTACGCTCATCCTTGCCCAATGATCTGCGCAGGCGCAAGACCGCATACCCCGGCGTCGCCGAAGGCGAGACCAAGGAGATTCTGAGCGCGGGAACACAGCCATAGGCGAAAAACAAAGCAGCGGCCATTCGCATCCTCTGCGAACTCCGCCGCCATTTGTCTTAAATCCCGAACTACGCCCTTGCTGCAACCACCGCCGGCTCTGACGCAGGAATGCTCTTGTCCTCGCCGTTCGGCTTGGTCTGCGCGGGCTGCTGGCCGGCTTTGCGGATGTCGATGCCGCCCTTGAAATAGGCGCCATCTTCAATCGAGATGCGCGCCGCCACAACATCCCCGGTGAGCGAGCCGTCGCTGCGGATATCCACACGGTCGCTGGCGGTCAGATTGCCGCGCACTTTGCCCAGCACCACGATTTCGCGCGCATTGATGTTGGCCGCGACGACGCCATTGCGGCCGATGGTCACGCGATTCCCTGCCAGGCTGATCGAGCCTTCCACCCTTCCGTCGATATAAAGCGACTCCGAGCCAGTCACCTCGCCCTTGATCACGAGCGACTTGCCGATCGTGGCCTGGTCCGCCGTGGTGGTCGTGGCCACCGGGCGGGGCGCTACCGGCTCACTGGCCATGGCAGGCGCGCTCGGGCCGGATACTGTTGAACGCTCCGGCTCTCCCGGCCGCGTGGGGGTTTGAGGCTGATTAGTGGGCTTCCACATGGATGACAGTTTCCTTTCCTGTTGGGATTGGGATCATGCGCCGCACTTGCATGACCAAATGGCATTGTACTCCCCCGTCTCAGAATGAGCGCTGTGGAAAACCCTTTATTTTCAATGGGGTTTTCTCTTTTGGTACCTGTTTCTACTTTGACCGAGCCGCAAACCGCCAGCCTTTCACCGTGTAAAGTTTCCCCAAAAAATACTTTCTCGTGACAATCGTCTATAGAGGTTGAGAGTATGCTTTTTGGCTCGCACACCCGTCTAACAGAAAAAGGGGGTCGTCTGGAGTACATTATGAACATTTCAGAGTCGGCTGTAGTCGTTCCCACTGTCACGATCGCACGTCCGCAGCCGGGCCAATACGCGCCTTATTACGATCGCTATATTTCCTTGGTTGAAGGCGAAGACATTCTCGCCACCTTTGACCGGCAGCGGCGGGAAATGATGCTTTTGCTTTCCGGTCGTAACGAAGAAGATGGCGACTTTCGCTATGCTCCGGACAAATGGAGTGCCAAGGAAGTTCTCGGCCATATCTGCGATACTGAGCGTATTTTTGCCTATCGGGCGCTGCGCGTTGCGCGTGCCGACGCGACGCCAATGGAAGGATTCGAGCAGGACGACTATGTGCGAAACTGTCCCTTCGCGCAGCGTCTGCTGAGCGATCTGGTCGAAGACTTCATTGCGGTGCGGCGAGCTACGCTATCGCTCTTCCGCAACCTCGATGAAGCCGCGTGGTCGCGGCGTGGCGTCGCCAACAAGAACGAAGTTACAGTACGAGCGTTAGCCTACATCATTGCCGGACACGAGCTGCACCATCGCAACATTTTGGAAGAAAGGTATTTCTCCGCCATCGACGGGCAATAATTGGCTAGCTTCAGCTCTCGTTGATTTGCAGTTTTGTTACCTTCTGCCCCGGCGGGAGCGCATCGAGCAATTCCCGAATCGTCTTTTTCAGAACTGGATGCACTGCATCCGCTGCGATCTCCACCAGTGGCTCCAGCACAAAGCGCCGTTGCTGCATCGCAGGATGCGGAATTGTAAGTTCATTCAAACTGATGACGTTGTCATCGAACAGCAGAATATCGATATCAATCAATCGCGGCCCCTTTTTCTCCGCTCGCTGTCTTCCCAGTTGGCGCTCAATGTCGAGCAATGACGCCATCAGTTCCTGCGGCGTCTTGCTGGTTGCAATCAAAACTGCGCAATTCACAAACCGAGGCTGCTCGTTGAACTCCACGGGCTCGGTTTCGTAAAAAGAGGAGACAGCGATCACCTGCGCGACAGCGGCCAGTCGACTCAATGCCCGCCGCAGTAGGGCCTCGCGGTCGCCGAGATTTGATCCGAGTGATAAATAGGCACGCGGCATTGTGAGATCACCTTTAAGACTCCGACATTCTACTTACAGAAGGAGAGTAAACACATATACGTGCTTGAAGAGAGAAAATGAATCACCAATAAGCACACCTGCACTTGGTATACTTAACACCTTAGTCACTTTGCCCGCATCTGATCCAAGTCTAAAATTTCAATATGGCACTGGAATCTCTTCTTCTAAGCCGGGATATCGAGACGGTCCGCATTCTTCGTCCCACGCTGGAAAAGCTTTCGATTGACGTCGAAGTGTGTCAGGAAGCAAGGAAGGCAACCGAGATTCTGATCTCAGAAAAGTTCGACGCCATCATTGTTGATTGTGACGATCTGCCGGGAGGCCTTGCCGTGCTGCAAGGTTTACGGAACACTCCCAGCAACAAGAATTCTGTGACCTTTGCTGTATTGAACGGCAGAAAAACCACAACCCAGGAAGCGTTCGGGATGGGAGTGAACTTCGTTCTGCAAAAGCCGATAAGCACGCTCAACGCCTTACGCTGCTTCCATGCCGCCCTCAGTTTTATGGAGCGCGAACGGCGCCGGTACTATCGCCAACCGGTCAAAATGCGGGTCAGGATCGTCCTTGACGACAACAAGGAAATCAATGCCACCAGCACAAACATCAGTGAAGGCGGCATGGCATTGGTTCTGCATCAGGCGCTGCCAAAGAATGCCAGCCCCCGTTTGCAATTTACCCTTCCGGGAACGAACATGCCGTTCGACGTCGAAGCCGTAGTCGCCTGGGTTGACATCAAAGGCCACGTGGGACTGCGTTTTCTCCGTGTCCCGCAAAGTTCCCAGGAAGTGCTAGAAAAATGGCTGGGCGAGGAGTTGGAAAAAGCCCATAGCACCAGCGAAAAATCGCCAGGCGCAAAGCCAGAGGCTCTGCAGTAATTTTCCTGCCATTATCACGCTCCATTCTCACATAGCGAGTGCCAGTTTCATTACTTGTGCCCGCCTTTCTGCCTTGGCACTCTGATCGGATACAGGAGAACATCGCTATGATTCCCCATTCCTATCGCATTATCCGTGTGCAGGAGGCGCTGCGGCATTTTGAAGCCGACATCCCTTTGCTGAACATGCGCGTGAAAGATCTTTCCCTGGAGCGGCAACGCTCCGCCCGCCAGTTTGCTGAGGCGCTTATCACGCAGACCCGCGCTGAACTCGATCGCCTGCTCGAACAACAGACGGAATTCTCATCGGATCCCACCGAACCTCCCTGCGAGCCCGCAGACTGATGTAAAAAGGCACTCCCCCAGATGAACCGAGTCCCTCTGAAAAACGGTTAATTCAAACCTGCAAAAGTCCTTATTCGCTGGCGCGCAGGTACACCATTCTCAATGTTCCGGCCCGTTTCGATCCCACTTGTTCACGAACTCTAATTTCGCGCCCTAAAGAACCCTGAGGGAGCGTACTCCTCGGTCAATTTGGCGGTTGTTGGGGTTTATGAAGTCATGATCGCCCTGGCTTTTGCCGACAACTAAATAAGACGGCTCCGGAGCGGTTGCTGCCGCTTCCGGAGCCTGACCCGAGGAGGAGCCGTGACGAACCTGATCAGGCTGGCGATCATTCTACTACTCTTGTCTCTACCCGCAGTCGCTCAGGATTTTTTCGAAGCATCGTCTTCTTACTGGACGAAAACCAATGTCGCCCTGATTGCAGCGGATGCCACCGCCAAATCAGTCGATATGGCGTTCACAATGCACAACTACGGACTGCCCGGCTTCCAGGAACATGATCCGCTCGCCCGCCCCTTTGTACACAGCGGCCCAGTGATTGCCGGAGTCGCGCAGGGAATGCTGTTCGCGACTGAAATATTCACTTCCTACGAGTTGCACAGGCATGGCCACAGAAAGATGGAAAAAATTGTGCTCATGGTTGGAATCGGTGGCAATACTGCGGGTATCGCTACATCAACGCGATAGAACCGCCCTTCGAGCTTAAATTCGACATCGGGCGTGCGAAACCGGCGGGAATGCGCACTGATGTTATCTGGCGTCAATCACTGAATTTCGTCCCGACCCACCCGTCGGCAATGGCTTTTCGAAATGCGCAGCCAAACTGTGATGCAGCTCCGAAGGCACAAAGAGGTGTTAGGGGTTAGGGATTTCGCGGTTCTTGGATCTTTTCTATTGTTTCAACTGTAAAAAACTCGAAATCGGAAAATCTGTGAATAAGAATGCTCCGATGGGCGGCATAACCCCAGTAGCTGGCGATACTATTGGGCAGCCATAGGCTGAGCTTCCCGGACCGGCCTTGCACGAGTCCGTAATCGACCGAGACTGCCAGTTCTTCTAACCCGATGTCCGGCACGCCGTTCATGAGGCTTGCATCCAGGTGGAGGACCTGAAAATTATCTTTCGAGATCCAGGCCCGGCCCTCGAAGATACCCGGACGGGCAATTTCGTCGACCCACACTTTCGCCGTACGGCTGGGTCTGTCTTTACGTTGTTGAAAATGGACAACCCAGTCGAGTTGCCCGTTTCTCTCTTCCGCACCCTCGCATTTCATTTCGTAATCAGTCTGCAAGTCCGGCAGAAACATCAATGCGATTGCGGCCCCGCCGATATGTTGTCCCACCGCTCGAAATACGTGGCTGCCTTTTATTGGGGTCCGGTATTCGCGACTGACGCTTCCGCCAGGCTGTTGCTCAATTGAATAGACATACTGGAAGGAGCCCGAATCGTAGTCCTCTACCATGCCGGCGCGATCGAGCATGACGTAGTCAATGTGTTCTTGCGCGGTGAATCTCTCCAGATTCGAGGCCAGGGCCAGAGCGTTCGCGCCAGTGTGGTCCAGTACATCGGATAGATCGCACGGCGGAGTCGCCGATAGGGATTTGAGGGGAAAATCCACCTTTGGAGGTGCCCACTGCATGTTTTGGAAGCTTACGTTCTTTACGCTTCCTTTTGGTTGCGGACCAGAAATTACAGTCGTCAAATTCCTTGCAGTCAGCGGATCCCCCTCCGACCCTCGCACTACGCCACGTACCTTGTATGTCCCCGGCTTCACCGTAAGTACAGTCTTGAATGTCAGCCCATCCTGCCTCATTTTCTCCAGTGTGGAATCCATCAGCCTGAGCTCGACTTCTTTCATCTGACCGTCTACGAGCTGGCCATTCCTATCGAACAGTCCGGTGGCGATGACGAAATCGTTGCAATTTCTCCCCTCTGTCTTCCGAAAGTGAACTCCACTGACATCGAGCTGCGCGAGCACGGTCAGTTGAGCCGAGATTGCGTCTGCTTGAGTAACTTCCGTCCTCAACCGTACCGGCAGTCCTGCAATCTCATCCTGCGAAAACAGCGCCTCTCTTACTTCCTGCTTTGCCTCCTCCTCCGGATCCGACGACTTTTTCAACGCGAAATATCCGTTCCTTGCCTCGATCTCGTATCTCTTCCCGTTCGCCACCTTCACCTTCAGGCTGTGGAACTTGCCGTTCGCAACTGGGTTCTGCGGGGCGAATCCTAGCACGTAGCTCATTGCCGGTGCTTCCAGCGCCTGACTCATCGCCACATTCAGATCATTTCGGTTGTGAAAAAACCTTCCGCCGGTGCTCGCGGCCATCCCCGCAAGCACCTGCCCAGATTCAAACTGGGCTTGCATACGGAATGTCCCTTCCATGCCTTGATAGTCCACGGTCGAGCTTTTATACGGCGCTACCTGCGGAGGCGCGCTGATATCCGGCATCACGTCCGCCGTGTAAAGGCCCCTCGCGTCAATCGTGTTCACAACCACTCCCGCCCGTATCGCCCGCTCGATCAAATTCGAGTTGTTCGACACTATCGCATCTGGCAAAGGAAATCCTGGCGAAACATATGCCAGCACGCGCTGCCCAGGCATACCCGACAGGCGCCTTACGATGTCTTCCAGGCGTTGGTAGCTTTCACGTGTCAACTCGTCTCCCTGCTCCAATATCCGCACCGCGGTGGCGAGGATGTCAGTAGGGCAGTCGTTTACGTCAGCGTCAATCGCCGCGGCCATGATCGCATCCCGATCATGTTTATTCACGATCAGGTCGGCCTGATAGTAGGTTATGTTCGGGCATTCGTATTGCCCTTCCCCTTTGGCGGGATGAGGAACGATTGCCGCTAGCGTCTTCCGTAACGTTTCCGTATCGTCCGTAAAATCCTGCTGTACGTTGCCCCCGGTTGAATAAATCGCTGCTCGGTCTGTCGGCGTCAAACTTGCAAACAGCTTTTTCGCAGCCGCATGCACCGCCATTGCGTCCGCGGCTTTCATGTGTAGATCATCAAAAACAAGGGCTAAGAACCGATGCGGCAAGGCCGGCGTTTTCACCACAGTCGCGTCGCCATTTGGTTTTTCCGAGGTTTCTACGACAGCGTTCGCCGCCGTCTCCGCGTGCGAGTCAGCCGTCTCTGCGTTGAATGAGGAAATCTTCTGGCGCTTGCCGTTATCGAAGACCTGAAAATCTTCCTGCTTCAAACCCGGAACTGCCCTTCCGGCGGAATCTCTCACCACCACTCGCACCAGCACCAGATTCACTTGCACCTTGATCGCAGTATCGGCGCTCCGCGTTGATATTTCGCTCTGCGCGACATCAGCGGCGGAGGGCAACTGTCCCTGTCCTGGCGTTTGTCCTCGTGCCCCGCTCACCAGCATCCTCGACACGAGCGCAAGTACAGCAAAATAATATTGCCAGGGCATCCAACGCCTCCACCTGCGCGGCATGTCAGGGCCGCCTCAGCACCGGCCGCAACGCTTCGGTAAAACTATTATCTGACAAACCTGGTTACAAGTAGTCACCATCAAATCTCGGTTGGGCGCAGTCCCGCCGTCGCCTTTTAATCAGTCCTTGCAATCGGGGATGATTCAGTGACGCGAAGTGGATGGAGACTTGTATATAATGATGAGCTTGCCGGGCATGTTGGGCGCTTAACTCAGCGGTAGAGTGCCATCTTCACACTCTGCTGAGCTACGCAGAATCAGAGAGTTAGCGGACATCTTGGGAGCGGAGAAGCACATTTAGAGCAGGCGGGTACTGGTTCCGTTCCCAGATTCGTTCCCACGTTCGAGGACAGGTGACGCGTGCCCCGAACGGGCCAAACCCAGTTTCGGTTCATCGAGGTTTCTCTCCCGTTTTTACCGTTGACTGGGCAAGGAAGTGGTCTTTCGGGCCGACGCCGCGTTTGCCAAACCGGAAATCTACGGAGCGCTGGAAGAACGCGGCATGGCCCTATGGTCACGATGCCTTCCCGTCTAGCGCACGCGTGCGCGCGCTGAGTGGGCGCCCAATTGGTGCAGAGATTTTCGGCTGATCTAATGGGCAAGGTTCTTTAACTCATCGAGTCGTGCCATGCCCTGGAATGGCTCCATCTTCCCTGCGACCATCCAGCTGCGCCAGATGATTGACGGGCCGGTTCGAAATCCAGCAATATTCCACACTATGGAGCGCCCACTGCCAGCTTTAGTCCTTCTCTCATCCATTCTTTCGTTCGTCCCCTCCACGTTTGCTGCAGAAAAACCCTGGACGGAGATCCGCAGCCCTCATTTCCGTGTGCTCACCAACGGCAGTACGCAAGACGCAGTTAAAGTTGCTCGTGAGTTCGAACAACTGCGATGGGTATTCGCCACTCGGTTTCCGGGCTGGCGGCTGGAGTCGGGTGCTCCTTTGTTAGTCCTAGCAGTTCGGGACCAAGCCACTGCGAAAGCTCTGGATCCGCAATTTCGAGGATTCGCAGGGGGGCACATCGGAGGTCTTTTCCATCACGGGTGGGAGAAGCAATTCGCCATAGTACGCCTTGACGCCTTCGTGCGCGACGGGTCAAAGGAGGTTGTGTATCACGAATACGCTCACACTATCCTGCACATGAACTCGCGTTGGTTGCCGACCTGGCTGGATGAAGGCATGGCGGAGTTTTACGCTTACACTCGCTTCGACGAAAACAAAGTTTACCTTGGAGCACCAACGGTGCGGCTTCGGGCCTTGCATAGTGCTCCCTTGGATTCAATCGACGAGATTATGGCGGTAACGCAGCGGTCTGCCCTACACCACAGCGAATTTTTTTATGCGGAATCGTGGGCTCTCGTTCATTTTTTGGTTTATGGTCCCGGAATGGAAGGCGGCAAAAAGCTTGATCGTTTTTCTACATTGCTGCAGCAGGGAGTGGTCCAGCGAAAAGCCTTCCAGCAAGCTTTCGGTGAACCCAAGGAAATTGATAAAGCTTTCGGTCTCTACACGTGGGGAGAGGCCGCCCCTGGAGACTTCTCAAGGGTGAGCAAAGCCTTTGACGTAACTGTGCTCAAGAACACTCCCCAAATTAATGAAAGAGAATTTGCGATTAGAACGACCAGCATTGCCGAAACAGAGGCTGAGTTGGCGAGCTACCATCTCTGGATCGGTGATTCGCAGGGCGCGCGCTCACTCAATGAACAGGCAATGAGGGATGACCCTAAACTTGGTCTCGCCCAAGAAAATCTGGGCTACCTCGATCTCGCGGAGGGGAAAGACGCGGAGGCTTCCGCTGAGTTCGCGCAAGCCTATGCGCTGGACAACATGCTCTATCTGTCGTTATTCGCCAAGACGATGATGTCTCCCCTGTCCTCTTCCAATGCTGTCCCCGACATGAATAGCTTTGGGGCGGCCCTGGGTAAGGTCTTGCAAATCAATCCGCAATTTGCACCCGCGTATGCCCAGTTAGCGCGGCTCGCGTTTCGGGAGCACGACTTCGATGCCGCCCTGCTGATGTCACGCAAGGCTGAGGAGTTAGAACCTTCGCTCGCCGGGTACCACCTTCTGAGCGGGCAGATTCTTCTGCGCATGGGGAAGGCTAGCGACGCTACCGACGCCGCCAGGTTTGTGGCCGATCGCTGGGTTGGCTCGGATCACAACGAAGCTGTTGAACTGTGGAACAGCGTTCCCGCCGAGCGGCACCCCGCCGGAGAGATGGCTTTCGAGGGTCCGAAAGATACTCAAGTCATCGAGGGCAAGGTGAAATCGGTGGCTTGTGCCGACAATGACCGGGATTGGGCTTTGGTCCTCGACCAGGGCGGCCGCTTTCTTACCTTTCATCGCAAGGGTGGGTTCGATACCGGCATCTCCGATACGATCTGGTACGGAGCCGACCATTTTAACATGTGTCACCATTTGGAAGGCCTGCGCGCCATCGTGTATTACCACCCCGCGCCAGATGCAACCTACGCCGGCGATATCGTCGCGATCGAGATTCGCGATGATCTTCCCAAGCCCCTGCAGAACCCTTAGGGTGTGCCTTTCTCTATTTCGCCCACTCGGCCCGACGGGAACAGATACGGGTCCCGCCGGTCCTCCTTGTGGGCCTCGATCGCGATGAAAGAACGAGGGATTGTAACTTCTGTTAGCAGATGGGATGAGAAGGCCGGGAGGCACAAGAGATAAAAGGAGACCGGCAATGAAGAAGGTTAGCACCGTAGCGACGATGCAGAGCAGAAATATTTCCCAGCAGAGATTAACCATCGGATTGGATCTAGGAGATCGCAACAGCTGGTACTGCGTGGTGGATGAAATGGGCGGGATACAGTTGGAGCAGCGAGTCGGCACGAGTGCGAAAGCGTTGCGGGAAGTCTTCGGGGCGATGCCGCGCAGCCGGGCGGTGTTACTGCATCGCCTGTGGGTGAGCGGAGAAGTGTACGAGGCGTTGCACAACAGCAGCCCAATGTCCGTTGCGGCAGCCGCGTAAAACAAAAAAGAAAGTCAAAACCGTTCCAGGAAGAGATAAAGATAAAGCCCCAAGCCGAGTTCCGGTGACTGCGTCTAACGCCTGGCCCAGGTTCCACTCTCAAGGATGGAACTACAGGTCGATAATCAGGTAGCAGCACCGGCTGAAACGAGAACGCCCAACATGCACCGAGCGAAAAATCGCTCCTCGAGAGTGCGGATGGAAGCATAGCGACAGTGGCTACTCGGCTGGAGAAAACTCTTGTCGAACAAAAACATGAACAAATTCACTTGACTCCGACCGGCCTTCTCATGGAAGGCGTTAGCGCTCAAAATCCCTTTGGCCCCGGGTCAATGAGTTCTATAAAAAGGGATGTCAAGAAAAAACTTCCGCCTCGACCGGAGAGCGAGATTGTTTCGCGAGATCCAGCCCACTGGGGTTCGTGCTTCCCTGGGGAAGTTTAGCTTGTAGTCCATGCTCGCGGGTTTCCTCTGTGCCGACGTGAGGCCATCGAGTTTGTAAGAGCGGCAAGCGCAACGGGTGATT
>JASHOH010000158.1 GCA_030041215.1 Candidatus Sulfotelmatobacter sp. | reverse complement strand
CAGGTGCTGGGGCCTCCGCTGCCGCTTACGGAGTACTTAAAAAAAACGCTTTTGCCGAGTTTTGTGTTGCAGAAGCCAGAGGGACCCCAGGATTGCGTGTAAATTCCGCCGCTCAAAATTGGGTCTGTGTAGACGAGCTGGCTGGTGCAGCCGTCATTCCACGGGATCTCGGGAATATAGGAGCGCGCGGAGGTCTTTTGCAAGTGCATCCGCCGAACAGACAACTACGGCACAGCAGCCGGGGGTTGTCTGCGAAGGAAAACGGAAAGCTGACAGTCGCGGCTCTAGCCTTGCGTCAGAGAGTGCGCGCATGCAAGAGGAAGCACATCATAAAGCGGGGCAGGCGAGGGACGGTGCCAGACCTCGAGGGCGCAGTCATAGTTTTTCATTCCGGCCCGCCCAGTAGGGTTCGCGCATCGTTCGCTTGAGCGTCTTGCCGGCGGTGCTGCGGGGGAACTCCTCCATGATGACCACCGACTGCACGCGTTGGTTCTTGGCATCTACGCGCTCATTGATCCAGACGCAGAGTTCTTCGGCTGTAATCGATCTCGGTTCGCGCAAGATGACCGCAGCCAGCGGAGTTTCTCCCCATTTCTCGTGCGGGACGCCGAACACCGCCGCCTCCGCCACGCATGGGTGCTGCACGATGATTTCCTCGATGTCCCGGGGAAACACATTTACGCCGCCGCTGATGATCATGTCTTTCTTTCGATCGACGAGATACAGAAATCCATCTTCGTCCACGTAGCCAAGATCGCCGGTGTGAAGCCAACCATCGACGATCGCCTGTGCAGTCAGGTCGGGCCGCTTGTAATAACCGGGCATCAGCGCTGGACCGCGCCCGATAATTTCGCCGATCTCGCCCGGCGGTAACTCCTTGCCATGCTCGTCGATGATCCGCATTTCGAAAAACGGCTGAACCAGGCCGACCGAAGTCGGCTTGCTCGCGTAGTGAGTTTTGTCGAGGACAGTCATGAAGCCTTCGGTCAGACCGTAAAGCTCATAAAAGCGATCGGGCAAAGCACGATTGAGTTTTTCCTTGTGCTCGGCGTGGAGAGGCGCGCCGACCGTGCCTATCATCTCAAGCAACTTCAGCGCATCGGCGGAGAAGTATGGCGAATTGAGAAGCCCGACAATCTGCGAGGGCACCATCATCACATGAGTTACCCGCTCTCGTTCCACCGCTTCCACAAAGGCGCGTGCCTCGAAACTCTTCTGCAAAATGTAAGTCGTGCCGAGATACATCCAGGGCATCAGCGTGAGAAAAGAGCCGTTGAAAACAATCGATCCGGCGTGCAGCACAACGCTCTCGGGCGTCATGCGCCACGTGGAAGCGAACAACATGCAGTAGACAGCACGAATGTAGTGCGTAAGCACGATGCCCTTGGGCAAGCCGGTCGTGCCGCTGCTGTAAATAATGTTGTAGGGATCGTCGCCAGAAATTTCTGTATAAGGCGGCTCGCCCTCGCTGGCAGCTTTTGTGAGCTGATCGTAATTCTGAAATCCGGCGCTCGGCGAATTTCCAGTAAGAATGATGTGATCGCGCGATAACTGATGTACTTCCTTCTGAACCGAAATCAGCGGCTCTGCGAAATCGGGACCCGCAATGACAGAGTGTGTATCTGAATCCCGAATGAGTGTGGTCAATGCCCGATCGCGCAAGAGGGGGCTGAGCGGGACCACGACCGCGCCAATCTTGGCAGCGCCCCAATAAGTTTCGAGCAGGCTCAAGCAATTCGGCAGGATGGTCGCGACTTTATCTCCTTTCTTCAGGCCCATAGTCAACAGGGCATTTGCCAGCCGATTCACCCGCTGATTGAATTCGCGAAACGTCAGCCGGCAGC
This sequence comes from Candidatus Sulfotelmatobacter sp., assembly GCA_030041215.1. Lineage (GTDB taxonomy): Bacteria > Acidobacteriota > Terriglobia > Terriglobales > Acidobacteriaceae > Sulfotelmatobacter. The sequence goes on along the minus strand of JASHOH010000158.1, from coordinate 44,711 downwards.
TTTCAAATACGACGGCGGTGTGATCAGGCCGGTGCTGTACGTGACGGGGAAGAAGCGAACCGATGTTCATGGTGTTGCCTCATTCGACGCTTGCAATCTGCGTTGTCGCAGAAGCATCGTGTGACTTTGATCGTGATTCCTTGAAGAATCGCCAAATCTCTTCGCTCGCCCTGGGCGCTTTTGGATCACCGTACTGATGAGCGCGCGGTGATCCCGGCCAGGCGTGGCCCATGCCTTCGATCATCCAACGTTCCATCAGAAGATCGCCGTTCTGATCGGTGTATACGTACTTCTGATAAGCACGACCGCCGGGTACTTGCGAGTCGGAAATTTTTTCCGATAACTCAACGCTGTTCCCACGGTCTTGCGATGCCAGGCAGGAATTGGTTTTACTCCATTGCGCGATGATCTGCTCCGCATTCACAGGGTTTACGCGGATATCGGCGGTCCCATGAAAGACAATCACGGGCATGCGCTGCCTGTTTTTTCGCGCCAGCCCAGGCTTCATTGCCTCGAAGGCAGCTTGGCCTTGCAGCGCAGGATCAGGGCCGCCAAGTTTCATCACCTTGAACCCGCTCGACATACTCGTTGCCGATTTGAACTCAGCGCACGCGCAAACCGCCAGGCCGGAGAAAATATCGGGATAGCAGGCCGCCATAATCACGGCCATGGCTCCGCCCGCGGAGACTCCGGCGACGTAGATACGATCTGAATCGATATTGTGAGAGGCACAAACCTGCTCGACGATCGCGGCCAGGATTGAAGGTTCACCCCCATCGCGCGATTGATGTTTCGGATTGAACCAGTTCCAGCATTTCATCAGGTTCGAGCGCCGCCGCTGCTCAGGATAGACGACGAGAAACTGATTGGCTTCGGCAACTTCGTTCATCCCTGAAATCTCGGCCATTGCTTCGGCGTTGTGCGTACAGCCGTGCAGCAGCATCAGCAGGGGAGCAGATTCGCGGACATCCCGCGATGGAGGCACCCACAGTTTGTAATTGCGAGTCCCGCCGGCCGCGTGAGCGCAGCTTTTTATCCAGTCCTGATTCGCCATCTGCTTGGAAACGCCTCCGATGGTCGATTTACCGAATCAACCTTTCGAAGCAATACGCTGCGCCAAAGCGCAAATGATCTCAGCAATCTTTGCCGCGGCGGTTTCTCCCAGGGCCAGAGTGTAATGGGTTGCGCCGGGAATTTTGTGGTCCTCAATATGCGGCACGCAGTCGCGAATTTCCGCCACGACGTTGTCGGGAAACAGGGGCGGCTGATCGGGCGTAAAGCCGCTGACAGCGCGAACCAGAATCGTCGGCACGCGAATCGATCGCAGCCGTGCAACGATTGCGTCGCGCTGAAGCACTTCGGCCATATCGGCAATTACGGCTGCGGAGGAGGCTTTCGGCTGCACGGGCGACTCGCCGCCGACTTCATAATCGAGAAACGCTTCCACCCACCGGTTCCAGTCCGTCGACGGAAAGTGCGGCTGCCCGCGCCAAAACTCGCGATAATTTTTTCGTGAAGGATAAGTTCGGTTCAATTGCGAAATGCGTTCGAGCAGCGCCGCATTCTGACCGCCCGCCGCGCCGCCAACAGGCATGGCCGGAACATAGCCGCCGTCAATCAGAACTAGACCCGAAACCAGCTCAGGATTCTGCTCGGCCAGCGCGGTTGCGACGAATGCGCCCATGGAATGACCCACGATGATGCTCGCGCCCAAGCCCATGGCGCGCATCGCCGCGGCAACATCGCGCCCATGCTGTGCCAGCCCATACGGTCCGTTTGGCTTGTCGGAATCACCACGCCCTCTCAGATCGAACCCCAGCAGCGGCAGTCGGCAATGCAGGCATTCGGCCACACCGATAAAGTTAAGGTAGTTGGCAGTTAATCCATGAAGAGCGACGACGGGCGCGCCTCGGCCCGGCCAGTAACCGAATGCAAGTTCAACGCCATCTCCCGAAATGCGTCCGCGCGCTTCTCTGGTAACGCGGAGAACGTTGTGATCTTGGCGAGTCGAACTCAATGTACCCCCGCTCGGGTTGAGCCTAAGGTGCGAGTGCACAGGCGTCAACCCGGAAAACGGCATCTCCTCCTGAAAATTCACCTTCAGCGCGAACTGGATCACGCGTGGCCCCGTGCTGGTCGATAAAATCTGCCCGAAATAAGGCGAGGTCAGATTGGCGACGTTTGTAGTCGGGTACACGGGATTGGCGAAGCTCACCATATTGAACGCATTGAAGAATTCGCTGCGGAACTCGACCTTCGTTTTCTCGGTGATCGGGAAAAACTTGACGATCGAGATGTCCACGTTCTTCTGATCTGGTCCGCGCAGTGAGTTTCGCGGTACATCGCCGAAATCGCCTACCGTCGCCCCTACGGGCACGAAGCAGGCAGTGTTGAAATACTCGGTGATTCGCGACTCCACACTGCCGCTTCGCGTGGGATTGCAGCCGGGGACGTAGTCGGCGCGTGCCTGAACAAAAGCCGTGTCATTGGTCACCACCGTGAAGGGCGTCCCGCTTTGGAGAGTGAGAACCGTCGCCAGTTCCCAACCATTCCCAGCCTCCCGGGCAAAAGCGGAGCTTCCTTTGTAAAATGAACCCAGGACGTTGGTCGTGGTTGTCGTGCAGAGAAGAAAATTGCACTTTTGATGAAGACGGTTGCAGCCTAGATTTTTTGCCATGTACACCAAGCAGGGCGTGGTGTATAAGTGGTACCCGCAGAGGTTCGCTCGCCGGAATAGTCTTTTCAAAACAATCACCACGCATGGAGGGGTGTTTCCATGCTTACTTCTTCGCCCTGCCGATGGATAAACGCAAAGGAGAAACTGTGAAAGCCAAAAATGGGATTCGCTTCGCCGCTATCGCAGCAATGGTGCTGGGCTTCGCAGAAGCATACGCTCAGCCAATAGAGAACAATGTGCCTGCCGGCATTCAAATATCGAAAGATCTCGGCCGGGTTGATGCGTCGACCGCAATCAACATCACGGTGCACCTGAAGCTCAGCGACAAAGCCGCTTTCGACAAGGCTGTCGACGCGCTTTATGACCGCAATTCGCCGACCTACCATCATTGGATGACTAATGACGATCTCAGACAGTACGCACCCAGCAAAGCGCAAACCGAAATTGTCCGCCAGGAACTGGAGAAACATGGACTGACGATTCTGTCGACGGATGCCCTTGGATTCACAATTCGTGCGCGGGGCTCGGTCGCTAACGTGGAGAGCGCTTTCAACACAGAACTGCACAATTTCAACTATAACGGACGAGTCTACCGCGCCAATGTTCAGAACGCACGCCTGACGGGCGAAGCAGGCAACTATGTGGAGACCGTCGCAGGACTGGAAAGTCATCAAGTGCGCCCCATGGTTGCGCGCGCGGTGGACCCCCGCACGAACAAAGCATTTCCGCCCATCCCGCTCACTCATCTTGCCAGCGACTCAGGATTTCCGCCGGGAAGCACTACCGATTGTCTCGCTGCACCTGAGACCATCACTCTTGGCACAAGTCAGCCGATCGGCACGTACACCGGCACTATCTATACAACGGATGGCGAAAACGCGCTTATTTGCGACTACCTTCCGGGCCAGTTGCAGGATGTTTATGGCATGAACGACGTTTATGACTCGGGCTACAACGGCAAAGGACAGTCGATCGCTTTGGTCGAGGGGTATGGCTATCCGACGCTGGAAAAAGATGCCAATGAGTTTTTCAAACTCGCTGGGCTGCCACATCTTAACTCGTTAAACTTCAGCATTGTGTATCCCGAGGGCAAACCGAATCCGCAACTGGGCATCGAGACAGGTTGGGACATTGAGATTGCTCTCGATATCGATACCGCTCACAGCATCGCGCCGGGAGCCAGCATTGTTGAGGTCATCACCAATGGCGAGGACAGCGAGGATTTCCAGGCATCGATTCAGTACATCGCGGAAAACAGCCTAGCGAATTCAGTTTCGAACAGCTACGAAGAAGATCTCGATCTGTTTGCCGGCCCTCTGGAACAAACATCCTGGGATGACACGCTCGAAGTCGCGACCGCCAAGGGCATTTCAGTGAATTTCTCAAGTGGAGATGGCGGCGACGAGGGGGTGGGCTCTCCGATTGGCGCTCCGCTTGTACCGTCTGTCGCTCCCCATGCGACTGCGGTAGGTGGGACTTCTGTTTTGAATGATTTTGTGAATCCCGGGCATAAAATCACGACGTCCTGGGGCGACACACTGGCCTACCTGGAAGCCGGAGGCTCGGTTCAAGATCCACCATTCGTGATTGGGCTCATTGGTGGTGGCGGCGGGGGCGAGAGCATCTTTTGGCCTAAGCCATCGTGGGAGTCGGCGATTCCCGGCAAGAACCGTCAAGTGCCTGATGTCTCCGCATTGTCCGATCCTTACACTGGCGTTCCGATTGTAGTAACCGTAGATGGAACTCAATACGTCGAGTATGGTTGGGGAGGCACGAGCCTGTCATGTCCGCTGTTCTCGGCGATTTGGGCCATTGCCAACGAGAAAGCAGGCGCTCCGCTTGGTCAAGCGGCCCCACTGATCGCTTCGCTGCCCAGCAGCGTTCAAGACGTGCTGCCGAGCAGCGACGCATCCCCTGATAACGTGACCGGCCAGATTCAAGATTCCACCGGCACTCACACGTACTCGGCCGGGGAGATCTTTGGATCGGCGCTCTACGGCAACAAGCAATTTACCAGCGCAGTCTGGGAACTGGACTCGGAGGATTATCTGGACTTCGGGTTTGGCATCGACAGCTCGTTGACCGTAAAGAAAGGCTGGGACAATGCCACGGGGTGGGGTACCCCTTATGGCCTTACCTTCATCAACGCCGTCACCAGCTCGGGTACCAGTGAGTAGCTTGCAGCTCAGCTAACTAAGTTGTGGCTCACCTTTCGGCGCCGCATGCCAAAATCTGGCAGCGGCGCCGTGTTTTCTTGGACCTGCCTGCCGGTTATCGCTTTCACTTGCGGCTCGAACCACAGCCGCAAAACGGTAAAGTTCAGTGCCTACATCTGTCGCTCCCTCAAGGAACACGGCGTCTTCTGTATCCGATTTGCTGCAAGCAATGCAGCAGCTTGATTTTTTTCGAGACCCACGGTCAAACGGCGGCGAGTCATTTATACTGACGAGTTTGTTCCGGCTCGCGAAAGCCGCGGAGAAAAGGAGTCGCCGTTTTGAAAATCCTGGTTTGCATGAAGCAGGTGCCGCAGAAAGATGCTTCTCTGAAGCTCAACGAGACCGGCACATGGATTCGCGAAGATGTCTCCTACGAAGTGAACGAACCCGATGCGTTCGCGCTGGAGGAAGCGCTGCGGCAGCGCGAGAAGCACAAGGGTGAAGTTGTGGTCATTACCGCTGGACCCGGCCGCGCTCAGCAAGTGTTGCGTGAGGCCCTGGCCAAGGGCGCAGACCGGGCGATTCATCTGGAAGATAACTCCTTCGTCGGACTCGATGCCTTCAATACGGCCAAGGCCTTCGCCGCCGCGATCAAAGATGAAAAGTTCGACATGATTTTCACTGGCCTGCAATCTGACGACTACGGCTATGCGCAGACGGGCGTGATTCTCGCCGAACTGCTTGGCTGGCCGCACGCCACCATCATCATGCAGATCGAAAAGACAGATGCGGGAATCAAGGTGAAGCGGGAACTCGAGGCCGGATACTTTCAGTATGTTGAGATGCCGCTGCCGGCGGTGCTGACGATTCAGTCCGGTATTAATAAGTTGCGCTATGCCACGCTGATCGGCATCAAGCAGGCGAAGAACAAACCGGTGCGCAAGGTGGCGCTGGCCGAGGTACAGTCGGCCATCGGCGAAAACCTGCAAAAAATCGAGCGCCTCTACGTGCCGCAGAAAACGAAAAAGACCGAGTACATCGAAGGCCCGCCGGGTGAGATTGCGAAGAAGCTGGTGGATAAACTGCGCAATGAATTGCGGGTGCTGTGAGTATCCACAGGCAACCTTCAACGAAGTAACCAGAAAGCCGATTCCTCGCGGGCTCTGCCCGCTCGGAATGACAAATTCTTATGTCCGATACCATTCTCGTCATCGTCGAACAACGCGAAGGCAAATTGAACCGTGTTTCGTGGGAAACCATCACCGCCGGCCAGGCCATTGCCGCCGCAACGGGCTGGACGCTGGAAGCCGCAGTAGCCGGAGCTGGACCCGGCGGCATCGCGACCGAAATTGCGGGCAAGAAACTTGCTAAAGTCTATGCCGTCGATTCGCCAAAACTGGAACCATACACGCCGGATGCCTTCGCCGCCAGCCTCAAGCAATTCATTACGGCCAAGCAGCCGAAGCTTGTGCTGATGCCGCATACCTATCAGGTGCGCGACTTCGTTCCCAAGCTGGCGACAGCGATGGGACGCACCGTCATCAGCGATTGCATCGGGTTCAAGCACGAAAACGGCAAGCTGCTGTTTACGCGGCAGATGTTCCAAGGCAAGCTCTCGGCTGATGTCAGCTTCACTTCTGAGGCTCCCTGGTTTGCCACATTTCAGAACGGCGCGTTTCGCGGCGATCAGGCTGAAGCTGGTGCGAGCGCCGCTCCAGTGGAAACGGTCAACGTACAGATCGCCGAGCCAGTGATCCGAACCAAGCCGCAGGAAGTATTTAAGGAAGCGAAGCAGGCCGTCGATCTGACGCAAGCCGAACTCATTGTTGCTGTTGGCCGCGGTATCAAGGAGCAGAAAAACATCGAACTGGCCAAACAGCTCGCTGATGCCTTGGGGGCCGAGCTCGCGGCCTCACGTCCGATCTGCGATTCCGGCTGGCTCCCAATGGATCGCCAGGTAGGTTCTTCCGGCCAGACCGTCGCGCCCAAGCTGTATCTCGCGCTCGGCATCAGCGGAGCGATTCAGCACATCGTCGGCATGAAGGGCGCCCGCTCCATCATCGCCATTAATAAGGATTCCGAAGCCCCCATCTTCGAAATCGCCGACTATGCCGTGGTCGGGAACCTGTTCGACATCGTGCCGCCGCTGACTGAGGAAGTGAAGAAGGCGAAAGGCTAAAAGTCTTTTTGGTACAGATGTGCCGTATTGACCATTATTATGACCATTGACTAAAATATTGGTCATGAAGGTTATTCCCATCTCCAAGTTCAAGGCTCAATGCCTCGGCCTTATCGAACAAGTACGCAAAACCCGCCAGCCGCTGCGCATTACGCGCCATGGAGTTGCTGTAGTGGAAGTGGTTCCCGCTGGGCCTGACCGAAAACGAAAATTTCTGGGGGATATGATCGGAACCGCCGAGATCGTCGGAGATATCGTTTCGCCGGTCATCGATCTCGACGAAATCGAGGCCTACCGCGAATGAATCTGCTTCTCGACACCCATATCTGGATCTGGAGCAAATTGGATCCGACCCGAATTGGAAAGCGTGCCCGGGCTGAACTTGCAAATACGAGCAATGAGCTCTGGCTATCTCCCGTCAACGTGTGGGAAGCTCTAACGCTCATGCGCAAAGGACGGATTCGCGTGCAGAATCCCTTCGCCTGGGTCGAGCGCGCGGCAGAGCAGTTGCGCGAAGCACCTCTGACTCACGAGATTGTGCGCACAGCGATGGCTTTGCCTTTGCCCCATACGGACCCGGCCGACCGATTCTTGGCGGCGACTGCGAAAGTTTTGAGCCTGACACTCGTGACCGCCGACCAGAGGCTCCTGGGCTTGCCTGAAATCATGAGCCTGGCGAATCGGTAGAGTTAGCCGACTTTCTCCATCTTCTCCCTCGCAATTGCCGCCGCGGCAATCTGTGCTACATCGAGTAACTCTGGAGGTGTAGCCGTGGCCGCCGCCAACCCATCCCTTAGCATCGAGTTGCAGAAGGGACACGCTGCCGCCACCACGCTCGCTCCCGTGGCCACAAGTTCCTGGGCGCGCTCCAGGTTGACGCGTTTGCCAGATTCTTCGCCGAGAAACATCAGTCCGCCGCCGCCGCCGCAGCAGAAGCCGCGCTCGCGCGCCCGCGGGGGGTCGACGACTTTTCCATATCGTGCAATCACTTCGCGTGGCTGATCGTAGATTCCCCGATAGCGTCCCAGATAACATGCGTCATGGAACACGGTGCTCTTTTGATCAGCACCGTTCTGCGGCAGCTTGTCCCGGAACCGAGCTAGTAGCTCGCTGTGATGTTCAATGGCAACGTTGCCTCCGTGCTCTTTCCAATCTTCGCCAATGGTGCGCACGCAGTGCGGGCAAATGGAAACCATTTTCTTCACGCCCGCCTCGTCTATCGTTTCCAAGTTCCCCTGCGCCAACTCGCCGAACAAATAATCATTGCCCAACCGCCGCACCGGATCGCCCGAGCATTTCTCCGTGCGCAGCACGCCAAAACTTATCCCGAGATGCTTCAACACATCGACCAACGACAGCAAAATCTTTCGGCCATTGGGATCGAACGATCCCAGGCATCCCATCCACAGGCAATACTCCTGCGAGCCGTCAAAGTAGGGCAGGCCGGTTTTCTCGATGAACTTCTCGCGGTCCGATGGCGGAAATCCCAGCGCGTTGCCCTGCCGCTCCAGCGTCACAAACATTTCGCTGCCGTAGCTGCTCTCCCATTTACCGGTATTCACTGCACCGCGCCGTAATCCGACGATGATGGGCAAATGCTGAATGCCGACTGGGCACTGAAATTCGCACGCGCCGCACGTCGTGCACTGGAATGCGGCGTCCATCGAAAGATACTTTCCCAGCAGCGGCTCTTCGCTCTTAGGCCCGAACTCGTTCAGGTAATGCCGCGTGCCCAGAATGATTTCTTTGGGGTTCAGAATCTTGCCGGTGTTATTTGCCGGGCAATGTTCCGTGCAGCGTCCGCACTCGACGCAGGTGTAGGACTGCAGTGCTACGAGACGGGTCACGTCTTTTCCAGCGACAAGGCCGAAATCTTCATCGCCCACGAGCGGCGGAATTTTGCTGAACCCATCGCGCTCCAGAAAAATCGTGACCGGACTCAGCACCAGGTGCATGTGCTTGGTGCTGGGAATCAGCGGAAGAAAAAACAGAAGTACCGCGGTATGTACCCACCATACGGCCCAACCCGCCGTGCTGTCCTCTGGAACGAAGAACGTTGCCAGATAGGTAATCATCAGGGCGAAGATCAAAAACGCAATCAGGCCTGATTCGGGCGAAAGCGGCTCGAGCCATTTGGGACGAATCACAAAGCGCCGAAACGCGAGACCGGCAATCGCAATCGCCACGCCCACCGCGAACACTGCGGCAATCAAGAAGAAGACCCTTCCAAAATGCCCCTCGCGCGATAGAAACGGATGACCAAAGCCCAAAGCAAAGTGATTAAGCGTGACGAGCGCAAATACGCAAAATCCCCAGAACACGATGGCGTGCGCTAGCCCCGGCAGTGGCCGCTGCGCGATGACTAAGGATTGTGCTCCCACCTCCCACACTACTTTGCGAATGCGCGGCCAGATCGGCCTCAGATGAAAGTCGGCGTCCGGCTTGGCCGCTAGAATAATGCGCAACGCGCGCCCGAACTTCCGCCAGAACAGACCGACAGAAACCAGAATTGCGATCAGCAGGACGACTTGTCCCGACCAACTCATATAAGGGAGTCTCCCAAACGGACTTGACAGTCTAACGTAGAGGAAGAGGTAAGGACGTATAATAAACGCGAGTTTCCGACCGCCATGGCCTCGAGCGTACCCAGGCCGCGGCTGCGAGCGAGAACGCTTCCGCGACAGCCGCCGAGGACGGCGGCGCTGCTCCCGAGAATACAGGTAGAAACGCCTGTGCTTCCCGCGCTCGGCGACGAGCGCATTGGAAAGGAAGCGCGTGCCGGGATTTTTTCCGCCTCGTTCTGCTTTTCAAGCACTCAGCAGTCGGCGCTCAGCATTCAGCCAGTCAGGCTCATTGCTGGGACGTCTCGGGTCTGAGTGCTGAATGCTGATTGCTGATGCCTCTCCACGACAAATTCGGCCGGCCCATCACCGACTTGCGGCTTTCCATCACGGATCGCTGCAACTATAAGTGTGTTTATTGTCGTACCGGCAACGAAGGCGCGCTGTATGGAGATCTTGCCTTTGACGATTATCTGCGGATGGTTCGTGTCCTTGTCGGGATGGGAATTACGAAAATTCGATTGACTGGGGGCGAGCCGCTATTGCGCAAGGGAGTTGTCGAGTTCGTCCGTGAGTTGGCGAAACTCAAAGCTCAGGGGCTAAAGCCCCATTCCAAGGACGGCGCTAGTGGCGCGGCCGAAGCCGCGCCCTTTCAAATCGGAGAGGGACAGAAAAAGCGGGTCACTCGTCGCTCCGCTCCTCGGAATGACAACGATTTCGGTGGAGCTCGTGACGTCCCTCTCACTGATTTCGGCGCCGATCCGCTCGATATCGCTCTCACTACTAACGGCCATGTTCTTGCCCAACTGGCGCGACCGCTCAGAGATGCTGGTCTGACGCGGGTTACCGTTTCAATGGACGCTGTCGATCCCGACCGTTTCGCGCGCATCACGCGTGTGCCTGGCGGGTTCGATCACGTGCTCGCCGGAATCCGCGCGGCCCGCCGCGTGGGCCTTTGGCCACTGAAGGTCAACTGCGTGCTCATGCGCGGGTTCAACGAAGATCAGATCATTCCCTTCGGTATGTTTGCCCGAGAAGAAGGCGTGATTGTGCGCTTCATCGAATTCATGCCGCTTGAGGAAGACCGCGTCTGGTCTCCGGCGACAGTGGTTACGCTGGATGAAATACTCGCGCGCATGGCCGAGTACCGGCCGCTGGTCGAAATTCCGCATGGCCGCTCGGAAACCGCGCGGCGCTACCGGTTCGACGACGGTATAGGCGAAATCGGGATTATCGCTCCGGTGTCACATCCTTTCTGCGGGCATTGCAGCCGCATCCGCATCACCAGCGACGGCAAGATTCGCACTTGCCTGTTTTCAGTGTGGGACCATGATCTGTATGCCGTGATGCGTCGCGGCGCGAGCGACGAAGAGTTAGCGGAGTTCATGCGCTCAGTCGTGCAGAAGAAGGAAGAGCGACATCATATCGGCGAGCCTGATTTTGTGCCGGCTTCGCGCACCATGGTTCACATTGGTGGGTAAATCAGCCCGCTATACAATAATCCCACGTCTCGCAACCGCGGCGAGACGTGGGGCACCCCATGTCGTTCTCTGCACTAGGCTCAATGCGCCGTCGAGCTTCGCTCGACCGGACAGCCGGGGGCGGCCGTCCCTACATGGGCGTTGTCACTTTGGAGCAAGGTAACGCCCGTCCCCTTTACACGCCCCCGCTCAACACAATAAATTAGAACCCAACAGACTGCCCTGGTGGGGTGCATTTGATACCTAAACCAACCACCCGTGAGGTGAACTCGCCGGCGCTTTCGGCGAAAGCCATGTCCGACGTCTTGTTGTCCAGCGACCTGCTGGAAGCGATTCCTGACGCCATTGTCGCCGTCAATCGCGAGGGAACTATCCTTCAGATCAACTCCCAGGTACAGGAATTGTTCGGCTATGAGCGCGACGAGTTGATTGGCGAAAAAATTGAATTGCTGGTCCCTGAGCGTTTTCGCGCCGAGCACCACCAGCACCGCGCCAACTTTGCCGCACATCCGAAAATCCGGCGCATGGGCGCTGACCTCGAGCTTTATGGCCGTCGCCGCAACGGCTCTGAATTTCCCGTAGAGATCAGCCTTAGCCCGGTCGCAGTGGAGGGCGGAACGATCGTCCTCAGCGCGATTCGCGATATCACCAACCGCCTGCGAATCGAGCAGGAACTGCGCCGCGTCAGCGAAGAAATGCATCGCCAGACGGCTGAGCAATTGGGCGAATCCCGTGCGCGTCTGGCCTTGATCATCGATTCTTCGGAAGATGCGATTTTCGCCAAAACTCTCGATGGAACCATTACTGCGTGGAACAGGGGGGCCGAGCGCATCTATGGCTACACGCCCGAGGAAATCGTTGGCAAGAATGTTTCGATCCTGATTCCTCCTGATCGGCCGACCGAGGTCCCTGAAATTCTCAGAAAAATCGCCCACGGCGAGAGCACCGAACACCTGGAATCCTTGCGCGTCACCAAAGATGGGCGGCTGCTGAACGTTTCTATTACGGTTTCGCCGTTGCGCGATGCAACCGGTAAGATCGTGGGAGCTTCCGTCATCGCACGCGATATTACGGAGCAGCGCCGAGCGGAAGACCAGCTTCGCCATTCCCAGAAAATGGAGGCTGTGGGACGCCTTGCCGGAGGGGTGGCCCACGATTTCAACAATGTTCTCGGCATCATCAATGCGTGCGCGGAGTTTCTTCGTGACCGAATCCCTGCGGGCAGCGAAAACTCGACCTTCGTCGAAAATATCCGCAAAGCGACAGAGCGCGGTTCCGCCCTCACGCGCCAACTTCTCGCCTTCAGCCGTAAGCAAACCGTAAAGCCGGTCCTGCTCGATTTGAACGAACGCCTCAAGGACATCACGAAGTTACTGCGGCCTCTCATGGGCGACGATGTTGAAATTGTCGTTGTTCCCCGGTGTCAGTCGGCGGTGGTGGAGGCGGATCCCGGGCAGCTCGACCAGATCATCATCAATCTGGCAGTGAACGCGCGCGACGCCATGCCTCGCGGAGGAAAATTTATCCTGGAAACCGACGTTGTCGATTTCGATCAGCACTTCGCCAATCAGCATCGACCTCTCGTTCCCGGAAAATACGTGATGCTCGCTGTTAGCGACACGGGCGTGGGCATGGACAAGGTCACGCTTAATCGCATTTTTGAGCCGTTTTTCACCACCAAGGAGCAAGGCAAGGGAACGGGGCTAGGGCTGGCAACGGTATATGGCATCGCCCAGCAAGCCGGGGGGCACATCTGGGTCTATAGTGAGCCCGGTCGCGGCACTACCTTTAAGCTTTATCTGCCATCGGCCGAAGACAGGCTGGCGGCCAAGCCTCCCTCTGAAGTTGAGACAGCGGCTGCCAAGCGGCGCGGAATGATTCTGTTGGTGGAAGATGACGAGATCATGCGCAGCCTGACCCATCAGATGCTTCGCGAACAGGGCTATACCGTAGTCGAGGCGACGAATGGTAAAGCAGCGCTGGACTGGGCGCAGGCGAATGACGGAAAGATCGATCTGCTCCTGACCGACGTGGTTATGCCCGCTATGAGTGGGCCGGAACTTGCTGATCGCCTGGCGGCTTCCTATCCTGGGCTCAAAGTGATTTACATGTCAGGCTATACAGGCGAGCTGATGGAAGCCAGCGAACGCCTGAAACGCGGAGTTCTCATCGAGAAGCCATTTAGCCGGACGGCGCTTCTGAACCTCCTAGATAAGACTTTGGCCTGAGTTCGTCCATAACCCTAAGCAAGCTGGTGAGATAGAGGGATCGGCGCCTGTGATCGACGATAGCCGCTGTTGTTGGGACATCACAGACGGTTAGTGATGGCGATCACACAGTAACGGTGTGAAAAAACCCACTTCAGATTCCCATTTTCGAACTTTGAACCCCGCCGCTATTCTGATCAAAGTTATATAAGCCAAATGTTTTCATCGACATAACAACGGGATCCGGGGATACGTCCTTCGGCTGGCGGCTTGGCACCCAAGCTGCCTTTACCCAGCCGTCCAGGAGGCAATCATGGCCGCTCACATTGTTGACCAGAAGCATGCAGACAAGAGTCTGGGGAATCTTTCTGCCGCCGCAGTCGATGCCCTGGAGCAGGCAGCCCTTACAACCACTTATCCGACCGGCGCTGTGCTTTTTGCCGAATCGCAGGCGCCACGTGGCATCTTCGTCGTCCGCCGCGGTCATGTCAAGCTGTCGGTTTCCGGCAGCGATGGCCGAACTCTGATTTTGCGCATTGCCGAACCGGGTGACATTCTGGGAATCGCTTCCGTGATCGCCGGACGCGAGTACGAAGCGACAGCCGAAACACAGGAACCGTGCGATATCAGCTTTGTCCGCCTGGCCGACGTGCTGCGCATGATGCGCTCTCATGGCGAGATCGCTCTGTGGGTCACGCAGCATATCAGCGCCGACTACAACTGCACCTGCCGCGAAATCCGCGACCTGATGCTGTCGGATTCCGCGGGCGAAAAACTGGCACGCCTGATGCTTGGCTGGATTGACCACACCGCCGAGTCCAGACAGTCCGGCCAGGTGAAGATGGCGCTGACTCACGAGGAAATCGGCCAGATGATCGGCACGTCACGCGAAACCGTGAGCCGGCTAATTGCCGGATTTAAGAAGCAGCGCCTGATTCAGCAGAACGGCGCAACGCTGAGCATTCCAAATCGCGTAGCGTTGGAATCGTTGATTACTGCGTAAAGTTTCCTCCTTTCCGAAAAACCCGCCCGTCGCGATGTGTGACGGGCGGGCCTTCCGGGAAAAGCCTTGCCCCAATTTTTCGTTCGAGAAACCCCATCCATGCCGCAAACTGGCGGATGGATGGGGTCATTGTTTTCGGCCGGTCGGACTTCGAAGCGCGCTGTCTAATTACGTTCTGTCCAAACTCCGCTCCCACCCGCTAACTCACCTTTTCGCCACAATATCATCATCGGCAGCTTGCTCTGAGTCCGCAGGCTCCGTCGGGAGTTCAACCATGTGCGCGCGTTCCAGGGCCCGAAAATACTCCGGGCGGGAATGGCGGTAATGATCGGCCGGCACTTTACCGTTCAGCCAGGCGGTGTCCATGGGATAAACGTCCGGATCGAAGATCACCATGTAGAAATGCCAGATCAGGATCGAGAACGTGGCCAGTATCGCCTCGTAATAGTGAATTGCCGTGGCGGCGTCCGTGACCCACTTGGGGAAGTGGCGCAGCGAGAAGTTGGTGAACCAGAGCAGGAGGCCTGAGATAGTCATCACCACCGTGCCCCACATGAACGCCCAATATTCCATTTTTTCCGCGTAATTGAATTTGCCGAATGTGGGCTCGGTTTTTGTGAGTCCCAAATCGTAGGCTAAGACGTGCACCAGATCCGTGGCGTCTTTGACGCCCGGAATCATGGCTTCCAGGAACACGCGGTCGAGCTTGACTATGGCCAGATGAACCAAGTGATAGACCGTTGAAGCGATAAGGATCACCGCGGCGGCGCGGTGGACCGCGCCGCGGAAGGCGAAGTGGCGCTCCCAAAGCAATATGGGACGCGCCCACCACGCATCGGGAAATTTCAGGGCGAAGCCGGTAAAGACGAGCGTTATGAAGCTCAGAATCACGCCCGCATGCGCAATGCGGAAGTTGCGGTTCATGCGCATGACCTGCGCGCCCGATTCGTGGCGAGGACGGCGGCGGATGATCTTGGAAATAAGATTAATCAGGTTGTGCAGGATCATGAAACCGAGGGTCATCGGAATCAGGACCAGATAGGTCCATCGGATCCACTTGACCACGGGAGGGGCCGGACCGCTCGCAATGCGCACGTGCACCGGCCCAAGGGCGAAGTGTTCGCCCGCGCCTGGATGGCAGTTGCCGCAGGTTTTGGGAAGGTTAGCCGTGTTCACGGTGGAGCGGGCGTCGCTGGTGCGGAAAATGTTGTGCACTCCGTGGCAGGAAGCGCAATTGGCGACGCTTTGTGAGCCTTCGCGCAAAGCGAGGCCATGGTAGCTGTCGGCGTAGGAAGGAACGCGATCGGCTGGCAGGTTGTAACGGATCTCGAGACGCTCGTCACTGTGGCAGCGACCGCAGGTGATGCTTGAAACGCGGCTGGCGTTCACAAAGGACCCGGGCTGTTGCGGCTCCAGGATGAGATGCTCTCCGTGACAGTCGACGCACACTGGCGCGTCGCGCGCGCCCGCCTTCACCGCTTCGCCGTGCACGCTTTCATTGAATACCTTCGCAATTTCCTGATGGCACTGGGCGCAGGTGTTGGGCACATTCCAGTGGTTGACGCGCGAGCGGGGGTCGCGGGCTGGATAGATATCGTGGACGCCGTGGCAACTGTTGCAGTCGGCGGCTTTTTCATTTCCCGCAGCGACAGCGCGACCATGCACGCTTTTTTTGTAGGATTCGACCGGATGGACCACAGGAATATCGTGCCGTGATAAGAATGCCGGATCGCTATGGCATTTCGCACAAGTATCGGCAAGGTTCTTGCGGGCAATGGGAGAGTCTGGTTCGCTGGAGGGCTTGACGCCGTGGATTTCACCGTGGCAGGAGGTGCACTTGGGCGCATCGGTATCAACGTTCTTTCCGTCCTGGCCGTGAATGCTGCTTGCAAACTGATGAACTTCCTCTTCATGACAGGTTGTGCATTTGGCGGGTATCAGTTTTTGAGCGCTCGTGATTTCATGCACGTTGCCGTGGCATGATGCGCAAGCAGAATCGCCTAGCACGGCATGAGCGCTCGTGGCAAAGGCCTTGACCTCATCCTGATGGCAGGTGGCGCACTGCACCTGGGGTACTTTTGCGGGGTGAGGGAACTCCTTGATCGAAGTATGGCAGTCCTTGCATCTCAGAATGGCATGGACGCTGGCAGAGTGTTTCGCGGCATCGATGGAAAGCGGCTTACCCGAATCTGACTTCATGCCCGCCTCGCCATGGCAGGCAATACATTCCTGATCCGCAGGTGGCGGCGCGGGTAGGCGCGCCAGGAGCAGCGCTACTACCAATGTGCCGAGCATCTTAACTCCTTCCTTCTCGTTCGCGCAAAACGTCTTTAGCGGTACGCGAACAGCATCGCGTAAATGATCCAGAGCACGATGCTGAATCCCACTGCCAGGGCAGTCCACGCGAAAGCTCGAATGGCGCGGATGACGATGGCCGGGTAAGGCACATCCAAATTCTGTTCGAGGGTTCGGCTGGCTACGAGCGCCTCATATTCGCCGGGCTTGTCTCGTTTCAATTCTTCGACCGGAACGCGGCCAGTGAAGACTACGATGTCCATGGGAAATTTTTCCGGCCGCAGGTGCGTGTTGAAGAAGTGCACCGTAAAAATGAAACCCGTGGCCAGTAAAGCTTCGTCGCTGTGGATGATGGTGGCGACGTTAATAAACCAGCCGGGCAAGAAGCGCGTGAAGAACACCGGGAACCAGAGCGTGAGGCCGGTCGAGCCAATGACGGCAATTCCCCAAAATACTGCGAAGTAGTCGAATTTTTCCCAGTAGGTCCAGCGGCCGTAGGCTGGCCGTTTTCCCGCGCCCACAAACCACTTCAGCGTGCCGATGAATTCGCGAAAGTCTTTGCGCGTGGGGATCATCGTGTTCGGGCCCAGAAGCAGGCCGCGCCACGAGCCGTACTCTCGTTTCTTAAGCTTGTACAAATCGATGAGATGAGTCACAAACAGACCAAACATGATCACCGCGGCACTGCGGTGGATATAGCCTGCCGACTCAAAGCCTCCCAGAATATGCGACAGCACCACAGCCCATTTTGTGTAGGAGAACTTAAGCGTCAGGCCGGTCAGCGCCAGGCTCATGAAGCTGACGATCATGCAGATGTGCAGGATGCGTTGCAGCCTGGTGAAGCGGATAAACTGGCGCTCGTTGTTTCCGTTTCCGTTAGGCATCGGCGCCTTGCTCCCCCAAAGCTGAACCGGATGCTTTGGTGTCTTGTCTCTTGCCTTGCTTGTTTCCGTTTGCCTCGGCTAAGCGCAGCTCACGGCGCATCTGGAAGGCTCGGGGCAGCCACAACAACGTGTGAACGCCGCCAACCACAAAGGTGCCCAGCAGCAGCGCGGTCATTCCCCAGAAGGTATAGAAGAGGAATGGATACTTGCGCGGGTCGTGGTGAGTGGCGTGGGTGAGGTATCCCGCGAAGCGCCGCGTCGCACCGGCGTGACACTTCTGGCAAGTGGCGGCGACATTGGCGCGGCTAAGGTGCGAGCGCGGATCAGTCACCCGCTGAACATCGTGCGCGCCATGGCAGTCATAGCACTTGGCAGTTTTGGTGTAGCCGAGGCGCGATACTTTGCCGTGATAGGTGTCGAAATAAGTCTTGGCAATTTCCGCGTGGCAGTGACCGCAGCGATCCATGATGTCGAGGCGAAAGGCGTTTTCATCCGTGCGCGTGATCGCGTGCGCAGTGTGGCAGTCGCTACACACCGGCAAAGCTTTGCCGGGAAAAGCTGCGCGCTGCGCGTGAATGCTTTGGGAGAACTGCTCTTCGATGCCGTTGTGGCATTGGCCGCAGGTCGCAGGCACATTGTTTACATTCACGCTTGAGGCGGGATCGGTGCGCGGCAGCACGTGGTGGGCGGTGTGGCAACTAGTGCAGGTTGCGGTGACCGTGAGGCCACTCTTCAGCAGGCCCTTGCCGTGAATGCTTTCTGTGTAGTTCTGCACTATTTCATGCTGTCTTCCCACATAACGCACCGCGGCTTTTTGGCCTTCGCGGTGGCAGCGCGCACATAGGCTCGGTACATTCGTCGCAAAAGTTGCGGATTGCGGGTCATGTTTGCCGAGTACGCCGTGCGTACCGTGGCACTCCTTGCAAGTGGGAGCGTTGGGGTCCTGCCTGCTTTGAAGTTGGCCGTGAGTGCTGGTTGCGTAAAGCTTGCCGATTTCGTCGTGGCACTTCGTGCAATCAACCGGTTGGGTGATGGTCTCGCAAGGCCGGACGCGTGACGCGTTCACTTCCGAGTGGCACTGGCTGCATGCGACCTTGATGTGTCGTGAATGGCTAATCTCAGCGGTATTCACAAACAGCGGTTCGCCATCGCGTGCGCGGTGCAATTTCTGATCGGAGTGACAGCGCATGCAGTCGGCGTCAGCCATGCCCTGGGTGTAGAAAACATTTCTGATTTTGTGCGGCTGGTGGCAGTCCACACAGGCGGGCAGAACGTTAGCTTCTTTTTCCCAAAGCTCGCCACGAATTGTTTTGCGATGCACAATTTCGATCTGCGAGTGGCACTTCGTGCAGGTTGCAGCAATGTTTTTTCTAGCGATCGAGGAAGCGGGGTCAGTATGCGGCAAAATCAAGTGCGGAGTGTGGCAGGAGGCGCAGTTGGGCGCGACCGCCAGTCCTTTCTTTAGCAGCGCCTCGCCGTGAATGCTCTCGGAGTAGTTTTCGAGGATATGGTCTTGCGGGATAGGCCGATTCCGTTGGACCGGCGTGCCTTCGCTGTGGCAGCGTCCGCAGACAAAGGGCACGTTGAGCGGGGCGACGGCTGAACGTTTGTCTTTGACCGGCAGAATGTCGTGATTGCCGTGGCAATCCACGCAGCGGGGCGCCAGGGGATCGCCGTGGGCTACCGCCTTGCCGTGCAGTGACCGCGCGTGCTGTTGCTGCTCGCTATCGTGGCAGGTGCCGCACTGCACCTTGGCTAGTGGCGTATCGTGCGGAAGATCTTTTCCGGCAAGATCGGCGTGGCATCCGGTGCAGCCGAAACTGGCGTGCACGGATGACGCGAACTTCTTTCCGTCGACAAAGAGTGAAACAGTTTTGCCGGCGCGCGTGGTGGTGAGGCCCTTGTCGCCGTGGCAGGCGAGGCATTCGTCGCCCGGCTGGTCGGGAGGCGCACCCATTGCCGCGCCACTCCCGGCGACAACCATCAACATCAGCAATGCGAAGCGAAGGCCTTTGCCGCCCTTTCGCCTGCTGCCCGAAACTTCGTCTACAACCATGGCCAAAGACCTTCTCTGGCCCCACTTCCAGACTTCCCCAGTCCTAGTTAGAACCTGAGCTGTTATTCAAACCTAAATCCGTCAGAACCTTGGGATTCTCCTCCGCCATTGCCAGAAACTGGTGGCAAGCTGAACAATCATTGGTAATCGTTTTGCCATCGGCGCTGGTATGGCTGCCGTCGTGGCAGCGGAAGCAACCCGGCGAGTCGTTGTGCCCTAGATTGTTCGGGTGCGTTCCCCAGGTCAGCCGCATATCCGGAAACACATTACGCAAGTAGATTGCCGCAACCTCATCGGCTGCCTGCTGTACCACCGTGCGGCGCTTCTGATAAATATCCGGATAGTTGGTGAGATAAAACCTGTTCAGCTCGTCGACGATTCGCTGTTTGGCGACATCGCGCGCCGGGTAATCCACTTTCAGCGCCTCCACCGCCTGCTTCTTGATGAACGGCAGCTCCGGACTGATCCGCCCGATTGACATCTGCTTGTCTACGGCATTCTCTGGCAGATCGAAGGCGTGCGTGGGCCGGTTGTGGCAATCGACGCAATCCATTGTGCGGTTTTCCCCTTTGGCCAGTTGCTGTTGAGTCGGCTTGGCGTCAGTGGAGACATATTCTGTCGTTTTCCCCGCGTCGTCGGTGTAATAAACCACGGGAATCGTTTGCCGCTCAGTGTCGGTCGCGATGTAGCGAATGCGTGCGTAGTCTGTCAGATGCCTGCCGTGAATTCCTACGTTTCCCTGCCAGGTCTGGCCGCCGACCTTCATCAAAAGCACATCGGTCTGCGGGGTATTTTTCTCGTCATCCTTGTAGCTGGTGTTTACGAGAAATTTTTCGCCGGTGAAGCGTTGCGGCCAGTGGCACTGTTCGCAGGTCTCGCGCGCGGGGCGCAGATATTTCACCGGCGAGGGAATGGGCCGTGAATAAGTGTGAAAGGTAACGGCAAAAACCTGCCGCAGCCCTGAAAGCTTGGAGCGAACAAACCACGGCGCTCCCGGGCCGATGTGGCAGTCGACACACTCCACATGCGCGTGCGGAGAGTTCTCGTACGCGGAGAATTCCGGCGCCATGACGGTGTGGCAGGTCTGGCCGCAGAAACTCGTCGTGTCCATGTATTGCACGCCGCGGTAGGAGGCCGTGCCGATAATCAGGAGATTCATGACTGTAGCGGCCGCGACGTATCCCAGGCCAGTGCGCACTTCGGGAACACTCAGATCGACGGCCGGATAAACGGCTGGTAGTTCGCCTTTTTCGCTCAGGCTGCGCCGGCGCAGCCAGATGCCAAGCGGGATGAGCAGCAGGCCAATTACAAAAATTCCGGGCAGAATCAGGAAGATCAGAATGCCGACGTAGGGGTGCGGGGGACCGGGCAGAAAATAGTCGTAAAACCAGAACGCGATCATGGTGAGCGCGGAGCTTGTGGTCAGCACCGCGCCCGCCAGGGTCACGGCATTTTTTCCCAGGAAGTACAGCGGCCGCGCCCAGGTTCGAATTGTTTCTCTCAATGCCATTTTCAGCCCGTTACCCCTTTCCCCACATCGAAAGACACTTCAAACTCCGCCGCGGCATGTCCGCAACTGTGCACCAACTTCCTGATGCGAATAGCAAGAACCAGCCTACTTCTTCAGAGTGCGAATGTAGGCCACCAACCCCTTGATCTGGTCCGGCGCCAGGGACTTATAGGATGGCATTTTGTTCTTGCCGTTGGTGATGATGTCGGTGAGTTCCGCGTCCGACAATTTCTGCACGTCTGCAGAGGTGAAATCGTGCGCGCCCAACTTTTTGCCCATTGGACTTCCTGTACCGTCGGCTCCGTGGCAGCCGGCACACTTGGATTTGAATGTCGCCGCGGCGTCATCTGCTCGCGCCGAGAGTGGAAGGGCAAACATTGCCGTAGCGGCCAATACAGTCAACCTCTGGACGTTAATTCTTTTCATCATCGAAGCTCCGATTTAGGATTTGTCGGCTACTGCCTTATCCATCATCAACCGACAGACGAGTCTATCCGGCAAGAGTTTAAAGAAACAATGCCTCTTATCACAGGAAAAAGTGATAGGGGTCACCGGGTAATGGTGAGCAGGCCCCGAGATGAGTCTTCCAGGGGGTCTCTGCCCTGTGGTGTAAGGGACACAGAAATTACAGAAAATATCCCAGAATCAATGAAGAGCAGGGCGCAAGGATGGGAAAGCCGAAACTTACGGTGCCGACGCACTCCGAGTCACTGCTCAGCCTTTAGCGCTGTTGTTGGCGTAACAAGCGCCTTCAACTTGCGCCACCTTCGACTTCGCTCTTTGTTCTTCCAGCCGCTTGATCGTGGCACGCAGCCAGGTGCCGAGCACCTCTTCGATCTCCTGCTTTGTAGCTGTACGGTACAGCGATTCGAGCGTGTCTCCCTGGGGAGTAAGGGGAATGTAATCGCAGGGAACTCGCTCGTTGCGCGCATCTTCCGGAATCAATGGCCACAGCGCGCAGTCGTCGCACGGCACTCGCTTTGTAGTATTGAAGTTTACGCACGTCGGAGAATCTACGAAGATGAGCCGCGATCGCCACGCCTCCCGCGGCAGCCGCCCATACCCGCCCTGTTCGAGAAATGCCAACTCGAACTTCAACACCTCCAAAATATCGCGGTCATCTCGTCGCATAAACTTACCCTCGAATTTTCTCCAGTGTGCGCCTGTGGAGGGGGCGATACCGTGATCTCGGTCACATCGAAAAGTAAGCCCCGTCACAACCGGCTGTTGGCTTTTACGCATTAAGCTGCACAATTCAGAGCCGCAAAAACGTATATCGGGTGCGGCGCAAGCCGGCTATAGGGCAGGTTTCGGCTCTTCTTTCTGGAGGTGTTGCCCGCACAACATTATGTGACCGGGGTCACTGCCTGAGGTGCTTTTCGGTATGAGAATCGCCGCATTTAGTCCGCCTGGTGTGTCGAGTTGCCCGGGAGCTTTGGCTTGCAATGCCGGCCTCCCCGGCCCACATCGATGAGGATGGCTACGTATGGTTCGCCGGCCGCGCCAATGAGATCATCAAGATCGCCGGCCACCGCATCGGTACGATCGAAGTGGAGACTGCTTTGCTCACCCATCCTGCTGTAGCTGAGTCGGCCGTGATTGGCTGCCCGGATGAACTGCGCGGCGAAGTCATTTCCGCGTTTGTGGTGCTTCGCCAGGGCTATGTCGCCTCCGATGATATGAAAAAGCAACTGCTCGACACGGTGCGCCATGAGTTAGGCCCGGTCACCGTCATCGGTGAGATGAATTTTGTGGATATGGTTCCGAAGACGCGTAGCGGCAAGATCATGCGGCGCGTGCTCCGGGCCGTTATTCAGGACCGGAATCCGGGCGACATCACTATGATCGAGGATGAAGGTTCCGTGGAAGAAGCGCGCTAGGCATGGCACCAAATGAAGGAAGGAATGAAGACGGTCGTGTAGCTAGCCCCACTCAAGCCAAAACCGCGTTTGAGTGGCCACTCTTTGAAACGTCGCCTCAGATATTGAACACAATCAGTTCAAAATCTTAGACCGCGAAGTTCGCGAAGAAAGGCCGCAAAGTTCGCAGAGAAAAACCGGACGGCCCTGCCTGCCTTTCCACTAAGAATACGCGCTAGCCTACGCGTAGATTCCGCGCTGGCGGATGGTGTATGCCACGCGGTCAATCGCCAGCATGTAGGCGGCGATGCGGTTGTTGACGCGGTGAGTCTCGGCGTAGCGCACCACATCGTTGAATGACGAGATCATAATTTCTTCCAACTGCTCATTCACGACGGATTCTTTCCAGAAATAGCCCTGCCGATCCTGCACCCACTCGAAATAGGAAGTCGTTACGCCGCCGGCATTGGCAAGAATGTCGGGAATGACGAAGACTCCTTTGTCGGCCAGCACATCATCTGCGGCTGAGGTGGTAGGCCCATTCGCGCCTTCGGCGAGGATGCGGCACTTCACATGATCGACGTTGCGTGAAGTGATCACGTTTTCGGTCGCGGCGGGGATGAGGATTTCGCAGTCGGTAATTAGAAGTTCGGAGGAATCGTACTTTTCTGCGCCTGGGAAGCCGTGGATGGTCCCATTTTTCTGACGGTATTCCACCAGCTTGTTTAGATCAATCCCGTTCTTGTTGTAGAGGCCGCCTCCGACTTCGGCGATGCCTACAATTTTGTATCCCGCCTGATACATTAGATGCGCGGCGTTCGAGCCGACGTTACCGAAGCCTTGTACGATGACGCGAGTGCTTTCGCGCGACAAGCCGAGTTTCTTGATTGCCTGATCGCAGACCACCATCACGCCACGGCCTGTGGCTTCTCGGCGTCCGCGGGAACCACCGATGTTGATGGGTTTGCCTGTGACAACCGCAGTGACGGTCTGGCGCATGTGCATGGAGTAGGTGTCCATCATCCAGGCCATAACTTGCTCGTTGGTGTTGACGTCGGGAGCGGGTACGTCTTTTTCGGGGCCGATGAATTCGATCAGTTCGGAGGTATAGCGGCGGGTCATGCGCTCGATTTCGCCCATCGACATTTTGTGCGGATCGCAGATGATGCCGCCTTTGGCCCCGCCGAAGGGAATATTGACGACGGCGCACTTCCAGGTCATCCAACTGGCGAGGGCGCGGACTTCATCGAGCGTGACATCGGGCGCAAAGCGCACTCCGCCCTTGGCTGGGCCGCGCGCGATCGAATGCTGCACGCGGAATCCGGTGAAAACGTCGAGGCGGCCATCATCCATTTGCACGGGAATGTAAACCGTGACTTCGCGGTTAGGATAGCGCAGTACCCGCCACAAACCGTCATCGAGGTTGAGTTTTTGGGCGGCGAGATCGAAGCGCGCCCGCTGCGACTCCCACGGATTGGTTTCTTTATCGACCTGCGGGGCTGTGGTCAGAGTAGACATAAATTCATCTCCAGAATGATGGCGGTCTAGGGCAGTTTCAAAGTTGAGCCCTGGCCAGGAAGATTCCCGTCACAAAGAGGCAAACGTTCAGAGTATATGAGCGGGGATGGGGGTGAAGCAAGGTGCGGGGCCAGGGGAAGAGGTGGCGCTGCCCAACTACGTTGCGAACACTCCCGGCGCCATCGGGTACCTCAGCCGGGTCACCGTTCCGGAAGGGAAACAGTGCTGACCATATTGCCGTGGGGGAGATCGAAATCGCGCCTACAAGCTCATCTCCATGCCTTCCGACGCTGCTCGCACCTTGGGATAATAATTGCGGGCTTCGTGCACCACTTTGTCAATAATCGCGTCGGTATGTTCGGGATCGTGGTGAAATAACACGAGCTCTTTTGCGCCGCTTTCCATCACAATATTGACTGCTTCGCGCCAGTGGCTGTGTCCCCAGCCGCGTCGGCGGGCCTCATATTCTTCCGGCAGATACTGAGCGTCGTAGATGAGAATGTCAGCGCCCTCAGAAAGTTTGCGCACGGCTTTGTCGAATGTTGCGTCCCCGGGTTCGTTGTCGGTGGCGTAGACAAAAACGCCGTCCTTTGTTTCCAGGCGGAAGCCCATGCATCCCTGCGGGTGATTGAGCCACGCCGTCTGAAGCTGAATGCTGTCTTCAATGGTGATGCGACCGCTCTCGATATCGTAGAAATCGCGCCGGGCCTTCATCTCGTCCAGATTCACAGGGAAATACGGCGCAGCCATCTGCTCGGCGAAAACTTCTTTCAGGCTGCGCGTGCGGCTGGAGCACTGGAAAACGAAGCGGTTCTCCGGATTCGAATAGAGCGGCCTGAAAAACGGCATGCCCTGAATGTGGTCCCAATGGAAGTGCGAGACGAAAATGTGCGCAAAAAATGGCCGCTCTTTGAATTCGCTTTGCAGTTCCTGACCGAGCACGCGGAACCCCGTGCCGCAATCGAAGATAAAAATACGACTGCCCATGCGCACTTCGACGCAAGAGGTGTTTCCGCCGTAGCGCATGTTCTCGGGTTGAGGGGTGGGCGTTGACCCGCGCACTCCCCAGAACTTGATGTGCATAAATGCAATTAAGATTCGGCTGGACTGTCCCCTTGTATCTTCGAATTTTGGCTGGCACACGTCAATTGCGGAGATGGTTCGGGTAAGCACGGCCGTAACAGGGGTTTACTTTGGGCAAACAACGATTCCGGGCTGCTCTCCTATAATGAAGTGCTGAGGCTGCCGGCTTAGGCGGATCTAAGATTCCCGTGGCACATCCCGATTTCAAAGAATTTTCGCGACTTGCTCACTCGGCTAGCCTGGTGCCGGTAGTGAAGTCGGTGAGCGCCGATCTGCTCACGCCTGTGTCCGCATTTCTTGCTATCGCTGAAAAGGAGCCCTACGCATTTCTGCTGGAGTCGGCAGAACGCGGCGAGCAGGTCGGGCGGTACACGTTCCTTGGAACCCGGCCCTACATGAAGGTACGGGCGCAAGGCGGTGAAATACAAATTGAACGCGGCCGAAAGACCGAACGTCGTCGCGACAACATATTCGGTGTGCTCAAGCAATTGTTGGGCGAGCACCGGCTGGCCGCTATACCTGGGCTGCCGCCTTTTGTGGCAGGGGCGGTCGGTTACTTCTCTTATGACGCGGTCCGCCAATTGGAGAAAATCGGCGAGCACACGCGCGACGATCTCTCCGTGCCCGATTGCGAACTGATGTTTCTTGACCGGCTGCTTGCCTTCGATCACCTACGCCACCAGATTCACATCGTGGCGGCTGCCGACGTGGCTTGCGAGAGCACCCGCCATGCCTATGATCGGGCAACTCGCGACATTGCCGCGCTCGAAAAGAAACTGACCATGGGATTGCGCCCGGCCATGTGGCAAAAGTCGAGGCAGAATCGGCTGGGAAAAATCAAAGTTCACGCTACTACCACGCGCGAGCGGTTTCTGCGCGATGTCGAGCGCTGCAAAGAATACATCGCGGCCGGCGATATTTTCCAAGTTGTCCTGTCTCAGCGCCTCGATTTTGTTCCGGGGGTTGCTCCATTCGATCTTTATCGCGCTCTGCGGCAGGTAAATCCTTCACCTTACCTTTATTTCTTGCGCATAGGCGACCGCCAGATTCTGGGATCATCGCCGGAGATGCTGGTTCGGGTCACTGGAAAAAAGTTGGAGTATCGGCCGATTGCCGGCACGCATCCGCGCGGGCGCGACGAGGCCGAGGACGCTCTGCTGGAGCAGAAGATGCGCTCGGACGAGAAAGAGCGGGCGGAGCACGTGATGCTGGTAGATCTGGGACGCAACGATCTCGGCCGCGTCAGCGAGTACGGATCGGTTAAGGTGAAAGACCTGATGTACGTGGAGCGATATTCGCACGTTATGCATCTGGTTTCTGCGCTGGAGGGAACTTTGCGAAAGGATCTCAGCGCAGTTGACGCCTTTGCAGCTTGCTTCCCTGCCGGGACGCTGACGGGGGCTCCCAAGGTTCGCGCCATGCAGATTATTGAGGAACTGGAGCCGGTAAGGCGCGGTATCTACGGAGGATCCGTCTTATATGCGGATTTTGCCGGGAATCTGGATTCCTGCATTGGTATTCGCACCATGCTGATGAATGGCAAACATGCCTACTTGCAGGCAGGGGCAGGCATTGTAGCGGATTCTGATCCCGCGCGGGAGTTCGATGAGTCGATGAATAAGGCACGGGCGCTGTTAAGAGCGGTAGAGATGGCGAGGGGTGGTGAACGGTGAGATCCTCGTTTACCGCGGCCCACTAACTCAAGATTTTTGTGCATTTTACATTGTAGCCGCCGCTGGGCCAGCGCCAGCGCCCGGAGAACGAATTTCCATCTTGGCTGATTTTTCCCTCAAAGCGATTGTCGGAGCCTTTTGGCCCGAACCAGATCGTTAGCGTATCGCCGATGAGTTCATAGACGTAATCGAGTGTTAAACCGTCAGTAAAACTGTAGAAGCGCGAGTGAATCTCTTTGCTGGGCGGCTGTGCAGCGCCTTGCAAATGCCCGATGATCTCGATGCCCTTGATGCTTCGTCCGGCATAGACCAGATCGACGTGCTGCATCAGAAAGAATCCGCCCTCGGTCCACTCAAAACGAATCTGGCCTCGCGTATCGCCAGAAACTTCCCACGTGCCCACTAGTGGTCGCAGGCTTTCCAAATCGGGGTGGGGCCAGACCAGCGCGCGTGACGCAGAATTGCGATTGGTTTTGGGCATGGGACCTCCTCGATTTCAATGCGGAACGATCAAGATCAAGTGCATGGTGGAAAGTCGCTTTACTTTTCTATTCACTGCCGCAGAAAATTCGCAACCAATTGTTTGCCGGCGTCTGTAAGAACGCTTTCTGGATGAAACTGAACCCCCTCCACCGGAAACTTTTTGTGGCGCAAGCCCATGATCGTTCGGGTCCCGTCCTTTTCCGTCGTCCAGGCGCTCACTTCCAACTCATCCGGGAGGGTTCTTTCCTCTACAATCAGCGAATGATATCGGGTGGCCGTCATCGGCGTGGGCAGGCCATGAAAAATGGTCCTACCATCATGTGTCACGGCGCTAGTCTTGCCGTGCATCAGGTGCGGGGCACGTATAACCTGGCCGCCAAAAGCTGCGCCGATGGCCTGGTGACCGAGGCAAACGCCGAGAATCGGCACTTTGCCGGCGAAATGGCGGACCAGTTCAATGCTGATGCCAGCGTCTTGAGGTGTGCATGGACCGGGCGAAATTATGATGTGGCGAGGGTGCATGTCTTGCAACGCGAAAACGGTGATCTCATCATTGCGCCGCACCTCAACCCGCTCGCCTGATTCCCCGATGAACTGCACCAGGTTGTAGGTGAAGGAGTCGTAATTGTCGAGGACGAAGACCACAGGAAATCCTTTTGCCAGTGTACTGCTGCGCGGGTGACATCGCCAGACCGCCCCAATGTGCCACGTGCCAGCCAAAATGGGCTACTTGATCGCACAAGCGTGGTATTGACGGAATACACTCACACAGGGCATTCTCAAGGAAAAGTTATAGCCACTTCATTTAGTGCGGGGTAGCGCATGCCAGAAGCGCAGCAGGAGAAAAGGGCCGCCCGTCGATTCGCACTGCGAATTCCCGTAGCAGTGGCCCGCAATGGAACCTCGAATTTTAACGAATCCGCGCAAATACGCGACGTCAGCGCGAGAGGAATCTGTCTTTATCTGGATTCGCCGGTAGAACGGGGTTCCCCACTCGGATTTACACTCACGCTCCCGCCTGAGATCACTCTGACCGAAAGCATCCGCGTGCAATGCAAGGGCCGTGTTGTACGCGTTGAGGATGTCGGGACATCGGGCAAAATGGCCGTGGCCGCGGTGATTGAGGAATACGAGTTCCTTCCCGAAAGCTGAAAACTAATTACGCTTCTTTGCGGTCGTGGCGGGCGCTAATGGCGCAGTTTCATTTCATGCGCGCTTTGTGACAACCTTCGTGCCCCTTCTCTCTCTCTCTCACAAATGATAATGTTCGGGTAAAGAGCTTCTTTCAGGGGATTCCTTGCCACGACCTGGCATCCAACTAGCGTTCTTGGTCTTATCGGTAGCCTTCGTGGCCGTGAGCGCGCCCGCGCAGAGGACAGCGAACCAGAAATCCGGTGCCGCAACGCAGGCGGCAGTAGTCACCGGCGCGAAAATTCTTTATGACCATGGCACTCCTGTGGTTGAGGTTGTTACCACCCAGCCCATAGTGCCCAAAGTTCAAATGCTCGATTCGCCGCCGCGGCTAGTGATCGATCTGCCAAACACCCACATGGGATTGCAGCGCAAGCGCATCCCCGTACTGAAGGAAAACATCCTCACCATCCGGGCCGAGCAATACCAGATCGAACCGGCGATTACGCGTATTGTCATCGATCTTCTGGTTCCGTACGCGTACACATGGGACGCTGCCGGAAATCGTCTGATGGTGCGGCTGAAACAGCCGGAAAGTCCGACCACAACAGCGAAGGAAGCATCCGCGGAACCGCAAAGTGTGGCATCGTTGGTGCCAGCCGCCGCCGGAGTTGCCATGCCGGTGACCAACGGCGTCGGAGAGTTCGTGGCGGCTGGCAAGGCCTTCGCCGACGGATCTTCGTTGACTGCCGGAAGCGATACCGCCGTCCTGCGCCTGACACGAGGCGGGGAAGTTCGCGTTTGCCCGGGAACAACGGTTTCAGTGACGCCTGCCAAAGGCTCAAAAAATCTGTTGCTCGGCATGAGCACCGGATCTCTAGAGACTCATTACACGCTGAAAGATACCGCTGACACGGTGCTCACGCCTGACTTCCGCATCCTGTTTGCCGGGCCCGGAGAATTTCACTACGCCGTCAGCGCCGACGCTCACGGCAACACCTGCGTGCGCGGATTAAGAGGAAACACGGCCGCGGCGATTGTTTACGAAATCATGGGAGACCGAGTCTATCAGGTCAAACCCAGCGAACAGCTGGTCTTTCATTCGGGAAGCATCGACAAGGTGGATGGCGATGTCCCGCCGGACTGCGGCTGCCCCCCGCCACCAGTGGTGCGAGCAGACCCCTCACAAGTTGCTCGATTGAATGATCCCGCAAATTCGAATCTCACGCTGGCCACTGACAATGCATCGCCAGGAACTATTGGAAAGGCGGACAGCAATGCCGCTAACGGCTCAGTTGGCAGCAAGACGACCGGCGGCGAAACGCTCACAAGCGGACCGGAAACGCGGCCGCTGCCGCCCTCCCAGCCGAGCGATGTGCATCTCGAAGTTGAGGCGCCGCTGATTTTTCACGGGAACGAAAAAAAGGCGCTTGAACCGGCGCCTGCTGAAGAGCCTGCCGCGGCAACGAAAACCCCGGCCCCGCCTCACGTCGACGCACAGATACAAGCGCCGCCCGCCGTGGCACCAAACACTCCCGCGCCGCCTGCCACGAAGCCTGAGCATCGCGGCGTGCTGCACAAGATCAAGGGATTTTTTGCGGCACTGTTTCACTAACGCCAGGCCGGTGCGGCGGAAGCGTTACCCGCGATTTACCGCTCTGCGCATGGGCTCAACCTTTTCGCGCAGATTGTCGACAACGTCTGCTCCGCGCTCGGCCACCTGCTCCTTCACTTCCCGGACGCGGTCACGAGCTTCTTGGCTCCAGTCCTGTAAAGTGTCTTTTGCGTCTTCATAGCCACGCTTCAAATCGCGGCGGAATTGCTTGCCTGTCTTTGGAGCGAGCATCAACCCCAGCAGCGCTCCCGCGCCGAGTCCAATCACAAGAAAAGTGATAGCGGTTCCAATGGTGTTTCCCAACGATGATTCATAATCTCCAGAACGCATACATTCACCTCGTTTCTGCGGATGAGCGCCGGGAAATGCCGGGCTGAAACATCCTCTATGAATTGTAGTCCTGGCGGAATTTGGCGGGAAACTTTTCCGCTCTGACGAGGCGGCACCTTTTACGAAGAGGGTGGGCGCGCGAAGGTTTTCTTTGTGCGGAGCGGCGTGTAGAATAAGTTTTCGGTTCCTTTGTGCGGAAGATGTGACCTGCCAGCGCTTCGGCGCGCTTCACTCGCTCTCCGCCAGCCCAGCAATTTTCTAAGGAGATAAGTTTCAACGATGTCGATCCCTGCCACACAACTGCGCCCCGGCATGATCATCAAGCACAATAATGATCTGCACTCTGTTTTCAGCGTCGAGCACCGCACGCCCGGCAACCTGCGCGCGTTTATCCAGGCCAAGCTGCGCAACCTGCGCACCGGCGCCATGTTCGAGCACCGCTTCCGCTCGCCCGATCCCATCGAGAAGATCAATGTTGACGAAGTCGAGATGCAGTTCCTGTACGCCGACGGCGACAACTACTACTTCATGGACACCTCGAATTACGAGCAGACTCATTTGACTAAAGACGTTCTCGGAGATGCCGTCGACTATCTGATTCCGAATCTCGAGATCAAAGTG
The DNA here is from genome assembly GCA_030041215.1 of Candidatus Sulfotelmatobacter sp. Lineage (GTDB taxonomy): Bacteria > Acidobacteriota > Terriglobia > Terriglobales > Acidobacteriaceae > Sulfotelmatobacter. The sequence continues at coordinate 13,389 of JASHOH010000158.1, read as the reverse complement.
GAATTTTTTGATGGCAAGGCCGTGGGCGTCGAGTTGCCGCAGACCGTGGAGCTTACGGTTGTCGAGACAGAACCGGGCCTGAAGACGGCGACAGCGTCCAGTGTCACGAAGCCGGCAAAGACTGAGACTGGGCTGGTCGTGCAGGTCCCGCCATTCATCAATGAAGGCGAGAAAATCAAGGTGGATACCGCCGAGGGCGTGTATTTATCGAGGGCGTAAGTCTAAGGTTTGAAAGTTCAAGCTTGCAGAAGTTTAAAGAGCTAAATAGCTGGCGCCGCTTAGTCTGATACTGTGGTGCCTGCAAATCAGGGTGATTCACGACCTTGAAACCTTTGAAACCTTGAAACTCTGAAACCTTGAAACTCTGAAACCTTGAAACCTGATTCCACAGAGGCCCGCCGCTTTATCATCCGCGGACGCGTGCAGGGCGTTGGATTCCGCTGGTTTGTAGAGCGCGAAGCACACATTCTCGGAATCGCCGGCTGGGTGCGCAACAATGCTGATGGCAGCGTGGAAGTGCTGGCCCAGGGCACGCGCGATCAGCTCTTGGGGTTGCGTTCGCGCCTGCGCGAAGGTCCACGCGCCGCGCGCGTCGACAACGTAGAAGAAATGGAGGCCCGGCCCTCGGCTGGAATTGCTTCATTTCGTATTGAAGGAGCGTGGTAGATTGTCTGCAAGACTGAACAATGACGAGTTGAAGAGACTCATCCGCGAGGTCCCCGATTTTCCCAAGAAGGGTATCCTTTTCTACGACATTACGACACTGCTGAAAAACAAAGTCGGTCTCGCCACGCTCATCGATCGACTTGCCGAGCACTACGTCGACAAGCGGGTCGACCTTGTTCTTGGCATGGAGGCACGCGGCTTTATCTTTGCTCCAGCCCTGGCATATCGATTGAACGCGGGATTTGTTCCAGTGCGCAAGGTGGGCAAGCTTCCAGCGGCGACCGTGAGGTTCGATTATGAACTGGAATACGGCGTCAACTCGCTCGAAATGCACAAAGACGCCATCGAAAAGGGCCAGCGTGTGTTGATCGTCGACGATCTGCTTGCCACCGGCGGCACAGCGGAAGCCACGGCCAATCTGGCGAAAATGCTGGGTGCGGAAATCGCTGGACTGGGTTTTGTTGTGGAACTGGATTTCCTGCGCGGGCGGGAAAAGCTGAAGAGTTACGACGTGATGTCTCTGCTTCACTATGAAAAATAGCCAAGCAACCAGCACGAGACCGGCTCAAACCATTCCTGTATCTGTAAGAACTCTTCTAGGCAGTCTCCCCTCGAGTTAGCTGGTTTCTTCCAGTATCAACTTCGAGTCCTTGGGCAGATAGTTTTTCCGCCTGAACCAGTCTTCCATGGCGTTGCGCAGTTGCTCCAACGGAACCCTCGTGCCAATTTCCATGCCGCCATCGGAAACCGGAATGGTGTCGTCGAATACGCTGGCATTGGTGAAGTTGCGCATGGAGAAGCTGTCGAGCCACTTCAGCGGGCAGGGAATTCTGTTGCTGTGGTCTTCGTATTCGACACGAATCTTGCGAGCGAACATAAGTCGATTTAATCACAGACGGGTGCACAGGCCGAAGGTCACGTGAGATGCGCGAAAAAGGCGTCCGGCCGAGTCCCAGCTGCATCCGCAGCCATCTCAAAACATTCAGTTTGCATCAACGGCTCCAGATACCTGCGCTCAGGTGTCTAAATCCTAGACGGGCCGTTTCGTTTCGCAAGAACAATTGCGAAGGGCGTTCTAGTTGCGCGAGCGGCCTCAGCTCGCGGAGGAGCTATGCGTTCTCTGACAATAGCTGTAGTGTGTCTGTCGTTTGTCTCAATATCATTTAGCCAGTCTTCCAGCTCCACAGATTCAACCGCTCGCTTGCCGGTGACGCGGGTCGTTCTCTACAAGAACGGCGTCGGTTATTTTGAGCACGCCGGGCGCGTACACGACAGCCAGGATGTCAACATAGACTTCACCACGGCACAACTCAATGATGTGCTGAAGTCGCTGACTGTGCTCGATCTCGGGCACGGACGAATCACCGGCGTCAGCTACAACTCGAATGCGCCGCTTGAACGACGCCTGGGATCTCTACATCTGGCCGTGGGAGAAAAACCGACCACAGCGCAATTCCTCGACGCTTTGCGGGGTGCGCGCCTGGAAGTTAAGAGCGGACCGGAAAGCGCTACGGGACGCCTGCTCAGTATTGACGAGCGCGACATTCCCATCAAAGGGGACGAGAAGGTCACGGTCGATCAGATTTCTATCGTCGGCGACAATGGAGACGTGCACGTCTTCGATCTGACGCCTTCCACCAGCGTGCGCGTGGCCGAAAAAGATGTGAATGACGAAATCGGGAAATATCTGGGCTTGGTGGCCTCTACCCGCGATCAAGACTTGCGCCGCATGACCATCTCAACCGCTGGCGACGGTGAGCGCAATTTGTTGGTGAGTTATATCAGCGAAGTGCCGGTGTGGAAAAGCACGTACAGAATCGTGATTCCGAAGGATGGCAAGCCACTGCTGCAGGGTTGGGCCATTGTCGATAACACGGTCGGTGAAGACTGGACGAATGTGGAGTTGTCGCTGGTGGCTGGCGCGCCGCAGACTTTTGTGCAGGAGCTTTCGCAGCCCTATTACACGCGGCGTCCGGTCATCGCGCTGCCCGAAAGCGCCATGATCATGCCGCAAACACATGAGGCGACGATGGAGACAGTCGAAGTGACAGGAGCAAACGCAGCCTTATCCACCCCGCAAAGAGTTCCTGCCGGGGCGCTGGGAGGTGTAATCGGCGGAGTTCCGGGCGGCCTTGCGGCGAAATCGCAGCCTGGAGTTGCTGCTGGTGGCGGGGGTGGGGTCGGAGGCGGAGTTTATCGCACAGGTAGCGATTACAAGCAGTGGCTGGACAAGGCGGCTGAGACCCTTGAAGCCTCAACTATGACCGCAGAGTCTCGCGATCTTGGGGACCTATTCGAATACAAGTTGCAGGACCGCGTCAGCATTGGCAAGAACCAGTCGGCCCTGGTGCCAGTATTGCAGTCACGTGTCGATGCCGAGAAGGTTTCTGTGTGGAATCCATCGCAAAGAGCAGTGCTGCGTGCGCTTTGGCTCGACAACACAAGCAATCTCACTCTCGACGGAGGCAGTTTCGACGTACTGGAAGGCGATGCCTTCGCTGGCGAGGGATTGATGGATGCAATCAAACCCGGCGAAAAGCGTCTGCTTTCGTACGCGGCCGATTTAGGCGTGCTGGTTGACGGCAAACAGAAAAGCGACAGTCAACGGGTGACAAAAGTGTTCATTTCGCACGGAATATTGACGCAATCGAAAGAGGAGCGCGAAGAGAACACCTACACCATTCGGAATCGCGACACTTCATCGCGAACGGTTGTAATCGAGTACCCCGCGCGGCCTGGCTGGAAGCTTACGGACGATGACGACAAGCCGGCAGAAAGCTCGGCTTCATTCCATCGTTTTCGGCTGAGTGTCGAACCGATGAAGACCCAAACTCTGACGGTGAAGGAATATCGGCCGGTCATGAACACCTATCAGGTCTCGGATATCAGCGACAGCCAGATAAAGTTTTTCCTGGCGCAGAAAATGATCAATCCCGAGATTGAGAGGGCGTTGCGCAAGGTGATGGCACAAAAAGACAGTATCGCTGCGCTTGACGCCGAAACCGCATCGCGCAAGTCGAAGATTTCGGGCATCTCCGAAGATCAGCAACGTGTCCGCGAAAACATGAAGGCGCTGAAAGGCAGTGCGGAAGAGAAGGCGCTGATCGCGCGATACATTCGCCAATTCAACGAGCAGGAAGACCGTGTGGAAGCTCTGCACCGCGAAGTGAGCGATCTGCAACAAAAGCGCGAAGCCGCACAGAAGACGCTGAATGAAATGATCGAGAACCTTCAAATAGAGGCGACGCTGTAAAGCGGCCCACGTCTCGCAAAAGAGGCGAGACCCTTCGGCTGCGCTCAGGGCAGGCGTGGGGCACCCCGGGGAAAGGTGCCGAGAGCTTACGCCGGAACCGCGGACTGCATCTCGTTAATGGCAGCGTCGAGGTGCTCGAGCGCTTCATCGACGGTGAGCGAGTACATCTCCCGGCCGAGGCCTTCGCCGGATTCGAGCGCCCACTTCAGATAATGTCCGGCAACTTCGACGGCGAGAGAATCAGTAATGATTTTGCCAGTGCGCTTCTTATACTCCACCCAGGCGGGATGCGGCAGAGCAATCCAGACAGTTTTGCCATCAGCGAGGAACTTTACGTCGACAGCATCAGCATGGCGCGTGGCGATGGCGACAATCAGTGCCTGGTACACGCAGTGAACCGGCTTCTTGCTCCAGCGATCGGTGGCAGTGAAATCTTCGAACATGGATAAAGAAACTATAGCGGAACGTGCGCTAGAAGGCCAGTTCCCGCGCCTATCCGCCTGCAATCGCCCCGATCACGATGAACGGCTCTTTGCCGGAAGCGACTGCTTCAGGCAGCGGCGCATCCGGCGGTTCGTGCGACAAGTCTTCCTCGCAGGCGAAATAGCGCAGAAAGGCTCGACGCTTTAGAGTTTCATGGTCGCGAATTGCGCCGCGCAGCATGGGATAGTGCGCTTCAAGCGCGTCGAGCACAGACCTTTGGGTGACTGGCCCGTGGATCTCCAGTTGCACTTCACTGCCGGTGTGCGACAGCGCGCGCAAATGTTGGGGCAGGATAACGCGGACCATGTCAGGACTTTTTCTTTGAAGGCTTGGGGACAGCCGAGGGCGGTTGTCCCTACACGAGACTCAATCACTTTAGCGTCTGTACTTCCACCGACAACACCGCCGGCAGATCGTGCACGATCGCATTCCAGCTATCGCCCGCGTCGGCCGAGCAATAGACTTGTCCACCCGTCGTGCCGAAATAAATTCCGCATTTATCGAGCGAATCGACCGCCATGGCATCGCGTAGCACGTTTACGTAGCAATCTTTCTGCGGCAGGCCTTTTGTCAGCGGCTCCCACTCGTTTCCACCAGTGCGGCTGCGGAAAACGCGCAGCTTGCCATCGGGCGGAAAGTGTTCGCCGTCGCTCTTGATCGGGACGACGTAAATCGTCTCCGGCTCGTGCGCGTGCACATCGATCACGAATCCGAAATCTGTCGGCAGATTGCCGCTAACTTCTTTCCAATTGTCGCCGGCATCATCGGAGCGCATCACGTCCCAGTGCTTCTGCATGAAGAGCACTCCCGGACGCTTCGGGTGCATGGCGATGTGGTGGACGCAATGGCCGATCTCAGCTTCCGGATCGGGAATGTAGTTCGAGCGCAGGCCGCGATTGATCGGCTTCCAGTTCTCGCCTCCATCATCGCTGCGGAACGCACCTGCCGCCGAAATGGCGATCCACATGCGTTTGGGGTTGCTGGGATCGAGGATGATTGTGTGCAGGCACATGCCGCCCGCTCCAGGTTGCCACTTGGGCCCAGTGCCGTGCCCGCGCAAGCCGGGAAGTTCGTGCCAGTTCTCACCGCCATCGGTCGAACGGAAAATGGCTGCATCTTCCACGCCCGCGTAAACCGTGTTGGGATCGGTAAGCGATGGCTCGAGATGCCACACGCGCTTGAACTCCCACGGATGCTGCGTGCCGTCATACCACTGATGCGTGGTGAGCGGTTTCGCGGCTGAGTCGTAAACAAACTTGTTGCTTGCGGCTTTTGGCGGACCCGAAGCGGGCTTTTCTCCGGGAGGCGTTCCCGGCTGGACCCAGGTCTTAACGCCGTCATCGGAGCGCTGAATGATTTGCCCGAACCATCCGCTGGTTTGGGAAGCATAGATGCGATTGGGGTCGGCAGGCGAGCCTTTCAGGTGATACATTTCCCAGCCGGCAAAGTGCGGCCCGCTGACCTCCCATTTGTCGCGCTTGCCGTCGGAAGTCAGAATGAATGCGCCTTTGTGGGTGCCTACCAGAACGCGAACGGAACTCATGATTCCTCCTATGAATGCCCCACGTCTCGCAAAAGCGGCGAGACGTGGGGCATCCTCAGTATTGAAGTACAACTTGCTAGGCTGCTTTCGCCATCTGCGCCCGCATCTGTTTCATCATCTGACGCATGATGGCGATATGCCCGGGCGCGCGCTTTTCCATCCACGTTTCATAGCGCTGCGCCGTTTTTTCGAGATTTCCAAGAAAATGTGGATTCTTGAACTTCTCACGGAATTGCGGGATCACCGTTTTCGCGCTCTCCCATACACCGAAAAATTCTCCGGCGGTCTCGAAGAACAAATCTTCGTGAAGCAAGCCGTAATTCAATAACGCACATGCCTGCTCCCAATAAGTAAGTACCATCATGCCAAATTGTCCAGCCTCTGTTCCCGGCGGGGCAATTCGCATGGCGTCGTCAAGAGTTTCAGGCTGGTAGTTTTTGAAGAACCATTCCCGCGCCTGGCGCATTCTCGCCTCGCGGCGTTCTTCAAACAGTTGCAAGTGAAGTCGAGCTTGTTCGTGGGTAGGTTTGTTTTCCATGGCTTTTTTCTCCTTAAATCAATTGTGTGTCAGAAAATTGGCCGTCCGCTTTCTGGTAATAAAGCACGGCAGCCCCGGAGTTGAATGATTTGGTTGTGCGAAGCTTCAGAGTAAGTTTTTCGTTGATTCCGCCAAATAGCGGATTGCCAGCGCCGAGTAAAACGGGATTCAGAATTACTCGATACTCGTCGATGAGGCCCAACTGCAAGAGATATGAGGAGAGCATGGCGCTGCCCAGAATGACTAGGTCTTTCCCGGGTTGCTGCTTGAGCCTGGTGACCTCGTCGGCAATATTGTCCTTCACCAGCCGCGAGTTGTGCCACTCGGCTTTTTTCAGAGTTCTGGAGAACACGACTTTGGCTAGACCATTCATGTGGTCGGCAATTTCATCCTTCGGCGCGGTCGGCCAGTAGGCGGCCATATGCTCATAAGTCGCCCGTCCGAAAAGAATCGCATCAACGGAACGCAACATCTCGCACGCATAGGCAAAGAATTCCTCGTCGACGACACACCAGTCGAGTTTCTTGTCTGGCGTTTCGAAAAAGCCGTCGAGCGACATCACATTAGAAACGAAAAGCTTCCGCATACATCCTCCTCGCCATGAAACCGTTGCGAAATACTGACCGACTTTCTAATTTCGACTCCGCAGTGGTACCAATGCCCGCAGCAGCGGCTCGCGCAGATACAGCCCGAGCCACAAGACAATGCCGACGCCGACTGGCAGAACGAATGGTTCACCTACACGAACGTGGGTGGCAGTTGCACCGCCAAGATAGGCCGTCAGGAGAATAGCGCCGAGCACGGACGTCTTAGGAATTACATACAAAACGACACACACGATCTCCACAATCATGATGTGCATCATTGCGCCTTCAGGATAGCTGTAGTGCGCGAATCCCTGTGCGGCCACGTCGGGCTTCAAGAAACCGAAGGTTAGCGTAAATACAAAGACGAGCACTGCCAGTGTGCTGAGTGTGCGGCCAATCCATAACGTTGTTTTCGAACTCTGAGCGGCCACAAGGGTTTCGGTCATAAGAGGATTCCTTGGGAATCGTTCACGGATTTCTTCGTGCCATGAGTTTCTACTGTAGGGGCGCCGCAGTTCCGTCTGACCATTTGCCAACCGGGACGATAAACACGGTGAACGGTATAACTGCAATGCCGTTGATGCCAAGCATGACGGGAGAATTGGACAAATCGGCGCCCCAGTCTGTTCCAGGCGGCTCGTAAAACATCAGGTGCGCCAGGTCATGGTCTCCTTCGTCCGTAAGATACGCCTGTTTCGACATCATGTAGCACATGCCTCCGGGCTCGAAGGCAGGCAGTTCTTTACGAGCGTATGCCGCTGTCAGCTGCTTGATGACCTCGGCTTTGGATAAGCCTGCCAATATCATTTCAGTCCGCTTATACGTGGCCGGTAGAACAAAACGCACCGCGGCTGGATTGAAGCACTCTGGTCCGCGAAGTTTTGGATTCCAGAACTCCGGAGAGTCAAACGGTGACATCCATGCCCTTTCCACCACACAGACCCAGCCGTTCTTACCCTCGACCGCGGTTTCGTAACCATGCCTCCCGAGAACCACAACCTTTGCGTCTCGCGAGATGGCGTCTGGCGCCGCACTCCGAGCGAGTGCAATCTCCGCATCGCGATCGGCCATGAGATATTGATCCAGCGGCGCCATATTGGGGTATGGCGCCGGGTGGTCTTGTGCCATCACGCTCGCGATCGGAAGAATCAAGATTGCAGTGACATAGCCAACGGCTCGGATTGTTCGTTTAATCATTTCACTCGTCCCCCGATCCGGAATTTATTTTCTTTCCCCCAAGCAGGTAGTCGAACGGCACACGGCGAACCTGTCAAGCTCACATCGGCTTGCCGCAGTTCACCATCCAGGGAATGCCAAAACGATCGGTGAGCATGCCGAAGCGCTGAGCCCAGAACGTTTCCTGCATGGGCATGCTGATGTTCGCCTTGTCCGAGAGCGCCTTGAACACTCTTTCAGCTTCGGCTGCGCCTTTGACGTTGAGCGCTACAGAAAAACCCTGTGGTTTCTGATAACGGCCAGGAGGTGCGTCGGCACCCTGCAAACGTGCGCCATTCACCGTGAGCGTCGCATGGATGACTTTCTTGCGCCATTCGGGCGGAACCTGGTCCGCCGCAGGCGTGCCTTCATACGTCATCAGGAACGTGACTTTGCCGTTCAAGACTTTCTCATAGAACTTGAATGCTTCTTCGCATTGCCCATTGAAATTCACATGCGTATTCATTCGATTTCTTGCTCCGTTGGCGGGAGGAACGTAAATAAGGCCCCACTGCTCGGGTCAGAGTATAACGATTACTTGCATATTGCAAGTGAAATGCTAAAATAAATTTAGTGGTGAAACATAACAAACCGGAATGGCGGTCCGGATGCCCCTTAAATGCCTCCGTCGAGATGCTGGGGGACCGCTGGTCGTTGCTGATTATCCGCGACGTAATGTTATTTGGCCCGCGCACTTACAAACAACTTCTCGAAAGCCACGAAAGAATTGCCACCAACATCCTGGCCGACCGCCTAAAGCGGTTGATTGCCTACGAAATCATCAGGGCCGACCCTGAGCCCGCGGATAAGCGCAAGCTCAACTATTCTCTGACGAAAAAAGGCATCGACCTGGCGCCGGTTTTGACAGAGATGGTGCTTTGGGCAGGGGCGCACGAAAAAACGGAGAATCAGGCGTTAATTCGGCAGATGCGAAGGGACAAAGAAGGCTTTATCGCCGGCATCCGTGAACGCTGGGCGGCTCGCCAATCATGAAGTAGCGATGAAGTAACATAGATCAGTGCCGACCCGCGCGCTGCAACGAAAACTTGAAATTCTTCACACGGCGAATCTGGGACAAATTCCCGGCCTGGTTCACGGGTTTTCCACGCGCGTGGGCGGATTTTCCCGAGCCTACGGAGGCGGCGCGCTCAATCTGGGCTTCACGAAGGATGACTCCCGAGCCGCTGTCGAACGCAACCGTGCGGCATTTCTGTGCAAGTTGCTCAGTGACGGAGACGACAGCAACCCCTCTGCAGACGCTTTGAGCTGGGAAAACCGTCCCGTCAAGAGGAAATGGCCTCTGATCACCCTTCGCCAGATTCACTCCGACATCATCCACCTTGTCGAGGCGCCCCCTGAATCCCCCCTTGTCGGCGACGGAATAATCACGTCCACTCCCGGTTTACTGCTTGCCGTTCAGACCGCCGATTGCCTGGCGATAATTCTGGCCGATCCCAGACGCCGTGCAATTGGCATTTTTCATGCCGGCTGGCGGGGAACCGTTAAACGAATTATAGAAAAGGGCGTGGGCCTGATGCGGCTATTGTTCGGAACCCAGCCGCGCAATCTGGAAGCAGCGATCGGTCCGGGCATTCATGAATGCTGCTATGAAGTAGGCGCAGAAGTCCGCGAAAAATTCGAGTCCCAATTCGCCTATGCCCCAAAATTGTTCCGTGAAGTCAAAGAATCAGACCCGGTCCGCGAGAAGTATCCTCTGCTCTTTCTCACAGCGCGCGCGCCGGGACATGGAGAGCTACCAAAAAAAATCTTCCTTGATCTCCTAGAGGCGAACCGTCAACAACTATTGGCTGTAGGAGTGCTGGCGAAGAACATCGAGGCCTCACCGCTCTGCACAAGCTGCCGCACAGATTGGCTGTTCTCGTATCGAGGCGAAAAAGGCGCGGTTGGGAGAATGATGGGAGTGGTTGGATTACGGGCGGTTTGACGTTTACCTTCGGAAATGTCAAAGCCGGGAGCGCTGTTTTCCCATTTCTGCATTTCAACTCATTTCCGGAAACATACACTTTCGTGTCTCTCCGCTCGCCGCTTCATTTCAGCGTTCTCTAACTAGAATTAGGTTCTAGTGGGTTCTAATTAAGGTCCATTTATGAGGATTCTGATGGCGGAGGATGATGCCGCGCTGGCCGGGTTTGTGCGCCAAGGCTTGCAGAACGAGCACTACACGGTTGACATCGCCGAAGATGGCGAGCAGGCACGGGCGATGGGCAGCGAACATGAGTACGACGTGGTCATTCTGGATTTGAGCCTGCCCAAGCTCGACGGGGTGAGCGTGCTGCGGCATTTGCGGCTGAAGCGTCCGAGCCTGCCGGTATTAGTGCTGACCCAGAGGCAGAAGGTTGAAGACCGCGTGCAGTGCCTCGATACGGGCGCGGACGATTATCTGGCCAAACCGTTTTCGTTCTCAGAGCTTTCGGCGCGCATTCGCGCGCTGGTGCGGCGCAGCCATTTGCCTTCGGAAGCGGTGCTGGAAGTGGACGATCTGCGGCTGGATCGCGTAGAACACCGTGCCGAGCGGGCAGGAAAGCGGATCGATCTGACATCGAAGGAGTTCGCGCTGCTCGAATACCTCATGCGCAATGCCGGACGGCAGGTGTCGCGGGCCATGATCATCGAGCACGTGTGGAACCTGACGTTCGACACCACGACGAACGTGGTGGATGTGTACATCAATTACGGACTGCGCGTGACCTACGTTTCGCTTGGAAGCGCAGGGGCGCAGCAATAACCTAACATGGTTGCGAAAGCAAAGACTGCATGGCGGAGATTGACTTCTTCCGGGCGCGATTTCTGGGTAAGTCTGGCGCCGAATTGCGCGTATGCAGGCTGCTTCAATCCACAAAGCAGGCTGAGGCGCATCTGCAAAAGACAGCGAAGCGTGCGTTTGCGGGGAGCGCAGTATTGCCGCGCTGAATGCCTGGAAATGGCGCTGATCGATGTTTTGCGGATGCGGCCCGCGCCGCCGCGCAAGCCGGTGGCGAGACGCATTCCGCTCGGGCTGCTGCTTTTGTCGCGGCAACAAATCACGGCAGAACAGTTGCGCTGGGCATTGGCAGCGCAGAGGGAAGCGGATGGCTGCGTGGACGAAGCTTTGCCGCCGCAAAGAAAAAAAATCGGCCTGTGGCTGCAACAGCTCGGCTTTACCAGCGAGCAGCAGGTGACAGCGGCGCTGGCGCGGCAGTGGTCGTGTCCGCTGCTGCAAGCGGGATTGATGGCGCCCGCTTCTCGGCGCTTTCCGGCAATTCCGGCGCGGCTGCTCGAATCTTTCCAGATGATGCCGGTCGAGCTCGTTGCAGCCACACGAACCCTGCTAATGGCGTTCAGCGAGGGCATTGACTATGCGCGCTCTACGCGATCGAGCAGATGCTTGGCTACCGGACTGAACCGTGCCTGGTGCCTCCGAGCACGCTGCGGGCAAGCTTGCAGGCGCTGGCGCAGGAACGTGCAGCGGGCGAAATCAATTTTGACCGCGTGCGCGATGCCGACGAGTGCGCCCATATCGTCGCCAACTACGCCGCCACGGTGAAAGCCGACGAGGTGCGCGTGGCGCGCTGCGGAGACTACTGCTGGGTGCGGCTGGAACGGCTGCGCCGCGAGGCGGTGACGATGGTGTTCAGTTGAGAATCAGTTTTCGGCTACCCCCTCCCCCCTATCTCGTAAAATCTCTCGGCTCTGTGACTTAGCGAATTTTTCTTTGCAAATATCGGCGGATAGGCCAGGAAAAGTTTTTCGAATGCCGCGTCGTAGGGAATGTTGAGGAAGACCGAATCCTTATCGACGGGAGGCTTTGCGCCTAGACGAGATTTTCTTATAGGCTTTGGCGCCATTGCGGGAGGTGCGTTTTCCGGTCGTTTTTCTCACGCCATTGAACTCAATCACGACATCCCCTGTTTTGGCATTTCTGCGAATCGTGTGCCCCGCTTCGCGAATGATTTCTTCCGTACGCTTTTTGGAAACGCCGAGCGTGCGCGCAGTATCCCACACTGTGGCGGGGCGGCTGTTATCGACTATGATCGGACGGTGCATGGGTTGATTATAGCTGAGGGTGCAATGACCTACGAAGGCTCCCACTTCTCGCAAAGAGCGCGAGAAATGGGGCACCTGGCAACGAACGCATATCGTTAACCTTGCTCCAAGTCGCAGGCCTCCGAGAGGTCCTCAAGGAAGTCGGGTCTCAGGTACCGAACGAAGTCTTTGACCTGTCCGAGCCTATCTTTGAGGGCGTCGAACGAAATGTATCGACATATTTCGGCAAGCTTTGGATCGAGTCGGGAGAATGTTGGGCGATTCACCTCGGCGAACACTTTCCCTCTGCGTTCCTCAGGGGCGACCAAGAAGAGCGGTATGTTTAGGTTGGGCTGCATCGCGACAAGATCAGCCATTCTTAACAGTCCGGAGTAGATGGAGGCTGTGCTCTCAATCTCGAATGCCGACACGATGGAGTTTCGATCCAGCCAAAGAACGTCGATCAGTTCGATGGTGCGATTTGTTGCATCGTCGAACTGTAAGGGCAGACTCGACTTCAAAGCGGGCAACTCCGAAAAGCGGTGTCCATTGAACGAGCGATTGCGATCATTCCGCGCGACCCACACGCTGAAGCCCATGTCAGCGCCCAGTTTTAGCAACAGCCACTGGATTTCGGTGTGCGCCGCTGGTTCCTTGGGTGACTCTGGCTCCGCCTGCTCCTGAGCTTCAGGCTCAGGCACCGTGACACGGCCAATTTTGGCCTTGAGAGTTTTGGGGCGATATTTAAGTTTTCCAGGATCAATTGGCCGTACCGTGGGAGATTGCGTCGCCTGCAAGACCGCATTTGTGACCGCCTCGCCATCCGATTGCTTCCACCTCGTCGGCGAGCCGCGGAAGTGCCCTGTCCAGGCAAGTGCGCCACCGCTGACCGTCTTGAAGACCGACAACTGATCCTTCATTTCTTTAACAGGGATTGCTGTCTCAGGGGTGAGCGTGGCAACAGCCTTCACCTTGACCCGGCACGGAAAGTCCTCATCCTTCCAGATCACCGCATTATCACGAAACGGCTCCGAAGTAATCTCGAGTACGCCAATCCATCTAGAAACGCCCGTGAGATAAG
>JASHOH010000157.1 GCA_030041215.1 Candidatus Sulfotelmatobacter sp. | reverse complement strand
GTCAGGCGGCTGGGGTCTGTGGACCAATGATCGCCGGGGCCTGCGACGAACGCAATCGATTCGCCGATGAATGTTGCGAGGCATTCATCACCGTTTGGCGCTAAAGTGCCAGTTTACCTCTTCAATCTTATCGAGCAATGCCTTCCGCATCCGCTGGGCCACTTCAGGTTGAGACTCGACGAGGTTGTGTTCCTCGGCCTCATCGGTTCTGTAACTGTAAAGTTGCTCCTTACCTGACTCAAGGTAGCGCACAAATTTGAATTCCTCGTCCATCACGGCAACCGTACCCCTGGTAACAGGGGCGAAAGTGGAATTCGGCTCCAGGTTCATGCTGAATACGTATCGATCTGGCACAGTCTTTGCCGCGAAAGCCGGCTTGAGAGAGCTGCCATCGGTCCAATTCGGGAGCGGAGCTCCAATCAGGTCCAAGACCGTAGGCAGCAAGTCGGCTTGCTCACCCGCCTCCTCAATGCGCGCTCCGGTTTTTTGACCGGGAAGGTGGATTAAAAGCGGAATGCGGATCACGCCGCTGTAAAGGTCGGGGCCTTCGTGGGCTAGGCGATTGTGCTCGAATAATTCCCCGTGATCAGCTGAGACAATTACAATCGATCGATCCAGACGCCCGGTTCGATCCAGCCAATCCAGAAACTCCCCAACGGAGTGGTCAGCGTACAGGATCATTTCGTCGTAAGCGTTGCGCAACTGCTCTACGGTAGCCCCACGATGCAGGGTTTCCGGATTGGGTACCAAAAAATTTCCGTAGTCCTGCACTTCTTGCGAGATGAAACGGTGTCGATACGGGGCCGGAGGCCAATACGGGTCATGAGGTGGCAGGATATGCGACCAGAGGAAGATGGGATGCGAATTATTGTGTCCTTCCAGGAACTTCGTGGCTCGTTCAAACACATCCTCAGCCGGTGCCAGATAGCGGTCGCCCCAGATCATGGTATCGAGAAAAGTACTTACGCGAATATTCATCCCACGGAGCAATGTGTATACAAGAGTTATTTGCGTGTTAACGCCTAACAGGTTGGAGGCGCGGAAGCGAAAGCCAGTTACGCCCCCTGGGGAAGCGTATTTCACCGAATCATAGCTATCGAGCGTCCCGTGGCGAAAGGGAGAAGCCAGGAGATTTGAGGAGATCATAGCTGTGTAATATCCCCGTTCCTTCAATAGCACGGGCAGGGTTTCGTGCTTATTTCTGTCCCGCAGGAAGCTGCCACCTTGAAAGACGCGATGCGACCACGGAAGCTTTCCGGTTTCAATTGACGCAGTCGTCGGAGTTGTGAAGTTAGAATTTGCGAAGAAGTAGTCGAAAGTAAAGCTGCGCTGCGCAAATCTCTCCAGATTGGGTGTAGTCGCTCGGCCATACCCGTAAACGGACATATCATCGGCTCTTAGTGCATCGATGGTTATGAGGTAAATATCCGGGGAATTGGAGGCCGCACTTGCCACCCAGGGACGTTCGTAATCATGGAACAGGTGGACGCCATGCAGCCAAAGGGTCGCAGCGGCCATAATCGCGAGCACAATGTGGAACCACGCGATCGGAACCAAGCGGGTGCGGCAAAACTCCTGGAGGACTCGCCAGTCGATACGAAAAAGGCCTGTTATGGAAATGCAAGTGACTCCGAGAGTAACGGCGATAACCAGGGCTGTACCTGGATGCCAGTGACGAAAGACTTCAAGTTTAAAATCCTGCAACAACTCCAGAATGAGATATGCCAGCGGCCCGGCGATCCACAAATCCCAGAGCACGTGGATTCGCCACCGTCGCGTCGGCAAGAGCGCCCCAGCCGATTTTCCGATCAACAAGACGAACAACCACCAGCAACAGCCGATTGCAAGTGAAAGCAGTAAAGCAACTCCTGCTTCCAGCATGATCTCGCGGGCGGTCAGATAGAGGCGCAGACTGTCGATCTGCTGCAAGAGTTCTATTTCAAGGCTTAAGCAGACGAGAGCAATGATGCTGAGCAGCGCAAGCCCCGATCGCAAAATTACATTTTTTGGAAGCAAAACGTCCTTCGGAGGAGGTGCTACGGCGAGATCGGCAAGCAATGTCCTAGATCCCCATTTACTGCTGTCATTGACACAACAAATTCATTCTAACCAAAACCCGGCCGGCAGGCGAATCCCTGCCTAAATCAGAGCATCACTTTTGCTGCAACAGTGGGGGGAGCAAGCGCTGGTTGCGGATCATTAGCGCGCAAATTGAGGTCACAGACGCAGTGGTCTAAAAAGCCAAGAATCTGCAATAGTGGCATATACCCAGTGTTCATCTTTTCGTCCGTAGTGTTCCGACAGGATAAAAATTCAAAGCAGTCCACTATCGCAGCAAAAGGCGAAATCGTCAGTCCTTAGTGTATTCTCTAAAAAGTGTCCAGGGCTGAGGAAGGGGCAAAGGAAATCTCACCTTCTTTTGAAGCCTGTGGTATTTGGTCGAGAGTCGAAAGCGTGGGTCAAATCTCTCCTGTAGTTCGCGATTTGCCAGAACAAGCTCAACCGGAGGCGAGCGGTTTCACCGCCACTATTGCCCGTAATATCGTGGCCAGCCTGGCGCGGGTTTTGGTGGTGTCGCTGGTCGCTCTGGTGCTGCCCGCCTATCTGACCCATCGCTTGCCGGTGACGACGTACGCCGCCTGGGTACTGATCCTGCAACTTGCGGCGTATGTGTCCTACCTGGATCTTGGCATACAACTCGGCGTCTCCAAGTTCGTGGCCGAATATGAATCTCGGGGCGATAATGCTGGAGCGTCACGACATGCCAGTGCCGGTTTAGCGTTGATGCTTCTTACAGGGACGCTGGGAGTGGTTCTTACGCTCGCACTCTCCTGGCAGGTACCGTTGTTATTCGGGACGATGCCAGCCAGCCTTTACCACGATGTGCGGCTGAGCGTATTGCTGCTGGGCACGTCGATGTCGGTGGGCCTTGTGTGCAGCGTTTACGCTGCCGTTTTTCTGGGTCTTCAGCGCTATCGGATCCCGATGGCAGTTGCTGTCGTCAGCCGCGTCCTATTCGCCGTCATCGTCATCTTGGTTGTCACTTTCCACGGCACTCTCGCCGATATGGGAATCGCCGCGGCGCTTGTGAATGTGATCACGGGTTTACTACAGATTGCCGCGTGGCGTATGAAGGCGGGATATATCCGGGTGTCGCTTCGTTCTGTGGAGTATCCGGTTCTCAAAAACGTGGCTCGTTATTGTTCCTTGCAGTCGATCTCGATCATCGCCATGTTGTGCATTATGGGACTCGATGTGACAATCGTGGGCCATTATGACTATGTCCAAACTGCCTACTATTCCATTGCGACGCTCCCAACCACTTTCGCTTTGTCCATCATCGGCTCAATGATGGGACCTCTTATGCCCGCTTCTTCGGCTCTCAGCACAAAGCGTTCTGCTTTCGAAATGGGAGACCTGCTGGCGAAAGCGACTCGCTATATCTCGATCATGCTGTTTCTCACCGGGCTACCGCTGATCGTTTGCGGTTTTTCCCTTCTGCGTCTGTGGGTGGGCTCATCCTACGCATTCGCAACCATCAAATATCTCAGGATTCTGGTTTTCGCGAACATCATTCGCAACCTGTGCGCGCCCTATGCAACAATGATTGCTGCTACAGACAGGCAAGCACCGGCTACCGCGGCGGCGGTAGCGGAAGCCATCGTGAATCTGGCCAGTAGTATCTATCTGGCAAGCCGCATTGGCGCGATTGGAGTGGCGCTCGGCACCGTGCTCGGTTCGTTCGTCAGCGTTGGCCTGCATTTTTCATTCAGCATGCATTTCACCTACAAAACTCTGGCAATCTCTCGTTCGCGGCTATTCTTGAAAGGGCTCCTGCGGCCAGCAAGCATAGCAATTCCGTCTCTCCTGCTTCTTCCCTTCTGGTGGCAGACTGCCCGGGCGAGTGTTACTCCTGCATTGGCGGTGGTTTGGGGGCTCAGTACTCTTGCATTCGCATGGTATGCAGGACTGAATGGCGAGGAGAGGGTCTATTTGGGGCGTCGACTCAGAAGCGGATTTTTGTTACTTTCAAATTCTGGGTTGCGATGGTGGGCATGACACTTTGGTCTGACTTCCTCACGAACGACAAAAGGGTTATCCAAAAGTGGAAGCACTATTTCCCCATCTACGAACGCCATTTCAACGATTTCGTCTACAAGTCGGTCACCGTCATTGAAGTCGGCTGCGGACTTGGTGGGTCTCTTCAAATGTGGAAGCGCTATTTTGGTCCCCACGCCCGAATCGTCGGTATCGACATTAATCCCGCATGCAAAAAGTTCGAAGAAGACCAGGTCGAAATTTACATTGGGCCGCAACAGGACTGCGAGTTCCTCCAGCGAGTGATCGATGAAGTGGGCACACCCGACATCGTGATTGACGATGGCAGCCATGCCATGAGCCACATCACCGCAACGTTCAAGTTCCTGTACCCTCGAATGCCGAAGAACGGCATCTACCTGGTGGAGGATCTGCATACTGCCTATTGGGATGAGTTTGAGGGAGGGTTGCGCAAGCCGTCCACGTTCATCGAGCTGTGCAAGAATCTGATCGACGAGTTGAATGCCGATCACAGTCGTGGCCTCTTGCCGCCCACCGAATTTACCGCTTCTACGTTGTCCATGCATTTCTATGACAGTGTTGTAGTGTTTGAGCGCGGCACGCACACCAAGAAATTTGGCCCCGAAATGGGTGGCTCGTTTGAGAAGTTGACAGCTCGAGTCAAAAGAAAGCTTGGATTAGGCAATGTGACGTTTGATAGCTCTAGAAACGCATAGATATTCCTGCTCATTGCCCCTCATGTACTCACCGTGACGCCATACAGCCCCAGGCGGGAACAGGCAAAAATGACAGCGCAATCTGTTTGCGCTGTGGTGGTCACGTATCATCCCAGCGGCAGCACGCTTGAAAAATTATCGAAGATTCTCGCCCAGGTGCACGCCATGGTCGTAGTCGACAATGGCTCGAACGCCGACGAGATCGGTCCCATACGGACGGCAAGCCAAAGCCTCGGATATCAACTCATCGAAAACAGAGAAAACCTGGGAATTGCGGAGGCGCTGAATCAGGGCGTGCGCTGGGCCAGGAGTAAAGGCTACTCTTGGGTGATTCTATTCGATCAGGATAGTACCATCACCGATGGTTTCATCGCCCACATGTTTGCCGCATGGGAGTCACATCGCGATCGGGAGCGTGTCGCATCGATTCATCCAAAGTATGTGGATCCAGAGACCGGCAACGAACCACGGGTACGGCGCGCCAAAGATGGGGGTCCCGTGGTATCGATTACTTCCGGACAGTTGCTGCCATCATGGATTTTCGACAAGATCGGATATTTTGCCTCTGAGTATTTTATAGACTGCGTGGATTTCGAGTACTGCTTCCGCATCCGTGCCGCTGGCTACCTGGTCGCTGACTCAAGAGATGCAGTACTGTTACATGCCGCCGGTCATGCCAGGAGGGCTCTTCGCTTTCTGGGATTTAGCTTTCGACCGACGCATCACAGCGCGACCAGGCGTTATTACATGTCGCGCAACCGCCTTGTTCTCTACCGCAAGTACTTTCGGAGGTTTCCCCTTTGGGTTTTGCAATCCATGTATGACTCCCTGCGGGAGACCACTAAGTGCTTCATTGGCGAGCAGGAGCGCGCCCTGAAGTTCCGCAGCTTCCTGCTCGGAACCTGGGACGGCTTAACCGGAAGAATGGGAAAACGAAACGACCTTGAAACATTCCTCAATCAAGGTGTTGTCTGCGATACTCGTGCCCGGAAGACCTCCTAAGCAACTACCATGTTCCGAATCGGGGACTGCGTCCCAGCCTGCCGCGTATGAACGCAGCCAAAGCGTCGAATCTCTTTTCCCCCAGCATGTAGGCAAGCAGAAAGTACAGGTGGAAGAGCGGATAGCGGGCAAATCCCATGCGTCCATAAGCCCTATAGAGCTGATAGTACTGGTCGAACGGAAGGTCCAGCTGGTCCTTGATGTAGGGATAAAAATAGTTCGCATAATCGTGAATAACATCCTCCACGACGTCAATTCCCCGGGTTTCTTTCAAATTGCGAATGATCGAGAGAGCTCCGCCCACCATATTGAGGCGAGCCTGGGGAGTATACCTTCCAGGTACAAATTTTCCCTTCTCCTTTGCGCTGTGCCCGAAGTCGGGTGATCCGTTGCCCCGGCACAGTATCAGAACTTTGGGAGTGCAGACTGCCGGCTTATCGATGAGAACGGTGGCCGTAAGATGCATCTGGTAGTAAAGCGTGCCATCGAACTTATCCGTGGCCGCCTGCAGCGCGCTGTTTCGATGTACCACGTAACCGGAGAGAACACCGGACCTCCGAAAAGCAAAGCGTATGGCTGGAATGCCCGCCGGAATCTCCTTCTCCTCCTTAAACCAGCGGATTTCCTGATTTACTCGTTCAGGGACCTCGTCAAACCAACCATAACTTTTCAACACGAGCCCGACGTTTGGATGACGGCAGATGACGGCAGCGGTATTCTCGAGTGCACCCGCGCACATGATGTCGTCGTTGCCCATAAAAAAGCAGAATTCGCCTGATGCCCTTTCTACAAGCCGGCGAACGTTTCCGTCGTAGCCCAAATTTTCGTCGTTCTCGAAATAGCGGATGATGCCCGGGTATCGCGACTGATACTCGCAAACGATGGCGCGAATTTGTTCGCGTTCCGGGGACCTATCTTCGCAGATGACGACTTCGAAATCGCGGAAGTCCTGATTCAGAATTGAATCCAGAAGGCTTTTCAGGCAGCCGGCCCGATTGTATGCGGGAATACACACGGAAAATAGCTTGCGAATCGGGACCACGCTGCCATCCAGAGTGGGGAGCTTCACACCAAGCGACCCAGCTTCTGTCATTGACCGGGGGCCTCACGGCCAGCAAATATCGGCTCATAACCCGCGCCCTTCCTTGCCTTAGACCTGACGAGCAGGAACTCACAGAAAGCCAGGAAGCATGCAGTAGCCAATAGCAACGCCTGCGAAGAATCCAGCAAGCTATTGGTTCCGATCCAAAGCAGGGCGGAAAATGCGAAGGAGGGATACAGTACGATTCCGAGAATTTTCCCGCGCTTGATCCAGTTCCAGGCCACCCCATAAAGCATGCCGTAGCCAAAAACAAATGGAAAAGAAAACCATCCCAGGTCCGAGAAGATGTAACCGAAGGTGCCTGACAAAATCAAGTTGCCATCCAGGCCAGAACGTGTGACCGCCCCAAACTCTGAACCCCACACGTCCAGAATATCAGGCCAATTCATCACACTTGCGAGCGGCACCACTCGATTCAACGCATGACTGAATGAAACGAAACCACTGAGGTACAGGCCCCGACCCGCGAACGGGTACCGTAGATTTCCATTCACTACTGCCGCAAGCCGGTTGTAGGCTGCCACCGTATATCCAAGGAATACGCGAACCAGAATGTCTAAACTGGACGTTCCGCGCAAGAAAGAAAAAGAGAAAAACAAGAGAATGACGCAGGTTGCAATTGATATTCCAAATCCGAGCACAAATCTGAAGCTAACCGCATTTTTCGCGCATTTTCGGACCGTATATAGAATCGCGAGGCCAAAAGCTGCCATCATCAATATCCCACGACTCAAGAGAAGCGTGGCGATAGCGAATTCCGACAAGACAGCAACGGTTAATGCGAATCTGACCAGTCCCTTTTTCCATCCTCGGAGTCCGAAATCGAAGGAACGCCAATACGCCCACCAAATAATCGCCGCGAGGACGATTGGAGCAATGAGAAGGCTACCAGCAGACTCCAACGTGACGGTATCTTTTACTTGTGAGCCTTGTTGGGCGAAGAGCAGAATAATCGCGTCCGGATGTTGGAGAATCAAGAAGACAACAGTCGCTAACGTGGCCGCTATCCCCATCGCCAGCGGAACCACTAAAAACAACGTGGCCCAAATTCGAGTCTCAAGCTTGCGGTTGACAAACGAGCAGGGAAACATCCAGCCTATAAGCCACGCCCCGCCCAAGAAACTCAACACACAAAGCGTATAGAACAAAATCGTTGGTGGATCCAAGAACATCAAATCCGGTTCTTGCATGAAGTAGGTGTAGACGGAGGGTGGTATAAGACACGCCGCCAGGAAAAACAAGTACGAAATCAACGCCAGCCCATAGGGAGAGACGAGGTTGTCCCGCAACCACTTGAACTTCAGCGGGCGCGGATTGGTCGGAATCGGTTCCGTGCTTGGCATAATTCTGCGGCGTCTGGCCAAAGCTGTAGTTCCGGGTTTTTCAACCGCACCTTGCTCCTCTAGGGTTTGGCCCGTGTAGCCAGAGCACTCCTAGGCATAGTTCTGCCCGAAAAAATCAGTATAGCCGATAATCTCCGATCCTTCTCTCGAACAGCCCTACGAAGTATTCGGCTGCACTTCGCAATCGGCTATGAGGAGCTCTTGGGTTTTCGAACGACTAACATTGCATAACTGCAGAACTGTGGAATTGGATACCGCAACAACAGTTTGGCCTTTTGCAACTCCAGTCGATGCAGCCATGGAATACGCAGATAGTAGTTGTGGCCAAAGTAGCCAACGTATTCGATTACCTCGAATCCTATGTTCTCAAACCGGCGGAGCATAGATGGGGTCGGCCCACGACTCCAACTGTAGTAGGCTTTGAACTTGCCATGAAGTTCGTCCCGTGGCGAAAAGATGCTTTGGAGAACACTCCCCACGTCCTCCGGCAAGAATCGGTTGGCTGCCAACGGAAGATTCCATAGTGTAGAGAAACAGTGGGCCGAAATGCCTCCGGGGTGGAGTATGTTGTAAATATTGCGGTGGTATTGAGCGCCGTTGCTGATGTGTTCCGAAACCATGCGCGACATTACACAATCGAAGCTCTCAGACAACGAGGGATTGATTGCCTTGGCTGAAAGATCAAGGACCAATTTCTCGAAGCCGGTGTTCGTTTTGCGCAGTTCCACGGCGTTAGAATCGCTTATGACATACGATAGGTTTTTCGATTTAACGAACTCGGAAGGAAGCGTCGGATTTGAGCCCGCTCCGATCTCAAGAATCCGTCTGCAGCCGTGTTCGGTAATGACGGATTCGAAAAGAGCCGGAGCCCCGGCCCACCCGGGAAAGTTAGTCGTGAGGTCGTAGGAAACGGGCATTCAGCCCCCACAATCCAGGATTTGTCGGATTCGCTCGCACGTTCTCTGCCACGTGAAGTTCGTGGCCCTCGCGACTCCTTTTTCCCTCAGGCGTATGCGTACTGAGTTGTCAATGGTAACATTCCACATCGCAGCAGATGTCTCATGAATCGAAGTGGGGTCCACCAGCAGGGCAGCGTCTCCGGCCAGTTCTGGCAGGGCAGTGACGTTCGAGGTTACAACCGGTGTGCCGCAAGCCATCGCTTCCAGCACCGGCAGGCCGAATCCCTCATAAAGGGACGGAAAGATCAGCGCCAGAGCTCCCCGATACAGCGATGGCAATCGCGCTTCCGGAACCTCGCCAACAAAGTCAATGCGTGATTTGATGTGCTGGCGTTCCGCCCAATTCATGAGCCCAGCCGTTGGTTCGCCAGTGAACACAAGATGGATCTGGTCGTCCAATTCAGCTTTGGCAAAAGCTTCTACAACTCGAAACTCGTTCTTGTGCTTTTTGCGGTTGCTAACGCACAGCAGATAGGAAAACGGCATGCCATATACGTCTCCCTGTGGTTGATATGCAGGATCAACTCCACAGCCGACGTTGATAACTTTCTCTGGCGGCACTCGAGACCAGTCTATGATTTGTGTCTTGGTGAACTCCGAAACAGTGAGAATCTTAGCGGCACGTCGGCAGGCGCGCTTCATAATTGTCGCGTAGTACAACCGTATGATCGGGTTGCTGTTCTCGGGACAAAAAACGTGGCCCAGGTCATGAATGGCAAACACGAATGGTGCCGGGCAAAACAGAGGTGTGTTGTAGCCGGGCGAAAAGAACAGGTCACCGGGAGTTAAATTCCTGAGCGCGAGCGACAGCCGCAGAGAGTCCGACGGCGCGGCCGGATTCGACGTGATCGAAACCGGATGATAGTCAAGCTCTGCAAGTACGTGCCGGGCAAAACGGCCGATGCCGTGGTTTCCAATCCAACGCTGATCGGCGTAGATCATGTTGCATTTCTGGGAAATCGGCACAACGATAAGATAACTGCCCTTCGTTTCATGGCTGTTTACTTGACCACCGCCAGCGCCGCTGCCGTCAGAGCCAGTTGTCCACTGATTTGCGTCCAGTCGCGCAGAGCGCGGATGAAGGCCCCGGTAGGAAGTTTGTAGGGCACCACGATCTGGTCGCCCGGGTACATGTGAAGGCGGTAAAATCTCGATCCCGTGAACAGGCCATTCACGTTATTGGCCGCGACCACCACTCCGTTGGCGCGCAGCACAAAGGCGTGCTTCAGGTCAGATTGCGGTTTGCCCTTGCCGGCAATCTCAAGATATGCCCCCACATTGTTCTGCGGCTCAAAAGCGAATGATCCGGGGTTGTAGACGTCTCCCACCACAGAAACAGTCGACGGAGTGTGGGGAATGACCAGCCGGTCGCCGTCTTCCATCACCAGGTTAGGGAAATCCGAGATGCTTTTGTCTTTGGGCCGGACCTCAAGTGCGACGCGTCCCGTGGCGCGTTCGCTACGCAGTGCATTGATGATCGCTTGCTGCGCTGCCAGCATTTGCGGCAAATCTCCAGGGTTGGCGAACGCCGCGACGGACAGAGCCGACTGCCGGGCTTGCACTTCCATAGTGCGAGTCAGTTCGTCCAGGCTCCTCTGCTGGTCCAGCCGTGCTGACTCGCGAGTAAGCTGCGATCCGTAGACGTAGGCATTGGGCGTGAGTCCGCCGCTGCGCTGCAAGATCGAGCGAAGCGTTTCGTTGGTCTCAAGCTTGTAAACGCCGGGGCGCATCACTTCGCCTTCAACCATCACGTACTGTGAGCGGTCCGCCTGCGGCACGCTGATATCCCGCTGGGAAAAGATGGTTACGATGTCGCCCGGCTGCAACTCAAGGTTGGTAGCCTCGTCTTTTTCAATGATTGTCTTTCGCGGACTGAACCAAAGAAGCCTGGAAGAAAGATCCTGTGGATTTACCCGTTGAATGATGGCGTAGTCCCAATTGATTTCTGGAGCAGAGCGCCGCACATCATCGACAATATTCCTGGCCGGCGTACGGTATGGATAATTGCCTGGCGCCAGCGAAGGCTGCTGAGTGGCAGCCGAAGGGCGGGATGCCGGTGATACGTTACCGGAAAGACCTTGTGCTTCTCCGGCGTAAAGAGAATCCGCCGCATTTGGAGAAACACCTTGAGGTAAAAACTCAGGGTTATTGTTAGTCACGCCTGGACTTTGAGGGTTGGTGGCTGACTTCTCGCCGGTGGGCAAAGTTGTGACCGACGGTGGTTGTGCGTTTTCTAGACGGTTGCTCGCTGGCGGTAGCGGGGCGGGAATGGGATATTCTGTCGCGCGGCCGCTTACCATCTCGGCCCGATAGCGCCAATAGCCCCGGGTAAGCAACGCCTGTGCATCCGGGATCAGGTCGTGAATCCGCATGCCCGGCTTCCACGGATAGCGGCCCGGATTGGCAACGTTACCGCGCAATGTAACCGTGTCGACATAGCGTGGCACGATGGAAAAAACCCGGACGATGTCGCCATCCTTCAGCGGTTCTGCGCGCGATTGATCGTCGTAGGGAAACTCCAAGGTTTTTCGGGCGTTGTGGTCTACAACGCGTTCGATGGTGATTTTGTTGATATCGGCCAGCGTGCTCAAATCACCGGCAATTTGAATCAGATCGTCTAAGGTGGAATTCTCTTTTATCTCGTAAATGGCGGGCGTGTTCACCGAACCTGAAATTGCTACCAGCGGACCCACGTGAGGAAAATAAAGTACGTCGCCGGATCGGAGGCGCACATCTTTGGATTTGTCGCCCTTAATCAGCAGATCGTAAAAATCGAAATCACTGATCGTCGCCCCGTCGCGCCTGACTTCGATATGGCGCAGCGACCCTTGCGGCGCCGGACCGCCAGAGGCGAAAATTGCATTCACCAGCGTGCTAAGCGAACTGATGGTGTAGGTGCCGGGATAGCGTGCCTCGCCCACGACCAGAATTTGAATGGAACGAAGCCGACCGATGTTCACCGTCAGATTGAAATTCTTGAATGACTTGGAAATCTCACTCTTTAAATGGTCTTCCAAATCGCCATAATGAATGCCGGCGACTGCAATCTGCCCTACCTGAGGGACATAAATCTGACCGGAACGATCTACAATGACGCGCAGGCTTGCCTGCACCTGACCCCAAATCTTGATCTGCAACTCATCCCCAGGTCCGATCACGTAGTCGCTTGGAACCTGCATCCAATCCACTGGAGAAAATGTGCTTGGAGGCTGCAGAAATAACGACTGGCCAAACAAAGGCAGGGGATGGCCCACGGTATCGGCAACCATCTGTTCGAACTCGGTTTCGGGATGCGCCGGCTGTCCGGGTTGAGCCAGTTCCGACGGGTTTTTCGGAGAAACAAGAGGGGCGAACCGATCCTGGTCAACTCCTCCCGCCGTAGTCAGCACAGGCGTGCGCGTGGGCAGCGCGGACGATGCCTCGCGCCCCTGCGTGGCGCCACCTGCCTGAGTTTGCGCCGCGACACATTGTGGTGTTCCCGCCATTGAGGGGTCAGAGCAATCAGGAAGGTTGGTCTGCGAGGGCGTCCCTTGCGACAAGATATCCGTTTGCGAGAAACACATTGCGGCACATAAAAAGACGGTGGACACAAGGAAAAATGACTTTTGCATGAGTCGTGGGAAATCTGTATTGCTACTGAGTCTGCATTTCTTATTTGCCATTCTACCTTAAGCTTGCATCCTTTCCCCAGCAGTGTCTGTTCAAACACTGGGTTTCCCCATTTCTCTTGATTTGTCAGGATTCAAGTGCTATTTGTTAATGCACAGCGACAGGAGCTAAGACTCAGCCGGAACCTCGATTCAGGGGAGGCCATTATGAAGGCCGCCCCGTGAGGGTTGTTTTTGTCCGGTGACGAATGTGAAACGGGGGCTACCAAACTGGCTATGTGAAGTATGACTTTCATCGGTTTTTGAATCGATAGCGTAAGCATGATTCGCAGTCGCCTTAGTTTCGTACGGCTTTACCTCAGAATTTTAACGTTGCTGCTTCCCGTCCTCGCCTATTTCACTGCCGTTAGAATTCGGTTCGGCATTAATTTCTTTTTCTCGCGGCAACCTCCTTCCGGACTCCCATCGTATTGGGGCGTTTTGTTGTTGACCACCATTCTCTGGGCGATCGTGGCGGAAGAAGCGGGGCTTTGGAATGTTGAGCAGCTTTACGCTCCCTCCGGGAAGAGCCGCCGCCTGTTGGAAGCGATGGCCTTCACCTACGCCGTGGTAATGGCGGTTGGATTTCTCTATCGAGGAGCGAGCTATTCGCGGCTCGTTATAGGCCTGAGCGCCTGCGCGCTCTTCGTTTATGCAACCATCACGAGAGTTGTTTTTCGAGTGTTTCTCGAGTTCCTGCGTAAGAAGGACCGAAAAGCGGCCAAGATTCTGATGGTAGGAACAGACCAGTTTGCTCGCCGCGCTGCTCTTTCACTGGAACAGGGCGAGGTTCTTCCCTGTCGAGTTGTTGGCTTCGTGCGGCTGCCGGATCAGAAGGTCGCTGTGGAAGGCCCAGTGCACGAAGTGAATGCGATCCCAACGTTCTCAAACGGGCATTCCATTAGTGACGTCATCATTGCTCTTCCGGCCCCTCGACTGGCAGACGTGCAAAAAGTAATGCCCTATCTGGAAAAACTCTGTGCGCCAATACGAGTAATTGTCGACCTGGGAGACAATGTCGGAGTGCGTGACCGGCTCATTGATCTGGGCGGCATGCACATGCTCGATCTCCGCTCGACCCTGGCAGAAAGTGGCTCATACCTCTTTCAAAAGCGCATATTTGACGTTGTTTTCTCGATACTGTTTTTAATACTCAGCCTGCCTGTCACCTTTACCGCCGCGATCGCTATAAAGCTGACCAGTCGAGGTCCCATATTCTTTGTCCAGGATCGCGTCGGTCTCAATGGCCGCGTCTTCCACATGATCAAGTTTCGCACGATGAAGCAGGGGAGCAGGGAAGAAGCAGACACACGTTGGACATCGCCAAAGGACCCACGGCGAACTGCTGTCGGCGCTCTGCTGCGCAAGTGGAACCTGGATGAGTTGCCCCAATTTATCAATGTTCTTATGGGAGACATGAGCGTTGTCGGTCCGCGCCCCGAGCGCCCTTATTTCGTCGAGACCTTCCTGGAGCAATTTGAGCGCTATAACGCTCGCCACATGTTCAAAGTGGGAATCACAGGCTGGGCGCAGGTAAACGGTTGGCGCGGCGATACTTCAATCGCCAAGCGCGTGGAATATGACTTGTACTATCTACGCAACTGGAGCCTGACCTTCGATCTCCAGATCATCATAATGACAATGTTCTCGATGTTCAATAGCAGGAATGCCTACTGAAAAACGCAGGCAGCCGATCTCAGCTTCGCGGTCCTGTTTTTCCCGTATTTGACCTGACGTTTACTGGGCCTGACACCGGGAACTGGCGCCCAGCGAACAGCGTTCCGGCTGCAACACCAAGTAACTGTGCGCAGGCGCGGAGTGCCAACAACAGCGGTGAAAGAAGCCCGACAATCAGATCCTTTGAAGCCGCTCGCACCGCAAAAGCCAGCGTGGAGACCAGAAAGAGACACAGCACCAGCGCTGACATCGGCAGCTGCGGACGAAGCGTCAGGTCAATGATCAAGCCGAGCAACAATACCGGCACGAACAAAAGCTGGAGCTTCATAAGCTGTGGAGTATGCGTGTCCTTAATCGCCTTTTCCGGGTTCTTCCGGATGGCAAGCATGCGCCAGAAAGCGAACTTGTATTTCTTCCTGAGATAAGTGGCGAGAGTATCAGGGTGAGTATGATAAACGATCGCCTCTGGGACAAACTTCATCTTCCAACTGCGCGCTGACATACGATACGAAAGTTCCACATCCTCCGCGCAGGCTACGGGAAATGAAGTATCGTAACCTCCCATTTCGAGGAATCGGTCACGCCGAAACGCGGCGGAGTAGGTATCGACGAAATCTATGAGGGGAAACGCTACCATTAAACGGTAGCGGTCTTCGTACTCGATCTGCACGAAACGGGCGACCAGGCTTTTCTGGCGAGTGCGATATGCTCCCTTTGTCGCAACTATCTGTGGATCCTCAAATGGCGCAAGCATGGCGTCCAGCCAGCCCGGCGTCGGAACGCAATCGTCATCCGTAAATAAAATCATGTTCCCGGAGGCCTCTGCCGCCCCCCGGTTTCGAGCCTTGGCTGGTCCCCCATTCGCTTGGTTGACGAGACGAACTGAAGGATAACGTAGGACCACATCTACCGTGTTGTCAGTAGAGCCGTCATTAACGACGAGAATCTCGGCCTTCCGCAACTCCGTTTGCGGCAGAAGGGCAGTCAGGCAATTCCCGATGCGCGAGCCGCCATTGAACGTTGGAATGATTACAGATACTGGAACGTCGAAAATCGATCCCCCTGGTGTATTCAGTGAGCTACGAGGAATAGCCCGGGTACGCATCTGCATGAGATGGCTTAATCTCCGTGAGCGCCGACCGCCCGCGCCGGGGCCGCGCGTCTTGGCTGACTCTGCGGTTCTCGGTTCTCCTGATGCTGGCTCCCACGTAGAAGATATTTCGAGAGCGTAGCGAACCCCTTGAGATTGCGTTGTAGTTCTCGGCGGTCCTTCAGCGATTGTTTCAGTTTGTAAAGAATATACGACGGGCTCAGATAGAAGCTGCGGCGAGCCCGGTCACAGAAGCTGACCAACTGCTCGTGAGTAATATTGGGCAGGTTGACGACGCTGTTGTGGAGACCGTCTTTGGTCAACCATGCATTCCAATCTTCAATCTGAATGTAATCGCGCCTCTTTGCCTCTTCGTAAGCGGTAGTTCCGGGATAGACCATGATCGGGAAAAACTGCGCAGTGTCGGGTTGGAGCTTTTTGGCAAACTGAAGGGTTTTTTCCATGCTGGCGGGAGTTTCGTTCAAGTTGCCGACCATAAAGCACCCGTGCACCATGATGCCGGCGTCGCGGCAGTGGCGAACAAAGCGGTGAGCTTCCTCATGATACTTTGCATCGCGCCGGTCGTCGTTATTTTTTTTCATGCCATGGATGACTTCGACGTCGCCGCTTTCAAATCCCACGCAAAACAATCGTGCGCCGGCTCTGTGCAGAGTGGAAAGCAGTTCGGACTCCGCTCCGATGTCGGCACGGCAATTCGCGTCGAAAGGCAGCTTGTTGCCGCGGCGGATGAGTTCTTTGGCGAGCTCCATGGTGCGCGGCTTGCTGATAATGAAAGTGTCGTCCTCCAGCATTACCGTCTTGACTTCCGGCATTTCCCGCGCAACAAAATCAAACTCATCAGCCACGTTGGCCACCGAGCGGTAGCGCATTTTGTGTCCGCTGAAGGTCTGCGGATAAACGCAGAACGAACAGTGATAGGGACATCCGCGGCTGGTATCGAAAACCACGAGAGGCCACAGCGAGTGACCGTAAAAATAATCGCGGGTGTGCAGAAAGCGCTTGTAACCCTCTGTGACGAAGGGCAGCTCATCCAGATTTTCTATCGCCGCGCGCGGCGCGTTATTGATCATCTCTCCGGTTCTGCGCCGCCACACCAGCCCATCTACGCTTGAAAGATCTGCGCCACAGGCCTTCGCTTCCAACCAATCGCGCACCGTGTATTCGTATTCGCGAATGGCAACAGCCTCGAGGGCATTGCACAGGCTGAGCGTTTCTCGAGGCAGAGACGAGACGTGGCGTCCGACCATCAGTACGTGCAGAGAGGGCTTGGCTGCAAGCAGGGACTCGACCACGCTAACGTCATTGAGAATACTTGGCGTCGAGGTATCGCAGACTGCAGCTTCGATATTTCTGGCGTTGATGCGGTCAATCACCGCCTGTACGGAGCAACCGGCTGCCGGCGCATCGAGCAGATCCACGTTATGCCCGTGCTTTATCGCGACTCCAGCTGCCGTAGCCAGCCACTTTGGATAATAGAGGGTCCCACTTTTGGTAACCGCTGGACTGCGCTGCTCACGCGAAAAACGAGGATGAAAGGGTGGATTCAGGAACAGAACACGCATAGTTAGCTATCTCTTCTCCAAGTTGTTGGGCACTCAAACACTCCAACACGCACACATCAATGTAGTTTCGATTCCCCCCTCAAACTGCGCTCTAAAGTTGCTAGAAAATCCTTTTGAAATCCCTCATTCTTTGTTTCCTGGCAACCTCCACAGTGCAACTGCACCATGCATAAGCTGCTCTCCATCATAACCCGCGCCCGGGAGAGTTGCTTAGATATTTCTAGGGTGTCTCCACAGGTCGTTTATTATCTGGATGCGGTGTTGATTCTCCGGCAGCTCAGAAGCAAGCGCAATGCGCCGTGGCAGCCCAATCCAGAGCATAGCTAGAAATACAGATAATACGGTAGAAGCGATCATAATCAGCAGTCGATGCGGGGAAGACTTCTTGTCCGGAGGCACGGCTGAATCCACGACCTGAATAATCGAGCCTTCCCGAGCCTCGTCAAGTTTGGCGATTTCGAACTCCTTTGCCAACAGCATGAAAACAGTCTCTTGATACTTCAACTCGCGATACCGACGCAAGTACTCCATGCCCGCTTGCGTTACGCGGCCCTTTGAAAGATTTATGTCCGACCCGGGATCCTGCTCAGATCCTGCCACGCGCTGCAATTGTGATTGCAGCGCAGCCAATTCCTGCTTCGCCAACTTGAGCTCGGGATTGTCTTCCGCAGCGAATGATCGCATACCTTCGATCTGCACCTGCTTGGCCGCCACCTGGGCGCGCAGAATGGCCGCTGATTCGATTAGAGCCCGCGCCTGACTGGTAATCTCTAAGACGCCGGTCGTTTGTTGCGTCTGCGTCATGGCATTCTCAGCCTTAGTGAGTTCACTCTTGGTCAGTTCCACTTGCTGCTGGAAGAACAGTCGTCGACGTTGGGCCTCGGTGATAGCCAGCGACTCGGAAAGCTTCCGGAATTCTTCCACGTAGCCATTGGCTAATTCTGCCGCGCGCTTCGGATCCCGGTCTTCGATGGTAAGCCGGATCAGCCCATCCTTCGTCCCAGCGGTGACCGTGGTACGGCGCTCCAGTTCCTTCCGGGCGTCGACCATTCGTTTTTCCTGATATTCCTGCATCAGACCAAAACGATGGATCATTGCATCTTCAACTGTGCGGCTGGTCAATAAAGAAACATACATATCGGCCGGATTTTTGATGCCCAGACTGCCGCCGGCCAGCGAAGCCAAAGATCCGAGCGCTCCCAAATTTCCAAGTTGTCCCATCAGTGCCGTACCTAACGATGAGTTCTGGGCTGGCGGAAGGAGCAGGATCTTTCCCTCATACCGGACGGGCAACAGGAAAGCGACGATGGTCGAAAGTGCCGCCGCGCCGAGAACAAACCCAGCAATAAAACGCGTGCGTTCCAGGAGCAGGATCAGGAAATCCAGCAGTGAAATCTCGGAATCGGATGAAAACGGCTCCGACTGTTCCCGGCTGATTGCTGGTTTGGGTTGGACCTCGGTGTCAATCATTCTCAAAGAGTTACTACTTTCGAACCCCCATAGATAGCGATTTTATCAGGCTTTTCCGCAATCCTTCATCTTGCGTGTGCAAGACTTCTGCCTCCACAAGTGAATTGCAGAATCAGGCTAAGGCTGGTCTGCTCTGGAATGTGAACGCAGGAAAAGCTTTGGTGTCAAGAGAATTTCTACCGCTGCTGTTACATTTCTCGACGCGTTCGGCTGAATTACTGGAAAGAGCCAACGTTCATATTGCGCCCAAGTGGAGACTCCAATAGTGCCGCGAGGCCAAAACTCGGCGCGGACATTCGCATCTGCCAAGGTGCCGCCGTTGGCGATGAACTGCTGGCTCACCTTCTGATGCCGGAACCCGAATTGCAGTTTATTCCGCGGCGTGAACCAATAGGTTGTCCAGGCCTGCGCTCCTTGGCCTTGGCGGCCCATCCAGCTTCCCATCAAATGTCCTGCATTTTGAAATCCCGTGATCCACGTTCCATCCCAATAAAACGCTCCATATGCCACGTCTCCGCCGCTATAGGGCGGGTCTGTGTAACCACCTTCCAGCCGAAGATCGAGCTTTGCAATCTTGGGGAGCCTTGGAATATAAATTCCCGCCAGCCAAGCTGCCACATCGGGACCAATCAGCGGCGAAACCTCATCATGTTCGGCCAAACCCTCCGCGTAGAACGTCATTTTGTCGCGAAGCCGCGAAATACGGTAGCTGAAATCTAGGCCGGCCCGCCGCGATCCCGGTTTATTGGGGTTTCCTGGTTCGGTGTTGCCGGTGGAAAAAACACTGCGCAAGAACGAATGCAACGTCAGCGGATAACCCGGGCCGCCATAGTCCGTGGTGCGGGAAAACCCGATTTCAAGATTGGAGGTGGGCTTGAAACTGAGTCTCTCGCCGTGAACGATGGGCTGCGGATTGAGCGACGCTCCGTACTGTCCTGCAAGTCCCGACGGCGTGTAAATGAACTCGTAACCTGAATACTGCCCGATGAAACCTTCCAACCGCATAGGCCCGAGTACCGGCAAGGTAAAGGGAACGACGCGATTCACCCGGAACATTCGCAGCGGCTGCGCGTTGTTGCTGAACATCAGCGGTCCGCCTTGCGATGGGCCCCACCACAGGCTCTGATTTCCATAGGAAAGCTGCCAGTCGGAAAGATTCAATGCAACGTATGTGTCGAGAAACCGGCCTTGGTTAAACGCTGGAGTTGGCACATCAGGCGGGACGGGAAAGGGCGGTGGAACTGGACTGCGGCTGAAGTCGGCGTTTGAAATCGCTTGGAGAGCACTTTCAGGCAACGCAGGGGCTTCCGGAGAGTGTTGATACTCGCCTCGAGCGTAGACGACGAGCGGACCATAGGCCGCCCATCCCGACATCCCAGTAACGTTGTTAAATCCCCTTTCTTCTGGCCGTCCATAGTCATTGATGATTGTTTGCCCGAAATGATCGCCGTCGGTGAGAGGTTTTCCGGCAATTTCCGTGCTTCGAGTGTAGGCTGATTCGAGACGCACTTCTGCGTTCGTACCGCCGTTAAGCAAACTGATTTCCTGCTCAAATTCTTTGTGCAGTGAATCGTAAACCCTGGTCGCTTCCAGCGGCGCTTCATCACCAGCCATGAGATCGGACGCCTCTTCGATCTGCCGGGCACATTCCATGCGCGTCCAAGGACGCATATCGGCAAAGCCGGAATGAATATACCCAAGAGCGGTGAGCCGCTCCATTGCAGCGTATACCCAGCTATCAAGAGGCACGTATGGCGATCCCATATTGCGTGGCTGATGAGAGGCATCTTCGTCTCCTTTGCTGAACGTTCCCCATTTTGCAATCTCCGCATCGCTGTACCGAGAGTGGGTGCGGAAAACTTGCTGTCCCAGATACCACCCCAGTGCGCTGCCTATGACTAGATCCCCGGCAAAATGTTTGTGCCCAATCCAACGAGCCGCATCGATGCCCGTAGCGGTCCCATAAGCCAGCAGGCTAGTGAGCGGTCCGGGATATTCATGCGCGATCACGCTTGCAATCGCCCAACTGACGGCAGCGTGGTCCGAAGGAAACGATGTTCCTCCCTCAAAAAAATGCCCCTTGCCGCTGCCCGTGAAAGGAGATTCCCGGCCAAACGCATACTCGAGTATTTCGGTATCCACAACTGCATCGATACCGGCCTCGCCGGCGAGAAGGCCGGTTTCACGCAGCTGGTCGCTATGCGTGGCATGTCCCCATAAATACATCCCTGCGCCAACGCTCGCGAGAGCTGCAAGCCCGGCATTTGATGCGGTAACCGCGTGCGAGACCGTGCCAGGATCTGTAGGAACGTGTTTTTCAATCGCCGTATCGCTTGCCAATAAAGCTGCCCCCGCGAACCCCAGCGGGACAATCCAATGCAATTGCGACACGCTCACGTGCAGCGGGGTCAGCCAGAAATTCTTTTGATCGACGAGAAGATTGCGGGGAAGAGATTTCAGATCGACTGGCGCCGGAGCTGCGACAGGGTCCACAGCTTGATTATCGTTCTTCGCGGTTTCGGCCGGGCCTTGTTCTTCTGCCGGCGTTTGGGCGGCACACATCATCGAACCACAAATAACCATGACGGCAATGTACGGGTAAGCCCCAATCGGCCAATCTCGCAGGAATTTGCTTTTCCACTTTTTCATCATGTCGCCGATGGTGAGTCAAAGCGGCAACTCCGCCTCCGATCACCGCGCGACTATCGATGGATCGGTTGCGGATTTTACCCTGCGATTACTGGCACCGGATAGTTCATATTACGATACGAGCGAAGAAATTGACTACGGTGACATAGGCCTTGAAGCAGATTCAGATCCTCTCACCTCAACAGAACAACCTCGGCATTTTCCCGCAACTCATATTCCCGAAAGTCTAAGGGATTTCCCTGTTCGGGCTTATGAACAGGGAAAAAATCGTTCCCTGAATATTTCCCCCTTTTCAGTCCGTGTTAGGATTGACCATCCAATCAGCAAGTATTGGCAGCAGAATGAGTGACACCGCAGGCTGGCGTGCGAGATTACCGGCTAGGCTGAATGAACACATTCCATCTCTTTCGCTGAAAGGGCATCCAACCGCTCACGAAATTCTAAGGGAAAACTGCAGCAAGTTAAGGCTGTATCGGGCCAAAATCTGCGATACCAGGAAATTGTAAGACTGTTATGATACGAAGTCGCTTGAGTCACGCCCGGTTCTTTCTGAGAATCAGCACGTTGTTGTTGCCTGCGCTGGCGTATTTCATCGCCGTGAAGGTGCATTTCGGCATTAACATGCTTTCCGACAGGCGCAGCCCATTCGGGCTCCACTCCTATTGGAGCATCATTCTGTTCACCACCATCGCGTGGGCGATTGCTGCGGAAGAATCCGGCCTTTGGAATATCGAAGAGCTGTACCTTCCCGGCGGAAAATCTCGCCGTTTGCTCGAGGCGCTGGCCTTCACTTATGCCATCGTGCTCGCGGGAGCCTTCCTGTATCGCCAGGTTAGCTTTTCTCGCGTCGTCGTCGCGTTAAGCGCCGCCGTACTGTTCGTCCTGGCAACCATGTTGCGCGTTCTTTTTCGCGTCTTCCTTGAGTGGGCCCGCGTTTCAGGACGGAGCGAGGTCAAGATCCTCATGGTGGGCACGGGATCATACGCCAAGCAGGTCGCCCGCGCACTGACCAACGCCCAGGTGCTGCCAGGGCGCATCTCAGGATATGTTCGACTCCCGGGTCACCCAGTTGAGATCGACGGCGCGCCGGTGTTCGAACTGGAGAGTGTGCCGAATTTTTCCAACGGCGATGCCATCGATGACGTCGTCATCGCGCTGCCGCATGACCGGTTGGACGACATGCGTTTGATTCTGCCCATGCTGGAGCGGCTGTGTGTGCCGACCCGAATGGCCATTGACTTTGCTCCGGGAATCGGCGTGGCTAATCGCCTGATCGATCTGGGTGGCATTAACATGCTTGATCTCCGTCCCACCCTGGCAGAGTCGGGTTCTTATCTGGTCTACAAGCGAATTTTTGACGTCGCTCTATCTCTCTTGATCCTGTCCGTTACCTGGCCACTTATGCTGCTAATCGCCCTGACGGTCAAGCTGGAGAGCGCCGGCCCGGCTCTTTTCAGGCAAGATCGGGTGGGATTGAATGGCAAGGTGTTCCGTATTCTGAAGTTTCGAACCATGAGAGCTGGACCGGAAGGGGAAGCGGACACGCGCTGGACAGAGGAAGATGATCCCAGGCGCACCAGACTCGGCGGTTTCTTGCGGAGAACAAATCTCGACGAACTGCCACAGTTTCTCAATGTGTTGAAAGGAGACATGAGCATCGTCGGTCCACGACCTGAGCGGCCCTACTTCGTCAAGCGTTTCTTGAACGAGTTTGAAACCTACAATGCGCGCCATTTCTTTAAGGCGGGGATCACTGGTTGGGCCCAGGTGAATGGCTGGCGCGGCGATACTTCCATCGCCAAACGTGTGGAATACGATCTTTACTACCTTCATAACTGGAGCCTTACTTTTGATCTCCAGATCATCACCTTGACGTTCTTGCGGATGTTCACCAGCAAGAACGCTTACTGAAACAAGGGAAACTAGGCGCTTTGAAGAACGCAAGTCAGGTTTATGGCTCCGCTTTAGCGAACCACGCTTCAAACCACTCCAGAGAACGCTCTGTGTAGTCACGCGCGTCGGCCGGCTTCATGATTGCATGCCCCTCATCTGGATACACGACGAGCCTCACCGGTACATGCAAGGTTTCCAGTGCATGCCACCACTCAACCGACTGCTCCATTGGCACTTCGCCATCTCGATCGCCGACCAGAATGAGCGTGGGCGTCTTCACCGCCTTCACGAAGTGCATGGGATCGCTCTTGGCGTAAACGGCGGGGTCGTCGTAGACCGAAGCCCCGAAGAACGGAATCATCCACTGATCGATGTCATTCAGACCGTAGTAACTCACCCAATCAGACAGGCCGGCGCCAGCAACGGCAGCCGCAAATCGGTTGGTCTGGGTTTCCGCCCACATCGTCATGTAGCCGCCATAGCTGTGGCCGCGAATGCCCAGTCGTTTTGTGTCGATAGGATATTGCTTAGAGATCGCATCCACTCCCGCCATGATGTCGCGAAAGTCGCCGCCGCCGAAATCTTTCACGTTGGCCTGCGTGAATTTTTCTCCTTGCCCGTAGCTTCCCCGCGGGTTAGGGCACAGAGCAAAGTAACCCATTGCCGATTCAGAACCCATGCCGCGCTCGTCCCAGCGTGACATGCACGCGGCTGACGGCCCTCCATGCACATTTACGATCAGCGGATACTTCTTGTTTTCATCAAAGTCCCTGGGCAGCAGCAGCCAACCTTCAATGCGCATTGAGCCATTCATCCAGTGCACTTTTTTCATTTCGCCCCAGACCGGTTCGACTCCATCGTTCAAATGAGTGATCTGGTTCCATTTGCCGATCTCGCCCGCCCAAACTTCACTGGGAGTGCGCGCCGATTGCCGCACGATCGCAGTAACAATCTTGCCGCTTGAGAGAGCGGGATTTGAAATCCATGCCGTACCTGTAGGACCGGCGGCTTCTTCGCCCGTCCAAAGCGTCTGGACTTTGCCGGTTTGAAGATCAACGCTGCCGAAACCCGAGCTCCCATCGACGTTTTCAGCGAACGTGATGCGGTCGTTTGCTGTCCACGCGAGAGCAGAGGGAGATGACTGAATATCGGGAGTCACATTGTGGGCAGCTCCACCCGTAATCGGAACCAGAAAAATCTCTCCCCCAGTCGAACCTTCGTCGCTCATCAACCCTTCGATAAAGGCGATCGTTTTGCCGTCGGGAGAAACGCGCGCGTCTGCGATCTGCAGCTTTGGCTTGTAAATCTCATGCATCTCGCCGCTCGCGGCATCGATGCGATAAATTCTGGCGATGTACCAATTAGCATCGCCCGCCCCATGAGCGGCAATTGCCGCCCAGGATCGGCCGTCAGGTGTCCACTCATACTCATACACATACATATCCGGCGGTGTAACCTGCGTCAGACGATTGTTGCTCAGGTCGATAGTCGCAATCCCCTGCTCGTACACCTTCTCATCGATCACGCCCGCCAGCGGCGTCATCGGCTGTAGCGGCCCGGCAATTCGCGGAATCCCCTCGATGAACAGAATCGCAAGCTTTGATCCATCAGGAGAAAAGCGTGGACTCTCGACATAACCTTTCAACTCCGCGTGCTTGACGGCTGCACTTCCATCTGGAGCCGCTGTCCAAATCTGCGCGGCAGGAGCATCTCCCGCGACATCGGCGATGAACGCAATATGTTTGTTGTCCGCAGACCAGGCGACATCGCGCAGTGGAAGATCACCTTCTATTGCGATGACTTTCGGCGAACCGCCAGCCACTGGCGCGATCGTGAGCTTTCGATCTGCAAAGTAAGCCACTGAAGTTCCGTCCGGGGAAAGCGAAACATGACCAACTCGTTTAGCGTGTGGCATCGAGTCGAGTATGTCGGCGGCCCGCGAAGGCGATGGGCTCGCGGTTCCGCCTCCGTGATGCTGAGCAAATGCGCCCGGGCCGGCGAACAAAAATGCGACGGCAGAGAACAGGAAGAGAAAAGTTTTTCGTGAGCTTGTGCGTAAATTCATGGCGAAGAGTATAGCTGGTTCCGGCCATCTGGCTGAGAACCTGTTTAATACGTGTTTTTCGCGGTTTTCGGTGGCTGTCGTATTGCCTTCGGATTTCACGAACGGGGCTGGCTCGCGACTGAAGGCGCCTTTGAAGCAGCTTCCGAACTCACATATTTGATCGTTGCCAGAACTGCCTCACGAATCGTGAGTCGCGGTTTCCAGCCCAACGCGCGAATGCGCGAGCAATCCAGCAGAATAAACGGGCTGTCGCCCACCCACCCCCGCTCGCCGCCCGAATAGGTCAGTTTGGGATGAACGCCAAGATACTCGCAAATCCAGCCGATCGAATCGTTGACCTCGCAATATTCGTCCGTTCCCAGATTGAAGACGTTTACTTTGTCATTGGCACGATCCAGAGCAGTCACAATCGCGTCGATACAGTCGTGAACGTATAGATACGACTTGCGCTGATGACCGTCGCCCAGCACGTGAAGACGATCAGGATGCTCGGCAAGCTGTTGGTAAAAGTCGAAAACATGCCCGTGCGAATAACGCTCGCCGAGAATCGAGACGAAGCGGAAAATGTAAGACTGCATTCCGAAACCTTCGCAGTAGGCTTGAATCAGGCCCTCCGCAGCCAGTTTGGAAGCGCCGTACAGCGAAGTCTGAATGGGGAACGGACAAGTCTCCGGCGTGGGAAAAATCTCCGGCTCTCCATAGATCGATCCGGTGGAAGAGAATACGATGCGTTTGCACCGCTGCTGGCGCATTGCCTCGAGCACATTCCAGGTGGCAATCGTATTTTGATCGAGATCCTTGCGCGGATGCTGCGTGCCGAATCGCACGTCAGCGTTGGCAGCAAAATGTACGACCAACTCTGTACCCTTCATCGCCCGAGTCAGAGTTTCCAAATCCAGCAGATCAGCTTCATGGAACGTGAATTGCGAATTGGTTATCGCCTCATTCAGAAACCGCCGCTGCCCCGTCGACATGTTGTCGCAGCCGACAACCTTGTGGCCTGCCGAAAGCAGTCGATCCACCATGTGACTGCCGATAAATCCTGCCGCGCCTGTGATGAAGATGTGCAATGGATTTCCCACGTAAATTCAGAATTCCTGAAAGCAGATTTCTATGATGCGAGAACGTCTCAAAGTCACAAGAAGGCAAGGATCCGTAAGCAACGCCAACGGCCGTGCGAAAAACGAAAACCTCAACGCGTATCCGACGGCGTCTGCCGGATCGCGATTCTTGTCCCCTTCAACTCGAAACGGTTATCACGCCATTCGTATCGCAGATTCAGATAGCTGGCAAACCAGATGGCAAAACCAAGCAGGTCGCGCAGCGGGTAAAGCCACGGCGCTCGCCGAATCTGAGGATCGCGCACGACCATCCAGCCCACCAGCCAGGCCTCGGCCAGCCGATTCGCCACAGCGGCCGCCAGAAGCAGAATTCCAAGTTTCCACTGGCCCAGGCCAGCGGCAGCGAGAAAACCTAGAATTCCGTAAGGCATCGCAAAAATAAGCCCGCTGCCGAAGTGTCCTCTGGGCCGCGAATACCGAGTGGTTTGTGCCCAGCGCAACTGGTTCTGCCACATCTGCCGAAAAGATTTCTGGTTCACGACGTGATCGATGATGTGACCGGACAACACCACGCGATATCCCGCTTTTGCGATCAGGTTGCCGATGGCAAAGTCATACGCGATGTAATCTTTCAGTGCCTCGTATCCGCCGATGCTCGCCAGCGCGTCCTTCCGCACCACTGTCGTCGGCCCAAGCCCGAATTTCATTCCTTCAAGCAAGTTGGCCACGAGCACGCCCGCGGTCATCTCTATCGACATGCCGATCGCCGTCAGACCAGAAAAAAATCCTGCCGCATTTTTTCCGCGGTATACGCAGGTGAGCATTCCAACTTTGGGGTCGAGCAGCGGCGCCACCACTTCCCGCAGATAGGTGGCATCGACCTCCACGTCGCTGTCTGTGGTGACCAGAATGTCGTAGTTGGCAGCTTCCGCCATGGAATGAAACGAATACACAACCGGATTCGGCCAGGGCCGGCCGGTAATCAAAATCCGGCAGGGGATGTGGGGATAGTGCGCCGACACTTCACGGACGACATCAAGAGCCGCGTCGTTCGCCTCGTCAGCAGCAAAGAGAATTTCGTAGTGCGGATAATCCTGGCGGAAAAAGCTTTCGATATTTTCTCGAAGCTGCGCCTCAAGGCCGTGAACGGGCTTCAGCACGGATACTGGCGGAAGCTGTGCATCGTCTGGGATTTCGAGAAATTGCCGACGAACATCCTTGCGGAAGTGGACGAATCCCACCAGGACCAGACAGAGGAAAATGCCGGACGATAGCGTTCCGATAACGGCTATGACCAGCGCAAAATATAGAATTGCTGCGATCAATTTTGTTGTGTGCAGTAACTGAAATCGGCCGTAAAGGTCAGACGATCAATTGACACTATACATTTT
The DNA here is from genome assembly GCA_030041215.1 of Candidatus Sulfotelmatobacter sp. GTDB lineage: Bacteria > Acidobacteriota > Terriglobia > Terriglobales > Acidobacteriaceae > Sulfotelmatobacter. The sequence continues at coordinate 7,030 of JASHOH010000157.1, read as the reverse complement.
CGCAGGTTTTGCCGCGCAGAGCGTGTTCCCGGCATTATTTCAAAGTCCGCTGCTGCGAGGTCCCCAAAGCGGCTACGCCCGATGTCCTGGTGACTTGGTAATCTGTGTATTCGATTGAGAGCATCGCCCGTCCCCCCAATATCGTCGAACTCTCGGTGCGGTCCTCAAGTGGAAGCCAGAAGTCGCGTATCTTTTCGTACCTGTGAGTTATTTTGGTCCTGCTGATCCAGAACGATGGGTTCCTGGCCGGTTCGGCTTCAATGCGTGTCACTCCAAAATCCTTCGCGTCAACCCAGATTTTTCCGCGGTATAAGAACTTGTTCGCGGTCTTGGGGACGACGTTGAGAACATACTGGGCTCCGTCTTTTGTCGTTTCATATCCCGCGTAGCTGAAGTTGTAGTTCTGAGTGCTCAGTTCTATGCTGCCGCGATTCTGTTCTTTGCTGCATTCGTGTTCATCGTGCAGCAATTTCTTCAACACATGATCGATAATGTATGTCGAACCACTTTGGGATACGATCGTGAACTCTTTCGCCTCTGGAGCACGGTAACTAACCCTCACCACCATTTCGGCTTCCCGTCTGGGAAATCCGAAATATTGCATGTGATAAATGCGTGTGCCGCGAAACTGGGCAAGCGTCGCGAATTGTTGCGCATTCCTTTCCTCTAATTTTCTGGCGACCTCTTCGACGGGCAACGGAGAGCTCTTGCTCGATGCTCCCGATTCCGCCCGCAGGGCCGCGCCGCCCACAGGCGATAAGTTCAGGCCCAGCAACACTGCGCTCCAAAAGATTTTCAACCGGATCCCCATCTTCCCTCTTAGATGCCTATCATAATCCACACAGTTGACGTATATAACGACGTCCGAATCCGGTTGTAACCCCGTCTGCAGCCCCCGATTACTACAGTGACGTGCGTAGACGTTCGGTGATTACCTTTGTGCCTCACACATCGGGGCCATTCCGCTTTCGCCGGTCTTCCCGCACACTATTCCCAGCACGCCATCATTTTCGATTGAGGAAAGATGAATCACGCGCGCCTAATGCGGCTCTGCTCCGACGATGCAGGAGAAGACATCGCCGAATATGCTGTCATGCTGGCAGTGGTGCTCGTGATTGTTGTTAGCACAGTGCGCTTGATCGGCGCCAATGCAAACAATGTGTTCTCGCAAGTAGGAAGCTCACTTCCATAAGCCGGGAAGCCTGGGTTGCCAGTATGGGTGGGCGTTGGGTAAGCGGAAAAGAAACGTACTCAAAGAAATCCGAGGCAACCGAGCTCAAATCAAGGCCGCGCCGGATTGCTCATCATGAGCGCGAACAGCAGGGGCAGGTAAATTATCGTAGCCTGCAAAACGTGGCGAGCAAGCATTTTCGACCGTGGATTGTTTAACGGTAAGTGGGCGAACGCAAGCCGTGCGCCGAAGTAGAAGAGACCAAAGCTGAACACGATCGCGCCGACCAGATAGATTTTTCCCGCCATTCCAAACACGCTCGGCAAAACACTAAGCGGAATCAGAATCAACGAATAGGCCACGATGCGCCGCGTCGTCGAGCGTCCATCATCCTCTACCACGGGCAGCATGCGAATTCCGCCCTGCGCGTAGTCCTCGCGGTAAAGCCAGGCGATGGAGAAGAAGTGCGGAAATTGCCACGCAAAAAGAATGGCAAACAGAATCAAAGCGCCCCATTCGAGCCGGCCGCGGGCAGCGGTCCAGCCCAAAACCCCCGGCATGGCACCGGGAAAAGCGCCTACGAATGTGCAGACCGGCGAAACCCGCTTCAACGGCGTGTAAGCAGCCAGATATACAACCGAGGTCAGAAACGTCAGCAAACCAGTGAGCGGGTTGGTAAATGCGGCCAGATAGATCGATCCGCCCAAGGTGGCCACCGAACCTACGATGGTGGCATGACGCACGCTCATGCGCCCGGCCGGCAAAGGACGCTGTGCCGTGCGGCGCATGCGCCCATCCACCTCATGCTCCATCACTTCATTGAGCGCTGCCGTCCCGCTGGAAACCAGCGCGATTCCCAGCAGCGCATGGAATAAACCCCAGGAAAGTGACGATACCCCACTCTTCTGCGCCCCAAAGTAGTAGCCGCACCAGGCCGTCATCACAATCAGAGTGGTTACGCGCAGCTTCATCAACTCGGCGTAATCACGCAACAAGACCGACGCCTGCCTGCGAATCAAAACATTTGCCTGGATCATCGCGCTCACGGAAGAAAAGTTATCGAGGTCGTTCTGTTAGCGAAGGGTGGAGCACCCAAAAAGGCGATTCTGGTGCTCCCCAAGGCAGCCCCACAAAGCTGCCAAGACCCTCAAGGCTTTCATACGTACTCTGATAGGCGGCGAAAGTCAAGTCCAAACTCTCGCCAGATCTCACTGGCTCGGCGAAACCGTAGATGCGTTAAAGGTTTCCGGCGGATCAAAAAAACATTGATGCCATAGCGCCGCATCCGACAATGTTCCGGCCTTCCACTGCTGGAGGACCGCCAAAGGCGCCGCGATCATGCCGCCATCGGCCGAATCGAAGATTACGACAATTCCCGAAAGTTCCTGCGCTTTCTGAGTCAGCCCGGCAAAATTCTGATCGAACAACGACTTCACAAACTCCAGCCTGAGCTGAGGCCCGACTTCCTTGCTTTCATTCGCTTTTTCCACGGAAATGATCTTCACACTTTTACCGCGCAGCGGCGCCCAGTCGCCTGGGAACTGCGCAGTTTCTTCGCGAGTAACATGAAATACATCGGCCGCAGCGGGCATCGCATCGGGCGCCGCGTCGCTTGTGGGAATATTGTCGGGCATCTCCAGACTGTTGCGCCATATCCATCCTCGCGAGAGGCCGGAAATGCGCACGTGCACCCAATCCTGGTTGTAATCCAGCATCTCGAATTCATCGTGGGCGCTGGCAAGGAACAGCGTCTTCGCATTGAGGCTGGCCGAAGCCACGACCGGTGTTCCTGATTTTTTCACTGCGACCAGGTTCTTGGGATGCGCCTGGTTCTTCAGGATTTCTTGCAGACTCTCCAGTTCGGCGTGCAGCGCGCGTTCATCATTAGCCGTAACTTTATTCTCCGGGATTGAGGATGTAGCCTCATTTTGCGAGAGACCCTTGGCTAGGGGCGAACTAAGCCCGCCTCCATTTTCGGGGAGCTGCGGCTGCGGCGCTGCAATCCTGGCTTCGGTTGATGCTGCATTCCTTACCGGCTCAGAACCCGCCTGCCCTGATCCGGACGACGGCTCCACTGGCGCTTTTTGTTCGGTAGATGCTATGCGCTCGGAAGGAAATGCTTGGCGCGAAGCGGGCGCCGAAGAAATCGCAGGGCCGCCCTGGCCGAGTTGCTCGGACAATTGATCGAGCATGTCCGCTTCCAGTCGCCCATTCGACTTCAACAGCTGATAACCCGAGCGGCTGGACGTGGGATCGGCGAACCAGGCGGTAACTTCCACGTTCACATGCACGACCGAACCACCGGAGGGCAGTGCGCTCACCTGGAATTTGGCCTGGTAGAAGCCGCGATGATAGTTCTCGAGTGGATGATCAGACGAAGTGGCAAAGCCATCCAGAATCGGCAAGCGGCCTGAGATGGCCGACTGCATCTGCCGGAGCGCACTTTCGACCGCAGCTTTCGATTGCGGGAAGGTTCGCTCCAATCCATTGCTTTGTCCCGTACTGCGGACGGTGCTGGCAAACAGCAGAGCGCACAATGCAGCCAGGAAGAGCAAGCCATAGGTTCGGCGAGTCGGCGACGGTGCCATCATCGCAGATCCTCCAGTTCGTCGCGCATGATCCAGCCGTGCTGACCTTCGTGAGTCTCCACGCCATACCAGTATGGTGTGGAAATGAGAATCAAGACTTCGGTGCCGCTCGATAAAGTCGCCAACGTGCTGGCCGTGTGGAAGGGCGCGGACCTGAGGGCAGCTCCGGGCGATTTCACCAGCCTCTCGACCTCCCGCCGCAGGCCTTTAACGCGTTCTTCGAGAGTTTGACCTGGGACCGCCGGAGCAGCTAAATCCACGGAAGCGGAAGCTGGAGCTGGTGAAGCCTGCGCGGGCGAAGTCTCGGCCGCCGTTACTGGTATTCCCGCGGGTTGGCCGGCTCCGGGTTGTACAGGCGCAGGTGCAGCTGCAGGAATCTGCGCTGTCGCCGTTTGAACGGAAGCAGGACTGCCGGATGACGGCGGCTCGGAATACGATGCGGAGGTTTTCGAGCCGGAATCAGCCAGGCTTTCGGATCCCCGGCTGGAGCTGTCCGGAACCATGAAGGGCAGATCAGCCGAGGGATGCTTTTTTTTCTCGAGTATTTCCTGCCGCCTGGCATTGGCCTCCGCATCCTCCTTCTTCATCAGTTGGACGGCATCGAGGTGATCGCGAATGTCCCTGTATTCTTCGCTTTCGACCGATCCATTTGATTTGTGAATGGTGCGGCGAACATCCTCCTGAAAGAGCGCGTCGATCCGCAAAATCGTGTTCTTTTCCCCATCCGCCTTTACCACGTAGCGGACGGCCAGGGTGCCCTCGTCTTCGCTGTTCTGGAAGTTACGGGGGTCAAGCGCTTTTTCGCGAACTTTGTAGAAAACTTTGCCGCCTTCCGTCCACGGGGGAAAAAGGCTTGAAGATTTGGCAGGCTGCGCTCCCGCAATGAATTGGTCCTTGTTGTACTCTTTGGTTCCGTGGATAATCCCGCTCCGTGCAACTTCTTCCACAACCGGCTCGACTTCGCTTATGGGCATGGGGATATCAACGACAAACCCTTCCCCATAGACCATTTTATTTTTGTCACGGCCGGCGGCCGGAAGCGCCACCAGCAAAAACAGAAGCGGCAAAAAACTAGCGATACGATTTTTAGTGCGCGCAACCCGACAGCTTCGATTCAATACCGGGAAGTTCACTGATTCTCCACTGGTCCGAAACTTCTCAGAGTTTCATCCTCGAGGCACAAGACTGTCAACTCTGAACCCGATCTTTGCGGGGTTGCGGGACGGGTGAAGAAGGGCCAACCGCCGACATTGTAAAAAACTTGTCAAATTCTCTTGAACTTTATTTGCACGCTGTAGTAGGATTCCGCTCCGGTACGGTGGTACGACCCTTTAACTCCGTTTTACCGCCGGCGAAAAATAGGTGTTTTTTTCTTTCTCGATGCACCCGTGCTTTTGTGGGAGCACGGCCTTCAACACAACAAACAACCGATTTGATCTTTGCCGAGGAGTCCGGTCATGTACGATTCTAGTCGTCCCCGTCTTCGCAAAGCATTTCACGCTGCCACGTCCTTGGCCGCAATGGGCCTGGTTCTGCTGTTCGTAACTGTGACCTGCAGCCAATCCGCGAATGCCCTGCCTGCCTTCGCCCGCAAGTACGGATTGCGTTGTTCCGCCTGCCATGAAACCTGGCCGATCCTGAACAACTTCGGGTTGAAGTTCCGCGATAACGGCTACCAGATTATGAACGATCGTGATGCCCCGATTTGGCAGAATCCATCGTATTGGCCGGTCACGTTCCGCATCACGCCCATTTGGCACCGTTACAGCACCGCCAGCGATGTTGACGTATACAACACATCGGTGACTCCGGTAGCCGTTACTACTAACGGGGCGATCGACCGGATCACTTCTTCCGGCTTCGATCTTAGCGGCCTCGACTTCCACACCGGCGGCACGTTGGAGAAAAACATTTCGTTCTATGTGCTGCCTTCTTCGGACCCGACCGCCACCTTCCATTTCGAAACCGTCATGGCGCGTTTCGACAATCTTTTCGGGAGTTCCTGGCTCAACATTAAGATGGGCCGGTTCGAACTCAACAACCTCCTTTCCGAGAAGAGAATGGTTGGGCTGACGGCAAACGGAGGCATTTATCAGACCTACCACTTCATTCCCGTTAACGATGGAAACATCTTCGGACAGATGGGCAGCAACCAACTGGGCATGGAGTACATGGGGCACTCCTATAACGACCGCACGCGAGTCTCCGCAGCCTTGCTCAGTTCAAGCGACGGCAATGAGAACCTGATCACGGGCGCCAATTCGTACAGTGGGTTTTTTACCTTCGATCAAGCCATTGATGCAGGCAAGTGGGACGTGCAGCGTCTCGGGGCCTACGCTTTTGTGGGAGAAGCCGCCACCTACTATCGAACGACCGGCGGAATCCCGATTGCCGGCTCAGGGATCACTAACAAGAGCTTCTATCGCGTCGGCATCACGACCCAATTTTACTTCGGTCCGCACTTTGACCTGAACGTGGTCACGCAGCACGGGCTGGACAATGCGTGGTTCGGACAGGGCTATGGCAACCCGATCAATCCAGGCCCGGCTGAGAATGGAATTCCGTCCTGTCCTCCGAGTTGCTTACCCAACAACACTCCAGGCACGTCCCTCCCGGCTGGAGCTCAAGGGCCCACCTGGAACGGCGTCACCTTCGAGGCCCGTTACGTTTTCACTCCGCAACTGATCTTCATTGCCGATTACGAACTGGAGAAAATGTCGCGGCAGGCCGATGGCCTAGGATTCTTGGGTACCAACCCGACCGGTGCGACGGGCCCGTCTCCTTCGAACCTGGGAAATATCAACAACTACAACGCGCTGATTCGTTGGAACCCGTTCATGACCAGCAGAGCCGGTATGGCGGTGCAGGCGGAAATCAACCACTTCCTTCAGAACGGTACGGGGCCTGTTTCGCCGATTACGGCTCTTACCACGAGCACCAACATCAACGAATTCTTGCTTGCGCTTGACTTCGATTTCTAACTATCGATTTCTTGAGACGTACGTGAGGGACGGATATGCGGACAGGATTGCAAAAGTGGATGCTGGCAGTGGGTGCGGCCGCATTTTTCATGCTGCCGCTGACTTCAACGGCCCAATTAACCACGTTGGATATAGCCTCTCGCGACAACATGCAGAGTCACGTTGCGGGACACACCGGACACGTCGACGACGGGAAGGACGACTACCACCGCTATTGCGAGGGGTGTCACGGCGACATGGGAGATGGCAATGGAGAAATAGCGCAGTGGCTCCAGCCGCCCACGTGGCCT
>JASHOH010000156.1 GCA_030041215.1 Candidatus Sulfotelmatobacter sp. | reverse complement strand
TCGCGTAGTTTATCCGTCACCCAGCGCACCATCCCGCCCACAAAAATTGCGAATGTAGTACCCAGCGGCAGATACATCCCGACTGCGAACAGCATCACGCTTTTCACTTCAATCAGAATCATAGAAAAGCCAAGCAGGATTCCTACCACCACCAGCGGCCAAGCCATGTCACCTCCGACAATTCCTTTGGAAAGCATGGCCATCAGACCGGCTTGCGGGGCTGGGAGAGCGCTGCTCCCGAAGTGATACGCCTTATCGAGCACGGCAAGTGGAACAAAAAGAACCAGCGACGCGACCACGATGCCAAACAAATCGCCAATTTGCATTTTCGACGGCGTTCCGCCGAGGATGTGCCCCACCTTCAAATCCTGCAACATCTCGCCCGCAACCGCTGATGACACGCAAATCACTGCGGCCACGCCCAGCACAGCCGCCACTCCTCCCGTCCCAGAAACTCCCAGCGCAACCATCAGAAGCGCGGCAATGACCAGCGTGCATAGCGTCAGGCCGGATACGGGATTGTTGGATGAACCAATCATGCCGACCAAATTTCCCGAAACTGCCGCAAAAAAGAAACCCAGCACGATCATGACCACGCCGGCGACTACAGACGCGGTAATCACCTGCGAGTGCGTAAGATTACCGGCGCCTCCGATGAAGTAATAATAGAGAACGATCATGGCCACAAAGACGGCAGCGATACCGCCGAAGATCGCTTTTGAGGGGAGATCGCGGTCGGTGCGGCTCGTCGCCGCATGGGCCGCGGCAGATTTCTTCAAATCAGAAACCGCACGGCCCATCCCGGCCGCAAGCTGCTTGCGCATTTTGAATAAAGTGTACGTAGCTCCCACCAGCATTCCACCCACGGCAATCGGACGAACGATCGAGTAGTAAATCGCACCCGCCAGCAGCGACCATGGAATCTCCTGCCCAGCGGGCTGCGCTGCCTGAATGTAGGGTCCAATGGTGAATGTTAGAAGGGGAACCAGCAATCCCCATGCAAGCACACCGCCAGCAAAATTCAGCGACGCCAATCGCGGCCCGATGATGTAGCCGACTCCAAGATAAGCGGGGCTGATGTCGGGAGCAGTCAGCAGCGTCGCACCTCCGGTAACTGTGGTAGCTACATTCGGATTCGTACCCGTACGCAGCAGCAATTTCTTTCCTAGTGCGCTAATGCGCACGGGAAAGGTATTGTTTGGGGAAAAAACGTTCACCGCTCCCAGCAGATACATGAGGCCGCCGAATCCCATATTTGCGAACAGAATCTTGGCTGCCTTTGCACCCTGTTGCCCCGCCTTGTGAATCTCCGACGCAGCCACCGACTCCGGAAAGGGAAGATCAGGGTCTTCCACCATCACGCGCCGCAGCAACGTCACAAATAGAATTCCGAGTGTCCCACCGATCACCATTAATGCGACGCAGTTCCAATATCTCTCTCGAGTCAGTCCCGGCCACAGACCTGCCATCACAAACGCCGGAATCGTGAATACCGCGCCCGCCGCCACCGATTCGCCTATCGATCCCACTGTTCGCGCGATGTTCTCTTCGAGCAGCGACCCCTTCATCAGCCGGAGTATCGCCATGCCGATGACAGCGGCGGGATACGTCGCCGCAATCGTCATTCCCGCCTTCAATCCCAGGTACGCATTCGCCGACCCCAGAACCGCCGTCATCACCAGGCCGATGAGCAAGGCGCGGAACGTGAACTCTTTCATTTCCATCGTTTCAGGGACATAAGGAACGTGTTTTTTCAGGGGCGATGGGGCGACCGTGCTCATGGGCGAAATCCTCGCAAAATAGAATGAATGCCTACGGCTAGCTTACACGCGAAATCACAAACGGCGGCACGTTAGCACGTGGACTGCGGTAATTACAAGTGTCCGCAGTCAGGTTTGAAGGAGGCTAGAGGTTTCAGAGGTTTCAAGGTTTCAAAGTGGGTCCCCATGCCGCTTCGGCTGCCGCAAGTTTCTTTCTGGTCTTCTCAAATCTTGAAACATCCGAAACTTTGAAACCTTGAAACCTTTGGAACCTGGACCCCACCCCGACCACTTGGGGTAAAATATCCCTAGTTTGTCTGGCCGCCCTTCGCATTCGTCTTTCCGAGGTGTAACGTGCCGAAGAACTCCCCCGATCAAGTCTGGTTCCAGAAATACGTTGAATTCCATTGCGATGATTGTGGCAGCAACACCGCTTACAGCTCTCGGCGCCGCAGTTTCTCTGAGCGCTATCTGCTGCCCTTGTTCCTGCTAAAACCGGTGCGCTGCGCGGAGTGCTACCGCCGCGACTATCGGCTCTTATTTGTGGCCGTGAAAGAGCGTATTCCGGAACCGGTTAAGAGGTTAGCAACTCCGGCTCCGGCGCAGCGAAACGTTGCTTAGCGGACCCGTCGCCGCTATACTTTACCCAGACCCAACCGCATGGCTTGTCATCGGGGCGAGCTTGCGGCCGCAACACGGAGGGCTGTCTTCAGCAGTAACAGCTATAGAGTTCGGGCCAGCCAGACCCACGCAGCAGTCGCAAGCCCTTTTGTTGCCTTCGGTTGGATGCGCCAGGTTGCAGTTAGCCTGTTTTCCGTATTGTTCCCTTCCGATTGCCGTATCTGTGGCGAGCCACTGTTTGAGCTTTCGCGGCTTCCGGTTTGCCGCGAATGTCTTGCCGCCATACGACCCATCGGCGAGGAAGTTTGCTCTATTTGCGGAGAGCGCCTCTTTTCCCCTTATGCATTCGAGAGCGCAACCGGCGAAGCCCGCTGTGGAATGTGCCTTCGCATCGCGCCCATGTTCGCACGGGCTGTGGCTTACGGCAGTTATGAAGCCGGCCTGCGCGATCTGATTCACTTGCTGAAATTCGAAGGAGTGCGGCCGGCAGCCGCAGTGCTTGGCCGCATGCTGACCGAAGCAATCTCTAAACTCGAAGCCCCTGTGCCGTCGAGTGAAGTAATTGTGGTTCCGGTCCCGCTGCATCACGCGAAACGCCGTCAACGTGGCTTCAATCAGGCCGAACTGATCGCCCGTGCTGTGTTGAAGAATCTGGCCGACCCAGCTCGCTTCCGGCTGTATCCGCGGGCGCTCGAAAGAAAGCGCGAGACTGCGTCCCAGGTGGGCCTCACCAGCCAT
>JASHOH010000155.1 GCA_030041215.1 Candidatus Sulfotelmatobacter sp. | reverse complement strand
CGTTGCTAACTCATGCCTGCTGTAGCGCTGGTCGTCGACGACTCCATGCTGATCCGTTACACCGTTTGTCGCTTTCTCGAAGCGCGCGGCTACACGGTCGAGGCGGCGACAAACGGCCTGGAGGCGTTGCAGATTCTGGAGCGCCTGTGCCCCGACCTCATCGTCACCGACATGCAGATGCCGAAGATGTCGGGAAGTGAACTGATTACCGCATTGAAGAAAGAACCGAAGACGGCTTCTGTACCCATCATTATTGTGGCGGGGCGCGCCAGCGGCTTTGATGACAAAGAAAAACGAGCCAATTTCGCTATCTATAAGGATATTGATATCCAGACGCAACTCCAGAAAGCCCTGGATGCCGTCATGGGCAAAGCCAATCAGCACGGGGCGGGACTTTAGCTCTCCGAAGCATTTCTAGAATTTGACTCCGACCGAGGGTCGAAGTCTCATCGCAATCACTGCACAGACTAAGTAAATCTCCCGCGACAGGATTACACTGACATGTTCTTTCAGATCGTTGCGGTTTAGTTAAGCCATGACTCAGCGAAGCGCTTTCGGGGTTATTGGCGGATATGGGGCAACAGGGAAAAACGCTGTAGCTGAACTCTGGAAGTCCTGTAGCGAAGGCATTCTGATTGGAGGACGTGACCTCGCCAAAGCCGGCGTTCTGGCGGCACAATTCGACAGTAGAGTGTCCGCCGCACGCGTGGATATTCTCGATGCCAGTTCGCTGGACGATTTCTGCCGCCGCTGTTCGATCATTCTCAACTTCGCGTCACCAGTGATGGTGCTGCGGGACCGCGTGGCGCAAGCCGCGTTTCGCGCCGGCTGCCACTACGTTGATGCCGCATCTTTGATGATTGTGAAAGAGGCCATGCTTCCTTACAGTCAGGCCATCAGCGATGCCGGATTGTCGTTTGTAATCTCGGCAGGATGGTTTCCAGGCATTAGCGAAATACTGCCTCTGTATGCCCACGCTCTTGCGAAGTTAAGAATGGATACGGTCGAGTCCGTGACGGTTTATTTTGGCGACACCAGCGCTTGGTCAGAAAACGCAATGAGGGAAGCTGCGTGGCTGATCCGGCGGCTGGGCCAGAGCCGGCGGGGATATTACCGTAACGGCGAGTGGGTCCGCGCCGGTGTGTTCGAGGCAGGTCGCAAATTGGACTTGGGTGCCCTGCTCGGCCGTCGCCAGTGCTATTTGTTCTCCAATCCTGAATTGAGTGAGGTCGGCGCCCGCCTCACAGATTGCACTTTGTCTTTTTATGGCTGCTTGCCCGGATGGAGAACCGCGGTTGCCTCCACTCTCGTTGCTTTGCTTCCCATCTCCGACAAGTTGGGTGGCCGCCTTTTGCGGAATGCTTTCCGCAAGGATCCGTTGCCTGTCGGTGGATTCATCACGATTTTTGTCGAAGGCCTCTCTCAAGGACGTAGGCAGGTTTTGAAAGTCCAGATTACATTCCAGGACGGCCGCGAGTACTGGGTGAACGGACTTGTACCGGCGACCGTCGCACGTATGATTAACGAGGGCCGAGTGCAGGCGGGAGTCCACTTCCTGGCGAGCGCGATAGACCCGGTGGCGTTTGTAGCAGAGCTACGTAAAGCGGGGATCGAATTGACCGAAGATTTCGCGCCTCGCGGAACAGAATGAGGGCCCATCTCTTGCATTAATCTGCTTTGCCCGCAAGATCCGGATAGCCTGCTCGCATCGTCAGTCGCTAAGCTGTCATCACTATGACGAGCACAAACATGACCTTTGCATTGACCCCGCCGAATGTCACACTTGCGAAGGAATCTGTCGGAGCAATGCCGATCGCGAGTTCCAAGCCGAAGGGGCCGGACGTGCGTGAACCTGCCGACGATGCCCGTTGGCTGGCAGTTGTGGCACGCGATGCTTCCCACGATGGAAAGTTCGTTTTCGCCGTTTCTACTACGGGCGTGTATTGCCGGCCATCATGCCCGGCGCGGCGTCCGCGGCGCACGAGCGTACAGTTCTTCTCACGTCCCGAGCAGGCCGAAAAGGCCGGATTTCGCGCCTGCCTACGCTGCCGTCCCAGAGCCATCAGCGGCAATCCGCAGTCGGATTTCGCGAAAGCGGTCTGCCGCTACATCGAGCAGCATCTTGAGGAGCCAATCACTCTCGTCCAATTAGGTAAGGCGTTTCGGCAAAGTCCATTTCATTTGCAGCGCCGCTTTAAAGCGACGTTGGGAATCACGCCGCGGGAATATGCCGACTCCTGCCGCCTCCGCCTGCTCAAGCGCAATTTGCAGAACGGAGACAACGTGACGCGTGCCATGTACGACGCCGGTTACGGATCGAGCAGCCGCTTGTACGAGAAAACGTCTTCACAGCTCGGCATGACGCCCGATAAATATCGCCGAGGTGCAATCGCCCAGACCGTACGCTACACCTTGGCCGATTCGCCGCTCGGCCGGATGTTGATTGCCGCTACTGATCGCGGCGTCTGCGCGATTCAGTTCGGGCGCTCGGATGGCGAGTTGATCGAGGGCCTGAAGCGCGAATTTCCCTTCGCGGTGCGCAAAGCTGACAAAGGTGGATTGCAGGTCTGGACCGAAGCCGTGCTATCACGAATGAGCGGGCGTGAGTTGAATGCCTCGTTGCCGCTGGACATTCGAGCAACTGCGTTTCAACGCCGGGTGTGGACGTATTTGCAGTCGATCCCGTTCGGCGCGACGCGCTCTTACGGTGAGGTGGCGAAAGCCATCGGCGAGCCCAAGGCCTATCGCGCAGTGGCGCGGGCCTGCGCGACCAATCCGGTTGCAGTTGCCATTCCCTGTCATCGCGTGGTGCGCGAGGACGGCAGTCTCAGCGGCTATCGCTGGGGGGTGGACAGGAAAAAGAGGTTGCTGGATCTGGAGCAGGCTGGCGTTTAGTGCCCGTTTACGCAGGGACGACACGCAAGCTCATATCTACGGCTTGCGGCGAATGAGTCAGCAATCCGACGGAAATGAAATCAACCCCAGTCTCGGCATAAGATCGGACATTTTCGAGCCGGATTCCTCCCGAGCATTCGATTTGCACGCGACGCTCGAGTTGGGCGCAATGCTCAACGGCCTGACGTACCTGTTCGGGAGGCATGTTGTCGAGCAGAATCGCCTCCGCTCCGTGGGCGAGGGCATCCTCCAGTTCGTGCATCGTGCGCGCCTCAACTTCGATCGGCTGCTCTCCACGCCGATTATGAACGGCGCGCTCCAGCGCAGGAATGATTCCTCCAGCGAGTGCGATGTGGTTGTTCTTGATCAGAACTCCGTCGGAGAGATCAAGGCGGTGGTTGAATCCTCCACCGCAGCGCACGGCATACTTATCGAGCACGCGTAGGCCAGGAGCGGTTTTGCGCGTATCGAGGATCCGCGCTTTAGTGCCGGAAATCGCGTCTACAAACTTGCGCGTGAGCGTGGCGATGCCGCTCATGCGTTGCAAGAAATTCAGGATCACGCGCTCGCAGGAAAGAACCACGCGCGCATTGTCGCGGATAACGGCCACCGATTGGCCCTTATGCAGGCGAACGCCATCGAAGATTTCGCGATGGGTGGTAACGTCGTAATGTGAAGTCACTGCACCGTCGAGTGCAGCGTAAACGTCCAGAATGCGCGCCACGCAGCCGATTCCGGAAAGAATGCAGTCCTGCTTGGCCAGAATCGTGGCCGACGCGCGCTGATTGGGGTCGATGCAAGC
>JASHOH010000154.1 GCA_030041215.1 Candidatus Sulfotelmatobacter sp. | reverse complement strand
TGATCTCAAGACATTGGCAACGACTAGCAAGGTGAAGGCGGGCGAAAATCCTGACGCCATTATTTACGATCCGGCGAGTAAGCGCGTGTTTACATTCAACGGCCGAAGCCACGATGTGACGGCAATCGATGCCAGCAACGGGACGGTCGTGGGCACGATCAAGCTGGATGGCAAACCTGAATTTGCGGCCAGCGACGACAACGGCGAAGTCTTCGTCAACATCGAAGACAAGAGCGAATTGACGGCCATTGATTGAGATCAGCACCAAAATGTGCGCAATGATTTTCGCCGCGTGAGACTCATCACACAAGTGCGTGATTGCTGCTACTGAACGGTTGCTGCTGGGGTCGTATCATATGACTGAACGGTCAGTCACTAGTAGCACGGGTTTTCTGCACGAACGCGCATTGACATGCTATCGACCTCTCGGACCCGGGAAGCGAAACTTCACCGACACGACCAAATCCTTGCAGCCGCGTTTGAAGAGTTCTCCGCCAAGGGATACGCGGAAGCGCGCCTGGAAGACGTAGCCCAGAGAGCGGGAATTGCGAAAGGAACGATTTATCTCTACTTCAAGAATAAGGAGCTCTTGTTTCGCGCTGTCTTGCGCGGCCTGATTCGCCACGCGTTCGAGGAACTTGAAATCTTCGTTCAAACGTTTTCAGGGACGGCGGAGGAACTCGTTCGGCAGGTATTAGCGCGCCAGTATACCAACGTCGTGAAGAACTCCAAGGCGCGACTCATGCTTCGATTGCTGATTGCGGAGAGCCACAAATTTCCTCAGCTCGCCGATGTTTATCTGCGCGAAGTGGTTGGGCCTGGCGTGGCGGCGATGCGTACTCTGATCGAAAGAGGCATAGCTTCTAGCGAGTTTCGGGAAAGCAAGATCGCGGCGTTTCCACAGGTCCTCGTTGGTCCGGCCGTTCTCGCCGTTGTGTGGACGCTGATTGTCGGGGAGCGACAACCGCTCGACTTGGATAGATACATGGAAGCTCATCTAGAACTTGTGTTGCATGGATTGCGAGGCGAATCACAGCGAGCGCCGTGCAGCACGGAAATTTTTTTGAGTGCGAGGGAAAAGCAATGAGGGGCACTCTGAAAAGAGCTGGGTTTGAACTTGCCATGCTTCTTGCTGTGATCATCCATCCCGCGGCCCAGCAATCCAGTTCTCAGCGGCTGACACTTCAGGATGCAATTACGTTAGCGTTGAAGAACAACCTGGCTGCGCGCGTTGCGGGAACACAAGTTGACGAGGATGAAGGAACGCGCGAAAGGCAACTCGCGCCGCTTTTGCCGCGGATTACTGGTGATACGCTCGCCAAACTGCAGAACAACAATCTGGCGGTTCTCGGGGTATCGGTGCCGGAAATACCTACGGTCGTGGGGCCCTTTGCCTATTACGATTTTCGCATCGCGGCGAGCCAGACGGTTGTCGATCGGCAGGCGTATCACAACTGGAGGGCAAGTCAACAGCTGACGCAATCCGCAAAACTCAGCTATCAAGACACTAGAGATCTGGTTATTAGACAGACGGCGGGACTGTATCTGGACTCGGAATCGGCCTTGGCCGAAGTGCAAGCTGCGGAATCCCGTGTTAGGACTTCGCAGGCGCTGGAAAAATTGGCGCGCGATCAGCATGATCAAGGCCTGGCCACCGCAGTCGATGTGGTTCGTGCCGGCGTACAACTGGCGCGTGACCAGCAGGCTCTGCTCGTTGCCCGTGACAGTTATCAAACCTCTCTGCTTGTACTCGAACGCTTTCTCGGCCTGGAGCCCGGCGCTCCGCTCGAATTGGCGGAGAAACTGGAGTTCAAAGCCGCGGAACTCCCAGAGCTAAATCAGGCGATACACACTGCGCTCGAAACTCGCGCCGATTACCGCGCGCTGGAATCGCAGCGCGAGTCTTTGCTCGAACAGGAAAAAGCATCGCACGCGCGCTATTTTCCAACCTTTTCGGTCAATGGAGATTATGGAGCGCTTGGACGCACCTTCGGCGCAATGCCGGGAATCGGCGAGATTCAAGGGGTTGTCTCCATCACCTTGTTCAATCGCGATCGTAATGGCGAGCGAAAAGAGCTGGAAAGCAGGTTGCGGCGCGTGAACGACCAGATCAGCGATCTGGCTCGCGGTATCGAACAGGATATAAGAAAGGCGCTGCTCGATATCGATTCCGCCGCACAACAGGTCACGGTCACGCAGGCGGCGCTCGATCTTGCCCAGAAAGAACTGACGCTATCGCAGGACCGTTTCCGCAACGGCGTTACCGACAACATAGAGGTCACCACCGCTCAAGATCAGCTGCGTTCGGCCCAGGATGATCAGATCACCGCCCTGGCGCGGCACGCGGACGCGAAGGCCGCCCTGGCACGCGCACTGGGCGGAACGGAGCAGAATTTTCGGAAATATTTTGGCAGTTCTTCCAACGAAGCGCCGAAGCAGCCCGCTGTGGAACAGGAGAAAGTGCGATGAAACGTGGACTCATCATTCTGGTGGTTGCAGTTATTGCGCTTGGCGCAATCATCTGGTCTAAGCCGAGATGGTTTCGCAAGTCCTCGACCGAGAACGAATTGAAGCTCTCGGGCAATATTGAAGCGCACGAAAGCCTGGTCAGCTTCAAGGTCACTGGAAGAATCGTCAAATTGCCGGTCGATGAAGGCATGACCTTGAACACCAACGATCTGGTGGCGCAATTGGACAACGACGACTACCGCCAGCAGGTGCAGGTGGATGACGCCATGACGCACGTGCGCCAGCGGCAACTGGTGCTGGGTCTGGCCGGCACGCGCCTGCAGGAAATCGAAGCGGCACGGCAAAGCATGATCGATGCTCGGGCAGATCTGGAACAGAAGAAGAAAGATTTCAATCGTTACCAGGCGCTCTACCAGAAGGACGAAATTCCCGGCCAGACACGCGACCAGGCCGCGACTGCCGTGACCATGGCGGAAGCAACTCTGGAACGCGCAAAGCAGATTTACAACGAACTGGTCGAAGGAACGCGGAAAGAAGAACTGGATGTCGATCGTTCGAATGTCCGCCAGGCTCGGCAGAACCTGGAGATGTCACGGATTCGCTTGAGCTATACGGTTCTGCGCGCTCCATTCAATGGTGTGGTGCTGGTTCGGCAGGCGGAACTGGGCGAGGTGGTTTCGCCCGGCACGCCCGTGGTGACGCTGGCGGATCTGGATCACATATGGCTGCGCGTGTATCTGCCGGAAACGGATTTGGGCAAGGTGCATTGGGGGCAGGATGTGGACGTACAGACTGATACATATCCCGGCAAGGTTTATCGTGGACGGGTTTCTGTCATCTCGTCAGAAGCGGAGTTCACGCCGAAAAGCGTGCAGACGGAGAAAGAGCGGGTGACGCTGGTGTATCGGATCAAGGTGGATGTTGAAAATCCAAATCACGAACTGAAGCCAGGTATGCCGGCGGACGCTTATATCAAGGTGAAGTAGAGGGAGCAACTGTGGAGTCTTCTGCGCCAGCGATCACGCTACACGGGCTGAAAAAGCAATTCGGCACCATCCGTGCTGTCGATGGCCTCAGCTTCGACGTTCAGCCGGGAGAAATCTTCGGCCTGGTTGGGCCGGACGGCGCCGGAAAGACTACGACACTGCGCATGTTGGCTGGAGTGCTCAGCCCCGATAGCGGAACAATAACTCTTGCGGGTCACGATGTAGTGCATGACCCGGAAAGCGCCAAGCATGATCTGAGCTACATGCCGCAACGATTCGGTCTTTACGACGATCTTACCGTCGACGAAAACATTCGCTTTTATGGCGACTTGTTCGGAGTCGATAAGAAAAAACGGGAGCGGCAATCGGCGGAACTGCTGGCCGCCGCCGGCCTCGAGGAATTCCGCCGCCGGCTGGCGGGAAACCTTTCCGGGGGAATGAAGCAAAAACTGGGCCTGGTGTGCGCGCTGATCCACACGCCGCGAGTCATTTTGCTTGACGAGCCCACGAACGGAGTTGATCCCGTGTCGCGCCGTGATTTCTGGCGCATCCTCTATTCCCTGGTGGCCAGCGGCGTTGCCATCCTGACTTCAACCTCCTACCTCGATGAGGCCGAGCGCTGCCATCGCGTGGGGCTGATGTATCTGGGCCGAATGCTATTCTGCGATCATCCCGATGAGCTCAAGAAGAGGTTTCCTGGAGCTGTACTTGTAATCCGCGCTCGGGACCTCGAGTCCGTGCGCGCCGCCCTCGCCGCGGCTCCCATGGTGCGTGACACGCTGCTTGCCGGGGACCGAGTACACATTTTCGTCGACAACGCAGATCGGCGGGTGCCCGAGTTGCGATCGTATCTCGACGCCAATCATATTGCGTACGACTCTGTTGAGCAGGTTACGCCCAGTATTGAAGATCTTTTTGTTTCGGCGGTTGAGCATGAAGCGGAAACTCCGGCGGCGGTTCATTGGCCATGAACAACGGCCCGACTTCGGTTGCAGTGGAACACTTAAGCAAACACTTCGGGACCTTCGTCGCCGTCGATGACATCAGCTTCGAGGCGCATCGCGGAGAGATTTTCGGCTTCCTTGGCCCGAATGGTTCCGGCAAATCCACAACCATTCGCGTCCTGTGCGGACTGTTAAGCCCATCGTCCGGACGAGCGCAAGTCGCGGGAATCGATGTCGCCGCCGATCCCGAGGGTGTTCGCCAGCAGATCGGCTACATGTCCCAGAAATTTTCGCTTTACAACGATCTGCGTGTCTCTGAAAATCTGACATTTTTCGGTGGCCTGTACAGCGTTCCCAAGCAAGATTTGCGGGAGCGCGTAGCCTGGGTACTGCGAATGGCTGGTTTGGAAGGCCGGGAGAACGCACCCACGAGCTCCCTCCCGGTCGGTTGGAAGCAGCGTCTTGCGCTGGGATGTGCCGTACTCCATCGCCCCCCCATTCTTTTTCTGGACGAACCTACTTCCGGGGTCGATCCCGTCTCCCGCCGGCACTTCTGGGAATTGATCCATGAAATGGTAAGCGATGGAGTCACTGTGTTCGTGACCACGCACTACATGGACGAGGCGGAGTATTGCAATCGGCTCGCGCTCCTCGATCGCGGACGCATCGTCGCCATGGGCACTCCTACGGCACTGAAGGAACAGCACATGAAAGGACAACTCTTGCTGGTTGAGTGTGAGCCTCTAGGAACAGCGCTCGAAGCGCTTCAGCACACTCCTGGAATCTTGGATGCAGCTGTTTTCGGAAACAGGTTGCATGTGGTGGTGAAGGAAGCGAGCACTGCAACGCCAGTCATACGCCAAGCGCTGGAGGCGAAGGGAGTGCGCGCGAAACGCGTGGAGCCGATCCCGCCCAGCCTCGAAGACGTTTTCGTGTCGCTCACGTCCGCACGAAGGCAGGAGGCGATTGCATGAATTGGCGGCGCATCGCGGCGATTACGCGGAAGGAAATCATTCAGATTCGCCGCGATCCGCGCAGCCTTCTGCTGGTCTTTCTGATGCCGGTCATCCAATTGCTCACCTACGGTTACGCCGTCAATCTCGACGTTAAGCACGTACCCTTGTGTGTCTATGATCGTGATGGAACGCAAGACAGTCAGGACTTACTCAAACATTTTCAGGCCACGGACTACTTCAACATTGTCCGTGTCTCTGAAAGCTACCCAGCCGTGGTTCATGACATTGATTATGGCGTTTGCTCAGTGGCAGTAATCGTTCCACCGCAATTTTCCGAGATGCTGCACGCGCAAGATCATGCCGAAGTTCAGGCGCTGCTTGACGCCAGCGACAGCAACACGGCGATGGTAGGAATGGGCTATGCTCAGTCCATTGTTCAAGCTTATTCGGCGGCAGTGCAGGTTGACTGGCAGCAGCGCACTGGTCTCGCGCCGAGGCCGGTTTCCGTCAGTTTTGAAGCGAGGACATGGTTCAACGAAGACCTGGAAAGCATGGCCAATCTTGTGCCTGGAATCGTGGCCCTGGTGATGGCGGTGGTGGGCGCGTTTCTGACTTCGCTGACCATTGCGCGCGAGTGGGAGCGGGGCACCATGGAACAGCTCATCTCGACTCCAGTTGGCAAGCTTGAAATTCAGATTGGAAAGCTTGCCCCGTATTTCGCTCTTGGGATGATCGACACGGTTCTCTGCGCAGGCATGTCGGTCTGGTGTTTCAAAGTTCCTTTCCGTGGAAGTTGGACCGTACTCTACGGCAGCTCTGCACTTTTTCTGTTAGTGGTACTTTCGCTGGGATATTACATCTCCGTCACTGCAAAGTCGCAGTTGGGCGCGAATCAGATGGCAATGTTGGCCACGTTCCTGCCGACATTTCTTCTGTCGGGCTTTATCTTCCCGATAGATCAAATGCCCATCGTCGTCCAATGGATCACCCGCATTTTGCCTGCGAGGTATTACGTTTCGATTGTGAGGGATGTCTTCCTCAAAGGAACGCCGGTAAGTTTGTTGGCAGGAGACCTTTTGGCGTTGACCATAATTGCGGCGGTGTTGATCGTGTTCGCCACCCGCTCGTTTCAGAAGAGGCTGCAATGAGATTGCCGCAATCCATTGCCCGCATCCGCTACATGTTGGTCAAGGAATTCATCCAGACTCTGCGTAACCCGCACATGCGCTGGCTGCTGTTCGGACCGGCGATGATTCAGATGCTGGTGTTTGGATATGCGGCGACCATGGAGATCAAACACGTCTCGCTCGCAATCCTTGATCTGGATAACACGCAGGAGAGTCGCGAACTGGTTTCTCACTTTGGGGCCAGCCGCTACTTCAGCATTGCAAAGTATGCGGCTCGACGCGACGAGTTGCGCTATGGCATCGACCGCGGCGATTTCCTCATGGCAGTGGAGATGAATTCGGGCTTCGCACAGCGTCTACGGAATGGACAGGGGGCGTCCGTACAAGTACTCATTGACAGCTCCAATTCGAATACTGCGCTGGTGGCCATGGGTTACATGACGCAAATCGGCGCGCAGTTTGCTCAGGATTATCAAAAGCACAACCTGCAGCGCTCAACCCCTCAGCTAGCCTCCTTCATGCCGCAAATAGAACTCGAAGCGAGGCCCTGGTTCAATGAGGGCTTCAATAGTCAGTGGTATTTCGTTCCCGGCGTCATTGGAAACCTTCTGCTGATCATGGTCATGAACTTGACAGCATTTGCCGTCGTACGAGAGAGGGAAATCGGCACCCTCGAGCAAGTCATGGTCACTCCCATTCGCCGCTGGGAATTTATTCTGGGCAAGACGGTCCCGTATTTCCTTATTGGCTGCGTCGATGCAGTGCTGGTCGCGCTGATTGGTACGTTTTGGTTCGGGGTGCCGTTTCGTGGTCATGTCACAACCTTAGCGATTGGAATCATGACCTTTCTGCTTGCCGCTTTAGGATTGGGGCTGTTGCTATCGACGGTCTCGGCAACGCAAGAGCAGGCGCGCAACGTTGCTTTTTTCTTCATCATGCCTGCCACTACGCTCTCCGGATTTGGCAGTCCGATCAGCAGCATGCCGATATTCTTCCAGCGTCTGAGTTATGTTAATCCTCTGCGACATGCTGTATTAATTCTCCGCAGCATCTACCTCAAAGGAGTGGGCTTGGAAGTACTTTGGCCCAATGTGGCCATGATGGCCGGGTTTGCGCTCTTGATGTTGAGCGTGAGCGTCTTGCGGTTCCGGAAGTCTTTGGAATAGAAAGGCAGGTTCAAAAAAAGCGGCAGCCTAGGTGCGGGGAGGCCGGAAAATTTCCGCACTATTTTCTGCTCAACGGCAACGCAATGTCAGCGAAGCGAGTCACATGCTCACGTGCGGATTTAGGGCCGATCTTCAATCCGCTATTCAGAGCAGCAGTCAAAACGTGTAATCGCCTCTCTCTATAAGAGGGAATGTCAATTGACTTGTTGTCTCCAGTTTGCTCGTCTCCACGAAAGAGAATTACTTCACAAAGACCCTGCGGTGATCACAAACCCGAGCACGCGTGATGCGCGACCGCCATCGTGCGTCTTTCGCGAAGATTGCGACAATCACCTCATGTACTTGGTGGCGAGATCGATCACGGGGCCTACGGTTGGCCAACTTCGCCCCCATGCGCAACGCGAGGAAAGGATTTTGCAAACTGTTGACTAACCTCTGACAATTCCCAGTTACGATTCGCCTACGATCACCAACCAAGCAGGTCAGAGAAGGTTCTGAGTCCAGTCATCCGTACCGATGGTTCAATCCTCCTCTGCTGCTGACTTCGCTAAGGAGAAACTACTATGCAGCTTTGCAGGACAGCAGTCGTCGCCTGCCTCGGTCTGGTTCTTTCCATGGTCTCGGCCCCTGCCAATGCACAATATCAGCTCACAAACCTAGTTTCGAATCAAGTCCACCAAGCCCCGACCATCGATCCACTGCTAGCCAATGCCTGGGGATTAGCTCGCGGCGCCACGAGCGCTTGGTGGATCAGTGATAACGACACCGGCTGGTCGACCCTCTATGATGCAGCCGGAAAACAGATTCCACTCAGGGTTTTGATTCCCACCGCCGGAAACGGGCCAGCCTCGCCGACCGGTCTAAACGGGCCTGGTACACCGACTGGCGTGGTTTTCAATGGATCGTCGACGGATTTCCAGATTCAGGACTGGTCAACGCCTTTCCTTTTTGCCACGCTGGATGGCACCATCAGCGGCTGGGCGCCGGGCTTGAACCCAAACCAATCTGTTATGGCGGTCGACAACTCGGCCAACAAGTCATCGTATACGGGCTTGGCTATTACCAGTTATCCCTCGGGTAATTTCCTCTACGCGGCCGATAACGCCAACAACGTCATCGATATGTTTGACGGAAACTTCAACCTCGTGAAGACGTTCAGTGACCCGTCAGCCCCCTCCAACCTCGCAGTGTTCGGCATTCAGGACATCAATGGCCTGGTGTACGTGGCGTATGCGGTACCGAACGTCGGAGCCGGAGGCCGTATCGACGTCTTCACGGAGAGTGGTACTTTCGTGAAGACACTGATTCAAGGAAACCAGCTAAACCAGGCCTGGGGTATCGCCGCGGCTCCGGGTAATTTTGGCCCGCTGAGGAATACTCTGCTGGTTTCAAACAACTCCGTTGCCGGCACCATCAACGGGTTCGACCCCACGACCGGGGCTTTTGTGGGCACGATCAAGGACGAGAACGGGAAACCGATCGTCCTTAATAATTTGTGGGGAATTGCCTTCGGAGGCGGGAACGCGGCCAATGGAGCAACCAACGAGTTGTTCGTCACCGTGGGTCAGGGGATTGGCCCCGCCGAACTGGCCGGGACCTTTGCAAAAATCGTCTACAAGCCATAACCGACAAAAGCTCAAGGCCGAAGATGTAACGAGGGCTGCCTGAAACAGGCGGCCCTCGCCGCCCGCCACACTCCTGCTACGACTCAGTTGACGTAACGTTCCCCATAGCACTCATCAACCGTAACTCAACACAGTTTTTCCTCATATTCAAGTGCGCCGGCACCTGTTCATAGCTGTCGAGCTCGAGAATGCGGTGTGCAAAAAGCGCGGTGACAAAACTTGTTCTAAACAAGGGAATGGACTGACTTCGTGGGCTGTTAACTCTCAAATCTTACTCATGAGGAGGCGTTATGAGCGGTGGCGGGCCTTCAGGGTGGTCGCGCAGATACTGCTCGAATGGCTCGTTGCGTAGCATGAAGCGGAATCCTCTCCGCGTGCTTACATCAACGGTTGTTTGCAAATCCAGTGCGTCGAAAGGAATCACGTGTTCCGCTGGTTTGCCGCCATCCTCTTCAAGCATCGTGAAATGAAGCTGGTCATCGACGAGCCAGTAATCAGTCACGTTGAGAATTGTGCCATCTTTCAAGAAGAGCTGCGGTAGGTCCGGTCTCTCTTCGCCGTAAACATACACCGGAGTCTCATAAACCTGGGAAACGTAGTTTGTCGGACCAGGGGAGGAGACCGTGGTGTAACCAAGCATCCAGGGCCAGAACTGGTCACAGCTGGCTTGCCAGCAGGAGTTCGGTCCCCAGAATAGTCCGCCGAGAAGAAAGGGGGACTCGTAGAGGACCAACACCGGCGGAAATGGGCGAATCGGGCGCCGAGGAGGGCGAAACCTAGCTGTGCCGAGTGCGCCGCCAGCAGACGAGGCTATCGGCGTTCGAGGAGTGGAAATCGGTGCGTGGATAATCGGCGCTGGAGAAATCGGAGTGTGGGGAATCGGTGGGGCTGATACGTGAACCACCCCTCCAGCAGTGTGGGCGGCGGCCTGCTGCGCCAGAACTGGCGGCGATAGGACACGAACGGAGAAGATGCAGGAAACGACGATGAAGAATTTCTTGACGATCGAGCGATGAACCAAGGGCGCCATATTCTCACCCCCACAGCTGCGCGGATCGTTCTGACTCACTACTGACAAGTGTAATCCCTTAACCACCCAGTTTCTATTTTTTGGCCAGAGCTGCCGACGGCCACCCGTTCGATCGCGTCCAGAATGGCCAATCGCAAGATTCTCCTTCGTTGGCAGATCGTGGTAGGGTGACAATTGCGCTGCCCATTCCGATGGCCGCGCTACAGATTCCACGCTAGGTTCGCGTTATGTCCCAGTCTCCAAACCCAGCCGCGTCGCAGCAGGTGGCGCCTCTGCTTGCGTTAGCCACTAAGTTGCTCCGGGCGGGGCGACCAGCCGATGCGATCGCGCCGTTGCGCGATGCCGCATTGCTGCAGCCCTCCAATGCCATCATCCAGCACGATCTTGGTCTCGCCTGCCTCGAGGTCGGCCGCGTACCAGATGCCATCGCGGCATTGCAGAGGGCGGTCGCCAGCAACCCACACTACGCCGATGCCCATTTCCGCCTGGGAATCGCCTTGGAGAAGCTGGGCGACATCGGCGGGGCAATCGTTGCGTACGACCGTGCCACTAAGCTGCTCCCATCCCTGACAGAGGGGTGGTTCCGCGCCGGCGCCCTAGTCTACACACTGGGCCATCGCGAGCAGGCGATTGGCTGTTTCCGGCGCGCGGCTACGAGCGGAGGTAAGCATAGCTTCGGCCGCCTGGGTAAGGCACGGGCGCTGCTGATCGAGGATCGCAGTCAGGAAGCCGAGCAGGTATTGCGAGAGACGCTGGTGGCCGATCCGAGGAACGCCATGGCGTATGATTTGCTGGGCAATCTGCTCTCTGACTTTGGCCGTTTCGACGAGGCCCGTGCATGCTTCGAACGCGCGATTGCGATCGCGCCAATGCTGGCGGGAAGCTACTACGATCTGGTCCGGTGTCGCCCGGTAACGAGCGATGACGACGGTCTGCTTCAAGGGATGCAATCGGCCCTGGCCACGCCGGGGCTGGAAGCGGGGCAACGCCTGCGGCTTCACCTCGCGATCGGCAAGGCGGCGGAAGATCTTGGCGACTACCGGTTGGCCATGCAGCATTTCGACGCCGCCGACGCCGTGCGCCGGGGCTGTGGATCGTTCGACTCGGCAGCGTTCTCCATCGAGATCGACCGCTTGATTGCCCACTGCACACCCGAACTGATCGCGCGAGCGCCCGAACTCGGCAGCGGCGATGCAACGCCGGTGCTTATCATCGGCATGCCGCGGTCGGGCACAACTCTTGTTGAACAGATCGTCTCCATGCATCCCGAGGTCGGGGCCGGTGCCGAGCTGCATTTCTGGAACCAGCGCGGGGCGGCGTGGCACCGCTCCGGCGTCTCCGGGGACGAGACGCCGTTCCTCGCCAAGGCGGCAGCAGACTATCTCGGCGTGCTGCGCGCGATCGCGCCGACGGCGGCGCGAGTCACCGACAAGATGCCGTTCAACTTTCTCTGGGCCGGGCTAATCCATTTGGCATTCCCGCACGCCATCTTCATCCATTGCCGGCGCGCGGCAGTCGACACGGCGCTGTCAATCCATCAAACTCACTTCCATCCGAGCCTGGCGTTTCCGACCGGAGGTGCCGAACTGGTCGCGTATTTCCGCAGCTACCAGCGGCTCATCGACCATTGGCGAAGCGTACTGCCGGCGGATCGCTTCATCGAGGTTGATTATGAGGAACTGACCAACGCGCCCGAACCAATCATCCGCCGCATCATCGCGGCTTGCGGCCTGGCGTGGTCCGACGCATGCCTGCGTCCCGAACGCAATCCGCGCGCTGTAAACACCCCCAGCAAGTGGCAGGCCCGCCAACCCATCTATCGCACCTCCGTGGCGCGCTGGCGACGCTACGAACCCTGGCTGGGGCCGTTGCGTGCGCTCGTCGGTGACGGGTCGGAACTGGACCCGCATATCCCCCGATCGTGATTCACTGACGCAACTCACCTCACGCTCCAGCATTCCCGTCGCTCCCCAAGATGACAAATCTGTAATCTTGCTGTCACGCTGGCGTCAACTTTGAGCCGCTAGGCTGGCAGTCCCTGGGTTCAGCAAGAAAATCCAAGGGAGGAGAAGCGTACATGTCCCGAAAATCCCCACGAAATAAGTTTCGAACCAGGTCTCGAAATAAGTCTCGAATCAACCATCTGCGTCCGCTCGCCGGCCTAGTGGCGACGGGGCTGAGCTGTGCGGGGCTCGCCGCGGCTCAGTCCCAGGAATACCCGACCTACAACGTCGGCCCACAGAAGAACGGATCGTGGGTTGTCAGCGATGGTGCGGTCATCACTCCAGCCGGCACCCAAGTCAACCTCGGCATCCGGGTCCGCGCGAAGGCTGTCGCGCTGAACCCCAATCTCAAGACTCACACCGCCGCTGTGCTCACCATGGGTACGTCGATCACAGACGGAAACGGAGCCGTCGAGGTGTTTGACACCAGTACCGGCGTTGTCCTGCAGAACTACGTCCCGTCCGGGCCGTATGGACAGGATCCGAGCGGCAGCTATAGCGGCATAACCTATTCGGCTGACGGCAACTTCTTGGTGTTTAGCCAGGACAGCAGCTTTGTCACCCTTGCCAATGTCAATGCACAGGGCTTGCTGGAAGACGACGCCCAAATCAGCGTGCCACCCTTGCAGCCGGATCCCTTCATCACCTGCTTTCCAAACAGCCCGCCAGCTTCTTATGGCAACCCCTGCGGCTCTTTCTATTCCCCGAGCACTTCCTATCCTGGAGGAGTCGCGCTCTCGCCTGACGGCGCCAGCGCCTATGCCCTGCTGAACCAGCAGGACACGCTCACCCAGATCGACCTGACCACGTTGCAGCAGGGGACACAGATCCGCGTGGGCAACGCCCCGCACAGCATCGCGATCAACAGCACCGGTACCACCGCCTACGTCAGCAACGAGGGCGGCCGCATCGCTACCGAGGCGGACTTCCAGATCAACTCCGCGGGTACTGAAATCGTCGCCGACCCGGTTGTCGGCGCCGCGATCACCGGTACCGTTTCCGTGGTAGATCTGGCCTCGCTAACGGTCACCGATACCATCGAGACTGGTCTGCACCCGACCGGATTGGCTCTTTACGGACCATACGTGTTAGTCGCCAACACCTATAGCGACACTATCTCGGTGATCAACACGGCCACCAACACGGTGGAGCGCACAATCAGCCTGGCACTGCCAATCGGAGTGCCCGGCGCGGGCGAACCAGCCTATGGCGCCGCACCGAACTCGATTGCCGTCGATGCCAAGAACGGCATTGCCTACGTCGCGCTTTACAATGCCAACGCGATCGGGGTGGTCGACCTCAGCCCGGGCGCGGCGAATTCTATCTTGGGCATGATCCCGGTGGCTTATGCGCCCAGCTCGGTCGTACTGGACGAGGCCGCTAAAATGCTCATCGTTGCCAATGACAAGGGCATCGGCACACGCGATTCGTTCGAGTGCGACCACGGCGTTTGCGGCTATAACACTCACCAGGACAATGGCACGGTGAGCATCGTCCCCGTGCCGAACAGCGCGACGTTGGCGAAGATGTCGCAGCAGGTTTTCTACAACAACCACTGGGATCTGACTCAGAACATCCAGTCGGCCTCCGGTGGCAACCCGAATACCAAGCCGGTCGCAATACCGGCCAAGATCGGCGATCCATCGCTGATCAAGCATGTGTTCCTGATCGTCCGTGAAAACCGCACCTACGACCAGATCCTGGGCGACGTGGCCGCCGGCAATGGCGACCCCTCGTTGGCAGTGTTCGGTGATGGCTCTGCAGCCGGAGGCGTCGCGGTCACGCCGAACGCGCACCTACTGGTGCAGCGCTTCCCACTCCTCGATAACTTCTACGACCCGAGCCGCCAGTCGGCTGACGGTCATCAGTGGATTATGGAGGGCATGGCGCCCTATGCCGACGACATCCAGTCGCCGGACTGGGTCCGCAGCTACCCGGGCGGGAACGCCGGCGATGCGCTTGCCTATCAGAAAAAGGGCTTCCTTTTCTCGGAAGCGGAGCAGGCTGGTCTCTCGGTGAAGATCTACGGCGAATACATCGAGAACGATACGTACCTGCAACCGGGCGGGACGTACGGGCCGAACGGCGAGCCGAGCTGGAGCCAGTTTTATGCCGACTCGCAGTGCTTCGAGGGAGGGCCTGACTGTGCACCACCTGGGACCCCGGGCGAGACGACGCTGTATTACCAGAACGACATCCTGGCAGAGTCCTCTATTCCCGCGGTGTATGACCACATGATCCAGAACTTCCCGTATTTCGATCTGGGCATCCCCGACCAGTTCCGCGTCGATCTGTGGGTGCAAGACTTCAACAATGACGTCGCGGCGGGTACGGTGCCCACGCTGGAAATCCTGTGGATCATGTGCGACCACACCGGCGGCCCACCAACGCCGCAGGCAGAACAGGCCGATAACGACTTGGCCATAGGGCGCATTATCGACTACATCAGCCACAGCCCCGTGTGGTCCACGTCGGCGATCTTCCTCGAAGAAGACGACGCGCAGAACGGTGTCGACCACATCGACGGTCATCGCAGCCCCGGCTATGTCGTCAGCCCATACGCGGTGCAGTCCGGACCCACCGACCATACCCTTTACACTCAGGTCAATATGACTCGGACGATCGAGCAAATCCTCGGTCTGACCCCTATTGACCAGTACGACCTCATTGCGTCGCCGATGAGGACGGATTTCGTCAAGGGCACGCCGCCCGCGGAGAACTTCCAGCCGTGGACGCACGTGCCGAACCAGGTTCCGCTGACCCAGGGCGTTTCTTCGAGCGCAGACAACACAACGGACAGCCCTAAGGTCAAGGCCCTGAGGGCAGCTTGGCTCCAGAAGAAGGCACAGATCTTCGCTGGCAAGCTGACCAAGCCCGACTCCGAAGACCCAGACACGGTTAACCATTACAACTGGTATGAGTCCACGGGGTACACGCGGCCTTATCCAGGCGAGAACACGGTTCGCCCAGCAAGCGACTTCAACAACCCGGCACCGGCCGGCGATCGGGACGACGACTAAAACAACGTTTCGACTTCAACGACCCTCTCCTCGATGACCGGGGAGAGGGTTTTTACTCACGCCTCAAACGCAAAGTCCCCACCAACCTGAATCTCCGCCACACCCGCGTGAACGTTACTGCTCCGGGTTCGTCCCGTGAAAACGCAAGAAACGACTCGAAGCCCATTTCTGGACAACCGTCGAGTGGCCGACAATCCAGTAGGATCCCGTCTGGCCCCCCAATCGCAACGCGTTTTGGCCCGCTCTGCCCGTGCGCATCATGCACAGCCGCTGTATTCTGCTGCGGCGCATTCTTACCTTGTCCTGCGAGGCGACAATTTTCTTTCCTTCGCTGTGCGAATGGACTCGGGTGAGGTTTACGATTTCGAATTCCAACCGGAGACTGCGGGCGAGATCCCTGTAGAAGTGAGTAACGTTTTCGGCGATGCAAAATTGAACGGGAAGATCGTGGTGCAGTGAAGCTGTACCTGCGGCCCTGCGCCTGGAGA
>JASHOH010000153.1 GCA_030041215.1 Candidatus Sulfotelmatobacter sp. | reverse complement strand
CGAATCGGTTTCCAACACAAACGGAACCCTCACCATCCAGCAGGGCACGATTCCTTATATCAATAACTCGGGAATCAGCGAATCTAATTGGGCAAGCATCGTGAATGGTACGGCGATGGCCGGCACCTCTTGCCTGCTCTCTGCCGTCGACCCGAATGTGTGCGCCGTCAATACCATGACGTGCACCGACAATGCGAATCCCACCACCCCCCAAGGCGCGAACTGCCCGCAATCGACAGCGCGGAACATCCTGTTCGATCAGGAAATCGATGTCCTGCAACCTCAAACCGGAATCTCGAGCAGCGGAATTCTGACCATCCCCAGCGGATATGCTCCCGGATTTGCGATGCTGCCCGATACTTTCCCCCCGGATCCGTGCGTGTATCCGATTACCGGTCCGCTTGGCGGACAACTTTGTCCTCAGAGCATTCTGACGCGACTTGCAGATAATACTCCGAAACCGGGGGGCACAGGAACAACGACAAATTCCAGCTACGTCTTCTTCTGCTGCGAACCAGAGTGGAGCACCACCCCTACGATTCCCTTCTGGAACAATACGCTTTCGGTACCGGCATCGTTTACGAGTGTGCCGCCACCCACACCCAGTCCTATCACTCCGGGCACAAATTTTCAGGCTGCGCAGGGTGCGTTCGTAGTCGTGGGCGCTGAGCCTCACGGGACAATTCTCGACACCACTTATCCATTGCCGGCTGAGGAGACTCTAACCACGTTCAGTGGCGCTGCCATCCCGCAATGTCCGGCTCTTGGGCCGCCGGCAACGCCTTGGTCAACACAGAATCCACAGCCATTCAGCGTAAATGGCACGATCACGCAGTACGACAACAACGGAACAGCAAGCCAGCTCACCGAGGGACCCTTCGACGCACACTATTTTTCGGTCGATTGCGATTCCTTTGAGGAACTGGTATTCCCTGCAACTCTCAATGTGAGCCCAGGCACTCCTGGAGGGAACAACGCGAGCTTCAAAACCGAGCAGTTCAATATCGACACGACACCACCTCAAGTGACGTCGATTACGTTGAATCCTGCTGGCGGTTACTACCAGCCGAATGCGGTGGTAACAGCGACAGTGGCCTGTTACGATCCTCCCAGCGCGACTTCACCTGTCGCGAATTTCTACTCAGGAATTGCCACCTGCGGAGCTTTAGGATCACCGCAGGTATTCGCCGGGCAGCAAACTGTAACTACCACTCCGATAACACTGAATACGTCGACGGTCGGAAGCCAGACTTTCACCGCGACCGCAACCGACGTGGCCGGAAATGTCGCGCTTCCGATGAGCGTCAACTATCAAGTAGTCGGATCGGCGAGTCTCTATGAACTACTGCTGGGAAATCTGACGGTTGAGACCGGGAAGAACATAACCTACACCATCATCGTGATCAACAGTGGTCCGAGTACCGCGGATGAGGTGACAGTTACGAATCCCATACCAGCCGGCACAACCTTCGTGAGTTCGGGTTATGCCATTGACACTTGCAGCTTTATGCCAGGGGCAGCACCGTCGTGCTCGATTACTGCTCCCACGAAATCCTGCGGGAGCGTGGCCGGAACCTGCAACATTGGAGCGCTTTCCGCCTGGACAAGCAAGACTAATCCTGTCGGAGCGGTCGTGCAGATCACGGTGAATGTGACGGCCAAAGCGAATTCGACAGTCACCGACACCGCAACTGTGACCGAGGCCAATTCCAACCCGAACTCGAAGAACGACAGCCAAACGTGGCCAACTTGTGTGACTAAATAAGAATTGAAACCACCTTGATTCGGAATAGGAGGAACTTCGGTTCCTCCTTTCTTTTGGAGGAAGGCTGCTTACGCGATTGAGGATAGTGAGCCTGTGGGGTGGCCGGCGGTGGCTTGCCAGTCATTGGTCGTTCGTCGTTGGTCGATGGCTCAGGAGTCTGTTGTTGATCGACGGCTATGAAACGAGACGATCATTTCGAGGAGTCGGGGATACGCGGATTCGGGTATCAGTTCTTTGCGGCTGCGAAAGGCGAGGCTTCGGCAAACATTGATTTAAAGTCTGCGCGTTCGAGAAGTTTCTCGGCTCCTTGATCTTTTCTCATCTCTTCGATCAAAGTAAGAGCCTGACGATAGTGTTCCGAAGCCTCGGCATTTTTGCCACTGAAGCGGAACGCTCTGCCGAGAAGGAACTGGATGCGAGCAGTCTGATAACGTGAGCCGAGCCGTTCGCTCTTTCCGAGATCGTCTTGCAGTTGCTGCTTGGCCTCGGCATAGCTTTTGTGTTCGACGATTGCTTCGGCGGCATCCACTGAGCTTTCCAGCGAAACATATTTCAGGTTGCGGCTATCGGCCTGCTGCTTCAACTTGCGAAGCTCCTGGAGCGCAGAAGCCGCGCTTCCGCGGCCCAGTGAAATTTCTGCCATGTGGAGCGTGCAGAGCAAAGTTCGATCCGGGTCATTGCCACGCATGGCTGACTGCAAAGCCTGTTGATAAAGACCGGCAGCGGACGCCAGATCCCCGCTGTAGCGGAGAATATCGGCCTGAGTGGTGAACAATTCAGCCTGCAGGGTTTCATTTTTCAAGTCTCGAGCGAGGGTTTGTGCCTCGCGGAGCAGGGGTTCGGACTCCGAAGCGCGACCCGACTGCACCAAGACGTCGGCGAGATCGTTGACAACCTCAAACATCTCCGTGCTGCGCTCACCAACCTTGTGAAAGCCATTGACTGCGTCCTGCATCGAATTAACGGCTGCTCCAAAGCGGCCTTGATGTTGAAATATCAACCCAATGTCATGCGATTCGTCAGCCGCGCCGCGAACGTCACCGGCTTTGCGGTACAAATCGAGCGCGCGCATCGCGGTGGTCAAACCCTGATCAAATTGCCCGGTCGTAATGTAAACCTCGCCCATCGCAGACAGCGTCTCTGCGATTGCGGCTGGAGCGTTTAGCTTCTCGCGCAGCTGCAACGCCTGCTGTAGATAAGTCAGCGCGTTATCGCTGTCTCCCTTGCCCATATAAGCGCCGCCAATGTTGTTCAAGCAGATGGCTTGATAATTTTCATCGGCGGCGTCACGCTGGATCTGAAGGGATTCTTTATAGTTTTCCAGAGCCTTGTCGTAATCCCCCTTGGATTGGTAGACCGCCCCCATGTCGATTAGGGTATCTCCAATTTCTTTCTTCATGCCAATGTCGCGCTGGAGTTGAAGGGCCTGCTGATAACCGGCGAGAGCGGCGTCCATTTTTCCCTGCGTATTCTGAACTACAGCCATCTCGACTAGGTTGCTGGCCAAGGCGCGTTTAAGGCCAAGTTTCTTGTTGATCACCATGGCATCCTGATAATTGCGCACGGCGTCATCCAGTTTGTTCATCAAACGGTAGGAAATGCCCGTCGAGTGCAAAATCAGCGCTTTCAGTTCCTGAGCATCGACCTGTACCGCCAGAGACAAGCCTTTATTTAAAGGATCGAGGGCAGCCTGGGGATTACCACTTACGATTTCCAGCACGCCCATCTGCCACAAAGCCCTGATGTTCTTGGGATCTGAGGCCAGCAACTTCGATAATTGCCCGCGCGCCGCACCGTAATTTCCGGTTTCCGTGTACAGACTGGCCAGCGCCGACTCAGCGTCGGCGTTTTCCGGCATGTTCCGGGCGAGGTTCTCGTAGGCTTCGATCGCTCTCTTGTTGTCCTTTGTGATTCGCGCCTGGGTCGCCTGAATCAGGTATTTTTCCGCGGGAGGCAATTGTTGGCTCAGATCTACGGCCTTACGCGCGGCCTGCTCGGCGTCCGCGTCATAACCAAGGTCGGAGTCAGCATCGGCTAATCGCGAATAGGCGAGAGCGAATTGCGGATCATCCGTGGTGGCGGATTGGAGGGCTTTGATCGCATCCAGGTTCTTGCCGTCGCGCAGGAACTGCAGGCCTTGACTGTAGTCGCGGAGTGCGGCTGGGGAGTGTGAACTGGGCTGGAAAGAACTTGCTTTCAACTCCTGAACCGCGTCGGACGAGAAATCAAGATTCTGACGAATGGTCGTTGCCAGGCGATCAACTGCGCCGGGAATATCTTTCTCATCCACACTTTCGATTTTGATCGGCATGCTGCGATCATGCTTCAGATCCTGCATCGTGGCATCGATGCGTATCTGGCCACCGAACTTTGCGTACTGCCCCCAAACCAGCGTGTCTGCGTTGCTGAACTCGGCCAGGCGGCGCAAGGTGGCCGGCTCTATCGAAGAATTGGGGGCAATGCGAAGATCGGAAAATAGCTGGTGCAGCCGATCT
>JASHOH010000152.1 GCA_030041215.1 Candidatus Sulfotelmatobacter sp. | reverse complement strand
CGAGCAGGAACTTGCGATTGGCGCGCTGCTGGCCAAGTGCGACATTTTGTGGGCGCAGCTGGATGCTATCTACTTTTCCTATGTGCAGCCGGGATGGCCGCCGCCGGGCGCGTTTCGCGTGGGGTCATAAACCTTGGCTGCCCCTTTGCCAGACAGTCAGCCTCGTCTCGCGCCCGGCTGCCGTTGGGCCACGCACGCTGAAAAGCCGGTGGTACTGTACCCCGAGGGCATGATCCGCGTTCAGGGCACAGGACAGAACATTCTGGAGCTCTGCGACGGAGAGCGCACGATTCAGCAGATTGTGGCAACACTGGCGGAAAAGTACGCCGCTTCCGAACCTGACAAGATCATGGATGACGTTTGCAGCTTCCTGGAAGGCCTGCGCAACAAACGGATCGTGGACTACTGATGACTCCGAACCCACTGGCGCTGATCGCCGAGATCACACATCGCTGCCCGCTGCATTGCGTGTACTGCTCGAATCCACTCGAACTGGCGGCCGTTAAAGATGAACTTTCCACGAGTGCCTGGATCGACGTTTTTCAGCAGGCGGGCAAGCTGGGCATGCTGCACGCGCACTTCACCGGCGGAGAGCCGTTAGCTCGTGCCGACTTGACTGAGCTCATTGCTGGCGCTTGCACGGCCGGACTGTACACGAACCTTATCACTTCCGGCATTGGGCTTGCCGAACCACGCCTCAGACAACTGGTCGACACGGGTCTCGATCACATCCAAATCAGCTTTCAGGATTCCCGCGAAGACGCCGCCAACTGGATTGCCGGCGCCAAATCTCACGCTCACAAAATTGAACTCTCGCGCGTAATCCGGCAGTACAAGGTCGCGTTCACGGTCAACCTTGTCGTGCACCGCCAGAACATCGACTATCTCGACGAGATGATTTCCTTCATCGAGCAACTCGCGCCCGAGCGCATGGAAATCGCGCACACGCAATACTACGGCTGGGCGTTGAGAAATCGCGCTGCGCTCCTGCCCACGAAAGCACAACTCGACAAGGCAGTTGAAACAGTCGCCGCTGCCGAAAAACGCCTCGCCGGGCGCATCCGCATTGATTCGGTGGTGCCCGACTACTACGCCCGCTTCCCGAAAGCCTGCATGGGAGGCTGGGGCCGCAGACTGATGCTCATCAATCCCGCGGGAAAGGTTCTTCCCTGCCACGCAGCCGAAGTGATTCCCGCTCTCACCTTCGAAAATGTTCGCGAGCGTTCTCTTGAATACATCTGGCAGGAGTCTGCCTCATTCCAGAAGTTTCGCGGAGACGCGTGGATGCCCGAGCCCTGCCGCAGTTGCGACCTTCGCACCCAGGATTTCGGCGGATGCCGCTGCCAGGCTTTGCTGCTGGCGGGCGATGCTGCGACCACTGACCCCGCCTGCTCCCTCGCGCCCGCTCATCACATCGTCGAAGCCGCAGTCGCTGAGGCGAACTCCAACCCCGCAGTCTCGGAGTTCGTTTCCGCCGCGTCTTTCGTGCAGTTAGAGCAGCTCACCCGGAATCTGTGGAGCTATAGAAAAAATCCAGATTAATTCGCCAGCGACGAACTGGTTCTACCACCGGAACCCAACGGTGATGGGGCGGAAGTCAGTGGTGACGCCGCTGTTCGATCCGTGCATAAAGCGGTACTCGACATAGACTTCAACCCCACTCGGTACCTTGCGAGATATGCCGGCACCGAAGTTGTATCCCCATTCGTTTTGGGTTGGGCTAACGAAGTTGCCGTTGAGCGGAACGCTGGCGCTGGAGCACGAGCCATACCACCGCCAGAAAGCAGTACAGGGTGAGCCGGGAGGGGTGGTATCGGAATCGAGCGAGCCGTGGCGATGAATAAAGCTGGGACCGAAAATGATATACAGACCCCAGTCCTTGCTCGCCGGGATGTTAATGATGGGATCGAGCGTCGCCGCGAGGGCGTAGTTTGTCGCGCCCGTCGCCTGCGCTAATTCCAGGGAGGTGGCGCGCAGCGGAAGGTTGGCATAGATGAAATCGGCGCGCAGCCCGAGATACCTGTTCGCGTTGCGGGCCGCGCCTGCCATGGCTGTAAAGGCGCCGCCGCGCACAAAATCGTTGGTTGTGCCGCTGGTCGTGTTCACGCCCGCCCCAACGTTGAACTGCCACTTTTTGTATTCGTGGCCACGCTTGCGCCGCGAAGTGGACTCTTCCTCTTCGGCCGGTTGCTGCCCGCCGGAAGGCTGTTGACTGGCCGACGTCTGCGGCACCGAAGCAGTATTACCTGTTTGTGGCGAAGCCTGGCCGGTTTCCGACTGGGCGGCGCTCTGCGCAACCAGTATGAAAGTCATTAATAAATTGAATGCTGCCAGTTTCAGCGCACTTGGCGCCGCGAACTTTCCAATCATCCTGTCTCCTTGCACAACCGGGCGGGATAGCGAAGCATGAAGCTCCGCCTGTCAGATTCAATCATGGCTGCTTTTGTGAATCGCCCGGCGGAAAAACTGTGATGTCAAAATGAGTCCGCTTCATCTTACCAACTTTGATGCCGACTCCGCCCGGCCAAGCCGCCTGAGGTCATTCATTCCGGCTGTCCTGCGGCCTTCCTTGTCTAATCGTGCAGCGGCCTGTGCACGCTTCCTGTGATAAAAATAAAGATCGATTCACGAGCGCACTTTGTCTCAGACTTCACCACAACACGCCCCGAATGCCGCGATTGTTTCGACTGAGCATACTCCAGCGTGCCGCGTTGCCCTCGTTGGCTTCGGTACCGTTGGCCGCGCGGTTGCTAAGATCCTGTGCGATCGTGCCGATGGCCTGCTTCGCCTCACGCACATCTGCAATCGCAACTTCGAGCGGAAGAAGCAGCCATGGGTTCCCGCCGATGTGGTCTGGACAGACGACTTCCACACGATTCTTAACTCCGATGTCGACATTGTGATCGAGCTGATCGGGGGGCTGACTCCAGCCGAAGATTTGGTTCGAGGCGCGTTGCAAGCCGGGAAATCGGTGGTCACAGCCAACAAGCAACTCATCGCGCGTCATGGACCCGATTTGCTTTCGCTTGCCGCAGCCAACGATTGCCGGCTGGAATTCGGGGCCTCTGTCGCGGGCGGCGTTCCGGTTTTACCCGCGCTTCGCACCGGGCTGAACGGCGATCGACTGCATGCCATCGCCGGAATTCTTAACGGTACCTGCAACTACATCCTCAGCCGCATTGAAACCGCCCGCATTCCATTCAGCGAGGCTCTTGAAGAGGCGCAGGCGCTTGGCTACGCGGAAGCTGACGCGAGTGAAGATCTCGACGGCGGCGATGCCCGCGCCAAGCTTGCGATTCTTGCGCTGGCGGGTTTGCAAGCGCGGGTTTCGCCGACCGACATTCGCGCTCGCAGCATCCGCACCGTGGATGCCGTCGATTTCGACTACGCGGCTGAACTCGGCTGCACCATCCGCCAGATTTCGCGCGCCGAATTGAAAGACAGCACGCTCTACGCCGATGTCGGTCCTAGCCTGGTTCCGGAAGCTTCACCGTTCGGGCGCGTGCAACGAAATTTGAATCTGGTTCTGACCTCAGGCGAGTACGGCGGTGATATGGCTTTCTTAGGCGCAGGGGCTGGAGGTGATCCCACCGCTGTTGCCGTGGTTTCAGACTTGTTGTTCGTGGCAGAGGGCCTTTCGGCCGGACGGCGCGCGCCTCGCTCACTGCGACTTACATCGCCAAATGTGAGTTGCGATTTTGAAACGCCATGGTATT
Source organism: Candidatus Sulfotelmatobacter sp. (assembly GCA_030041215.1). Lineage (GTDB taxonomy): Bacteria > Acidobacteriota > Terriglobia > Terriglobales > Acidobacteriaceae > Sulfotelmatobacter. The sequence continues at coordinate 24,300 of JASHOH010000152.1, read as the reverse complement.
TACGCCTGGTAGTGAAAGATCAGCCAGGCATCATTGCCGGATTGGCGACGATTCTGTCGGCGCATAGGCTGAACATTGACGCCGTGCTGCAAAAGCCGGGCTTCGAAAAAAGTGCTCTGCCCTTCGTGATCACGCTTGAGCCGTGCCGCGACACGCAGTTGCAGCCTGCGCTACATGAGATGTCGGCGCTGCCCTTCGCCTTGCGGCCCTGCCTCAGCCTGCCGATTCTGCGCTAGACAGCACGTAGATCACCCACGGAGCAATCTTCGTTTCGTCGATCCATGAATAACCCTCGTTGCCATTGGCCAGCGGAGCGAGCATCTGGATCACTTTCAAACCAGCTTGCTGACAAATGATCCGATAGGACTCGTCGGTGCAAAGAATGTCTTCCACCGGCCTGCGATCCTGATGATCAGTAACAATAATCCTCACGACATCGCCGCTGCGCGCCCTCGCGTTCTCCGGGAAATCTTTTGTGCTGAACGAAGCCCATTCGTGCGTATAGATCTCGGGAGACGAAACAATGCTGACGATGATTCCGCCCGGCGCCAGCAGTCTACGAAGATCACGGAAGATCGTTACTTTCTTTGCCTGCGGAATGTTGTCGAAGGTAAAAGCGGAAAGAATCAAATCAAATGCGCCACTGGCGAACTGGTTGAGATTGTCTTCCGGTACTAGACAATAATCGCCACCTGGATCAGCAGCTTGCGCGAGCCGCAACATATCCTCGGAGATATCGAACCCCGTGGCCTGAAAGCCGCGTTGCCCCAACAGCCGGGTTGAACGACCAGTTCCGCAGCCGAAATCGAGCGCTCTTTTACCGTTCACATGTTTGGAGAGGACCGCAGGCAGGTCGCGGAATGCCAGGTAGTAAGTATTGCGGAACTCCAGCGTGGCGTAGGCGCTGGCGCGAATAACATCTTCGTAGCAATTGACGAAGCCCATCGGCACACCCGAGTCCAGTTTACGCCTGTGTGGTCTGCATCTCAGCACCTCGCGTGCACAATTGCTCGCGCGAGGTTCCGCCCACTCGCAGAAAGCTGATAGGATGACAAGTCGACGATCGGAGCAAGTAACACTAGTTCTCTTAAGGGAAGAATTTCTTCTATGAAGGATCGCAAGCTTGGCCGCACCGGATTCGAAGTCAGCGACATCGCCTATGGACTATGGGGAATGAGTGGCTGGAGTGGCTCCGACGACCAGCAATCGCTCGCTTCCTTGCAGCTCGCGGTCGACGCAGGGTGCAATTTATTCGATACGGCTTGGGCTTACGGCAACGGCAAAAGCGACGGCCTGCTGGGCGAAATCATGGCGCGCAATCCGAAGAAGCGATTGTATGCCGCCTCCAAGATTCCTCCTGCCAACCACAAATGGCCGGCGTTGCCGAAATACAAGTATCGCGAGGTGTTTTCTCACGACCACGTTTTCAGGTACGCGGACCTCATCCGAAAAAAATTGCGCACCGACTCAATCGACCTGCTTCAGTTTCACGTTTGGGATGACAGTTGGACCGATGAGCCGGATTTCCGTTCGACTGTGGAGAAGCTGAAAGACGGCGGATGGATTCGCTATTTCGGATTAAGCCTGAATCGCTGGGAGCCAGAAAACGGAATCAAGGCCCTACGTACAGGACTCGTCGATGTTGTGCAAGTGATCTACAACATTTTTGATCAAGCACCTGAAGATCATCTGTTCCCTCTGTGCCAGCAACTCAACGTCGGCGTGATCGCCCGCGTGCCGCTCGATGAAGGCAGCCTGGGTGGGAAGATGACGCTCGAAACGCGCTTCCCGAAGGACGACTGGCGCTCCGGATATTTTGGTCCCGAGAACCTGGGCAAGACGATCGAACGGGTAGAAAAATTGAAGAAGATTCTGCCTGAGGGCATGACTTTGCCGCAAATGGCGTTGCGGTTTATCTTATCCCATCCCGCAGTCAGCACCACGATCGTGGGCATGCGCAAAGCAGAGCACGTTCAAGAAAATGTTGCAGCCAGCGATGCCGGCGCGCTGGATGCGGCATTGCTGGCCGAATTGAAACACCATCGCTGGGACCGCAAGCCAAAGCCGTGGTCCGATTGACTGCTGCGGGCGGCATGAGTCGCACCCACGCTAAACAAATTTTGAAACTTACGTTTATGTTTAGTGTCATTTTCAGGCAGCTGAAGAAAGTTTGCGCGGCCACATTCTTGGCTGCCTTCGCGCTTTTCTATCCGGTCATAGTTTGCGGGCAGAATTCTCGCGGCTCGTTGCGCGGCACGGTGCAGGACGCGAGTAGGGCACGCGTCACCTCGGCGAAAGTATCGGTCCAGTTATCAGGTTCCTCAGTGCGGCGTGAAACCATAAGCTCAAGCCAAGGCGAGTTCCGTATTGACGATCTCCTGCCCGGCAACTACCGCGTGTCGGTCACTGCCGCCGGGTTTGCCCCTGCGGAATCGCAAGTAGACGTCGCGGTGGCCACGGTTCGCGACATCACCGTCACCATGAAAGCAGCCTCCGTGCGCCAGGCGGTACAGGTGCAGGGGGAAAGTTCTTCGATCACTACGGAAGCCATCGACACCTCGAGTGCAATTCGCGGAAGCGTAGTTGGAAGCCAGGACCTCCAAACCATGCCGCTTCCGGCTCGCAGCTTCGCCAATATCGCGTATCTCGTTCCCGGCACAGAACCGGTCGAGCCCTCCGATCCCACCAAGGCGCGAATCACAGCGGTTTCAACCGGTGGAAGTTCAGGGTTGAACAATGAGCTCTCGGTGGATGGCGCAGAAAACTCCGACGACTGGATTGGCGGCTTCCTGCAAAATTTCTCCCCCGATGGCGTTCAGGAGTTTGCCGTGCGCACCTCTAACGAAGATGCCGACACGGGCTGGACGACGGCTGGATCGGTGGTGATTACCACCAAACACGGGACCAACGACTGGCACGGCGATGCCGCGTTTTTCGACCGCGCCGCCGCTCTGAACGCGCGCTTTCCCATCGAAAACCCCGCGGAGACGTGCACGAACGGAGTTTGCGTACACAATCCCAAACAGCCATTTTCCCGCCAGAATTACGTGGGAACGCTTGGGGGCCCTATCGTGAAAGACAAGGTATGGTTCTTCACTTCATTTGAGAATGTGCACGAAAACGCCAGCATCGCCTACAGTCCGGCGAGCATTGCGCAATTTGACGCGCTCTCAGAAATCGCCTCGGAGGGATTGATTACCGGCATTCCTTCGATTCCGGTTCCGAGCCTTGTCCCAATTCCGTTCCGAGATTATCTCAGCACGCTGCGTTTTGATTGGGCAGAGTCGCCGCGATCGAACTGGTTTCTGCGCGTTTCCTCCGATACCTACACCACGCACAACGCGCTCGTGCAGCAGGCAACTTTGCCGTCGACCGGTCTGCTCACGCACAACAATTACTGGAATGTGGCGCTGAGCAATACGTTTACGTTCAACTCTAGCTGGCTTGGCAATCTGGTTATCGATGCCAGCTTGTTGCATCTAACGCAAACGAGGAACTCCGATCTGGGATTCGCGCTGGCCTTCCCGTTCAGCTCGACTGCACTGACGATCTCCGGCTTCGAAACCTTCGGCGACAACCAGTTCGCTACTCCGATTACGTTGTTCCCAGACCTGCGCAATCAGGACAAATATCAATTCCGCTATGACCTGACGCACGTTGTCGGCACGCATGCGTTGAAGTTCGGAGTCGATTTCATTCATGAGCCGGTGCTGAGCGGCGCGTTTGCGTCGACCGCAGAAACACTCGCGAAGTACGTCAACGACCCGACATATTACGTGCAGAACCCCAGCGTATTTGGAACCTTCGCTCCGATGTGCGCGGGCATCCCGGCTTCTGATGGATCGACTTGCACCTATACCCCTGCCAGCGATGGCAGCTTCTCGCAGAATGTTCAGCGCCTCGCGTTCTATGCCGAGGATTCCTGGCGCGTGACACATCAGTTCACGTTCAACTACGGACTGCGTTATCAGACAACCTGGGGATTGTTTATCGGCTCGGGGCGAAGCCAGGCGGACAATCCCGCGTATATAACATTGCAGGCGTTAGACAGTCCAATTGTGCCCGCGGTGCCGCAGGATTATCGCAAACAGATTGCGCCTCGTATTGGCCTGGCATATTCTCCCGGGGCCAGCGGGAAAACCGTGCTGCGCGCCGGTTTCGGTCTTTTCTATGACGATCTCGCCCAGAATGGCTGGGGCACGGCGTTTCAGGCCGTGAACAACTCGAACTATGCCACTGGCCCGTGCACCTTTACCGGAGGCGTGCTCACCGGACCGGGATGCCTCTCCGCTGGTGCTACGGGCAATCTGATCGGATCACCTTATAAAACTCCCTATGCGATTCACACTACTGGTGGCGTGGCGCATTCCTTTAATGAGCGATGGCTGGTGAGTGCCGACTATGTGCACGAGCAGGGCAATCACGGATACCGTGGTTTTCCTTACACAGGCGGCGTCAACTTGCCCACTGGGATCCCGGGCGCAAATGCCGTGGCTCCGAATGTCAACGTCTTCGAGTCTGACAACCGCTCGAGCTACAACGGACTATTGCTGCACCTGCAAGGCAACCTGCACCGCTTCAATCTGGTCGGCAATTATCAGCTATCGAAAGCGCAAACCTGGGGATGCCTGCTAGGCGAATTGTTTGATTATGTGGATGGCGTATGTCCAATGCCGGCCGGATATCCAAATGCGGGACTATTGAATGCATTCGGACCGGGCGACTACGGCCCGTCCGGCGAAGACGTGCGGCATCGCGCCGTGCTGGCGGGCACCTTGCATCTTCCCGGCGGCTTTGAATTAAGCACGGTCAATCAAATCGAGAGTGCCCGGCCCATCACGATCACCAATGCAGACAATACGAACCGAATCTACATTTCATTGAATAACGGCCCCGCAGTTTATACCAGCCTCGACGAATTCCGTGGCACTCCTTATATTCAGTCGGATCTGCGCGTTGCCCGCCCGATCAGGCTGAGCGAGCGCTGGCAGCTCTATCCGTTCGCTGAATTCTTTAATCTCTTCAACCGCAACAATCCCGGCGCGAACTACGCGGTCAATATCAACCAATTGCCAGTTCCTGCCTCGGATCAGGCAAGCGGTCTCGTGAGTGCCATTTGCACGAACGCAACCTGCTCCCAGACTGTGCCCGTCACTAGCCTGAAGCAGCTTGAGATTCCCGAGGGAGCGCTAGGAGATTTCTTCGGCCCCGGCACGACAGTAGGAATTCCATTCGCGGCGCAGCTCGGTGTGCGAGTGAACTTCTAAACAAATTGGTTTCGCTCTTCTGTCATCCCGAGCGGAGCAGAATTGCCGCTTTGGGCAATTCTGCGAAGTCGAGGGACCCTGAGTTTGGCTAGGCCGAATTCGGGTTCAAGTTCCTCAATCGTCTTCATCCCCCCTCGCTCAAATTTGCCGAATCAACGGCTTGGCACCACGTGCGCCTGCAAAATACGTACTTTCAATAATTTGCGGATAAAATAAGCAGAATCAGTCACTTGGAGGCTTTATAATCCCGATATGTCGACTTCCGCCGACACCTCAGTCGCCACGCGAACTGCTTACGAACCTGCCATCGGGCTCGAAGTCCACGTCCAGCTTCTGACGGCGAGCAAAATTTTCTGCTCCTGCTCCACTCGTTTTGGCGCTCCTCCCAATACAAATGTCTGCCCGGTTTGCCTCGGCATGCCGGGAGCTTTGCCGGTGCTGAACCGCAAGGCCGTCGAGTTCGCCACGCTGGCGGCGACGGCGTTGAACTGCCGCATCAACAAGAGTTCGATTTTCGCGCGCAAGAATTATTTCTATCCCGACCTGCCCAAGGGATATCAGATTTCGCAATACGACAAGCCGCTGGCGGAGCACGGTTTTATCGAGATTCCCGCGGGAGCACACAAGAAGAAAATCGGAGTTACCCGGCTACACCTTGAAGAAGACGCCGGAAAAAGCCTGCACGAGGGCTTCCCAGACTCGGATAAAAAAACAGCCATTGATCTCAATCGCACGGGCGTGCCGCTGATCGAAATCGTGAGCGAGCCTGATCTTGCGTCGCCGGATGAAGCGTACGAATATTTGACGCGCCTGAAAGAAATCATCCTCTACACCGGCGTGAGCGACTGCAACATGGAGGAAGGATCGTTGCGCGCCGATGTAAACGTAAGCGTGCGTCCGCGCGGACAGAAAGCATTGGGAACGAAGACCGAGATCAAGAACGTGAATTCATTTCGCTTTATTCGTGAGGCATTGGTCTACGAAATTGCGCGGCAGATCGATGTGCTGGAATCCGGCGAGAAGATCACGCAGGAAACGCGCCTCTACAACGCGCAGGAGGGCAAGACCTACGGCATGCGCTCAAAAGAGCAGGCGCACGATTATCGCTATTTCCCCGAGCCCGACTTGCTGCCGCTGGTGATCGACGAGAAATGGCGCGCGCAGATCGCCGCACAACTGCCCGAACTTCCCGAGGCGCGCCGCACACGCATGGTTCGACAATATGGAATCACCGAATACGACGCGCAAGTATTGACGGTTTCAAAATCGCTGGCCGATCAGTTCGAGGAAGCAGCGAAGGCCGCCAAAAATCCCAAGCGGGTGGCAAATCTGGTTCAAGGCGAGTTGATGGGACGTCTGAAGGCGAAGGAACTGGAGATCGAACGGTCGCCGATTTCGATGAAAGGCGTGGCAATGTCGGCTGACCTCGCCGAGAGCGGAGCGATCTCCAGCAAAATGCTGAAAGAACTTTACGATCTCAGCTTTGAGCGCGGCAAAGATTTTCCGGAAGTCTACGAAGAAGAAGGCCGGCCGCAGCAGTCGAGCGATACTTCGGCGCTGGAGAAAATCGTCGACGAAATTATTGCGGCGAACCCGAAGCAAGTCGAGCAGTACCGCGCGGGCAAGAAAACGATGATCGGATTTTTCGTGGGACAGGTGATGAAGGCTTCGAAGGGCCAGGCGAATCCGCAGTTAGTGAATGAGTTGTTGAATAGGAGGCTGGGGTAGGAGTGGCCGCAGGCCAAGATGTGATAGACAGAGCGGACGTCGCAGGTCGCGTTGTCGGACCCACTGCTGTAAGGTATCTACTGGAGGGGCTAATGAAATCACGATTGCTCGCGACCCTGACATGTTTGTTCCTCTTCCAGTTAGCGCTTTGGGGCCAAACTCAAAGGCCGACAAAGCTCGCGAACCATGTGTCTCAAATGGCAGATGAGAAGATAGAAGTCTCAAGACTAGACTGGATTATGGTGACGGCCCGCCCAAGAATGCTGGAGCAGATTCTTGCCCACGAAGCTTCCCGGACCATCTCGCCTGTCGGTATGGAATACGACGCGGAGAGGAAGTGTGTCTTAATAAAAGGCTTCGTCGACCCGCTCTGGATCGCGAGCGCAAAACTGACCGATGCTAAGGACGCATTGAAAAAGGAAGCCACCTCTTACTGCGTCGACGGACTTATGCTGGCCGAGGCGGAGAACGGCGAATTCACCGCGCGGGGACAAACATGAGGGACGATTGCTCGGTGCGCTTCTTTACATGGACGGCCAAGGGTGACAAGGTCGAACCGAAGGACATAGCCCGATTCGAGAACAACGAACTGATTTTGAAGTAGTCACCGGCCTCACTTCGCGTCTATTTCGATCCGCGGCAGTACCGCTCGCAGCAGCGCCTCAAAGCTGTGCTTCACCCGCTCGCCGGTTTCCATCACTTCCTCATGGGAGAGCGGTTGGTCGAGAATTCCCGCCGCCATATTCGTTACGCAGGAAATTGCCAATACTTTGATCAGCATGTGCCGCGCGGCAATCACTTCCAGCACGGTCGACATTCCCACCAGGTCTGCGCCAATGATCCGCAGATAATTAATTTCCGCCGGCGTTTCATAACTCGGCCCTGGCAGCGCCGCATAAACGCCTTCGTGAAGCGCGAGCCCAAGCTTTGCCGCTTCTTCTTTCGCGATTGCGCGATAGTCTTTCGCGTATGCCTGCGTCATGTCAGGAAAGCGCACGCCGAAGCGGTCATCATTTGGGCCGGTGAGCGGGCTGGCGCTCTGCAGATTAATGTGGTCGCGAATCAGAACCAGCGCGCCCTGCGAATAGTTGAGATTGATTCCGCCGGCAGCGTTGGTCAGAATCACGGCTTTAATTCCCATGCGCCCGAACACACGCATGGGAAATGAGACCTGCTGCGACGAATATCCTTCATACAAATGAACGCGCCCCTGCATGGCGGCAACAGGAATGGCGCCCGCTTTGCCGATTACCAGTTGCCCGGCATGACCGATCGCAGTCGAGCGCGGGAAATTCGGGATTTCTGCGTACGAAATTTTGCTCGCGTCGGCGAGTGCATCAGCGAACCTGCCGAGGCCGGAGCCGAGAACCACTCCGATTCTTGGGCGAAGCATTGTGCGATCCAAGACAGACTTCGCGGCAGTTCCGGCCAGAGTGAAGTGATCAGTCATTGTTTGCTGGAGTGTTGAAGCAATCGCCAAAGTGGCGCTCAGAGGTCGCCGTCTGCAAGAAAGCGCCCGTGGCCATTGCGATCCAGCCAATCATACAGGAAGGTTTGATAAAGGTAAGATGCCACGATTTCCTCGCCGAGTTCGTGCGTCTCGGTGCAAACGAAAGGCAGGCGCAGGCCTGCGAGCAATGCTATCAACGACTGCATCACCTGGTTCGGGCTGCTACTGCGGCTGTAAGGATACGGGCTTTTAACCTGACTGAGCGGCGCGGTAATGACAAGAAGGCTGTGCGGCAGTTCACTCATGCGGCGCAAGCGGCTGATAAATGTTGTGCGGTTTTGTGTGAAGGAACATACCAGATCAGACAAGTCTTTGCGCTCGACCGCGCACGAATCTTCCATGCCGGCAACGCTGTAATCGCCAAGTGCAAGCGCCCGCATCTCGATGCCGGCGAACCATCCTATGAAACGCCGCAGGCAAAGCGGAATCTGCTCGCGTGTATCGACAACAGCAACCGGCAATGGCGTTCGCAACTGTGTCCCGCCGCGCTCGGCCAGCACCGGAATAATGGGAGGCGCCACGGGCGCGGCGGTCATTTGCCACTCAAGGGGCGAAGCGATCAAGGAGCGGGATCTGCGTGTCATAGGGATCTTGAGTTTTCTATTTCTGCGCAACCAGCCGCTTTGCTTGCGTCAATTCCGGCCGCGTCGAGTTCGATCCGTCGCAAACCTTCAGTAAGAGAGCGTAGTACTCCGAGGCGTCAGACTGTTTTCCTGCGGCGGCTGCGGCCTGGGCGGCTCCGTATAACCCGTCAAAGCGATTGGGATGCAGCTTGAGATCAGTCTGATATTCCGCCAGCGCTTGCTGTGACCGCTTGGCCTCGAGAAGAATGTCGGCAATCATTTCCCGCGCTGGAATGCCGTCAGGTTCGTCACCAACTGAGTCTTCTTTGTCGGCAATCGGACGCAGCATTTCCACCGCGTCATCATACTTGCCTTCCGCGAATGCCAGCCAGGCCTCCGCCTCTTTGCCGTCATTCGCTACTGCTTCCGCAAATTCAGGTTGATGGTCTTTCAACCGTTTCTGGCGCACACTCTCGATGGCAGCAATATCCTTGCGAATCTCATCCGAATTATGAAGATGCGCCGCCCCAATCGCGCGGGCCCAGTAGATCACGGAATATTCTGTTGTTCCGGCAGCGTTCACAGGTGTCACAGACGTTGCAGCAGCCCAATCATGCATCTCCACGGGGTAGACGGCGCTCAGGTGAGCCAACGTAGCCAGGTGCGGGTCGTAGCCTTCGCCGTACATATCATCTTTTTTATTGGGCATGGCGCGGATTTCTTCGATGAGGGCACGGGCGTCGGCATCACGTCCGCTTTGCATGTAGGCGTAGAAAAGAAAATCCATAGCGTGAAACTGATGGCCCTCGCCGCCCATGTGCATTGCGGCAGTTTTGCGCGTGGCGGCGATCGAAGCGAGATTCGAATTGATGTCCTCCTGCCACAGTCCAAGGCGGGCGAAGATGTGGGAAGGCATGTGCAAGGCATGCGGCGACGCAGGCGCGATCTGTGCGTACCGGCGGGCTGCAGGCAGCCCGAGTTCCGCAAGCTGCGGCTTGTCATAGCTGTGGATCAGATAATGCGCGACTCCGGGATGATTCGGCTCGATCGTGAAAAGGTTTTCCAGAATGGCGGCTGCTTGTTTGCGATTGGCGAAGGTTACGTCGTCATCCGGCTCGGAGGCGAGCAGCGAAAGAGCATAAAATGCGGCAGCTTCGTGATCGTCGGGGTAAGATTCGTACACGTTCTTCATTGCATCGGAGTAAGCCTTGGCGCGTGCTGCGTAATCGAGTTTCTTGGAACCACTGTAGAACCCCCCAATGGCGGCTATGTAAGCCTTCTCGCGCAGTGTGATCCGGCCCCCGCTGCCATTCGCCAGCTGCACCTCCTCCTGTCCATGCGCAATTACCTTTTCGTCTGGGTGGTTCCAGAGTTGATGCCACAAGCTCATGGCCACGCCCCAGTGCGCCATCGCGCAGTCGGGATCATCAGCCGCAATCTGTAGAAATTGCTTTTGTGCCTCTTCGTACCAGAAGGAGTGCAGCAGGGCTACTCCTCGCTCGAATGGCTTCTGCTCTGATTGCATGCACGAAACCGGAAAGTGGACGGTGCCGAGCTGGGATGTATTGAGGTCTTCGTGGTGCTGATGACCCTTTTCGTCGTCGGCGAAGCTTGTGAGTGTGAAGAGCAGGCAGAAAAGCACGAAGCACGCAATGCGTTTCATAGGAAACCCCACGAGAAGCGAGTTTAGACGTGCGGGCATAGAAGGGTCAACGACAGTGGCCGAGCTTGTGCTCTGCAAATGTTCGAACAGTTCCAAGTGGGAGATCCCAGCCAACAATTATGCCCAAGCTGAACTTACTTGCCCTCCGCGATGATTCGCAACATATTCATGATCTTTTCATATTTCCCGGTTACACTCGTAGGGAATCAATAGTGAGATACTGTCTATAGATTCGCAAGCATTTCAGCTCGCCTGCCCGGAATATGCCTCGCAAGACTGCCCCATCGCGGACCGCAACTGAAGATTCCAGTGAACCCGACAACATTGAAACCATGCCCGTACGCAGCGGCGAAATCTCCGTCAAGGCCGCAAGGAAATCCGCCGGCCCCCTCGACCAGTTGTCACGCACGGCGTTGAAGGCATTTCTTATCGCCCGCGATGCTGCTTTCAACTTGCCCGATTTGCTCGAGAACTCGTCGCGCATGGCGTTTCTGGCCATCAAAGAGTGCGAAAAGGAGCTCGACATCATCGAGCGTTACATCGACGACCGCCTGCCCGCTGCTATTACACGTGTGAACGAGATGCGCGCGCGGCAGTTGCTCACCAGCCTGAAGTCCGCCACCGACTTAGAACGCATTGGCGATCTGATCATGAGCGTGGCTCTGCGTGTTCAGTCACGAACTACAAAGATGGCCGCGTCGGACGTGCGGCAACTGGTCGAAATGTCGGCAATTCTGCGCGAGATGCTCGATCTGGTTTATCGCGGATTCCTCAATCTCGATCTCGAGTGCGCCCGCAAAGTACTCCAGATGGATAAAGACATCGACCGCATCTGTCATGGCCTGTTTCAGAAGCACCTGGCGGCGAATAGCGATTCCTCCAGCTTTGACGTAATTCTAATGGCGCAGGCACTCGAGCGCGCCGGCGATCACACAACGAATCTTGCCGAAGACCTGTACAGCCTGATCGAAGGCCGAAGCCTGCGCCATGCGCCCAAGAAGCGGGCATCGAGCTGAAGAAGTTCGAAGTTTCAGAGTTTTCAAGGTTTGGGAGATCGCATGTTCTTTGAACCTGAGGAACCTTGGGGACCCGTGGAATCTGCGTCCATTGACCTTTGAAACTCTGAAACCTTGAAGACTTTGAAACCAGCGTCTCCTCCAAATTCATCATTCGTTAACACCCAAGCAACATTAGCGCAACATTCCCGAAATACATTCTAGGCACGGACTCCGGGAGCTACGCCCGGCTCTCCAGCAATCCCAGAAACGCCAATGCACTCTTCCATGGGATCATGTGAACCACTCAGCGGTGCGACCATCTCGCCCGCTCCTCGCTCGCTTGTCTTTGTGGTGGAGGACGACGAAGATATTGCCCGCCTCGTTTCCCATAATCTGCAAGCGGCGGGTTTCGACGTGCAGAGTTTTGTCAGCGGTGGATCGGTAATCTCAGAAGCTCTGCGCGAAATGCCGTCGCTTTTTATCCTGGACATAATGTTGCCGGGAACAGACGGCTTCGATCTTTGCCGCCAGATTCGCCAGACTCCCACGCTCTCCGCAATACCGATTATTTTTCTGACTGCGAAAACTTCCGAAACCGATCGTGTGAAAGGTCTCGAACTCGGCGGCGATGATTACATCACCAAGCCGTTCAGCCCGCGCGAAATGGTGGCCCGAGTTCGCAGCGTGCTTCGCGGATTGCGGCAAGTGCCGGTTACGCCCGAAGTTCTCCGCCTGGGTGATCTCGAAATCGACCCCTCTTCCATGACCGTACAAGTCCAGGGGCACACTGTCCTGACGACTGTGCGTGAGTTCCGCCTGCTGGAATATCTGGCCATGCACCGAGGACGCGTGCTGACGCGCGACCAGTTGCTCGATGCGGTATGGAAGGAAACTCCCTTTGTCACTCCGCGCTCAATCGACGTCTATGTTCGCCGTTTGCGCGAAAAGATTGAGCCTGATCCGCGGCATCCCAAATATCTGAAAACCTTGCGCGGCATCGGTTACCGGTTTGAAGTGCCGAAATAAGAGATCTCATCCAGTTTGGGCAACGCTTGACAAACAGCCTACGCAGGCGCACAATTAAGCGAATAAAAAGCGAAAACGCCTACCGGCCTTCGCTCTGGCGTTCCCTGAAATTTTCTTGAGGATTTATGTCTTCCGCAGTGATTTCCACTACGGCGGCCCAGGGCCGCTTTTTTGTTTTGGATGCTGAAACCCAGGCTGATGTCTGCACAGGAGAAGCTTCTTCAGTAGGCGGCGTCTGTCCAGCAGGCACTCAGCGCTCAGCACTCAGCAGTCAGCCAGCTCTGGATCGTGCACGCATCATTCAAGCAACAATCAACAATCAGCAATCAAAAATTTTAGCCAGCGTGGCACCGGCGTCACGGCTTGAGGTTTGTCCCGCGCCAGAAATGGTTTCGAGCGGCATCGCTGCCATCGACGCGCTTACCGGGGGTCTGCCGCGCGGCTGCCTCACGGAAATCTACGGTCCAGCTTCCTCCGGGCGCACAACTTTGTTACTAGCTGCGTTGTCTGCGGCTACGCATCGGGGAGAAGTTTGCGCTGTGGTGGATGCCGGCGACGCCCTTGATCCGCAGTCTGCTGCGGACGCTGGCGTGGATTTGGATCGAATGTTGTGGGTGCGCTGCGGGACGATTAATTCACCACGGAGACACAGAGGCACAGAGGAGAAAAATCATAAAAACAAAAATGCATTGCGTCATCCCGAACATTCTCTGGAACAGCTTCTTCGCGCTGCTGATCTCTTGCTCGAAAGCGGCGGCTTCGGATTGATTGCGCTCGACCTCGCTGATCTGCTGCCGCAAATCGCGCGCCGCATTCCGCTGACTACATGGTTTCGTTTTCGCCGCGCAGTCGAGCATATGCCCACAGTGCTGCTGGCCATGGAGAGACAGTCAATTGCTGGGAGTTGTTCTTCGTTATTGATAAAGCTGAGAGTGCAAGAGATCGATGCGAACCAAGCCGCGAAGCGGCGACAGAATGCAGCCCACAGCCTGCCCCGAGCCTGCCGAGGGGGCGTAAGCCGTGGGTCCACGATCCAGAACAATGAATCAGCCCCGGAGGGGCAAAAGAAACCCACGCATGCACAATTGCTGACGGAAATCGAAATCACGGCCGAAGTGGTGCGATCGCGTATGAAGCGTAAGCCCGCTCGCTCCGCCGAAATCATTTTCACCAGTCAAACAGCATGGACGGGATGATGAAAAAAGTTTCAAGGTTTCAAAGTTTCAAAGACAAATGCCTGACTTTGAAACTCTGAAACTTTGAACCTGCATAACTGGGTACATGTTTGCGGCCATCTTCATTCCGAATTTTTCCGTGGCGGCGGTATTCCGCGCTGAGCCGGAGCTGCGCATGAAGGCCGTGGCGATTTTCGAAGTGAAGCCGCCGCCGGAGAAGATCACAGCGGTGAGCGGGAGTGCAGAATGTTTGGGCATCACGCCGACGATGACGAAAGCGCAGGCAGAGCTTTGTTCCGAGGTGACACTGCGGCCTCGTTCGGCGCTTCAGGAATCGGTGGCGCATGCTGTGCTACTCGACTGCGCGCAGTCGTTCTCCCCATGCGTGGAAGATGCCGCGGCCGACACGGCAATTCTTGATCTGGCCGGCATGGAATCGCTTTTTGGCGCGGGGCCCGAGATTGCCCGCGCTATTCACGGCCGTGCTGGGGAACTTGGCCTGGATGCGAACGTGGCGGTTGCGACCAATCCGGATGCGGCGGTAATCGCAGCTCGCAGGTTTGCAGGCGTAACTGTAATTCCTTCCGGAAAAGAGGCAGAGCAACTCGGTCCATTGCCGGTGGAAGTATTATTTGCCGGCTGGCAAGAAGAAGCAGCGGACGATCTTCTGTCGACTTTGGAACGCTGGGGCATTCGCAATCTACGCGGGCTGGCCGCGTTGCCTGAAGTTGCGTTGAGCGAGCGGCTTGGGCAACAAGGGCTGCGCTTGCAGCAACTGGCACGGGGAGCGGCTTCACGCACGCTGGTTCCAGTAGAAGAACCGGCGGTATTTGAAGAGGCTGTTGAGCTGGAATATCCCGTCGTATTGCTCGAGCCTTTGGCATTTCTGCTGAACCGCATGTTGGAACAGATTTGCGCGCGACTGGCTTCGCGCTCTCTGGCCACGCAGGAACTACGGCTCACGCTGGAACTGGAAGATTTCCAATCTCACAATCAACAATCAGAAATCAACAATCAAAAATTTCAATCGGCAATTGGAAATTGCAAATCGACAATATCTTCCCGATCGAATCAATTTTGTCGAACTCTTCGTCTCCCCCTTCCCATGCTCGACGCCAAACTTTTTCTCAAGCTGCTGCAACTGGATTTGAATGCGCATCCGCCGGGCGCGCCGATTGTGAAGATTCATCTGGCCGCCGAGCCGGCGCGGTTGCGATTGGCGCAGGGCGGGCTGTTTGTGCCTCCCACGCCGGAACCGGAAAAGCTGGAACTGACTTTGGCGCGAATTGCCAGTCTGGTCGGTCAAGAGCGCGTGGGTTCGGTGGAAATGCTTGATACGCATCGTGCTGAAGGTTTTCGCATGAAGCGCTTCGTTGTTGGAGCAGCACACGAAACAATCAGAAAAAAAGATTTTGCGAGAGACTCGAAAAAAGAGAGGGTAACGACTGCTGCGTTGCGCATTTTTCGTCCACCACTCGGGGCCGTCGTAACTTTGGAAAACGGAACCCCGACGCGCGTGATCTGTCCAAAGAAAAAAGAAGTACAGGGCACAGTGCTCTGGAAAGCTGGCCCATGGCGCAGTTCCGGAGACTGGTGGGAACGCGAAGCGTGGTCGCGGGATGAGTGGGATGTTGCTTTGCAATCGGCCGAAGGCGTGGCTCTATACCGGTTGGTTCACGATTTGTTGAACGGCGTGTGGTTTGTGGAAGGAACATACGACTAGATGAATTGAGTGATTGAGTGATTGGGCGATTGATGATTGCAACCCAATCGCTCAATCGCTCAATCACCCAATGATTCAATGTACATCGAGCTTCACTCACGCTCCGCATTCAGTTTCCTCAAAGGCTCTTCTCTGCCCGAGGATATGGCGGGCTTTTGCGCGCATCTCAATATGCCGGCGATGGCTTTGCTGGATACTGACGGTATTTACGGCGCACCGCGCTTTCATCTGGCCGCGAAAAAGCTCGGGATCAAGGCGCATATTGGGGTGGAAGTCACGGCTTTTTCACCACAGAGACACAGAGACACAGAGAAAACAAATTCGAAATCAAAAGGCTGTGAATTTCGGCTCCCATTGCTCGTTTCCTCCCGCGCCGGTTATCAGAATCTCTGCCGCCTCATCACGAAGATGAAGCTGCGCGCGAAGAAGGGCGAGGGCACGGTCTGCGAAGAAGAACTTAAAGAACATGCAGAAGGATTAATTTGTCTGACTGGCGGCATGGACGGGCTTTTGTCTACAGCTTTGCAGCAAAGAGGCACAGATGAGGCGTGCAGGCAGATTGACTGGCTGACAGGAATTTTTGGACGCAACAATGTTTACGTCGAATTGCAGCGGCATCTTCATCGTGAGGAAGAAGCTCGCAATCGCGCCGCCATCGAAATCGCGCGGTCGCTCAATCTTCCACTGCTCGCTACCAATGGCGTTTGCTACGCCACCGCAAAAGATCGTGAACTCTGCGATGCCTTCACTGCCATCCGCCATCACCGCACGCTATCGACTGCCGGACGTTTGCTCGCGCACAACTCCGAACGTCATCTGAAATCTCCGCAGGAAATGCAACAGCTTTTTTCTGATCTGCCGGAAGCGATCGGCAATACGCTGGAACTTTCTGCGCGACTCGAGTTCACGCTGAACGATCTGGGCTATGAATTCCCACGCTATCCCATTCCTGATGGCGAAAGCATGGATTCCTTTCTGCGCGAGCGCGCCGGGCATGGCTTTCGCGAACGTTATGGCAGAGCCAATCCGGATATACAGAACCGCGCTCGCCTTCAGATCGAGAAAGAATTAAAGCTGATCGAAAAACTAAAACTTGCCGGATATTTTCTGATTGTCTGGGACCTCGTCCGCTATTGCAGGGAGCAAAACATTCTTGTGCAGGGCCGCGGATCGGCCGCCAACAGCGCGGTTTGCTATGCGCTCGGCATTACCGCAGTCGATCCCATCCGCATGGAACTTCTGTTCGAACGATTCCTTTCGGAAGAGCGAGGCGAGTGGCCCGACATCGATCTCGATCTACCCAGCGGCGACGAACGCGAAAAAGTCATTCAGTACGTTTACAAACGTTATGGCGAGCGTGGCGCGGCGATGACAGCAAACGTCATTACATACCGCAATCGAATGGCGGCGCGGGAAATGGGCAAGGTGCTGGGATTCGATGCCGACACGCTTGCCAAAATTTCCTCCGCTGTTGCCACCTGGGAATTTCGCGACGAAAACGATGCCCTCGACCGCCGCTTTCGCGATGCCGGCCTCGATCTCAACCATCCGCGCCTGCGCAAATATTATGAACTATGCCTCGCTGTGCAGGATATGCCGCGCCATCTCGGACAGCACTCGGGCGGCATGGTGATTTGTCAGGGACAGCTTGATTCTGTTGTGCCGCTCGAACCCGCATCCATGCCCGGCCGCGTCGTAGTGCAGTGGGATAAAGAAGATTGCGCTGACATGGGCATCATCAAAGTCGATCTGCTCGGCCTGGGCATGATGGCGGTGCTCAAGGATTCGATCGAGCTCATTCGCAAGCACTATCATGATGAAGTCGATCTGGCTCATCTTCCCCAGGACGATCTCGAAGTTTATTCAGCATTGCAAAAAGCCGATACTGTCGGCCTGTTTCAGGTGGAAAGCCGCGCGCAGATGTCGTGTCTGCCACGGCTGCAACCGAAGCGCTTTTACGACATTGTGGTGCAGGTTGCGATCATCCGTCCAGGGCCGATTGTCGGGCAGATGGTCAATCCGTTTTTGCAGCGGCGGCAGGGACGTGAAGAGGTTACCTATCCGCATCCCTCGCTCGAACCTGTGCTCAAGCGCACGCTGGGCGTGCCGCTTTTTCAGGAACAGTTGCTGCGGATGGCGATGGTCGTTGCCAATTTTTCCGGCGGCGAGGCGGAAGATCTGCGCCGCGCCATGGGCTTCAAACGATCGGAAGCACGCATGAAGGCCATCGAAGCCCGGCTGCGCGAAGGCATGACAAAGAACGGAATTTCTCCCAAGGCGCAGGAGGAAATTATTCTTTCGATCACTTCTTTCGCGCTCTATGGATTTCCCGAGTCGCACGCCGCCAGTTTCGCCCTCATCGCCTATGCCAGCGCTTATTTGAAGAGCCATTATCTCGCCGCGTTCACCGCTGCTTTGCTCAACAATCAGCCCATGGGATTTTATTCTCCCGCAACGATCGTGAAAGATGCGCAGCGCCACGGATTAAAAGTGTTGCCGGTCGATGTGACGCGCTCGGAATGGAACTGCACATTGGAAGCAGTCCCGAGTCCCGAGTCCCGAGTCCCGAGTAAAAGCATTTTGTCTTCCGAATCTGGTTTTTACTCGCAACTCACGACTCGGGACTCACAACTCGCGATGCGGCTGGGACTGCGTTACGTCCGCGGCCTGCGCGAAGAGGCCGGACAAACTCTCGTGCGCGAGCGTGAGCATGCGCCGTTCACTTCCATTCATGATCTCACGCGGCGTGTGCCTGAACTGCGCAAAGACGAACTCACCACGCTGGCGGAAATTGGAGCCTTGAATCCGATAGGGCATTCACCACAGAGGCACAGAGACACAGAGAAAGACGAAAATAAAAACGGGATAAGTAAGCTCGTCGTAGGTCTCACAGATCTAGTCAGCAGTCAAAAATCAAAAATCATCAATTCCTCCATGTCGAAGCCTGCCCTGAGCGCAGCCGAAGGGGGTCTCCGTGGCGAGCTTGCTTTCCATCGACGCGACGCTCTCTGGCAAGTGGAGCGTGCTGTCCGGCCCTCCGGCCCGCTGCTCGAGCAGCAACCCGAGCCCGATGCACCATCTCCACTCCAGCCCATGAATCATGAAGAGCGCCTGGTCGCCGATTTCCGCGGCACGGGTATGACTGTGGGCCCGCACCCCATGGCGTACCGGCGCGAATGGCTCAATGCCATGGGCATTCGCCGCGCTATCGAGCTACGAAATTTTCCTAGCGGTAAGCGCCTGCGCATCGGAGGCTCTGTCATCACACGCCAGCGTCCCGGTACCGCGAAAGGATTTGTCTTTATCAGCCTGGAGGATGAAACTGGCGTGGCCAACGCCATCGTCACTCCCGATCTTTTTCATCAGAACCGTCTGCTGCTGACCTCAGAGCGGTTTCTGGCCATCGAGGGTATTTTGCAGAATCAGGACAACGTGATCTCCGTGAAAGCTGAACGCGTGCTGCCGCTTTTCGTGACCAAAGCGGAAACCGTCTCGCACGATTTTCATTAACTCTACCTTCCGCAATGCTGCTCATACTGATCGATGATGAAGTTATCGGTCATGCCGGCGATGTAGTCGCAAACCACACGCGGCAATGACTCCTGCTCGGCTTTTTCCCGGTAGGCCCAAGGCAGCGCCGAAGGATTCTCCATCCAGAACCCGAACAGCTCAGTGACGATGCGTTCCGCATCTTCTTTTTCTCCGGCCAGCGACGGGCTGTAATAGAGATTGTCGTAGAGAAAGTCTTTGATCTGCCTGCGTTCTGCATCCACTTCTGCGCTGAACGCGGCAAGCCGTTCGCCATACCGGCGAACATCCCCCAGATTTCTTATCCCCGCCTTCTTCACGCGCGCCTGCGTGTTCGAGATCAGATCGTCTGCAAGCCGGTTCAAAACGCGCCTGATCGTCTCGTTGAACTTCAGCTTGTCTGCAACATCGGGATAGATTCGTTCAACCTCACAGAAAAAACGGTCGAATACCGGAATGCTAGCGCGAATCTGATCGAGCGTGAGCAGATGCGCTTCATAGCCGTCATCGAGATCGGCGGTGTTGTAGCCGATTTCATCGGTCAAATCAATAAGCTGGGCTTCGAGCGGAGGCCGCTGATCGAGCAGGTACTCCGCCAATTCCGGATGCTCGGCCGCATCGTAATCGCGCGAGTGCTTGATGATTCCCTCGCGCACCTCAAACGTCAGGTTGAGGCCGCGAAAGGCAGCGTAGCGCTGCTCGAAATCTTCCACAATGCGCAGGGCGTGCAGGTTGTGATCGAAAAAAAGTTCGTGAGCGCGCATCGCCGCATCGAGCGCTTTTTCGCCGGCATGGCCGAATGGAGGATGCCCGATGTCATGCACGAGAGCGAGAGCTTCGGCGAGATCGACATTCAATCCGAGCGCGCCGGCAATCGTGCGCGTGATCTGCGAGACCTCGATCGTATGCGTCAGCCGGTTGCGAAAGTGGTCGGAATAGCGGCGCGTGAAAACCTGGGTTTTGGCCTCCAGACGGCGAAAGGCGCGGGCATGAATGACGCGGTCGCGGTCGCGTTGAAAATCGTTGCGATAAGGATGCCGCGGCTCAGGAAAGCGGCGTCCGCGGGAGTCTTCCACGTGCACCGCGTAGCCAGCCAGCATGAGGAAAGTTTAACAGTTTGATCGGTTTACGGTCGTCCGCCTGAAAGCGCGCTGGATCGCACTTGACAGAGGCATGGGCGTTGAGTAGCATCTTTGGAACCGACCGGTCGGTCGGTCAGTCAGGAGCAATTATGGCCACGATCTTTTATGAGCAGGATGCGAATCCGCAGGCGTTGAAGGGGAAGACGATTGCTATTCTTGGTTATGGCAGTCAGGGACATGCGCAGGCGCAGAACTTGCGCGACAGCGGATACAAAGTGATTGTCGGGCTGGAGCCGGGACGCGCGAGCGCGCAGCAGGCGCGGGCGGATGGAATGGTGGTGGTCGCTCCGGAGGAGGCGGCGAAGCGCGCCGAGTGGATTCAGGTGCTCACGCCGGATGAGACGCAGGCCGCGGTGTATGAGAAGTACATCAAGCCGTATCTGCATCCGGGGAAGATTCTGGGGTTCTCGCACGGGTTCAGCATTCACTTCAAGACGATCGTTCCGCCGGGCGATGTGGATGTGGTGATGATCGCTCCGAAGTCGCCGGGGCACTTGCTGCGGCGGGTGTATGCCGAGGGGCGCGGAGTGCCGTCGCTGCTGGCGGTGAGCCAGGATGCCAGCGGGCGGGCGTACGAATATGCGCTGGCGTATGCGCACGGAATTGGCTCGACGCGGGCGGGCGTGCTGCAGACGACTTTTCGCGAGGAAACCGAGAGCGATCTGTTTGGCGAGCAGGCTGTGCTGTGTGGCGGATTGACGTCGCTGATCAAGAAAGGATTTGAGACGCTGGTCGAGGCGGGATATGCGCCGGAGATTGCGTACTTTGAGTGTCTGCACGAGATGAAGTTGATTGTCGACCTTATTTATGAGGGCGGCCTCGGGCGCATGCGGTATTCGATTTCGAATACGGCGGAGTATGGCGATTTGACGCGCGGTTCGCAGGTGGTGGGCGACGAGACAAGGGCGGCGATGAAGAAGATTCTGGCGGACATTCAGAGCGGAGCTTTTGCGCGGGAGTGGATTGCGGAGAATGCTGCGGGAGGTGGGCGGTTTGCTTTGCTGCGCGAGGCGGAGAAGAAACATCCGATTGAGATTGTGGGAGAGCAGTTGAGGGGGATGATGAGCTGGCTGCCGGGACGGGAATCGACGAAAGCGGCGGAGAAAGCTTCACAGGCGCGAGAAGTGGTGAATGCATAAGGTGGTGATCCTTGCCGCGCCGGTGGTGGTACCGGCGGAACGCAAGGTCCCTCGACTGCGTTTTCATCCACTTCGTGGATGAAAACTCCCGCTCGGGATGACAAGGCTTAGAAATGATCGACAGTAAGCCAGAGATGCTGAAGGGTGGCGAGATCGTGCTGCGGTGTTTACGTGCCGAAGGGGTCGAGTTGGTGTTCGGCTACCCGGGCGGGGCGATCATGCCGCTGTATGACGCCTTGGATGGCAGCGGCGTGCGCCATGTGCTCACGCGGCATGAGCAGGGAGCGGCCTTTGCGGCATCGGGATACGCGCGGGTGACGGGCAAAGTTGGAGTGGCGATCGCGACGAGCGGGCCGGGAGCGACGAATCTGGTGACCGGGATCGCCGACGCGAAGATGGATTCGGTGCCGCTGGTGTGCATCACGGGGCAGGTGCGAACGCCGATGATTGGCACAGATGCGTTCCAGGAAACGGACGTTTTTGGCGTGACCCTGTCGCTGACGAAATGGAGCCGGCTGGTGCGCACGATTGACGAGATTCCCGAGGTGATTGCGGAAGGTTTTCATTGGGCGCGAAGTGGGCGGCCGGGGCCGGTGGTGATTGATATCCCGACGGATGTGTTGAAGGCTCGCAAGGAGTTTTCGGGGCCAGTGAAGTTTACGCCGCATGTGCGGCCTGCGGATGCGCGTGCTGACGGTGCGTTCAGCGACACCATCGTGGCGCTGCTCGAACGAGCGGAGCGTCCAGTGGCGCTGGTGGGAGCGGGCGCGAAGCTGTCAGGAGCGACGGGAGAGTTGCGGCTGTTGCTGGACGATCTGAACATTCCGACGTTTTGTACGGTGCATGGGCTGGGCGCGGTAAGGCCGGAACGTCCTTATTACTTGGGAATGGTTGGGATGCATGGCACGCGGGCGGCGAATAAGGCGCTGCATGAGACGGATTTGCTGCTGGTGTTTGGGGCGCGGCTGGATGACCGGGTGACGGGCGATCCGACGCGGTTTGCGCCACACGCGAAGATCGTGCACTTCGAGATTGATCCGGCGCAGTTGGATCGGGTGCGAACGTGCGATGTGGCGGTGATTGGGGACTTGGCGGAGACGGTACCGGCGTTTCGAGCGGAGTTGGAGAAGATTTTGGGGTCGGAAGCTCCCACGTCTCGCAAAAGCGGCGAGACCCTTCGACCATCCTCAGGGCAAGCGTGGGGCACCCCCGAGGGGTCGGGCACGCTCAGTAATGTATCGGAAAGACTTCCCGATTGGAATGCGTGGCGGGCGATTGCGTGCGGGGCCGAGCGGGGGGAGCCGGATGCGAGAGGATTGGCACAACCGACGATTCGGTTTCTGGATGAATTATTCAGTCGATTGCCCAAGGACAGCGTGGTGATTGCAGACGTGGGACAGCATCAGATGTGGGCGGCGCAGCGGTATCGGTCGGCTTCGCCACGCGGTTTCATTACTTCCGGCGGATTGGGAGCGATGGGTTTCGCTCTGCCGGCGGCGGTGGGGGTGCAGCTTGCGAAACCCGAAACGTGTGTGCTGTGCGTTTCGGGCGACGGTGGTTTTCAGATGAATATTCAAGAGCTGGCGACAGTTCACCGGCTCGGGCTGCCGATCAAGATGGTAATCATCGACAACAAGTATCTGGGGATGGTGCGGCAGTGGCAGCAGCTTTTTTACGAACGCAATTACGCCGAGACAGATCTGAGCGATAACCCGGATTTCGTAGAGATTGCAAAGGCTTACAAGATTCACGGGACGCGGTTGAATGAGAGCACGATGGCCGAGTTTCCGGTGTCAGCTGAGACTTCCGATTTGATCGAAAAATTCTTGCGTTCGTCCGAACCGGAGTTACTAGTGTTTGAGTGCCATCCAGAGGCGAACGTTTATCCCATGGTACCGGCGGGAGCGGCGCTGTCGGAGATGGTCTATGAGGATTGAGTGATTGGGCGATCGGGTGATTTGAAAAGCAAATGACGTCCTGAGTTCTCAATCGCCCGATCACCCAATAGCAAAATTAGGAGGCATCATGCAGCTATTTCAGATTCGTTATCGCAACTCCCAGGGGACGTTGATGCGGATTCTCAACGCGGTTTCGCGGCGGGGGCTGGAGCTTACTTCGGTCCACTCGGAATACACCGGGCAGGACCATGCGGTAACGATGCTGCTGCATGTTTCACCGAAGCAGATGGGCCAGCTTTATCGCGAGTGGCATTCGATTGTAGATGTGATCAACGTGCACTCGAGCCCGGCGCAGCATGAGGCCCCGGTTTGGGCGGCGCATCCGCCGGCTTCGGTGGCGGAGCAGTCGGCGCGGGCTGCAATGGCGTAGGATTTTCTCCCACTTCTCGCAAAAGCGGCGAGACCCTTCGGCTCAGGGCAAGCGTGGGCACCCCGGAAAAGATTGCCACGGAGGGCACCGCGTTGCACTGCGTGAAGCGGAATTGGATGTGTCAGAAGCATGATGTCTCCCTGGGTAAGCGTCATGCGATTGGGGAACCGGCAGCGGGAGCGGAGGGTCGCTCCGGACTGCGGGTTCCCCGTTTTTGTTCGATGCAGTGCGTTGGAAGAGCCAGATCCTCGCTCTGGCTGAAAATCAGCAACGCTCAGATGACAACTTCTAGTTTGTCGAGAAAGCTTCGTTTTCAAAAACTTTCTAAATTCATTCCTGATGTAATCTCTTAAACCATGGACCTTAAACATCGCAGTCGAGAAATTACCGACGGGCGCGACCGTGCGCCGTCGCGCGCCATGTTCAAGGCGATTGGCTTCACTGATGACGATCTGCGCAAGCCGCTGATTGGCGTGGCTAATACGTGGATTGAAACTATGCCGTGCAATT
>JASHOH010000151.1 GCA_030041215.1 Candidatus Sulfotelmatobacter sp. | reverse complement strand
ATGGTCGACGCTTTGGTCTCCAGAATGGATTCCATGATCAACTTGCCCTGGGAATCCGTCACCGCGACTGAAATCGTTGCTTGATGTACGTCCAGCCCAATATACTTTTCACCGCTCATCGAGGGTGCTCCTTTCGTAGGTGATCATGTCCAACCACGACAACCTACTCCAAAAGGGGCGCCCTCTTAGAATGCGATAGCGGAAGTTACGCGACCGCCGTCGGCCCTATTGCAAAGAGAAGCCGCCCAGACATCGGGCGGCTTGGTTTGGCTGACAGCCTGTTTCAGAACGGTGTCCACAGGAAACCGTGATACACACTGCTCGAATCAACGCAATATCCCGTAACCGCGGACGCGAAGTTAATGCTAAGGGTTATCGTAGATACGCACCCCGGTGCATCAAAGTAGATCGGCTTGCCGAAGGGAGGAAGTACATAGCCGTGCGGCCCGTCGGTCGCACCCCATACTATTCCCGTCGATACTCCCAAGACATTGGTTGCATCGACCCCATCGCCCGCCCAATCTGTATATTCCTCGTCCGGTACGTCAATCGTGGTGATCTTATTCTGCGCCGCCGCTGCCAGGAAGAACTGCTCCCGCACGAACTTCAATCTCCGCAGGCGCAAGCGACGCAGCCCGATCTGATTCTTGAGTTCCGCGAAGAGGGCTTCTACCTTCTTTCGTTGCCGTTGTGCGTTGCCGAACTCTGGCGTGTTGGCCAACTCGCGGGCGCGCTGCCGGGCGGGTTCTTGCTGGTGGATGTTAGTCGGCGGCATCCTGAAGGCCCCCAGAGCTATGGCATACCCCGTACCGAGCCAAAACACAAGTCACTTCTCTTGGATAAGTGTACGGCTCACTTTCACTAATATAGTCACTTGTTGACTTGGGATCGAGGCCCCCATGTGACAATTACCTTGACGTTCGGAGGTATAATTTCGGCGCAGCGTCACGCAGGGCCTCTGCCAGGGAATTCGCGGTAGGAGGTAGTCATGAGTTCGCAAAGCCGCCGCACCTCCCTCTTCTTGTGTGCCTTATTCCTTTTAGTTTCGCTCATCGTGTGTTTGGGCTGCGGGAGCAATTCTAGCCCCAACCCCGCAACTCCCAACCCCAACCCCGCAACTCCCAACCCCAACCCCGCAAATCCCGAGCCCCCGCCCCCTTCGGTCAGTTCGCAATTGATTTACCTTACTGCGGGTTCTTTCGAGACTCGGCTCTACGGATTCCAAATTCAAAATGACGGAACACTGACCACGCTGGATCTGGCGAGCTTCACTTTTCCGTTTTGGGGGCCTGAGGCTCCTGGCATTACTTCTGCGGGACCGGTTCTATACGTGCCTTCGGATGGCATAACAGCGCTAAGCGTAGATCTTCAAAGTGGCCAGTTGAGCCCCTTGCCTGGATCGCCATTTCCCCAGCTTTCAGCTGTGGGCGCTAGCCCTACTGCTTGCGGCCAAAACTTTCTTTACGTGACCAGCAACAATCTTGCAGAGATCTTTGGATTTGAAATCACCTCCGGAGGAGCATTGCACGAACTCCCGCAAACCCAGCTTGTCGGTCCCGTCGGTAGTTCGCCTGTTCCTGCCGCGGCGGTCGTTGACCCGTCCTGCAGGTTTCTCTTTGTCCCCAGCGGCAATGGCATCAGCGAGACGCAGGACGGTTTCATCTTCGCCTATACCATCGACGCAAACAGTGGAATCCTGAATGCAGCCCCTGGTTCGCCGTTCGGTTTGGGAACCCCGAGTTTTTTTGGTACTGGTTTGGAAGGTACTACCGACGTGTACGGAAATTTTCTCTATGTCCCGCTCTGGGGGAGTCAGGGACTCGCTGCTTTCTCCGTTGATATGGATGCCGCGCTCACTCCTGTGCCCGGCTCGCCGTTTGCGACTGGCACATTTCCGGAGTCTCCGGTCGTCGTGACGGTTGGATCACAACAGTTTTTGTATCTGGCAAACGTGCTTTCGAGCGAGGGGGCGATCACGGCGTTCGCGATTGACAGCGAAACCGGTGTCTTGACCCATATTTCTGATTACTCAGCCGAGTCTGGAATCGGCTTGCTCGTATCATCAGGCAACTTCCTCTACAATCTCGGCAACGACGTAGGTTATGCTGTGAATCAGGATGGGACGCTTACCCCGTTTGCCACCGGCGTCTCTTCCTACGTCGCCGGTTCCGCGACCGTCCCTTTGGTGTATAAATGAAGCATTTGTTGTTCGTTTGAGCGTCCACGAATGTTTCTTATGCAGTCCGCCATTGGCCCATGCTGCGTCCCGGCGACGTATTAGGGCGGCACAAGCCTAGTCCCTGCCGGATTTCCGCTAGCGATGAAGTGAAAGCCGCAATTAAACAAATTGGAATCAACAAGTGCGCTCGCGAAAGCGGATTTCATCGGGCGAACTTCATACGCAAGCTATTGCGCGACATGCCCGTAAAACGGAATTCGTACAATGAATTTGTGCGCTGGCTGGAGGCAAACTCAATGATTCTGAACGACGTTGTACCGGGTCAATGAGTTCTATAAAAAGGGATGTCAAGAAAAAACTTCCGCCTCGACCGGAGAGCGAGATTGTTTCGCGAGATCCAGCCCACTGGGGTTCGTGCTTCCCTGGGGAAGTTTAGCTTGTAGTCCATGCTCGCGGGTTTCCTCTGTGCCGACGTGAGGCCATCGAGTTTGTAAGAGCGGCAAGCGCA
>JASHOH010000150.1 GCA_030041215.1 Candidatus Sulfotelmatobacter sp. | reverse complement strand
AAGTAGCGCTCGGTCGTGTCGCCCGAAGTCCACTCGGCGCGAAGCGTCGTCCGCTTCTCGACTTTCCTCAGCGCGGAAAGCAACGTGCGGTCCAGTTCCTTCGCGCCGTCTCCTTCCGTCTCCGCTTCGACGAAAAACTCATCGCCCTCTTTCCTGACAGAGCCTTTCGCGGCGAGTCGGTCGAGAGCCTGCCGGATTGTCCGGGCATCGGAACGGTTGATACGTGCCTTGAGTGTAAGGGTCATGTGGGGCACAACTCCCTACTTTGTACCGTGAGGGATTTTAGCGCCTTGGGAAAATGACATCGAGACCGGAATCAAGTGGAAAAAGCGGTTTCTTGAGGTGAATCGACGGGAGAGGTGGCGCGGAACCTATATCGTTGCCATCAGTCTTCCTACCACGTGACCCACTTCCTCTAGCTTCCGGAGATCGTCTTCGGTAAAGTCCGGTCCCGCCGCACTCAGGCGTACAGCTTTGCGGGAGATTTGAATCACCCCAACGACTTTTCCGTCCTTTGCCAGAAGAGGAGCCGACATGAGTTTCTGGATTACCTGCTCGTCGACGACCTCGCTATCGCCCAGCTTGACCAGTTCAAAAACGCTGAAATGGTCTACCTTAGCGAAGTTGTTGAAAAGCATCGCCTGCTGCGTCCGGGCTGTGCGAGCAGCTACTGACGAACTTGCCAGAGGGATCGCCCCGGCTGTTTTCAATGCGGCCGGGTGCAGGAAATGCAGCAGCGTGCCGCTGAGCTTGAGCAAGCCAACTTCTGTGTCTCTCACGTTGAATAGCTGTGCCACCCAACCGCAGATCGAGGCAGGCGTAATTCCCGTGTTCAACCTCGCAAAGTCCTCTATGTCGAGCATCTTCATGAGAATGGCTTAATGGAGAGTCAGCGGCAAGATGACTAGCGTGCCACATTAGAATCTCCCTCGTGCAACGAATTTGCGTTTTCTGCACCAGTCAGGGCAGCCGCCCCGAGTACCGCGCCGTCGCCGAGGAAATGGGCGGGGAACTGGCACGGCGCAACATCAGGTTGGTGTACGGCGGCGGCAATGTCGGCTTGATGGGAGTGCTGGAAGACGCGGTGCTGGGCTGAGCTTGTGAACGATGAGGAGCACGGTGGATGCCTGATCCCGATGATGATGCTCCATCACGAGCACGACGAAGACCCAAAGATGCGACCCGACCCGATCACGCCGGAGAAGCGCGAGCAGGTGATCACAGGAATGGCGTCTGGACTGTTGATGGCGTATCGGTATTTCCGGGGGCAGCGTGGCACCGCCTTCAGGCGTGAGCCGAAACGCAGTGCTTCCAAGATCGGGCGGAACGACTTTTGCCCCTGCGGGTCGGGGAAGAAGTACAAGAAGTGCTGCGGCGAGACGGCGTGACGCGGACTTTCCCAGCTTAGAGCCTCTTCCGGCGAGAAACTGCGATAGATTGAATGATGTGAGTCAAGCTATGAAGCGGCGGGAAAGCTACAAAGGCTATGTAATCGTGGCGCGATCATACAAACTAAAAGAGGGCGGGTTCTCGGCGGAATTCTGCGTCGAGGAGCACGATGCCGATGGCTTCATGGAAACCGAGTACCATTTGCCCAATGCGTTCCCAACACGGGAGTCTGCAATCGAAGCAGGAATTCGGGCTGGACGGGAACGGATCGACAAGGACTTTGAACAGACTGAGTAGGAGCTATGTTAAAGCGCGGCGACCAGTCGTCATCCCATTGAGGAGTGCCGAAATACTCCTCCACAAGCTGCTTCCGCCGCGATAATCGTAGCGACCGCACATTGGGACGTTTATTCTAAATCACCGCTACGGGCACCCAGTCACTGCGAAACGCCTGATGTTGGTGTAATGTTCTCGGTTCGCTGAGCGAACGATTCTCGACGTAAAGAAGGAATTATGAACGGAACCCGGATTCGTCTCACACGAGAGGAACTGTACAAGAAGGTCTGGGCGGCTCCGATGAAGACCACTGCTCAGGAATTTAAGCTTTCCACTTCGACTTTGGCGAACGTCTGCCGCAAACACAATATTCCGCTCCCTCCGGTAGGTCACTGGATGAAGGTAGAGTTAGGGCACAAGATAACGCCTCCACCTTTGCCCGAGTCGAGTGGCAATCAACAGGTCGAGATGCATGTGCGGGAACGACTCAGCCCCGAACTCGCGGCAGTAGCCGCTGAATTTCCAGCGCAGGTGCCAATCCCGCCAGAACTGTCCCACGCTTTAGCTCTCAGAACAGAAAAGCTTC
Organism: Candidatus Sulfotelmatobacter sp.; assembly: GCA_030041215.1. GTDB lineage: Bacteria > Acidobacteriota > Terriglobia > Terriglobales > Acidobacteriaceae > Sulfotelmatobacter. The sequence continues at coordinate 55,334 of JASHOH010000150.1, read as the reverse complement.
TCGCTTCTGGGAAAGAAAACGACAGGAAGCTGCTCGTACCGAAAACGGGAGCAGCCGCGCATCTTCTCGTTTCGCGCGAACAGTTGCCACGCGCTTTGCGGATCATGAACGCCTTGTTCTTGGCTCTCGAAGGCCGAGGTTATATGGTTTCATGGCCGAAGAAAGAAGAAGATCGGTTGACGGTCATTGTCGAGGGTGAATCTGTGCCAGTGAGTATGCAGGAAGTCATCGATGGCAAGCCTCACGTGTTGACTCCTGCCGAGGAAAAGCATTCTTGGAGGGCTCCTAAATGGGACTACACGCTAAGCGGACGCCTACGGCTTTCAATCGATACGGTGCCCTATAACTCCCATATCCGTGCGACATGGGCAGACGGAAGAGTTCAGATCGTGGAGAACTGCATTGGCGACTTCATCGTTGGGCTCAAGGTCGCAGCGGCAGCCATCAAGAAGGACCGACTAGAACGTGAAGAATGGAATAGACGATGGGAGGAAGAGCGTAAGAAAAAGGAAGAACAGCAGCGGCGGGCTGAAGAGCACCAGCGGCGGGCCGAATTCATCGGCGGACTAATCAAGAATTGGCAGGAAGCCAATCGTGTCAGGACGTTTGTCAGAGCGCTCACAGAAGCGGCCAGTCAGAAAGAATTGCCAGATGACAAGAAGCATGAGATTCAACAGGTGCTGGACTGGACGACTAAGTACGCTGATTCTCTTGACCCACTGACTGGGCTTCCGGACTCCGTGGAGGAGTTTGTGCATCCAGAACTGAAATACCCTTGGCTGAAACGAGGAGCATAACACTGTTCCAATTGCACAGGGCATTTGGCAGACGAACTGTGCATTGGCGTGGTCCTCGACTCAGATAAAGCGTCTTTTAGGATGCATTGTGGCTGTTGCTCACACGGCAACTATTGGCAAATAAAGGAGTTGTCTTTCAGCAATGAAACTACCCGCAGCCGTGCGGCTTTCACAACGACCGCACCCGCGAGTGCCAGTGCACCACGCCGATGATTCAGCGCTATATCTCGAAAATCTCCGGCCCGCTGATGGACCGCATCGACATCCACATCGACGTGCCCGCCGTGAACTACAAAGAGATGCGCTCGACCACCGAACCCGAAGGCTCGGCGAAAATCCGCGAGCGCGTGGTGCGCACGCGCAGGCGCCAACTCGAACGGTTCGCCGCCGCCCGCCACAAGATCTACTGCAACGCGCAAATGTCCTCGCGCCATATCCGCCAATTCTGCGACCTTTCCTCCGACTGCGAGCGCCTGCTCGAGCGCGCCATGACCCAGCAGGGCCTCAGCGCTCGCGCCCACGACCGCATCCTCAAAGTCGCCCGTACCATCGCCGACATGGAAGAAGCCGCGTCGATCGAGCCTAAGCACATCGCAGAGGCCATTCAGTATCGCTCGCTCGATCGGACGTACTGGACGTGAGGTAGTTCTTAGTTCTCAGCTGTGAGTCGCGAGTTCAGTCGTTCAACAAGACCATGTAGGGGCAGCCGCCCTCGGCTGTCCGGTCGAGCGCAGCTCGACAGCCCTCACCAGCAAAATGGGACATGCGCGCAGAAATTTATTAGGTTAACCATCAACGACTTAGCCCAAATCGTCCCACTTATGTCCTTGACGAGATTTCCGGTTGCTTTTCCACAGCCCAACCTTGTGATTTCTGCACATGTCCACAGGCCACAACGTGTTCCATCATCGCCCGAGCGAAGGCGAGCACATGGTGCGCGACCACAATCGCCGGCAAAAACGCCTCGCCAGCGGCCAAATCCTTTGTTCGACGTATGTTGCCGCTAAGTTCTTTAAATGACGTATCTTGTGGGAAATTCGCTACTAAGTCCTTTGTTTGATCGATTCAAGGGGAGGGGGGAGGGGTTATAGGCAGGTAAACAGGCCTCTCGAAAAGTGATTGAAGTACGCAAAATTTCCTGTGAAAAACTACTCCGAGCCGTTCCGAAATCAGAAGAAATCTCCGCGTCCCTCAGCGTCCTCTGGGGTTTTCATTTCCAATCAAGCACGTGAGCGCTGTCATTGACCCTTTTCCCTGCAACGTGTTATAAATGCCCGTTTTGCGATGGATGGCGGCTGATGAGCCAGTCTGCCAGCCCAGGCGCGAACTCCGACGCGGCCAAACTCCAACACTCCGTTTCAGGTCTTGCGGTGGAAGCGTGTTCGGAATTCCGGTGATCAACTCCTATAGATTTCAAGGCGTGCTGGGATGGAGTGTTACCGGAGCGGTACCAAAACACGTTGCAATATTCCTGATAAACGACACATTCTGGAGGATTCATTATGCGCACCTGGCTCGCTAGTGCTGCGTTCCAAGGGCAGCGTACGGTATCTGGTTTCCTGAAAAAGTTTCTTGCCATGGGCATGCTGCTTACGTTGGGCGCAGGCGCGGCGGTGGCGCAACCAAAAGCGGGCGGCGAGTCTGAGTTGATATTGCCAGACCTCTCGCAGGTAAGCTTTTTCAATGGCGCTATTAATGGCCACAACCTTTTGATGATCGGCATTCTGTTCTGCTTGTTTGGGCTCTGCTTTGGAATGTTCATTTTTATGCGGCTCAAGAATTTGCCGGTCCACCGCTCGATGAAAGATATTTCTGAGCTCATTTATGAGACCTGCAAAACCTATCTCCTGACGCAAGGGAAGTTCATCCTGCTGCTGTGGGCATTTATCGCCGTGGTTATCGTCCTGTACTTCGGCTGGCTGAGTCCAGTGCAGGGGAAGCCGATCGGGCTCACGCTTCCCATCATTCTTTTGTTCAGTCTGATTGGCATTGCGGGAAGTTACAGTGTGGCGTGGTTTGGCATTCGCGTGAATACGTTTGCCAATTCCCGCACGGCGTTTGCGTCGCTGCCGGGCAAGCCGTTTCCGTGTTACCAGATTCCGCTTGAGGCGGGCATGAGCATTGGCATGATGCTGATCAGCGTCGAGCTGCTGATGATGCTGATTATTTTGTTGTTTGTTCCAGGCGACTATGCGGGACCGTGCTTTATTGGCTTCGCGATTGGCGAATCGCTGGGCGCGGCGGCTCTGCGTATTGCGGGCGGAATTTTTACCAAGATCGCCGATATAGGCTCGGACCTGATGAAGATCGTCTTCAAGATCAAAGAAGATGATGCGCGCAATCCGGGCGTGATTGCCGATTGCACGGGCGACAATGCGGGCGATTCGGTGGGGCCGTCGGCGGATGGATTCGAGACTTATGGCGTTACGGGCGTGGCGCTAATCACGTTTATTTTGCTGGGTGTGCGCAATCCTGTGGTGCAGGTGCAGTTGCTGGTGTGGATTTTCGTGATGCGTGTGATGATGCTGATCGCCAGCTCGCTCTCTTATTTCATCAACGGGGCGATTGCCAGCAGCAAGTATCGCAACGCGGACGAGATGAACTTTGAAGGGCCGCTGACTTCGCTAGTGTGGATCACTTCGATCGTCTCGATCATTCTGACCTACTTTGTCTCTTATTACGTCATTCCGACGCTAGGCAGTGATTCGTCGCAATGGTGGAAGCTGGCGACGATCATTTCCTGCGGAACGCTGGCAGGCGCGATTATTCCGGAGCTGGTGAAGGTGTTCACTTCGGTCGACTCGCAACACGTGAAGGAAGTGGTAACTTCGGCGGAGGAAGGCGGAGCCTCGCTGGGAATATTGTCGGGCTTTGTGGCGGGCAACTTCTCGGCATATTACCTCGGGCTTGCCATGACAGGCCTGATGGCCATCGCCTACATTATGAGCACCATGGGATTGGGGCAGGCGGCCTCGATGCTGGCTCCGGCGGTGTTTGCATTTGGGTTGGTCGCGTTCGGATTTCTGGGCATGGGGCCGGTGACGATTGCGGTCGATTCGTACGGTCCGGTGACCGATAATGCGCAGTCGGTGTACGAGCTATCGTTGATCGAGCAGGTGCCGAATATCGAGGGCGAACTCCAGAAAGATTTCGGTATCACGGTGAACTTCGAGCGCGCCAAACATCTCCTGGAAGCGAACGACGGCGCAGGCAACACATTCAAAGCGACGGCGAAGCCGGTACTGATTGGCACGGCAGTGGTGGGCGCGACGACGATGATCTTCTCTATCATCATGGCGCTGACGAATGGGTTGACCGGCGGAGTGGACAATCTTTCGCTTCTACACGCTCCGTTCTTCCTTGGCTTGATTACCGGCGGCGCGATGATTTACTGGTTCACAGGCGCTTCTACGCAGGCCGTGACTACTGGAGCCTATCGCGCAGTTGAGTTCATCAAGGCGAACATCAAGCTTGAAGGCGTGGAAAAAGCCTCTGTCAGCGACAGCAAGAAAGTGGTGGCGATCTGCACGCAATATGCGCAGAAAGGCATGTTGAACATCTTTATTGCTGTGTTTTTCGGCACACTGGCGTTCGCATTCATTGAGCCATTCTTCTTCGTCGGTTATCTGATTTCCATTGCCATCTTCGGCCTCTATCAGGCAATTTTCATGGCTGACGCCGGCGCGGCGTGGGACAACGCGAAGAAGATCGTTGAAGTTGAGTTGAAGCAGAAAGGAACCGAGTTGCACGCGGCGACGGTGGTAGGCGACACGGTGGGCGATCCCTTTAAAGATACTTCATCGGTGGCGATGAACCCGGTGATCAAGTTCACGACGCTTTTCGGATTGCTGGCGGTAGAGTTGGCGGTGACGCTGGCGCACGATCAGGGCTCGACCATCACGAATGTGCTGGCCTTCGTGTTCTTCGCAATCTCATTCTTCTTCGTTTATCGCAGTTTCTACGGGATGAGGATCAAGAGCACGAGCGCGGAGTAGTTTCCGGAATTTTTCGGAGGAAATGGTGCGGGGGCTAAAGCCCCTGCATCTTTCTGTGCGCCTTACGCGGCCCCTTCGACAAGCTCAGGGCAAGCTCTTAAGGGCCGCTTTTCGACGGCATGACAGGATTCTGAGATTGCTGCGGCGACTGGCGAAGAGAGGAGGATAGAAGTCGTGAGTCTGCCGAGGCGCTAGTTCGGTCCCTTCATTTTGTCCCTCACACTGTGGGCAAGCTTCTCAATTTCTTCCGCCTTTTTCATTACGTCGACTGAGAGAATATTTGCGTTTGATTTGTCGACCGAGTCCTTCAATTCCACCGCCAGCTTGAGTAGTTTGTCGGTATCTTTCTTGAGGGCGGCCTGCCGCTCGAGATTAGCTTTCCTGGCGAGTTCCTGGGCCTGATGCTCGCGGGCCTCGTCTGCGTCCGAAGAAATCCTGGGACGGCCGGGCGCTTGAGAGCTTGATGGGGGATTCTGTCTGCTGCTCTGAACCTGCGCAAGAGCGGCGGACGCGAGCAAGACGGCTATAGAGAACGTAGAAACAAGGTATAGGGTACGCACGGTGTCCTCGACGTGGGCGTGAACGGCTGCCCGTTGCTCAAAGTATGACACTTTCGAGGGGAATTGGCTTACCTTGCTCCGAAATGTCCCCGCCTTCGCCGATACTGATTGAGGAGCATCGTAAGGTCCCTCCGAGAGCTGGCGCTCTCGTCGGGATGACGCCGCATTGTGCAGAAAACTATAGTTCTCGCTCAAGCGATATCGATCTGCGGCGAGAACTACAGTGCGCTCATGTTGGCAAGGAATTCGCTGTTCGACTTGGTCTTGCTCAGCTTATCGATCAGAAGTTCCATAGCTTCGACCGGCGACAGCGGGTTCAGGACTTTGCGCAGCACCCAGATGCGTGAGAGGTCTTCGCGCGGGATGAGCAGCTCTTCTTTGCGCGTGCCGGAGCGCTGAATGTCAATAGCCGGGAAGACGCGCTTATCGACCAGCTTGCGCTCGAGAATGATTTCGCTATTGCCGGTGCCTTTGAACTCTTCGAAGATCACGTCGTCCATGCGGGAGCCAGTGTCGATCAGCGCAGTCGCGATGATCGTCAGCGAGCCGCCTTCTTCGATGTTACGGGCTGAGCCGAAGAAGCGTTTCGGACGCTGCAACGCGTTAGAATCGACGCCGCCGGAAAGCACTTTGCCCGACGGAGGGACGATCGTGTTGTAGGCGCGGGCAAGACGCGTGATCGAGTCGAGTAGAATCACTACGTCGCGCTTGTGCTCGACCAGGCGCTTGGCTTTCTCGATAACCATTTCGGCGACTTGCACGTGGCGGGCGGCAGGTTCGTCGAAGGTTGAAGAAATTACTTCACCTTTGACCGAGCGCTGCATATCGGTGACTTCTTCGGGGCGCTCGTCGATCAGAAGGACCATCAAGACTACTTCCGGATGATTCGTGGTGATCGAGTTGGCCACATTTTGTAGCAGCATGGTCTTGCCGGCGCGCGGTGGAGAAACGATCAGGCCGCGCTGGCCTTTGCCGAGAGGGGTGAGCAAATCCATCACGCGGGCGCTGACGTTGTCGCGCGTGGTCTCCAGCTTGACGCGCTCCTGCGGATACAGCGGCGTGAGGTTGTCGAACAGAATCTTGTTGCGCGCTTCTTCCGGCGACTCGAAGTTGACTGCTTCGATCTTGACGAGCGCGAAGTATTTTTCGCCTTCGTGCGGAGGACGCACCTGTCCGCTGATAGTGTCGCCGGTCTTCAGGTCGAACTTGCGGATCTGGGAGGGCGAGACGTAGATATCGTCCGGGCCCGGGAGATAGTTGTAGTCGGGCGAGCGCAGGAAGCCGTAGCCGTCGGGCAGGATTTCGAGGACGCCCTCGGCGAAGATGTGGCCTTCTTTTTCGCTCTGCGCCTGAAGGATTTTGAAGATGAGGTCCTGCTTGCGCAGGCCGCTAGCGCCTGGGAGCTCCAGCGTGCGAGCGATCTTGGTCAGCTCGGTAATGTTTTTTTCTTTTAATTCAGCGATGGTCATGATTCACCTAACCCCGAACAACTGGACGTATCCGTTTCAGCGTTGTCGGGAAATTTCAAAGGAGGGTACTCAGGGAAGACAAAACAACCGCGAGGCAGGCGGACAGAGCTGCGTTATGCAGCCCGTCTTTGTGCCTCGGCAAAATTCTCCGGTTCCGACAGAACATTCTGCCGCTCCGCGCCAGCGATTCGATCCAGCACTCCATTCATCGTTTCCTGGATTCTGGTGCTGGGCCGATGGAACTTCCGCGTGGCCTTGGAGGCAAGCTGGCAAAGCATATAACGATTACGTAACGTCTGTAAAGCGTCAAAGACACGATCAGAGCGCATCATGTACGGCTCCTTCCTTTATAAGTATGGGCAAACTCACAGTTGCCCCCGATGTCAGAATTGGACAGAACCCCAGACGGCGCCTTAAACCATTGATTTTGCTAAGGTTGTAAAGGATTTAGCGCAATTCCCTTATTGAATAGATGCGTAACCGGACACGGAAGATGCTCGTTTTTCCCGGTTCGGGACCGAAGGCCGAGGCAGCCGAGGCAAAGAACGGACCTACATTCCGAACGTCCGTGATACAGGTTAATGTAGCTGGAAAGCCGAAAGACGTCAATAGGTTTCTTAACCATCCGGGAGGGCCACGTTCCCGATTAGGTACTGGGTTCGGGTGCACACTGGTGCTCAGGTCCGACATAGAAGCCGTGGCGCAGCACCCGAAAAAGCTTAAACACAGGGTCACACGGGGTTTCAAAGGGTAAACCTCGGTCGGGCTTACCCGCGACTGATATGCCTTCTCTGCCGATGGCTGCAAGGCTCGGGTAAACTGGCTGGTGGTTATGCGGGTACACGTTCTTTTCTTCGGGATCATGAAAGATGCGGTAGGGAAGTCGCGAGACACGCTCGATCTGCCGGAAGGAGTTTCGGTGCGCGATGTGTTAAAGCATTACCGGGACAGGATTCCAGCCATCGAAGGTTTAGTGCCATCTCTCGCGGTAGCAGTGAATCAACAATACGCAAATGCGGATGCCAAGCTGAAGGCGGATGACGAAGTAGCGTTGCTGCCGCCGGTGAGCGGGGGAAAGGAGAGTGCAGGGCAAGCAACAAGATCATCGGAATTCGTTTCAAGCAAGAATGTGGGCCATAGTTCGATCGTTCGCGAACGCATTGACACGGAGGAAGCGCTCGGTCGAAACAAGCGCGGTGACGATGGGGCGGCGGTTGTGTTCGAGGGCGTGGTGCGCAATCAGACGCGCGGGCGCAGAACTCTGTATCTCGAATATGAGGCTTATGAGGCGATGGCGCTGCGCCAGCTCGACGGGCTGGCCGAGAAGGCGTTGAAACAATTTGCCATTCGCGACGTGAGGATCGTGCACCGGCTGGGACGGATTGAGATCGGCGAAACCAGTGTGCTGATTGTTGTGGCTTCAGCACATCGAGCGGCCGCGTTCGACGCTTGCCGGTGGCTGATCGACACTCTCAAGCGAACGGTACCGATCTGGAAGAAGGAATATTTCGAGGATGGTGCGGTGTGGGCTGACGGCGAGCCGTTTCCCGAGGAGATTCTGCACGGAAGTTCTGCGGGCGCAGGCAGCCCGGCTAAACCGGACGCATCTAAGTGAGCGGCTAGCGGGTCGAGCACTGGTAGTTCCGGCAAGCTGAGCCGATTGCGCAGGGGGCTTATACTTTCCACCGAATGAAGAAGTTCGTCACCCTGGTTTCGTTGCTATGGGCGTTTGCCGTGTACGCGCAAACGGGTGCGAAGCCATCGACGCAAAATCAATCCAACGAGCCGGCCGACACGATCAAGGTCGATGTCAAGCTGGTGAATGTTTATGTCACCGTGACCGACGCGCACGGAGCGCCGGTGGCCGGGCTGAAGAAAGAAAATTTCAGCATCGAAGAAGACGGCCAGACGCAGGCTATCGCGGTGTTCGACAAGGAATCCGCGGTGCCGCTTTCCATTGCGCTTGCCATCGACACCAGCTTAAGCACACGCCATGATCTGCCGCTGGAGCAGGCCTCAGCCAAGCGCTTCGCGCAGGCAATTCTGCGGCCGGTGGACGCGCTGGCGGTGTTCGGGTTCAACGAAATCGTTCTGCAATCCACTGGTTATACGGCCGATCTGCGGCACATCGACGAGGGCATTGATCACGTTCGGCTGGGAGCGGCGACTGCGCTTTATGACGCTGTGTATCTGGTGTCGCGTTCTCTGGACCGGCGGCAGGGTCGAAAGGTGATCGTGCTCATCACCGATGGGGACGATACCATCAGCAAGACCGACTACAAAGCAGCGGTGCGCGCTGCGGAAGAGGCGGAAGCGACGGTATACAGCATCATCGTGGTGCCGATCGAGAACAGCGCCGGACGGGAAACCGGAGGCGAGCACGCGCTGATTCAGCTTTCGGAAGATACGGGAGGCAAATACTATTATGCGACCTCAATGGCGCAGCTCGACGACGCCTTCCGGCAGATCAGCGATGAGCTGCGCACGCAATATCTGCTGGCATATTATCCCTCGCAGCGCAAGTCGATGTCGCAGTTCCGGCGCATTCATGTGGCAATCACCGGAGCCGAAGATGCGCCGTCTTATCGCGTTCGCCATCGCGCCGGTTATTACACAAGCAAGTCGGATTTTTAGCAGGGCCGTTCCGGGCGATCGAGAAACATAACCGTCGAATTTGATATTCTCTGGAATTCGCTTACCTACATTAAGGAACGAGTCAAGAGCTGGCGCAGTTTGGATTTCAATTCCTGACGGGCCTTGTGGCTGAGAATTCAAAATCTTAAACCGCAAAGTTCGCAAAGGGAGCGCAAAGAGCGCGGAGAAAAACCAGGCTCGCCAAAATCGGCTCGAGTTCCAGTTCTAAATAGGAAAGGTTCTGTGATTATTCCGAATCAGCGGTTCGCGGTTTCGAATTTCACGAATTTCAGATTTCTTTGCCGATTCGCCAAAGTGGCAATTGTCGCGGCGGTTGCCCTTCTTTTCTGTTCTTCATTGACTGCTCAGACAATTGCTACTGGTAGCATTGTGGGAATTGTTGGCGATGGAAAAGGCAACGCCATTGCGGGCGCAACCCTGGAAATTAAGAGCAAGGCCACCGGCGGGACAATTCACGTGGTGACGTCGTCGGAGGGACTGTATTCGTCAGGCCCGATTCAGCCTGGAGATTACACGGTGCGTGTGGATGCCAAAGGGTTCACGGCGGCACGCTTGACTGCGATTGTTCGCGTGGGAAACACCACGAGCGCCAACGTGACTATGCAGCCTGGTCTAGAGAAACCGGAGATTCAGGCAGGGACGCCGGTCAATATTGAACAGCCATCGGTTCAGGATGTACTCAATCCTGAGGTGGGCGAAAGGCTGCCGATCAGCGCGCGAAACGTTTTTGATTTCGCTCAGCTCGAGCCGAATGTGCAAATTCAGGACGGGGCCGTTTTCGATCCGGGCAAGAACGGCATTAACGCGATTTCATTGGTCAGCCGCTTCGGGCGTCAAACCGCAGTCACCGTGGATGGGGTCGATATCAGCGATGAAACCGTTGGTGCGAACACGCAGAATATTCCGGCAAGCGCGATTCACGAATTTCAGATTGCGCAATCGTTGCTCGATCTTTCGACTGGCCTGACGTCGTCGGGCGCGGTGAATATTGTCACGCGTTCGGGAAGCGACCAGATTCATGGAGAGCTTTTTGCATTCTATCGCGGCGATCAGGGCGCAGCGGCGTTGCCGGGTGGGCCTCACACCTCATTTCAGCAGGAGCAATTCGGTGGCAATGCGGGTGGCGCCATCATCAGAGACAAAGTTTTTGTGTTCGCTGACGCCGAGCGCACGCAGCAGAACCTGACTGGCGGCGAAGCTTTTGTGTATCCGTTTAATGGATTGAATGCCACTCTGAGCGAGCCTTACCGCGACTTTGCCACAGATGAACGCGTGGACTGGAACATGCGGAAAAGTACGCGGGCATTCTTTCGTTCCGATTTTTTTCAGAACAGCGATATCCGGCCGTTCAGTTCATTCAGTTCGACGCAAGACATGCGGAGTGTGAACGACACATTCAGCGGCGCAGTGGGAGTCGACTTCAGCACCGGCGTTTATATGCACAGCGTGCGAGGTGAATATCTGAAGCTGCGCAGCCATGCGGATGATTACACCGGTGGGCTTAGTGGGATCGAAAATCCGATTCCCGGTCTTGGGATCAACATCGGAGCTGAGATTCAGGGAAATTGTGCTGTGAGCGGCGGAGGCGCGTATTGCGGGGGGCCGAGCTGGTTTGGGCCGCAGCGGGATGTGCAATCGGACGAACTGGGAAGATACGACGGCAGCCGCGTGCTGGGCGCGCACATCATTCGCTATGGCGTGGAATTCAATCGAATCGATGCGGCGCGTGTCGCAGCTTATGCGGCGTTTCCGCAGGCGGGGACGATTTCGCTGGGCAATTCGCCGTCGTCCGATCCGACTTCTTATGCTGCCGATTATGTGACGCTGGGTAATGGCATCGGAACCTACACGACACAGAACTCGTTTGGAATTCCCGGAGGAGGCCTTGGGCCGGACAATCGGCTGCAAGCTTACGTCGGCGATTCGTGGAAGGCGACGCCGAAGTTGACTCTGACGTATGGCATGCACTACGTGCGCGACACCGGGCGCACCGACAACAGTCTCGGACCGCTGCTATTTTTGAATCAGTGGGGAGCGGGATATGGCGGGCGCGTCCGCCAGCCAAATACAAACTTCGCGCCGCAATTTGGATTTGCGTGGGACGCGGGCGGCAATGGACGCACCGTCATTCGCGGCGGCGGCGGGCTGTATTATGCGAATTCGCTCTGGGACAACATGCTTTTCGATGGCCCGGCGCGGCGCGCGAGCGGAATTTTTAATTACGCACCAGAGGTTTGCCTGGAAGGACTACCTCAACCGTTCATCTGGCCGACGGCGCTGGTGCCGGGTTCTTCGATTGCGGGAGGTGCGGCTGTTGCAACAAGCGCAACGACTGCACTGCCCACGTTTTGCGGGGGAACGATTTCCGCAGTTGCGTCGAATATTCTGGCTTTAAGCAGCGCGTTTCAAGCTGCGGCCGCAGGCGTGGGGCCATCTCAGCCCAACAACAACTTCGTGGGAAGCGCGCTCAGCGGCTTGAATCCCAGCGTTGATCTTCTTTATCCCGGATACCTGACGCCGCGCTCGTACCAGATGAATCTAGGTTTTGAACACGAAATGTCTCCGGGGACGACCGTCAGTTTCGATTATGTCCGCAATATTGGTGAGCATTTTCTGATTGGCCGCGACCTCAACCATAGCGGAGCAGCGCGGAGCTTCAATCAGGCGAATGCGGTTGCGGCGCGCGATGCGGCACAGTTGGCCAATGGCTGCCCGGCGGGTCTGGCGCAAGCTACTTGCATGATTGGCAGGCTGGGGCAGGCAGGCGCACAGGCCGCGTATTCGGCGGCGGGATTGGATTCGAACCTTGAAGTCACAGGCGGCGGGCCTTGTTCTTATTGCGCGTTTCCGGGTACGAATCCGCTGACGAGTAATACGGGTGCTGTGGGAGCGCTCGATATGCTGTTTCCGGGCGGCCGTTCTTTATATACCGGATATCAGGGGAAGCTGGTGCAGAGGCTGCATCGCCCGGTGCGGGGAGTGCAGGGCGCAAGTTTGCAGGTTTCGTACACGTACTCGCGGTTTGTCAGCCAGGTGCAGGACGAGAACATCGTCAATCTCGCGCTCGATAATGACCACCCGACGCGGTTTACCGGGCCGGACGGGATGGACCGCAAACATCAGATTTCGTTTGGCGGGACGTTCGATCTGCCGCTGTTTACCAAGCTGAGCATGATGTCGCATTTTTACAGTCCGCTGCCGCAGAGTTTGCTGATGCCGGAGTTGACGCATGGCGGGGAAATTTTTGCGAGTGACTGGCTCGGCTCCGGATTGAATGCCTACAGCATGCCGGAACCGGTGCCCGGAACCAATCTGGGGCAGTTCCAGCGGGGCACGAACATTAATAATTTGGGAAGTGTGATCAACGAGTACAACCAAAGATACGCTGGAGGGTTTACGCCGGCGGGCGCGTGCCTGGTGGCCAGCGCGCTGTGTCCCGGACAGATTTCAGGCCCGGCGGTAATGGAGCCCGGTGACATGGTCGCGCTGGGATGGGTTATGCCCACGCTCAATTCAGTCGCGCCACACGCGGTGCAGATGCCGTGGCTGAAGACTATGGACTTGAGGGCGTCCTGGCCGTTCACCTTGAAAGACCGCGTCACAATTGAACCGAGCGCAACAGTATTCAACGTTTTCAATTTCTGGAATGCATTTCTGCCGGGCAACTTGCCGGGTGCGGCGCTGGTTCCGGGACAAAATGGACTACTGGCGCCGAATGCGATTGGGGGAATCACGCCGGGATCGAGTTTGACTCCTTATCGGGCAAGTTTCCAGTCGGGAACGTTCGCGCTGGGGGCACCGCGGAGTTTCCAGTTTGGATTACGAGTGAGTTTTTAGCATTCGCCGAGGAAGTAATTTAGCGTTGCAAGGTCGAAAATCTTAAACCGCAAAGCTCGCCGAGAAATGCCGCTGAGCACGCAAAGAGAAACCTTTCGCCGTTGTATGCGGGATTCCTCGCCCCGCGGCTTCGCCGCCCCTGGCTAAAGCAAGGAGTCTACCTGAAAGCGCGGGGCTTTGGAATGACGCCCGCTAAGGGCCGCGGAGCAGGCAGAACTTCGGGTTGGCACGCAATGCTTGTGGCGGCCAAGAGTAAACCTCTAAAATAAGCGCATGTCGTTTCGTGGTCAGGGCAAGCCAAATGCCGGCAAGCATGGGCGGACTCCGCCTCCGGAAGAGACGCATGAAGAGGCCAGTTTTCTCAAGGCTCTCGGGGACAAGCAACGGCCAGTCAGCTTGAAGCTGATGGATGGGCAGGTGGTCAGCGGGTGGATTGAATACTACGACAAAAACATGTTGCGCCTGACGCGCGAAGGCGCTCCCAACCTGTTTATCTTCAAGCACGAAATCATGTACATCGCAGAGGATGGCGGGAAGAAGAAATAGGATTTCGGGCTGCGGCTGTTTTGCCTCAGTAAAGACCTTGGCGGATCTTGGCATTGCTGAGGGGTCTGATAGTTAACCAAGGGACTGGAAGCCGCATTCCCTCAGGGGCTGCGGTCCGTATTTTGTCGCCGCCCTGAGCGGCTCGGCTAAAGCCGAGCCCTTTCAAAGCGGCCTAGCTCAAACCATTTCCGTGGCCAATCATTCCATCAATCACGAAAGTTTTCTTCCCGCCATGTGGGCGATCGCGCGCGAAGCGGGCGCGCTGCTGATGCACCACTTTCACCATCGTCTCAAAATTGAATACAAAGGCGAGGCCGATCTGGTGACCGCCGCCGACCGGGCTTCCGAGAAGCTGATTCGTGAGCGCATTCGGGAAAATTGGCCCGAGCATGATGTTCTGGGAGAAGAACAAGGGCTGAGCGATCGCGGCAGCGAGTATCGCTGGTATGTCGATCCGCTCGATGGGACGACAAATTTTGCCCATGGATTTCCAGTGTTCTGCGTCTCGATGGCGGTGGAGAGACGTGTGCCAGCGCCAGCGCAAAGAATTGCCGGAGTAGTTTACGACCCGACGCGCGATGAATTATTTTCCGCTGAGCTGGGAAAAGGAGCGCATCTTAACGGCGAGAAGATTCACGTCTCGAAAACCGAGACGCTGAAGGAAAGCCTTCTGGGCACGGGATTTCCCAGCCACAAGCGGCATAAAAACCCGAATATTTATTTTTATTATCAGCTCACGCTGCACTCGCACGGCGTGCGGCGTGCCGGCTCGGCGGCGCTCGATCTGTGCAGCGTGGCCGGAGGGCGCTTCGATGGATTCTGGGAATTTAATCTCAATCCGTGGGATACGGCCGCGGGTGCGTTGATTGTGGAAGAAGCGGGAGGGAAAGTGACCCGCTTCGACGGTTCGCCGTTTGAACTGAACAGCAAGGAAACGCTGGCGTCAAATGGGCTGATTCACGCGGAGTTGGTGCGGGAGTTTGCGGACATATTCGCAGGGCGTGGGCTGGAAGAGTTGCCGGATCCGAGTCAGTATGAGAGGTGACGATCACTAATCGGCAGCGGCACGGGAATCTCCTGCGGCGCGCTTGAGATCGGCTGCCAGCAGTTTATGAAATAGATGTTCACCCGCTTCGCGGCGCACGGAAAGACGTCCCGCTCCGTAGGCGCGGGATTTCAATCCGCGCTGCACATCTTCGCAGATTCCCAGATCTTCTTCCTGCACGCGGTTGCCCACGTTGACCGACTGCTCATTGTATTCGCGGCGAGCGTCGCTCACGTCGGCGAAATAGAAATCGAAGATCACGGTGCAATGATCAACGTCGACGGGGATCACGAGGTTCGTGTCCATGTATCCCTCATAACAGTTGATCATCAGGTTGGGATATTGCCAGAAATACCAGGCGCGGTCGCCCTTGCGGGTTGATCCAGTAGCGGCGTCTTCGTCAGAGGCAACCATGGGGCTCGATTGCAGGCAATAGCGGTCTTCGTTTTCGATGGTGTACTGCTTGTAATCGAGTACCGAACTCAAGCCTTTATGCAAGTGCGGGACGTGGTAGCCGCCGTCCAGGTAATTATCGACAAAAACTTTCCAGTTGCAGGCGATGCTGTAACTGCGCCGGTCGAAGTAGTGCAGCTTGCTGATGCCGAGCGGCACGACGCGTTTGACCAATCCGCCTAAAAATTCGTTAAGTGAAGCGGCCTGAGGATCGAGATTTACGAAGACGAAGCACTCCCAGGTTTCCACGCGAATCGGGACGAGGCCGTTCTGGGCGCGGTCGAAATTCTCGACGCCCTCGAATTCAGGCATGCCTTTGAGCGAGCCGTCGAGACCATAATTCCATCCGTGATAGGGGCAATGCAGCAGCTGAGCCTGGCCGCAGGGCTGGGTAACAACCGCGGCAGCATGATGGCGGCAGACATTGTAAAAGGCGCGCAGAATGCCATCATTGCCGCGAACCACCACGATCGGCTCGCCGACAACGATGGTGCTCACGAATTGCCCTGGATTCTTCACCTGATTGGTGCGCGCCACAAGCTGCCAGGTCTTGCTGAACACATTCAGGCGCTCGAGTTCTGCGATGCGCGAGTCCACGTACCATGGGGCAGGAATGGTTGAGGCGCGCGACAACGGCGCCCGGTCGTCATAGCTGGAGAGAATCTGTTCGATGGATTGCATGGTCTGAGTTTCCTGCTTGAGGATGACGCAGTTCAGTTCATTATGACTACAGCGCTTTTTTCCTCGCCGCGACCGGCGGAGCTGCCTTCCGTATTTCCGGGCGGGCCTTACCGGCGACGGAACCCGTTCCTATGGCTCGCTTCAATAATTCCAGAAATTGCCGGATCCGGGCTTCTTTCTTCTCCGGCATCTGACTCTGCCGGCGAAAAAGAGCGGGATCAAGCTCGGCGGTCAATAACGCGTCCTGAAAGCGCTCCACCGTCCAGTCAAGGATAGAAACAATCATTTCAACATCCGTGTCCTTGCGCAACTCGCCGCGCTCCAGGCCGAAGCGGACGAAGGCTACCGTGCCGTAAGGATCTTCGGTTGTCAGAAAACGATTGATCTCGCGCTTCAAAACCAGATCTGTGCCGTAATTGCCGAGCAATGAGATGCGGTAAGGAATCCAGTCCTCGTGCAGCAGGTGCTCGGTGCGCACCAGCCAATAGTAAAGAACCTCGAAAAAGCCAGCAGCGCGGACCTCGGCGGGAGCATCGAGGTACTTCGAGAAAGAGCGCACGGCGCGTTTGTAGACCTCGAAGAAGAGGCCGTCTTTACTTCCGAAATGCTGGAAGATGGAACCTTTGGCAATTCCCAGCTCGTCGGCAATGTCTCCCACGCGGGCGGCATGGTATCCGTGCTTGGCGAAATGCTGCATGGCCGCATCAATAATGCGTGAGCGCTTGGCCTCCGATCGTGGACGCAATAGCGGCGTGCGTACATAGCGCGGAGGATCGATCGGGCTGCTGGCAATTCCACCCATGAATGACTCTAAGTCACGAAAGCATACAGGAATTGGCTTCAGTTTTCCAATTTATTTTTGCTGGGGTTTTGCAGTAATGTAGATTTCAACCGTCTGGGGTGCAGTGACCTTGAGTCAGAACCACAAGACCGGCGTGAACTCTGTCTACGACGCGATTGTTGTCGGCGGCGGGCACAACGGCCTGACCGCAGCAGCATATCTCGCGCGGGCCGGCCTCTCCACGCTGGTGCTCGAGCGGCGACACATCGTCGGGGGCTGTTGCACAACGGAAGAGATTGCGCCCCGCTGCCGCGTCTCGACGACATCTTACATCGCCAGCATGCTGCGGCCGGAAGTCATTTCCGAACTGCGGCTGGCCGATCACGGTCTGCGGATGATTCCATGCGATCCGGCGATACAGGTTCCTTTTCCCGATGGGCAGGTGGTTTCCTGGTGGGTGGACCGCGAGCGCGCGATAGCCGAGTTCGCAAAGCTTTCTGAGCGGGACGCTTCACGATTTGTCGAAGTCGATGGTCAATTAAAGAAACTTGCCCGTTACCTGCAGCCATTTTTTATGGAGCCGCCTCCCGAGATCGACGCCTCGTCGGTTGGCGGCTGGAGCGATTTGCTTCGCATCGGCAGGCGCTTTCGCGGAATTTCGAGCACGGAAATCGCACAGCTGGTTTCGTTCCTCACGGGGAGTCTGGGCGAGTTTCTCGATCACAACTACGAGTCCGAAAAGCTTAAAACTCTGTTTCTTGCCAACAATGTTTACGGCAAGCACGGCGGACCGTATCAGCCGGGAACAGCCATCGGCCTGCTGTTTCACCTGCTGAGCGGCGGCGAGCACGAATTGCAAGGTTTCTCCGGACACGTGATGGGCGGCATGGGAGCAATCACGCAGGCATTGGCTGCAGCGGCAAAGAAGTCTGGCGCTGAGATTCGCACGTCGGCAGCGGTTGGGCAAATCGCAGTCCGCGATGGATGCGCCTGCGGCGTAGTGCTTCATGACGGAAGCGAAATTCGGGCGCGCATGGTTCTTTCGAATGCTGATCCGAAGCGGACTTTTCTGAAGCTCGTGCCGGCGCGCGAACTGCCTGAAGATTTTCTTTTCTCCGTGCGCGCTATCAAGATGAATGGTCCCTGCGCCAAGGTCAATTTTGTGCTGGCGGAAGAGCCGCGGTTCACCGGAACGTCGCCAAATGCGACCGCGCTCGAGCGCACGTTCTACACACTGGTTCCTTCCCTCGAATTTGCCGAGCGCTGTTATGACATTGCGAAGTTCGGCGAGATTCCGGAAGAGCTTTGGGTCGACTGCGTGGTTTCGTCGAATGCAGATTCTTCCCTTGCGCCTGCGGGCAGGCACATTCTGACCTGCTTTGTGCAATACGTTCCTTACAAATTGCAAGAGGGTAGCTGGGAAGACAAGCGCGAACTTCTCGGCGATCGGGTGGTGAAGAAGATTGCTGAATATGCACCCAATGTTCCGGGGGCAATTGTTTCGCGGCAGGTATTGACGCCGCTGGATCTGGAACGAACTTACGGATTGACCGAAGGCAACATTTTTCACGGCGATCTGCGCCTGGAACAACTTTTCTTCATGCGCCCGGTGCCGGGGTGGTCACAATATCGCACTCCGATTCACGGATTGTATCTGTGCGGCGCGGGAGCGCATCCCGGAGGCGGCGTCACCGGCGCTCCCGGTCGCAACGCCGCACATCAGGCTTTACGCGATTGGAAGAAAGGGCGCTTCAAAGAGAGCGCGAGCATTCGCTCACGCATTTCTGCACCAATTCAAACGTTGGCGAGTCAGGAGAGAGCATGAAAAAAAAAGGCATTCTGGAAAGACTGAAAGAGGGCCCTGTTTTGGGCGATGGCGGTTACCTGCTGGAGCTGGAAAAACGAGGCTGGGTGCGCGCGGGCCCGTTCACACCGGAGGTTGCGTTGACCCATCCCGGAGCATTGCGCGAGTTGCACGTCGAATTTCGCGAAGCCGGTGCCGAAGTTTTGCAGGCGCTTACTTTTTATGCCAGCCGCGACAAGCTGGCCACCGTTGGACTGGAAAACCACTTGGAAGAATTGAACCGCGCCGCAGTACGCATTGCGCGCGAGGTCGCGGACGATCGCTGCCTGGTCGCGGGAAATTTGAGCCTGACGTGGATGTACGAGCCCGGCAGCGCCTCAGCCGCCGACCGAGTCCGCAAAACATTTGACGAGCAACTCGCGGTGCAGGTGGATGAAGGCGTGGACTTCATCATCGGCGAAACATTTTCATTTCTCGGCGAAGCGCTGATTGCCGTAGAGCGTGGCAAGAAAACCGGTCTTCCCACAATGGTGACAATTTGCTTCGAAAACAAAGATGAAACCGCGGATGGCAAGAGTGCCGCAGACGCGGCAAAAGCGCTGATCGATGCGGGCGCCGACATTGTTGGCATGAATTGTCTGCGGCCACCCGAACATATTCTCGGGCCGATGGAGGAGATGCGCAAAGCGGTGTCAGGATA
Organism: Candidatus Sulfotelmatobacter sp.; assembly: GCA_030041215.1. Lineage (GTDB taxonomy): Bacteria > Acidobacteriota > Terriglobia > Terriglobales > Acidobacteriaceae > Sulfotelmatobacter. The sequence continues at coordinate 36,011 of JASHOH010000150.1, read as the reverse complement.
TCTGGCCTGCCAGCCGGTGGCGTATCGAACTCCAAAATCGAAGCCCGATTTTACGAGCTTGCCCGAGTTTCCGTATGCGCTCGATCCGTTGCAGCTTACGCGCAAGGAAATGGCCGATTACGCCATGCGGGCGCGAGAAATCGGCATCAACTACATCGGCGCATGCTGCGGAAGCGTGGCGATGCACATTCGCGAGATGGCGTGGGCATTGGGAAAATTGCCCGAAGATTCGCGCATCTGGAAAAAAGGCGGCGAGAAACCGATGTCGGCCTACGAATACTACGATCATGACAATGTGAAGGCGGGGGCTGCAAGTTAATTCTGCTTGCGTGCGGGTTCGGTCAAAACAAAAAGAGCGGGCTGCTGTTGGCAGCCTGCTCTTTTTGATGACTGCGGTGTTCTCGATGAAGCTCGCGCTGGCGTTATCCCACGCTGCGCAGGCGCGGCTCGTCGGCTTTAACCAGCGGCTCTTCCACGAGGTGCTCGAACAAAAACCACGACTGCAACTCATTAGTGCGCAGGACGTTGCTGATAACTAAATCGTTGGTTCCGTCGTCCCCCACTTCATCTGCGCGCCTGGCCAGCTCGCGGCAGTGGCGGATGATGACCTGGTGCGCATCCAACAAGCGCGAAATCTGAACTGGAACTTCCTCTCTGCCTCTAGGCGGACGCTCGATGCGAGTGGTTTCGGCAATGTCAGGCGCCATTGCCAGCGAGATTCCGCCGAGCAGTTGAATGCGCTCGGCGATTAAGTCGACAATCTCCACTTGTTCGTTAAAGTGTTTGTCAAAGAGATGATGAAGCTGGTAAAAGGTTGGACCCGAGACCTGCCAGTGCGACTTTTTGTACAAGTCACGCAGAGTTATGCTGTCAGCCAAAAGAAGATTTAACTGCTCGGTCATTTCCAGGCGCACCGGCTCTTCGAGATCGAGAGGTAGCGCGTGGGAAACTGTGCCGTATTCCTGAATTTCGGGCGCGCGCTGGTGCAGGCGCGGCTGGGCGTTTACTCGCTGCCGTTCTGTCGCGGACGCTCTTGCATTCTGATCTTTTCTCGCCATAGCTACGTTCTCCTTGTCCCGCTTAGATTGCGGATTTTTCGGTTGCTCGCCGAGTCACTCAACTTCGATGCGAGGAATCAAAACATGGATGCGAAAAAGGATTGCAAGCTAACAGGTGGCTGGCCTGGTGACGCTCCCGCCGCAGGGAGGCTGGCCGGTGCGGGGAGCGCCGCGTGATTTTGGGCGACCCGCAGATTTCAGGCAGCACCCAATGCGGTTTGACCATTTTGAACGCTATTATTTATCATGAAAATGCGGGGTGGAGCAGTCTGGTAGCTCGTTGGGCTCATAACCCAAAGGTCGGTGGTTCAAATCCACCCCCCGCAACCAACCCAAACCGCCCATCCTCAGGTTGTACCAGCTACGGTCCAACTGGCGCGTTTCCAATCAAATTCCAAGTCCCCTCAGCAAAATAGCACCAACCCTCACCGTCCAGAGCCGGGTTCATCTGGACCCCCAGCGGATGACTGTGCAATTCCTGTTTGGCTATCGCCTCGTTCCGTTTCGTTTGCGGGTCTAGTGATCCGAGATATCTCCCTGTTCCGAACGCACCCGTCGTCTACATTCCATACTTGGAGCGGACAGACCAAGAACGCTACAACCCCGCTGGTGCAATTCGACAGGCACATGCCAGTGAACCAGTTGTACAGACCATAGCTCGCGATCAACGCTTCCTTGCCGTAAATGCCGTTCGCATGAGCCGCAGCGATCCAGAATTCTCACAATCCTAACCCCAACCCTCACCCTGTTTTTCGGCATGACGCTCTTGCAGTCTGTAGCGACGACAAAGGTTATCAACGTGTTCTCTTCAATCGTGGCTGTACTGATCTTTGCATGGCGCGGTGCCGTGGATTTCAGCCTCGGCGCGGTTCTGGGAATCACGATGTTCATCGGTGCCTTAATCGGCAGTCACGCGACAACGAAAATCAGTCCCATCTGGCTACGACGAATTTTCATTGCTGCTGTCTTAGGACTAGCCCTGAATATGCTTGTCCGTTTTGCGAGGTCGTAGTCGAAAAAACTGGCTCGACTCTGGAACCGATTCCGGGGTTTATGCTCAAACGCGAAGGTGAGGATCGTGCAGTCTGGTGAATTGTTACGTTTAGCTGGGGTGAGCGCCGATTAGCTTCGGCATTGCGAGCGCCACGACGCCTCCCCGCGTGCTCACGATGAAGAAGCTGCACGGCGAAATTCGCTACCTCTACCAAGAGACTGACACAGGCGGCAAGATCGTGATTGATACCTCCAACCCAAAGGCCGCTAAAGGCAGTCCACGAGTTCTTGCGTTTCCAGATTGATGAGCACCAGACTGGAGACTCAGGAAAAGTTACGGACGCGGATCACCGGTAGTCGTTTTCATCGCGGCGTGCGGCACAAGAACATCCGGTGCAACGACTGGCAGTGCTGGCACCAGCCATCGGAAAAGCGCCGTAGCGACCGCTGCGCCGAACAATTGCGCTGCAATGAAGCCGGGAACATCTATTGGGCGAATCCCACTAAAAGTGTCTGTCGCCGCCCTCGCCAACGACACAGCAGGATTCGCGAACGATGTTGACGCCGTGAACCAGTACGCGGCTGTAATATACGCGCCTACCGCAAAGGGCACTACCGACGACCGCAGCCGCGAACAACCCCAGATCACTGAAAGCAGGCCGAAGGTTGCGACGAATTCGCTGAAATCCTGCGAGATGCCGCTGCGGGGATGGCGTGACGCCGAGTAGAGGGGCAAACCGAACATTAGGTGTGCACAGCCGACTCCCACATAGGCTCCAAGAATTTGAGCGGCTATATAGACAGGAGCTTCACGCCAAGGGATTCCGCGTTGCGATGCGTCTGCGAGAGTCACAGCGGGATTGAAATGGGCTCCGGAAATCGACCCGAACGTAAGGATCAGTGCGACCAGTGCAGCACCCGTCGCAATCGTATTTGCGAGCAGCGCAATGGCGACATTTCCGCCAGATAACCGATCACCCATGATCCCCGACCCGACGACCGCAGCAAGAAGGAAAGCTGTACCCACCAACTCCGCTGCCACGCGAGCTTTCAGGCTGAATTTCATTGGCGACCGATTTTGTCGAGTTCCTTCTTCAGGGCAAGTCGGTCTATCGACGCATGGGGAAGACAAAGGAAAAGACTGATTCGGCGATCCAACAAAAAGAAAGCGTCACGGAATGCCTTCTGTATCTCCTCGGGTGTGCCGTTGACCGCTGCCGGATCAGGGACGCCCCAGTGCGCCGTAATCGGCTGTCCGGGCCAGACTGGGCAAACTTCGTTTGCTGCGTTGTCACAAACCGTGAAAACAAAGTCCAACTTCGGGGCGTCAGGTTTAGAGAATTCGTCCCAACTTTTGCTGCGAAACCCATCTGTCGGAATGTGTGCGACCTCAAGCTGTCGCAATGCTTCTGGTCGGACCTTTCCTGCCGGATGGCTTCCAGCACTGTAAGCCGTGAACTGGGGTCGCCCCTTGAAGTTCATGATCCCCTCAGCCATGATCGACCGCGCCGAGTTGCCTGTACACAGAAACAGCACGTTGAAATGTGGTTTCATGGTCAGACTCAATTGCAACAGGTAGGAGCACAGCACGCTTTCGCTTTGGGCTTCACAGCTCTGGCGAACGCGCTCAAGAACTTGCCGTCCACCTGCGGGGCAAGAGTATCCACGTCGATGTTCTGTCCCGATAGAAACTCGCGGGCATCTTCCACGTGATAGATTCTCGTGGGTTCAATCTCGATGTTCTCGAACCCAGCAGACTCCAACTTACTGCGGTAGTCATTCTCGTCCAGTGCTCCGGCAATGCAGCCGACCCATAAAAGCACACTCTCGCGGATTTCAGCCGTAATCTCGCCACGAGTCACAACATCGGATACCGCGAGGCGTCCTCCCGGCTTCAAAACTCGGAAGGCTTCCCGTAGCACCCGATCCTTATCGGCGGAAAGGTTAATGACGCAGTTGGAGATGATGACATCGACTGAATTGTCGGGCAGCGGAATATTCTCGATTTCACCCTTCAGGAATTCGACGTTCTCTGCGCCAGACTTGCGTTTGTTCTCACCTGCGAGGGCCAGCATCTCGTCAGTCATGTCCAAACCGTATGCTTTCCCGGTCGGTCCGACTCGGTGCGCAGATAGCAACACGTCAATACCACCACCAGAGCCGAGATCGAGAACAACCTCACCAGCATTTAGCTCTGCCAAAGCAGTTGGATTTCCGCAGCCCAATGAGGCCAACAGAGCTTCCTCTGGAATCTGTCCGGCCTGTGCGCTGTCATAGAGGTTAGAAGTGATCGGGTCGCCGCACCCAGTGCTTGTGGCCGAACCGCAGCAGGAACTACCACCAGTTTTCACTCGTAAAGCAGCTTCTCCATATTTCTGTTTCACGACCGTCTTAACGTCGGTGCTACTCATCGCAATCTCCTACCTGCAACAGGTGATTTGTTCTGGCCTCAGCGCCTTGTTGCGCGTGCAGCACTCAGCGTAGAGGAACTTAAGCAACTGCTGAAGTGCATCAGTATCGGCGGTGTACCGCAAGAAGGTGCTTTCCCGGCGCACCTGAACGAGTCCTTCATTCCTGAGCTTGTCAAGGTGGTGCGAAAGAGTCGAATTCGGGATGTCCAACTCTTCTTGGATTTCGCTGACGACCAGCCCGTCTGGGTGGGCTGAGAGCAACAGTTGCATGATCCGCAGACGCGCCTCGGTCCCCATCGCGGAGAACATATCAGCAAACTTGGCAACTTGCTCTGTGACTTTTCTGGATTGAGCGTTTGGCATATTTCGATGATTGCAGAAATATGGAGGGGTGTCAAGCGTCGTTGGAAGGCAGGCAGAGGGATACGCACGCACAAGTGTTCAGGGGACGCTCTCGGTGGTTCAGAAGGCTCTTTCCAGAGCTTATGATGTTCTGGCTGCTTTCGCGCCTAAGCCGCCGTCGACATCGCTTTCGCTGATACCACTTTGCGGATGCGCTTCAGCATTGACAGCTGCTCCGCCGTGAAATGTAGCTGAGTTGACTTATCCTCCACCTTTTTCTTGCTCTAGGATTTCCTAGTACAACGTCTGCCGAAATCGCCCCAGATCACCGGGAATCGTCCGAAGCGGCATTTGGTTTGACGAGGGGAGCTAGGGCGCAACCCCGCATCAATGTTGCACTTTGCCCGGATTGGTGACATTTTCGTGCAGCCCTTGGAAACGCGGGAATCGATTCCCCCTCCCGGCACCAGGAACTCCTATTCCACCCGAGACGGCATGGCAGCTCGCGAGGATTCTCCCAGTTGCTCGCGCACATTCGCGATCCCATTTGCTACGGCAGTCGTGATGAGCTGCTGATATTCAGGCGAGGTAAGTCGCGCCACATCTGATGCCGGCGGCGCAACTTCCACCGCCAATGCCGCCATCATCACATTATTTAATGGCCGCAAAGGCGCCAGCAATGTCCGCACTGGCACTTGCTGCTTCTTCAATTCTGCGGCTACGCTGGCGGCGACCGCCTGGCTCATTGATAGCGACGACTGTTGCGCCCTGGTCCACGATAGAAAAGGTCCGCGATCTTCCTCGTCGGCATAGGGGAGAAGCGCCGTGTACAGCCGCACGCCGTGTCCGTTTGAAGCGGCGTGAATCGCAACGTACACCGCGACATTCATGTTGTTAGCCAGATAAGCGCGATCATCCAGTGACAGATTGGCGTCGGAATCGCGCAGGACCAGCGTAGTAATTCCGCGGTTTTGCAGTTCCTGCCGCAACCACCGCGCAAACGCGATCGTCACATCTTTTTCGGCGAGCGTGGAACTCAGAGCTTCGCCGCGATCATCGCCGCCATGGCTTGCATCCACAATGGCAAAATAGCGCCGGGAAACAGTGGGTCCTGGTGTCGGAGCTCCTGCTGTCGCCGGCCCTGGTGTTGCCAGCCCCGTAGTTGCAGCTGGCCTGTTCTGTAGAGCGGCATTCGCCGGCGGATTTGCCGCCGCTGTTGCGGCCTGATTTTTTGATGGTTCCAGCGTGATCGTTCTTCCATCAGGGCTGAAGCTCGCCATCAGTGGGATGGTGGTCGACACCGCGATTTCAGCCGCGCCATTGCTTTCCGAATAATCGGCCTCGGGAATCGTCTTGCTGTCGAAGGTCAGTCGCGGAGATGCCGGCGCCATCACCGGTTCGCGGCTGAACGTCATGCGCAATTTGCCATGCTCGCTCGCTACCGAGGGATTCACCGGCGCGGAAAAGTGAAGCACGAGCCGCGACGGATCATCCGGTGAAACCGAAGCTGTAAAATGCGTGGCCACACTGCCGATAAAGAGCCGTTGCGCCTCCGCATGCAGTGTTGCCGGCCCGCCTAGAAAGCGCGGCAGAAGCGATGTCAAAGAAACCAGCGGAACCAGACCGCGGCCGTCTTCCATCACAAATTGTCCAAAGAGATCGGCGTCACGTCCCTGGATGCGGGCATGGCTCTGGCCTTGAACAAATTCCCCCAGAATGTTGTTGTAATGCAACCGCCAGCGCCGGCCGTCAGCTTTCGCGCTGACCGTGCCCAAGGGTTCCAGTAGCTCCAGCAAACCAACATAATCGCGCCCCTGCCGCTGCACGATGGGAAGCGAATAGTTCGCCGCCGTGGAGTAAACGGAGAGATGTTTTTCTTGCGGCGCCGCCAGCATGACCAGCGTGGCTATGGTCGAGAGGATGGCTAAGGCAATAAATTGCGCGCCGATTCGCTTCTCACTCCACCGCATAAATCGTCAACCCGCTCAGCAGCTTGGGATAAAAATCCGTCGATTTCTGGGGCATCACTTCTCCCGCAAAAGCAACATCGCGCACCTGCGAAATCCGGCATGGATTTATGAGAAAAGCAATATCCGCGCCCCCGTTTCGCACTTGCGCCAGCGCCTCATCAGCATCGCGCAAATATGAAAGATTTTGCTGGTTGCGGATCGATTCTTCCGACAGGCCTAACACGTTCTCGAGCAAACATTTGTGCAGTTGCACTACGTCGAGGTCCTGCTGCCGCAATGACAATCCTTCAAAAATCTTCCCGGCGTTCGGATTGGGATGATGCAGCAGAAAACTGCGGCTGGCTGTGACTGCCAGCAAAGCCGTTCCCGCCCGTCCGCCCTCCCGCAAAATCGTGCTGGCGTGCGCGCCATCGACCGGCCTATCGATCTCATCCACATCAAAATAGCTGCGGGCAGCCTTGCGAAAATCCTCCTCAGAAAAGGAACTCAGGCTATGCACGACGCGGTGGGTGGGCAAAATTAACAAACCCGGGCTGTTCATATCGATGAACGTCATCATGACGAACTCATACGGCGCTTTGCCCATTGAATTTTGTCTATCACCCTCCGCCGCGCGCCGCTCATTACGATAATTCAACGCAGTCTCATAGCGATGATGGCCATCGGCAATAATGAGCCTTTTGTCTTTCAGTGCACGCTGTAGGGAGCCGATCTTTCCCGGGTCAAAAACACGCCACACGCGATGTTCCACCCCGTACTCGTCAGTGACGGAAATTTCCGGCTCGCGGTCGGTCTGAAGCAGCGATTCAACGTTACCGATACCTTCATATAGCATGAAAATCTGCCCAAAATGGGCGCGAGTGGCGCGCAACAGTTCCAGCCGGTCAGCTTTCGGCTTCGCGAGAGTTTGCTCGTGGCGGAAAACAATTCCTGCCGAGTAATCTTCAATCCTGCCCAGCGCGATGAAACCGCGCCGCTCTAACTCCCGTGCTGAAGCCGTCGCGCCCGATGCGCGAAACCGCTGCGAATAGGCATAAATCGAGGGTTCCTCGTCTTGGTGAAGTACCTGTTGTTCTTTCCAGTTGCGGAAGTAGTTCGCTGCGCGCGAATATACATTGTTCGCTGGATTGTCATTCTCTTCCTTGCGGCCAAGGATGATCCGTGTGAGGTTATACGGGCTGGCGCGATAGTAACGCTCCCGCATTTCGGGTGTAATCTTATCGTAGGGCTGGGTAACGACCTGCTCAAGAGCAACCCGCCCGGGATCGTAACGAAACGCGCGGAATGGATGTATGTCCGCCATGGAAACCTCTGATTGTAACAAGGAGTGGCAGCTCTCTCTGCGGGGCCGTCCGGATCAGCTTGTGAGAACAGGCATTAAGGCTCGTCGCCCGCCAAATCTGGAAAGGTCCCTTCCGTGTTCGTTCATCTCAGTGCGCATTGATTCTAATAAACCTGCCGCAGTCGGAAATTGCAGTTCCAAATCTGCTGCATACGCCATTTTGTCAAATGATTCTGACGAAAAAAACCGCGCCGACTGAGGCTAGCTGTGATAACATCGCGGCCAAATGAGGCTAGTATGGCCCGCCTGCATGGGCGCCGGTGCTCCCGTCCCAGAGTTCTAAGTCGAAATTCCTGCTCGGCAAAAGCATACAGCGCCAATCTGCACAATTCATGGTTCAATTTTCTGGTGTCGGCGTTGCTCTTGACATGCTTCGTGCTCCAGCCTCCGGCTCATGCTCAAACGAATGTCAATGATGTTCACGTGCAGCCGAGGGAAGTGGCAAAGGCCAAAACCGAGGTCGTCAGCGCCGAAACCAGCAGCACTCCCAATCTAAACACACGCATCCGTCCTCTGAAGGTTGATGTTGACCTCGTGCTCGTGCCCGTCACTATTACGGATCCACTGAATCGCCTCGTGACTGGCCTGGAAAAAGAGAACTTCGAACTGTACGAAGGCGGCACAAAAGAGCAGATCAAGACCTTCTCCAGCGAGGATGCACCGGTTTCTCTAGGCGTGATCTTCGATTCCAGCGGCAGCATGGCCAGCAAGATGGACCGTGCCAAGGATGCTGTCGTCGAGTTCTTCAAAACCGCTAACCCTGCCGACGAATTCTTCATGATCACATTCTCGGACGAGCCCGAGCTGATCAGCGACTTTACCAGTTCCGTCGATGACGTTCAGAGCAAGCTGGTCTTCGCCGTGCCCAGGAAGCGCACCGCCTTGCTCGACGCGATCTATATGGGCATCAGCAAGATGCGGCAGGCCAGGTATCCCAAGAAAGCGCTGCTCATTATTTCGGATGGCGGCGACAATCACAGCCGCTACACCGAAAATGAGATTAAGTCGATGGTGAAAGAGGCGGACGTGATGATCTACGCCATCGGCATCTACGACCGCTACTTCCAGAGCGAAGAAGAACGCCTTGGGCCGCAACTGCTGGCCGAAATCACAGAACTGACCGGGGGACGCGCTTTCACCGTCGAAAATCCCAACGATCTCGGCGATGTGGCCACCAAGATCGGGGTCGAACTGCGCAATCAATACGTGCTTGGCTATCGTCCCAACAATGTCGTGCGCGACGGCAAATGGCGTAAGATTAAGGTAAAGCTATTGCCGCCGAAAGGATTACCCCCTCTCCGTGTCTATGCCAGGACCGGTTACTACGCGCCCGAGGAGTAAACCGACCGCTAGGTTTATTTTCATCTTTCTTCTGCTGTGCGCGCTCTGCGCCTTTTTCCCTGCACGTCTCAGGTCCGAAGCGCTCCGGTCACAATCATCTCCTGCGAAGTCCCAATCTTCTGCGGCCTCTGGCGAAGCGCAGCAACCTTCCAAAGAGAACGGCACCTACGTTATTCGCAAAGATGTCGATGAAGTGGTGCTTCATGCTACCGTCGTCGACGACAAGCAGCACATCATTACCGATCTCACCCGCAACGACTTTACTGTGCTCGAAGATGGTAAGCCGCAAAACATCATTTCTTTTCATCACGAAGACTTCCCCGTGTCCATGGGAATCGTTATCGACAATTCCGGTTCCATGCGGGAAAAGCGCACCAAAGTAAACCAGGCGGCCCTTAACTTGGTACGAGCCAGCAATCCTCAGGATGAAGTCTTCATCGTCAACTTCAACGACGAATACTACCTCGATCAGGATTTCACCAACGATCTGCTCAAGTTGAAAGAAGCGCTCGAAAAGATCGACGCCCGCGGCGGAACTGCCTTACGCGATGCCCTGGTGGCCTCCGCCGAGCACCTCAAGAAATACGCCCGCCTCGACCGCAAAGTTCTGTTCGTCGTTACCGATGGCGAGGACAACGCCAGCCGCGAAAGCCTGGAAGAAACCGTCAGGCAGTTGCAGGAGGAAAACGGACCGGCAGTTTACGCCATCGGAATTCTCGGAGACGAAGAGCATCCCAAGCGCGCGAAAAGAGCGCTCGAAATCATCGCCGAGCGTACAGGCGGCATGGCCTTTTTCCCCAAGACTCTTGATGAGGTCGATGAAATCAGCCGCCACGTAGCTCACGACATCCGCAGTCAGTACATCATCGGGTACAAACCGACCAACCCCAAAACCAGCGGCGGTTTTCGTGCAATTCGCGTGGAGGCCAAGGCCAAACGCCACGGCAAACTCATTGTGCGCACCAAGAGCGGATACTACCCCCGCACCGGTCCCGCGGTCGTGGGCGCAAATTAGGCGCTTCCATTGACGCCCCCCAACCCCCGCACTTACCCTGTAACGTGCACCTGAAAAATTCCGAACTTGCCCGCCTCGCCGTTGCCGACGACATCACCGAACTGGTTGGCGGAACTCCGCTGCTCAGGCTCAAACGCCTCACTCCGCCAGGGTCCGCCGAGCTCTTCGCCAAGCTCGAATATCTCAACCCCGGAGGCAGCGTAAAAGACCGCGCCGCCATTGGCATCATCCGCCGCGCCGAGCAGCAGGGCCAGCTCCGCCCCGGAGGCACCATCGTCGAAGCCACCGCGGGCAACACCGGCATCGGCCTGGCGCTCATCGGCGTCAACCGCGGATACAAAGTCAAGCTCTTCGTCCCCGAAAATTTTTCTCAGGAAAAAGTCATCATCATGCGCGCGCTGGGCGCGCAGGTCGAACGTACTCCTGACTCTGAAGGTATGGCGGGCGCCATCCGCCGCGCCAAAGAACTCGTTGCCACCGATCCCACCGCCTTCATGGCCGGACAGTTCGAAAACATGGCCAACCCCGACTACCACTACGAAACCACTGCCGCCGAACTCTACGAACAGATGGATGGCAAAGTCGACGCCGTCGTCGTCGGCTGCGGCACCTGCGGCACCTTCACCGGAGTTGCCCGCTACATGAAGGAGCACGCTCCCGGCGTGCACACCGTCGCGGTCGAAACCCAGGGATCGATCCTGCAAGGCGGCGAGCCCGGCCCGCACAAGGTCGAAGGCATCGGCGTCAGCTTCATCCCGAAGACGTTCGACGCGTCGGTTTGCGACGAAATCATCATGGTGAACGACGCAGACGCCTTTGACACGGTGAAGCAATTGGCCGCCAAGCAAGGTGTGCTGGCCGGCTCCAGCGCCGGAGCGGCGGTGTTCGCAGCCGTGCAGGTAGCGAAGCGGCTAGGAGTAGGGAAGCGAGTGGCGACGATTATTCCGGATTCGGCTGAAAGGTATTTATCTAAGAAAATCTTCGAAGGCGGAGTCTAGAACCCGGAGCAAGACCTCTGGCTGCACAAGAAAGGTGGGGCAGGCCTTGAGGCCTGTATTAGCGGGAGGGCTAGGCTCTGGGCTTTAGCCCCTGCGGGACCTTATCCAATCTTAACCGAGCCGAACTGAAAGGGTACTCCTCAGGGTCGACAACCAATCCTCTCTGCACGGGATTCATGTGAATGTAATGCCGAAACCCGACGTACTCGCCTGCATCGCGCACACGGCGATCGACATACATTTTCTTGTCCCCGTGTTTGCTCTTTAGTGTGATCGTTTTCGCTTGACTTCCACGCGAATTCGCGCAATGCTCAAAGTGTGCAGACAGCGAAACATAATAGCCATAAGCTAATATCGCTATCTCGACCCGTAAGTTATTTACTCCCAAGATTTTACCCGTAACCCATTGACCCACATAGATCAATTCAGATTTTCCCGCTAAAATCAACACTCTAAAGGATCGCAAGATAGGGGGTACCCTCCCGATCCCAAAAATGAAACAAAAGAAACTCGGCTTCGCCACCCGCGCCATCCACGACGGACAAGCGCCCGACCCGCTCACCGGCGCGGTCACCGTCCCGATCTACGCAACCTCGACTTACGTGCAACAGGGCATCGGCAAGCACAAAGGATACGAATACTCCCGCGTCTCGAACCCCACGCGCACCCGCCTCGAGCAGAACTTGGCCTCGCTCGAAGGCGGCATCGCCGCCCCGGTATTCGCCAGCGGCATGGCGGCCATTAATGCCGTTGCCAGCCTGCTGAACGCGGGCGATCACGTCGTCTGTGGAAACGACCTCTACGGGGGTACCCCTCGCCTTTTCACACAGGTGTTGAAAAATTTTGGCCTGGAATTTTCTTTTATCGACACGACTGAAGCCGGAAACGTCGACCGGGCCATTCGCAAGAACACGCGCATGGTTTATGTCGAGACGCCGACCAATCCGCTAATGCGCATCAGCGATCTGAAAGCCATCAGCCAGATTTGCCGCCGGCGTAAAGTCGAACTGGTCGTCGACAACACGTTCATGTCGCCGTATTTTCAGCAGCCGCTTGCGCTGGGCGCGGACATGGTGATTCACTCGACCACAAAATTTTTGAACGGCCACAGCGACGGCCTCGGCGGAGTCGTGGTTTGCAGCAAGCCCGAGCAGGCAGAAAAGCTGGCTTTTTTGCAGAAGGCAGCGGGGGCGATTCTTTCTCCGTTCGAGTGCTGGCTGGTTCTGCGCGGGGTGAAAACCCTGGCCGTCCGCATGGAAATTCACGACCGCAACGGCCGCGCCGTGGCGAATTTTTTGGCGAAGCACAAGAAGGTGAGCAAAGTTTTTTACCCGGGCTTGCCCGATCATCCCCAACACGAACTTGCCAAGCGGCAGATGAGCGGATTCGGAGCGATGATCACGTTCGAAACCGGATCGTTCAAAAACGCGAACAAGATGCTGAAAAAACTGCGCGTCTGCTCGCTGGGAGAATCGCTTGGGGGAGTGGAAACGCTGATTTCGCATCCAGCGACGATGACTCACGCCGCGCTGGGGCAGAAGGGAAGGAAAGCGATCGGGATCACCGATGGCATGGTGAGGATTTCCGTGGGGATCGAGAATATCGAAGACATACTTGATGATCTGGGTCACGGGCTGGCGGCAATTTAGGAAAAGGAGTCGAGCTTCGCTCGAGCGGACAGCCGAGGCGGCTGTCCCTACAAAAGCCTTGCGCTCTTCGCGGCCTTTCTTGGCATTCTCAGTGCTTTAAGATTTTTTGCCTTTAGGTTTTTGCCCTTCCACCGATTCCCCAATCCAATTCAGATACTCGGCAGATCCGTCCTCAACCGGCAGACAAATGCATTCCGGCAAATCGTAAGAATGAAGTGCAGCAATCGCTCTTCTCACTTTGTCGAACGCCGATTCTGTTGTCTTAACAATCAGCAACCACTCTTGCGCTTCTTCGACTTTTCCTTGCCAGCGGTAAATCGACCTAACCTGCGGCACAATGTTCACGCAAGCCGCAAGCTGCCGCCCGATTAGCGCCCGCGCAATCTTCCGCGCTTCCTCCTCCGAACCGGCGGTGGTAAGGACGATCCGTTTGTCGGTCATATAAAATCGGCTTTCAGCTTTCGGCCCTAAGCCCTCAACAACCAAAGGAGCGGCCGTGAGCACCTAACGAACTTCTTAAGAAAGACACTTCATGCTAACTCAAATCAAGTTCGGCACGTCGGGCTGGCGCGCCATCATGGCGGAAGAGTTTACCTTCGCCAATGTGCGCCGTGCGGTAACCGGAATTGCTCGCTACGTTTCCGGGCAGAATCCGCAAGGGGCGCGCATAATCGTCGGCCGCGATCCCCGCTTCCTGGGCGAGACATTCTGCTCGATCGCCGCTGAAATCCTTTCATCTCATGGAATCACGCCTCTGGTTGTCAGCGATGCAGCTCCCACTCCTGCGTTCGCCTACGCTGTTATCCAAACCAAGTCTGACGGTGTAATTAACTTTACTGCCTCGCACAATCCTCCCGAGTACAACGGCATCAAGTTTTCCACGCCCGATGGCTGTCCCGCGCTGCCTGAGGTGACGAAGAAGATCGAGGCCGAGATCATCACAGCCGATCAAAGCGCATCAAGCCCAAATGGCACAGGCTCAGCCAACAGGGAATCACTCGACGTCAAACCGCCATATCTCAAGCGCCTGCGCGAGATCATCGACCTCGACGTGATCCGCAAAGCCAACCTGCGCGTCTGCTTCGATCCGATGTGGGGCGCCGCGCGCGGATACTCCGACGATCTTCTACGCGATGCCGGCGTGAACGTCTCAACCGTTCACGACTACCGCGACGTTCTGTTCGGCGGCCACGCTCCCGAACCCGACGATCACCTGCTCGAAGATCTGCGCCAGCAGATGCGTTCGAGCGGAGCACACATCGGCATTGCCACCGACGGCGATGCCGATCGCTTCGGCATTCTTGACGGCGATGGAACTTTCCTCCAGCCGAACTACGTCATCGCTCTCTTATTCGACTATCTGGTTGAAAGCCGCGGCTGGAAAAATGGCGTCGCGAAATCGGTCGCGACCACGAACCTCATCAACGCCATCGCCAATGCACGCGATGTTGAGCTCCACGAGACGCCGGTCGGCTTCAAATACATTGGCGAACTGATCATGCAGGATAAGATCGCCATCGGCGGGGAAGAGAGCGCGGGGCTGTCGATCCGCCATCATGTACCGGAGAAAGACGGCGTGCTCGCTGGCCTGCTCTGCTGCGAGATGGTGGCGCGCCGCGGCAAGTCACTGCGCGACCAACTCGGAGAGCTGTGTAACCAAGTTGGTTCCTATTATCCTCGCCGCGAGAACTTCCGCTTGACGCCCGAGGTCAAGGCGAAGTTCACTGAGAAGCTGAAGTCTGATCCGAGGAAACTGGCCGGACGCCGTGTCTGCCAGGCTGTCCGCACCGATGGGTTGAAGCTGATCTTCGACGACGGCTCGTGGGTATGCTACCGGCTCTCAGGAACGGAACCGGTGGTTCGTGTCTATTCGGAGGCGCGCAGCGAGGGCGATCTTGAGAAGCTGAGCGCCGTGGCCAAGCAATGGATCTTCGAATGAAGAACGTGTTGACAATTCGCAGAATTCCCAGTCCGGAGGACGGACTGCGGGCACTCGCGCGGAAAGCTCCGCAAGCCGAAGCTTTGGCGGTCTCGTGGATCGAACCCATGCGTCCTTATGCGTCCCGGATTTATGCTTTGCGACGCCGCATCGCGACAGTGATAGTGGGCACTTTGACGGTGCTGTTGTTCGTGCACGTAATGTTTGGCGCCAACGGCATAGTCATTTACAAGCAAAAGCGCTTCGAATACGAGAGCCTGCAGAAGAAGATCGCAGGCGTGCGCGAGGAAAACGAGGCCTACGAGCGGAAGATTCAGGCGCTCAAAACCGACGAGAAGGCAATCGAGAAGGAAGCGCGTGAGCAACTGCGCTACGCCCGGCCTGGTGAGTACGTGTACGTTCCACCCGCTCCTCCAGCGTCAACGCCGCCCGCGAGCAACGCCGCAAAGAAGTAATAAAGTTCCGGCGCCTCAAGGCTTCTGCAATCCGCGCCTCCGTGACATCCGGAATCTTTGCCTGTGATATAGTTCGGCTTAAATTCGCCTGCCAATGGGATGTGGAGCGATTTGGAATTCTCGTCATCCCGCTTGATTTGCTGGGGAATTAGAAAGGAGAGTTGCCATGAGAAAACTGCTAGTGCTTTGTCTTGCGCTGTCATGTGTGTTCGCTCTGACAGCGTTGGCGTTCGACGAAATGGGGAAGAGCACGACCGTCAATGGGTGGGTAACTGACGATAAGTGCGGCGCTAAGGGCGCGAGCGCTGCGGCTGAGGCATGCACCAAGAAATGCCTGGAGAAGGGCGCAAAGATGGTGATCGTGACGGATCAGGACCAAAAGGTTCTGACGGTGGAGAATCCCGACGCGCTGAAAGGTCATGAAGGGCACCACATTGCTGCTACCGGGCACGTAATGGGCGACTCGATTCACGTGGATAGCATGAAGATGCTGTGAGAGTTGTGCGCTGAGATTTTGGGGTGGCTTCGCACCGAGTCTCTGTTGTGGTGATCGAAATTGGCTGATTGTGCGATCGGGCGATTGGAAAAACCCGAGGCTTCGATCGTCCAATCACCCGATCACTCAATCGCCCGATTACTCCATTCCGCAGTTACCGCACCACGCCTTCCAGCGGTGAACTCGCAGTCGCGTACAACTTCTTGGGCATGCGGCCGGCAAGATAAGCCTGACGTCCAGCGAGCACCGCATGCTGCATGGCTTCAGCCATCAGCATGGGATCCTGAGCATTCGCGATTCCTGTGTTCATCAGAACCGCGTCGGCTCCGAGCTCCATTGCGATTGCAGCATCGGAAGCGGTTCCTACGCCCGCATCAACGATCAATGGAACTCCCGTGATCATCTCGCGCAGAATGCGAATGTTTGCCTGGTTCTGAATACCCATGCCACTGCCTATGGGCGCGCCCAGCGGCATGACGGCCGCTGCGCCTGCTTCGATCAAGCGTTTGGCGAAGACGATGTCGTCAGATGTGTAGGGCAAAACCGTAAAGCCTTCGCTGACCAGCACGCGCGTGGCTTCGAGCGTTGCCTGAATGTCCGGGTAAAGTGTGGCCTGGTCGCCGATGACTTCCAGTTTCACCCAGTCGGACAATCCGACTTCGCGCCCAAGGCGCGCCGCGCGAATAGCTTCATCGGCGGTGTAGCATCCGGCAGTGTTGGGCAGCAGAAAATACTTCTTGGGATCGATGTAGTCGAGCAACGATTCTTTGCTGCGGTCGAGATTTACGCGGCGAACCGCGACTGTGACCATCTCGGCGCCGCTGGCCTCGAGAGCGCGAGCGGTTTCCTGAAACGACTTGTATTTTCCCGTGCCGACGATCAGGCGGGAGCGGAAGGAACGGCCAGAAATAATGAGTGCATCGTTCATGACCTAATTGTAGCGAACAAACATGAGGGGACGCGAATGCTAATCTCCTTCAGGATGCCAGCGCCAGCACCTCTGCCATGAAGTGTACCAGTCGAAACCGGTGCCAGGCCCCGGGCTCGCTTTCGAACGAAGCATGGCTGAGGGCCGGGCTGATGAGTGCGTCCTTCAGCTCTTCGCGCGGTAACAGTAGGGTGATAAGGGCGATGCATAGTGCAAGTATTGCAATTGGGCGACGACGCTTACGGGGAGGCGCGACCGGCAATTTGCCAGTAGCGGAATTCATGGCGCGTTGACTGCTTCCGCCTCGGCGTAGAGTTCGTCGATCTGCTTGCGGTAGCGTTCTTCGATGACTCTGCGGCGCAGCTTGAGCGTCGGCGTGAGCGCGCCGTTGTCGCTGGTGAAATCGTCAGGGACGACGATCACTCGTTTCAGCTTTTCGAAGCGGGCCAGATTCTGGTTTATGTTTTCCACGATTTCATCGTAAAGCTCCTGCACCTTCGGATGGCCGACGAGTTCGAGACGCGAAGAAAATGCGATGCCGCTGCTGCGCGCCCACTCCTCCAGAACGGCAAAGTTGGGAGAAATCAACGCGCAGGCAAATTTTCTTTTGTCGCCAATGATCACGGGCGTTCCGACCAGCGGGCTCAGCTTCAGGGAGTTCTCAATCGGCTGCGGCGCGATGAATTTTCCGCCTGAGGTCTTGATCAGTTCTTTCTTGCGATCGGTTACTGAAAGGTATCCGTCAGCATCGATATTGCCGATATCGCCCGTCTTGAACCAGCCGTTGTTGAAGGCGTTCTGCGTTTCTTCCGGACGGTTCCAGTAGCCCTTGAAAACGGAGGGGCCGCGCACCAGAATTTCGCCATCTTCGGCAATGCGGACTTCGAGATTGCTCATGATTTTGCCTACCGTGCCGATGCGATGATTGACGGGCGTGTTCACCGCAATGACGGGAGAGGTTTCGGTGAGCCCATATCCTTCATGAATGCGAATGCCGAGGGTGGCGTACCATTCCCCGAGCTCACGGCCCAGCGGTGCGCCGCCGGAGATAAAGACTTCAACCCTGCCGCCCAGACCTTCGCGGATTTTTGAGAAGACCAGCTTGTTCGCTAACTTCCAGCTCAGAGAATTTGGAGTTCCTCCCGCGAGAATTGCGGGTTTGTTCGCGCGTCCCACGGAAAGCGCCCAATTGTAGATTGCGCGCTTGGGAAAGCCCTGAGCCTGCATTTCGGTTTTGGCGAAGATTTTTTCGTACACTCGGGGCACAGCAACGCAAATAGTGGGCCGCACTTCGAGGAAGGTCACAGGAAGATTTTCGATATACGGGCAGTAGGCGAGAACGACCCCGTGATAGAGGAGCGAGAAATCTACGTGGCGCGCGGTGACGTGAGACAGCGGCAGGAACGAAATTGAGATCAGCCCCGGATGCATATCAAATCCGAGCAGCGAACAAGTAATGTTCGAGGCCATATTGCCGTGCGTCAACATCGCGCCCTTTGACGTTCCAGTCGTACCCGAGGTGTAGATGATCGTGGCCAGATCGTCGGGCTGAATCGAGCGGGCGAGCGCTTCGGTTTCGGGGTCGAGCACAGCCGGGCCGCTGTTCATCAGATCGCTCATCAGTGTACAGGTGGTGGCAAGCTCCTGCGGAAACTGAATTGCGTCCATCGTCACCATTTTTCTTACTTCCGTCTGCGGCAAGACCGATTGCACTTTTCGCAACTGATGTTCGGTGGAAACGAAAATGATTTTTGCGCCGGAGTCACGCAGCATGTAAGCAGTTTGGTCGCCAGTGAGCGTGGAGTAGATGGGAACGGTTACGGCGCCGATCAGCAACGCCGCAAAATCGGCAATGGACCACTCCGGACGATTTTCGCCGAGGATGGCGACCCGATCGCCTTTGCGAACGCCCCAATCCCGCAAGGCACTGGCGACGCCGGCAACGCTGCGGCAAAATTCCGAAGCGGAGATCGGCCGCCAGACACCGGCCTCTTTATGGAGCATCACGCGATCGGCGTTGCGCTCGCTGACGGCAAAAAAGATGTCGTTTAAGGTTGTAAGGTTCATCCCAGTGCCGGGGAGGTTGAAGTTCCTGCTTGAATTTACTGGTTTGTCGCTCTTCTCGGCAATGCGAAACATCTGTTAACAGGGTACCGAAGAGTGTTACGAAACCTCGCAACAGACAACCTTCGTGACCCTTCGTGCCCTTTGTGTTTTTGAATTTACGACACTACCTATTTTCGGCGGAATTGACAATCTTCGTTTGGCGATAGGGTATTATTCCGCGCTGGAGGATCGCGATGCGGAAGAAGCTATCCAAACTGCTGATTATTTCTCTGCTGGGCGGCATGCTGTCGCTTGCCGAGGCGAAACCGGTTGCGGCGCAGAGTGCTGCGAAGTCGATGCCTAAAGTGGGCGATATGGCCCCGGATTTCAAGCTGGAATATTTCGACGGCAAAGAGGACAAGGAAATCTCTTTAAGCCAGTACCGGGGCAAGAAGAACGTCGTGCTTGCGTTTTATATTTTTGCTTTTACCGGCGGCTGAACCAAGCAGATGCAGGCGCTCCAGCAGGATTTGAAGCGGCTGGATGCGACCGACACCCAGGTCCTGGGTGTGAGCATGGATAGCCCTTACGCCAACAAAGCCTTCGCCGATCAAATTCGAGTTACGTTCCCTTTGCTGAGTGACTGGGGAGGCGATGTTACGCGCGAGTACGGTATCTACGTTGATAAATACAAAGCCGCGCGGCGGGTGAATTTTCTGATCGGAAAAGATGGGAAAATTCTGGAAGAGCAAGTGGATCGGGACGCGATCGATCCGACGAAAATTGTGGATGCGTGCGAGCGGCCGAAGTTGAAGAACTGAGGTTGCGGCTCGGCATGGGTTGTTACCCTCAGTTCAGCGCAAATTATAGGATTTCTTCACTTCGCTCAGAATGACAAGGCGTTAGGCTCATCTGGCGTGTGTTTTGAGAAGAACAGGCTTTTTACCCGGCTGGCAGCTCAAAATAGAAAACGGAACCGTGGCCCAACTGGCTGGTCAGGCCGATCGTGCCATTGTGGGCCTCGACGATCGCTTTGGCGATGGCCAGTCCCATGCCGGTGCCTTGCACGCTATAGCGCTGGTCGCGTCCGCGGTAGAACTTATCGAAAATCAGGGACTGCTCGAAGTCGTCAATGCCTGGGCCGTGATCGGTGACACTGGTGACGACGCAGTCCCCCTTGCGTTCCGCGGTAATGGCAATCGGCGCCGTGGAAGGAGAGTACTTGGCAGCATTCTCCAGCAGTTGCTTCAAGACTTCCGCAATGCGATCGGCATCGGCCCGCACCTTTGGCAGTGAGGGTGCAATTTGCACTTCGAGCGGATGCTGCCCCAGAACCGTTCGGGATTCCTCGACCGCAGACTCGATCACCGTGGCAATTTCTGTCGGCACCATGTGCAGTTCGACTTTGTGGGCGTCGAGCTGAGCCATCTCTGTCGCTTCGCCGACCAAACGATCGAGCCGGTCGGTTTCTTCGTTGATGACCGTGAGCAGTTCCTTGCGCTGCGAATCGTCCAGATTATAACCGGAGAGCAGTCCCGTAACTGCGGCCTTGATTCCGGTCAGCGGGGTACGAAGTTCATGAGTCACCGAGTCGAGCAGGACAGAACGCAGATTCTCGCTCTGACGCGCGGCTTCGGCCTGCGAAAGTTTCTCGATTGCCCCGGCGCGCTCAATGGCGATGCCGATCATGCTGCCCAGAGCTTCCAGAGTGGCGCGCGAGAGCGTGGCTCCGGCGATGCCGACCGCGCCGGTGGTGCGAGCACCCAGATGCAGCGGCGTGAGCGAAACTCCACGTTGAATATCGATTATCGGCTCACCGCGCGAGCTGACTAGCTGTAAATCTTCAAGCGGGAAATTACTAGCCGTTGGATCTGTGCGGTATACCTGCTGGGAATTCAGCAAGTAAATGGCGGCAGCTTTGGCTCCAAAACCGTCGCGAATGTACGCCGGAATCGCATTCAGCAGTTCGGCGACGTTGTCGGTGGCGAGCAGCCGCTGGCTGAAGGCATATAGTCGTTCGACGTCGCGACGCCGCTGCACCGCGTCGAGCGCCCGCCGGCGGGCGCGATCGGCCAGCTCGCTGGCAACGCCTGCCGTTACCAGAAAGGCGAACACGGCTATCCGGTTTTGCGGATCAGCAATCGCGAATGTGTCTATAGGAGGAAGAAAATAATAATCAAAGGCGAGCGCCGCCGCTACGGTCAGACAAACGGAGAAGCGAAATCCCCAGTACGCCGCAACCAGCAGCACCATCAATATATATGTTAGGGCCACGGTGGTGGGATTGACATGCAGAAGGTGGCGATAAATCAGCGCCACGGCCTCGGCGGCAACGACGCACGTAGCGTAGCGAACAAGTTGTTGTGGCCAGCGAGCTTTCACGCGCACGATTGTAGCTGGATTTCGGAAATTGGCGTAGTGTCAGGCACAACCACAAAACAAGTTCACCACAAGAGTCACAGAGTCACAGAGGAAAAATTCAATGATTTTCTCTGTGTCTCTGTGACTCTGTGGTGAAAACGGCATCGTCATATTCGACAATTCGCTTCTCACCGTAGAGAATAACGGCGATGGTCAAGACTCCCGAAGAATGGCTTAAAGAGGTTGATACCGAGAAGCGGCCGGCGGTGTTCAAGCTGTTTCTCGGCTACGCGCCCGGCGTAGGCAAAACGTACGCCATGTTGAGCGAGGGCGTGCGCCGCGCCAGCCGCGGAGAGGAAGTCGTCATCGGCGTGGTCGAGAGCCATGGGCGCAGGCCGATTATGGAATTGGCATCCCGGCTGGAAACTGTCCCCCGCAAAAAACTGGAGTACAAGTCCACGATCTTTGAAGAAATGGATGTTGATGCCATTCTGGCGCGCAAACCACATGTGGTGTTAGTCGACGAATTGGCCCACACCAACATCGAGGGCAGTAAACATAAGAAGCGATACGAAGATGTATTCGAATTGCTGGATGCGGGCATCGATGTTCTTTCCACCATGAATGTGCAGCATATCGAGAGCCTGGCGCCGACCATCCGCAATCTGACTGGCATCCAGGTGCGTGAGACCGTGCCTGACTGGGTGATTCGGCGGGCGGGCGAAATCGTTATGGCCGATTTGACCCCGCAGGCCCTCCAGACCCGCATGCGGCGCGGGGATATCTATCCGGTGGAACGAGCCGACCGCGCGCTCGCCAATTTCTTCCGCAATACAAATCTGGTGGCGTTGCGCGAGCTGGCTTTGCGGCAGGTCACGCAGGCGGTCGACCGCACGCTTTCGGAATTAAGAACCGAGGACGGCGAGCTGTTGCAGGTACGCGAACGGATTGCCGTATGCATCAGTTCGAATCCGGCGGCGCAATATCTGATTGCCCGTGGCGCGCGCATGGCCCAGGCGATGGATGGAGACCTGTTCGTTTTTTATGTAGATACGGGCGCGGATGAAAGCGATGAAAACCAGAAAACGCTGGCGGACAATATCCGTTTCGCCGAAAGCGTAGGTGCGAAGGTGGTAAAGACGGAAGGCAAGGTGGTGGCAGAGAAGGTTGCGGAATTCGTCCGCGAAAATCATATTACTCAGGTCGTGTTCGGGCGGTCAGCGACTAAAGGCTGGAAGAGGTATTTTTATCTTTCCGCGATTCATAAATTTCTCCGCGACACTCCCGCGGTCGATGTTCATATTGTGACCCAGGAAATGCGCTGAGCAGTTGGCGAGCAAAAGATGACGAATAATCACCGGCGAATTCTGGTTGTGGATGACGAGCCGCAGATTACTCGCGTGCTGCGCACCACGCTTTCCGCGCAGGGATATGACATTCGCGTAGCCAACGACGGCGAAATGGCGTTGGAATTGATGAAGAACTGGACGCCGCATGTGGTGGTTACTGATCTGGCGATGCCGAACCTGGATGGCATCAACTTGTGCCGGCGCATAAGAAGTGTTTCGCAAGTGCCAATTATTGTGCTCTCGGTGCGGGGGCAAGACAGGTCGAAAGTGGAGGCTCTCGATGCCGGCGCCGATGACTACGTGACGAAACCATTTAGCATGAATGAACTGCTGGCGCGAATTCGGGCACAACTGCGTCGTACTCCGCCGGCTGAAGAGCAGCCGAGCACCATCACGGCCGGAGATTTTTCCATTGATCTGGAAGCGCGTTCCGTGAAGGTCGCCGGACGCGAAGTGCATCTCACTCCCAAAGAATTTGACTTGCTGTTTTATCTGGCGAAGCGCGCCGGCAAAGTTGTGACACATCGCACGCTGCTGGCCGCCGTATGGGGCGCAAACAGCACCGAACAGCCAGAATATTTGCGCGTTTTTGTTGGGCAGCTGCGCAAGAAGATTGAACTGGATCCCTCCGCACCGAAATACCTGCTGACGGAGCCATGGGTGGGCTACCGCTTCGAACCGGGTTCGTAAGGTAGCAGGCACATTTTCCGGTCACTCATCTTTACGAACATTTTATGTGCTCTTTATCCAGTTTTTCTTGATCTTCGTATCGAATAGTCGTGGGCCAGAAAGAGGGCCGACAGAGGGAGATCGAGAGTATGTGGATTCACGAAGTAGCGCCGGAGCGGCTGGCAGAGATTTTTCATCACTATCAACAGGCTTTGATGCCGGAAGTTGCAGGCAAAGGCAGCGAAGGGCGCGGTACGTGGAAGGAAGTGCCACAAAAAGAGAAGAGCCGCCTGGTTGCGGCGGCGCGCCTGGCTTTGCTCGAATTGGAATCGATGGTGAACGATCACGCCCCGGCACGTCAGTATTTTGCCCAGCCGGGCGAAGCAGAGTGGGGTTGCTGAACCGAGGGTTTCAAGTTTCAGAGGTTCCAAGGTTGCGACTTTTTTGCGGGTGGGAAGCACCATGCGCCGGTAACAGCATCTTTACGAAATCTTTAGAAATTCCTTAAATAACCCTTACGCTCAACGGGGTTAACTAGTGTGTTTGCGCTTGTTGCCCAGAGCAAGCGATGGCGACGAAGTGGTCGGCAGTCATTTTCGCAGCCATCGGGTTGGCAGGGATCGCATTCATGATTTGCTTCCTGATCGGTTAGCTGCGGGAATTGACTACCCCCGTTTGCTGCTGGAGTGCTTCGCATCATTCGCAGCGGAAGAAACCGTTCGAGCGGATCGCCTGGCGGGTTGACCAAGCTACCTTCCACAATTAAAGCGCACCGACTACTATGTTCGATATTGGAGGGATGAAGATTATGCGAAAGTGTGCGCTTCAAGTCTTGTTGCCATCGCTATCCATCCTGTTTCTCACAAATTGGACTTGCGCCCAAACCAATAAAGAATCCTCTCCCACTAACACTGATGCTCAATCAGAGCAGCAGGAATTGCGCAACGAATTGAGAGCCTTGCGGGAAGAAGTTGAACGCCTGCGAGCGGAAGTCGAGCAGCAGAGGTCTGCGCCAAAGCGGGAGTCCGATGAGCGCGTGCTTTCCGGCCCCGGCCCGACCGCGCCCACGTTGGTCGAACCGAAAATGACCGAGGTGACGCGTCCGGTTGTCTCCAGCACGACGTCAGCAACAGTAGCGGCGAACGTAGCTCCTATCTCAAGATCCTTGGCGGGATGGAATGCGCTACCTGCCTCTCAGTCCGCCTCTCCACAGCCCGACAAAAAAGAAAAGATCGCTCCATTCTCCGATTGGGATTGGACTTGGCTGAATGGCAATCCGCGCACCAAGGAACCAGCGTTCGACTCGAAATTCTTCACGCCGGAAATCCGCGCCGACGTCACCTACACCTACGATTTCAACAAGCCGCAGGATAATTCGATGGGCGGGTCGAGCGAAATCTTTCGCTCCAACGAAATTCAGTTGGAGCAGCTCGGTGTGGGCGGCGACTTCCACTTTGACAACGTTCGCGCCCGGCTGATGACGCAGTTCGGCATGTACTCAGAGACTACGCCGCGCAACGACCCCAGCCCCGCCAAGGGCCAGTGGGACCTCGATACCGCCTATCGTTACCTGGCCGAAGCGTACGGCGGCTATCACATTAATGCGTTGAACGGCATCAATATTGACGGCGGAATCTTCATGTCGTACATCGGCCTGTTCAGCTATTACAACTTCGACAACTGGGCATATCAGCCGTCGTACGTGTCGTCGAACACTCCCTGGTTCTTCAATGGCTTGCGAATTCAAATTTTCCCCAACCCTCATCTCAAGATCGAGCCTTGGTTCATCAATGGATGGCAATCGTACGGATCGGCGAATTCGCGGAAAGGTCTCGGAGGGCAGATCAAGGCGACTCCATTTCCGTGGATGAACATCATCTCGAATAATTACGGACTGGGCCACGACGATCTCTACACGCCGAACCGCGGCCGCATCCACACTGACGACAGCATCGAGATCAAGTACTATGACCATCCCGAAAGGACGCTCGACAAAATGGCGTTCACCTTTACGGGCGATATGGGTTGCGAATTCGGTCCCAGCCAGATCATAAACGGCACCTATATTCAGGGCGTGGGCTGCCACGGCAATACTAAGGACGCGAAATCGATTGGCGGCGACTATTTCGGCCCGGGCATTAATCCCAAACAGAGCTTCATCGGATTCATGCTGTACAACCGCTTCTGGTTCAAGAAAGATAAATATGCCTTCACGATAGGTGGCGGCGCGATCAACAATCCCGGACGCTATCTGGTGCTGGTTCCCCCCCTCAACGGGGAAACGGCGCCGTCAGCCGCGATTAACTCGCCCTACTTTGGCGAGAATCCCTCAGACCCATTCAAGGCCTGGGATTCGTCGATTACGTTTGACTACATGCCCAGCCAGTACATCACCTTCCGCTGGGAATACGATTATCGCCACGCCAGCGTGCCGTATTGGTCGGGGGCGGGAGGAATCACGCCGCCTCCCAGCACCAACAACGGATTTCCGCAGTACTACGCCTGCGCCAACGGCGCTTCGTCGGGGCAACCCACTCTGGCCGCAGCCGAAGTGGCTTGCGGCGGCGGCATGAGCAGCGTGTGGTTTCCTGATTTGAGAAGGGATGAGCAGTTTATCGACTTGGACATTCTGGTGAAGTTCTAAGACATTGTTTTTGAGGTCCTAGATATCGCTGCATTGGTCCGGAGGTTTTTATGGAAGATATTTTCTGGATTATCGTCACGATCGCATTCTTTGCTGTATCGGTTGCCTACGTGCGCTTCTGCGAGAGGATGAAGTAGGCCGCGAAAGCTAGGACGCGAAAGCTAGGAGAAGATATGAGTCTGGAAGACATCATTATGGTGATCATCAGCGCTGCGACTATGGTCTATCTGTTTTACGCGCTGCTGCGTCCGGAGAAGTTCTGATATGAGCGCCAACGGGTGGTTACAAATTCTGCTGTTTCTCGTAATCGTTTTCCTCATAACGAAGCCGCTGGGCATCTACATGGCACGCGTGTTCAGCCGCGAGAAGACGTTTCTCGATCCCGTGCTGCGGCCAGTTGAGCGCATGCTTTATCGCGCGACGGGCGTGGATGAAAACCACGAGATGCGCTGGACGGAGTACTGCATTGCGATGCTGCTTTTCAGCGCTGTGGCGATGATCGTGCTGTACCTAATTCAGCGCCTTCAGGCTTTCCTGCCTTTCAACCCGCAGAAGTTTGCGGGCGTCACGCCCACTCACCTCGCTTTCAACACCGCGGCATCGTTTACGACCAACACGAACTGGCAAGTCTACTCCGGCGAGTCGACGATGAGCTACTTCACCCAGATGGCGGGGCTGGCGTATCACAATTTCGTTTCTGCCGCGACCGGCATCGCGCTTGCGATCGCCTTCATTCGCGGCATTGCCCGGCGTCAGATGCAGACCATCGGCAATTTCTGGGTCGACCTGGTTCGCAGTTGCCTGTGGGTGCTGGTGCCATTCTCCATCGTCGGCGCGTTGATTCTGGTTTCACAGGGCGTGGTGCAGAACCTTCGTCCCTATGACAAAGCCACGCTGGTTGAACAGATGCAGGTGCAGAAAGTCGGGCAAGATGGCAAGCCAGTCATGGGACCCGACGGTAAGCCAGTGATGGACACTGTTACCGAGCAAACCATCGCCCAAGGGCCTGTCGCCTCGCAGGAAGTCATCAAGGAGTTTGGCACGAACGGTGGCGGCTTTTTCAACGCAAACAGCGCACATCCTTTTGAAAATCCCACGCCGCTGACGAATCTCATCGAATTGATCTGCATTTTCGCAATCGGCGCAGGCCTTACCTATACGCTGGGCCGCATGACCGGTTCCCAGCGCCATGGCTGGGCAGTTTGGGCCGCAATGGCGATTTTGTTTATGTGCGGCTGCGTGGTGGCGTACTGGGCTGAGGCTCGGGGCAATCCTCTGCTGGCGAGCGCGGATCAGCGACTGACTGCCTTGCAGCCCGGCGGAAACATGGAAGGCAAGGAAGTTCGCTTCGGCATCGCCAATAGCGCTCTGTTCGCGACCGTAACCACCGATGCGAGCTGCGGCGCCATCAACGGTCAGCATGATTCGTACACGCCCCTCGGCGGCATGATTCCGCTAGCCAACATCATGATGAGCGAAGTGATCTTCGGTGGTGTTGGATCTGGCATGTACGGAATGCTGGTCGACGTGATCCTCGCCGTCTTCATCGCCGGCCTGATGGTCGGGCGCACGCCGGAATATCTGGGGAAAAAAATCGAAGCGTATGACGTCAAGATGGCGATGCTCTTCGTCCTCGTGTTTCCGCTGGTGATTCTGACGTTCACCGCAATTTTCGTGGTAAGCAACTTCGGCACGGCGGGCATTTCCAATCCTGGGCCGCACGGATTCAGCCAGATTCTTTACGCGTTCGTATCCGGCGCCGGCAACAACGGTTCGGCCTTCGGCGGATTGACCGCCAACACACTCTGGTATGACACGGCTATGGGCTTTGACATGCTGCTGGGGCGCTTCTTCATGATGATTCCCATGCTGGCGATTGCGGGGAATCTGGCGCAAAAGAAATATGTTCCGCCGTCTTTGGGAACATTTCCGGTGACTACGCCGCTGTTCACGGTGCTGCTGATCGGCGTGATTTTGATCGTCGGCGCGCTCACATTTTTCCCGGCCCTGAGCCTGGGTCCGATTCTTGAGCATCTGCTCATGGTTGCCGGCAAAACCTTCTGAAGGATTCGCTATGTCTTTGACAACTCAAACCCCTCCTGCTTCTGGCGTGCAATCGGTGCGCGTGGGCCAGTCGCCGCGGAAGCCGAAAAAGAAAGCTCTCTGGGAATGGAAGATCGTGCGCCGCGCGATCTGGGACTCGGTTCTGAAACTGAACCCCCGCAAAATGATGGGGAATCCCGTCATGTTCGTCGTGGAGATCGGCAGCGTGATTACCACCGTGATGCTGTTCTATTCCCACGTCGATTTCAAGTTCAATCTGCAAATTACCTGCTGGCTTTGGTTCACCGTGCTCTTTGCCAATTTTGCTGAAGCCATGGCCGAAGGGCGCGGCAAGGCGCAGGCCGATGCCTTGCGGCGCGCCAAAGCCGAAACCATGGCGAACCGCCTGTTGGCGGATGGCAAGACCGAAACTGTGCCCGGCTCCAAGCTGCGCGCGGGAGACATGTGCCTGGTCGAAGCCGGCGAATTTGTGCCCGGTGATGGGGAGATTGTCGAAGGGGTCGCGTCGGTTGACGAATCGGCGATCACAGGAGAATCAGCGCCCGTAATCCGTGAGGCTGGCGGCGATCGCTCGGCAGTCACCGGTGGCACGCGCGTGCTCTCCGACTGGATCAAAATTAAAATCACTTCCAATCCGGGCGAGACCTTTCTTGACCGCATGATCGCGCTCGTGGAAGGAGCGGAGCGGCAGAAAACGCCCAACGAGATTGCACTGAACATCCTGCTGGCGGGCTTAACTATTATCTTTCTGCTCGCAGTGGTCACGCTCCAGCCGTTCGCGATTTACTCCGGCTCGCCGCAAACCGTGTTCGTGCTGGTTTCCTTGCTGGTCTGTCTGATTCCAACCACCATCGGTGGATTGCTCTCAGCCATCGGCATCGCCGGTATGGATCGGCTGGTGCAGCACAACGTACTAGCGATGTCCGGGCGGGCGGTCGAAGCGGCGGGCGACGTCAACACGCTTCTGCTCGATAAAACCGGGACGATCACTTTAGGCAACCGCCAGGCTACTGAGTTCTTCACTGCGCCGGGCGTCACCGAGGCCACGCTCGCCGATGCGGCCCAGCTTTCGTCGCTGGCCGATGAGACTCCCGAAGGCCGCTCGATCGTTGTGCTCGCGAAAGAAAAATACGGCCTGCGCGGTCGCGAAGTTGGCTCGCATGATGCCGAATTCATTCCCTTCAGCGCCATGACCCGCATGTCGGGAGTTAACCTGGATGGCCGCTCGATCCGCAAAGGTGCTGCCGACGCCGTCGCCAAGTATCTCGAACAGCAGGGAAGCTCGATGCCGAAGGAAGTGCGCGATACAGTTGATGCAATTTCGCGCTCGGGCGGAACGCCGCTGGTCGTTGCCGAGAATAGCAAAGCACTGGGCGTGATTCAGCTCAAAGACATCGTCAAAGGCGGCATGAAGCAGCGCTTCGATCAGCTTCGTGCCATGGGCATTAAGACTGTCATGATCACGGGGGACAACCCGCTCACTGCCGCGGCCATCGCGCGCGAAGCTGGTGTCGATGACTTTCTCGCTCAGGCCACGCCGAAAGACAAGATGGACTTAATTCGCAAAGAACAGACCGAGGGCAAATTGGTTGCCATGACCGGCGACGGAACCAACGATGCGCCGGCGCTGGCCCAGGCTGACGTTGGTGTTGCCATGAATACCGGCACGCAGGCCGCGAAGGAAGCCGGTAACATGGTCGATCTGGATTCCAATCCCACGAAGCTGATTGAAATCGTCGAAATCGGCAAGCAGTTGTTGATGACCCGCGGCGCGCTGACGACTTTTTCCATCGCCAACGATGTCGCCAAATATTTCGCCATCATTCCGGCGATGTTTGCCGGCACTTTCCCCGTCCTCCAGGCGCTGAACATCATGCACCTGAAAACGCCGGACTCGGCCGTGCTCTCCGCTGTGATCTTCAATGCAGTCATCATCATTGCATTGATTCCGTTGGCGCTGCGCGGCGTGAAGTACCGGCCGATGGGAGCGGCTGCACTGCTGCGCAACAACCTTTGGATTTACGGCGTCGGCGGCATCATCATTCCGTTCATCGGAATCAAGCTGATCGACATGCTGATCACGCGAGCTGGACTGGCGTAGAGGAGTTTGCCATGAAGAAGAATCTGATTACTGCGATAGCGATGACAATCGCCACCACGGTCTTGTTGGGCATCATTTATCCGCTGATTGTGACCGGACTCGCCCAGGTTTTGTTTCCCCACAAGGCCAACGGACAACTCATCGAAGCCAATGGCAAGTTGATCGGTTCTCGGATCATCGGTCAGGCTTTCACTGGGCCTGGCTATTTCCACTCTCGACTTTCCAGCGCTGGTAATGGGTACGATCCCACCGCTTCCAACGGCTCGCAGTTGGGTCCTACGAACCATCAGCTTATCGATCGCGTGAAAGCCGATGTCGCCACACTTCAGGCTGAGAACCCCGGAGTGCCGGTTCCGATCGATCTTGTAACCTCTTCCGGTTCCGGGCTCGATCCTGATATCACTCCAGCGGCCGCTGAATTTCAGATACCGCGCGTCGCCAAGCAACGCGGACTCAGCGAAGACCGCGTGCGCGAACTTGTGCGCCAGCATACCGAGCAGCGGCAATTCGGATTCCTCGGAGAGCCGCGCGTGAACGTCCTCGAGCTGAATCTTGCATTGAACGAAATTTCGCAAAAAGCGGCTCGCTAACCCGCTGACAAACTCGCCTTGGTCTCGGGCAGGACCTGTGCCTGGCGGCAATCTCACCTGCTCTGGCTGAACTCGGCTGTTCTGTCACGAAGTGACCAAAGTGCCCTGTCGCCTTTCCGCTGCCGTGAATAAGATCGCTGAGGAACAGCCTTCCGATTCCTCAGAGAAAGAAATATGAATACACGCAGGTGTTGGCGGAGTTGGGCCGTGATTGTGGCGGCCTTGGCATTCCTTATGCAGGGGTCTTTGATAGGCCAAGCTCAAGATGGGTCGGTAGCGCAGGATCCGCAAGCTCCTCAAGACGCGCAAGCGGCCGATCAGGACCCTCCCACACGCGTTGCCAGGCTGAATTACAGGGATGGATCGGTATCGTTCCAACCCGACGGCGCAAACGGCTGGGTCGATGCCATGCTTAATCGCCCTCTGATAAGCGGCGACAATCTTTGGGTGGATGAAAATTCGCGCGCTGAACTGCACGTCGGCTCGACCGCGCTGCGTCTCGGTCCCAACACCGGAATTACATTGCTCGAAGTGAGCGACCGTGCGACACAGATTCGCCTGGCGCAAGGATCACTGATTGTAAAAGTCCGGCACGTAGACGACGATGATTCCTACGAGATCGACACGCCAAACACGGCGTTTGTTGTGATGCAACCGGGCGATTACCGAGTTGATGTCGATTCTGATGGCCGTCGAACCGATGTAGCGGTTTGGCGCGGCCGCGGAGAAGCCACCGGCGGAGGCTCTACCTACACGGTCGTGGCCGGTCAACATGCCACTTTCACCGGTAGCGACCAGTTGGATTACGGCGCGGGCCAACTCCCCGCCAGCGACGCATTCGACAACTGGGCCTCGAACCGAGATCAGGCTGAAGAAGGTTCTGATTCGACCAATTATGTTTCGCGTGAGATGATCGGATACGAGGACCTCGACCTATACGGCGATTGGATCTACATCGCCGGCTACGGTCCATGCTGGCGCCCGCGAGGCCTGGTCGTAGGTTGGGCGCCGTATCGCTTCGGGCACTGGACGTGGGTAGGGCCGTGGGGATGGACCTGGGTCGAAGAAGAACCTTGGGGATTTGCTCCCTTTCATTATGGGCGTTGGGCTTTTGTCGCCAACGGCTGGGTCTGGGTGCCCGGCCCCAGCGTTGGGCGGCCGGTATATGCGCCTGCCTTGGTGGGTTGGGTTGGCGGTGGGGTCGGTTCCAGGTTCTCGTTTGGAGCGGGAGTGGGATGGTTCCCGCTCGCCCCGGGAGAAGTTTTCATTCCTGGTTACCGCGTCAGCCGCGCGTATGTGAATCGTGTGAACGTCACCAATACGTCGGTGAACGTCACGACGGTCACGAACGTATACAACAACGTTGCCATTAATCGAAACGCGAACACTATTACCTACGCGAACCGTAGCGTCACCGGCGGCGTGACAGTGGTTTCCCGTGACACGTTCGTTAATGCGCGGCCCGTGGCGCGGAATGCAGTATCGGTCCCGGCAACAGAACTTGCAGCAGGGCCTGTGTCGCACGTCGTTGCGGTCGAGCCGGTTCCGGCCAGCGTGATCGGTGCTGGCAAGCCAGCGGCGAACAGCCCGCCCACAGCGGTGACCAGCCGCGCCGTAGTAGCCTTGAGAACCCCCGCTCCCATGCCGCGCGCGTTCGATCAAACGCAGCCTGGGCATTTGAACAATCCAGCACCGCCGCAGCAATCGTTGGTCCGTCAACAGCCGCCGGGGCGGCCGGTTCCAATAGCCAATTCACCAACGCCGCAGCCGCAGGATATGAATGGATTTCATCCCGTGAGTTCGTCCGACAGCGCCGGCAATGGGTCCAAAGCGCCGCGCGTATGGGAGGCGGAAGGAACACCCGAGCCAGAAAAGCCGAGACAGCCGCAAAGCCCCGGCGCGCAAGCGTCGTGGAACTCACGCTCTGCACCGCAGAATCAGCAACTGTCTTCGCAGCAAGGGTCGCGCTCGCCCGCTAAACCAGTGGCTCCGGTCGTGCGGAGAGACGAGCCGCCGCGCCAGGATGAAGAGCAGAAATCCAGCAGCGGGCAGCAGCAGAAGCCTGCATCGGCCGCTGCCAAGCCGGCCCAGCATTCATCTACTACTGCTTCGAAACCGTCAAGTTCATCGTCATCGTCGAAGAAGTGACATTGACGCCAACTGCCGCTCTGCGGTGTGATAAGGCTGGGATGTGATAGGACTTGCACGCGCAGCGCAGCAGAATAAGTGAACCAATTCGAGCGCCGGGAATGCAGATGGCAAGTCCATTCCCGGCACTTTTGTTTTTTTTCATGCCATGAGCGACGTTGCCATCAGCGAACACAAGCGTCCGGCGTTTCACTGGATGGACGTGCTATGGTTGCTTCTTCTGGCCGTGCTGGCAGTATTGCCTCCGGTAGCGGAGATCCACAAACAGCTCACGCTGCTGGCAATCGGACTCGTGCAACTGCGCGAGAGCTGGTTCTTACGAAAATTCCCGCAACGCGGAACAACCTATGTCGTTCTGTTGAAGATCGCGCTGGCGACGCTTCTGATCGATCACACCGGAGAAGTAAGTAGTATCAATAGCAGTTACTGGCCGGTTTACTTCCTCCCCGTTGTCACCGCGGCTGAATATTTCAGCCCGCTCGCCACCCTGTTATGGACCGCGCTTGCCTCCGCTGCCTATTGCTCTTATCTTTATCCGGCGTTGCAGGAGTATGAGATTAATGCCGAAGGTTACGGACTGCTTGGCATTCGCATCCTTTTCTTTTTTCTTGCCGCCATGGTCGTTAACCGCTACGTCGTGGAAACCCGCCACCAGATCAAACGCTATCAGGATTTGGCTGAAACTTTGGCGGAAACCAATCGCCGGCTGGAGCAGGCGCAGGCCGAGGCGCGGCGATCAGAAAGACTGGCCGCGCTGGGACAGATGTCCGCCGGGCTGGCGCATGAGATTCGCAATCCACTGGGAGTGATCAAGGGCTCCGCCGAAATGCTTCAGCAAAAACTGAACGAAGCGGATCCTCTCGCCAATGAACTGGCAGACAATATTTCCAGTGAAACCAACCGTCTAGGTTCGCTGGTCACGCGATTTCTGGATTTCGCACGGCCTCTCCATCTGGAATTGGTCCCGCAGGACATTACTGCGGTGCTCGATCGCGCCTTGCAGTCCGTGTCTTTCGCGCAGAAAAATGGAGCCGTGCGCGTGGAGCGCAACTATCAGGCAAATCTGCCTCTGGTTCCGCTCGATGAAGGTCTGTGCGAGCAGGCTTTCGTCAATCTCATTCAGAATGCTTATGATGCGATGGGCAGTCGCGGCGGAGTTTTGCGGGTTGCGGCCTCGACGGTAAACGGTTCTCACCCCCGCGGCGTGGAGGTTCGCATCGAAGACACGGGCCCAGGAATTCCTGCGGAACTACGCGAACAAATTTTCAATCCATTTGTGACAACAAAGAAGACCGGAGTTGGTTTGGGACTATCGATCGTTTCCAGAATCGTGGACGGACATCATGGAAGCATACGGGTTGAAAACAAACAAGCCACGGGTGCAGCGCCGGACCGGCAACATGGAGCCTCGTTCGTCATCTTCTTTCCTGCCGATCCGGCCACTTCTGCGCCAGAGTAAAAGATAGGAGCTGGGTTCACGCGTTTCGCTCATTATGCAAACCATCCTCATTGTCGAAGACGAGGCCAAGATGCGGCGCCTTCTCGAGTTGAATCTGGGGGAAGCCGGGTTCGCCACGCTCTCGGCGGAAGACGCAGAATCCGGCTTGAAGCTTCTGCACGAAAATTCCGTTGACCTCGTCGTGACAGACCTCAAGCTTCCCGGAATGGACGGCCTAGAATTTCTACAGGCAATCAAGCGGCAGAACGCAGCGCTGCCCGTCATTGTTATGACTGCTTTCGGCAGCGTGGAAACTGCGGTTGATGCGATGAAAGCCGGAGCGGCTGACTATGTATTGAAACCATTCTCGCTGAACGAAATGCGCATGGTGATCCGCAAGGAGCTTGATGTACATGCCCTGCGCGAAGAGAACCGCTCGCTGCGCGAAGCGCTCGGCAAACGCTATACGCACCCAAACATTGTGGCGCGCAGCGCGAAGATGCAGGAAGTGCTGGCCATCGTCGAACGCATTGCGCCAACTAATTCGACGGTGCTGTTAGGAGGTGAGAGCGGAGTCGGCAAAGATCTGATTGCGCGTGCCATTCATGAAAAATCACGCCGAGCTTCCGGACCCTTCATCAAGATCAATAGCACCGCCATTCCAGAAAATTTGCTGGAAAGCGAACTGTTCGGCTATGAAAAAGGTGCATTCACGGGTGCAACCACAAGCAAGCCGGGCAAGTTCGAATTGGCTGACAAGGGAACGCTGTTTCTTGATGAAATCGGTGATGTCCCTCCCGCAACTCAGGTCAAGCTGCTCCGCGTTTTGCAGGAGCGCGACTTCGAGCGTCTGGGCGGAACGAAAACGATTAAAGTCGATGTGCGGCTGATCGCGGCCACCAACCGCGATCTGCGTGAGGCGCTCGAGCAGGGAACTTTCCGCGAGGATCTTTACTATCGCCTCAATGTTGTCCCCATCGACATTGCTCCCTTGCGCCAGCACAAGGAAGATATTCCCGAGCTGGTGAATTTGTTCATCTCGCGCTTTGACGCAGACTCCGGCAAAAACATCACCGGCATTTCCCCCGAAGCCATGCAGATTCTGGTGAATTACCACTGGCCGGGAAATGTTCGTGAACTGCAGAACATCATCGAGCGCGCCTGCGCGCTCACAAAAGGACCCGTGCTGAATGTTTCCGACATTCATCTCGACTCGCGGCCGGTAAAGAGTGACAGTATGAACGCTTTTCTGCCCGAAGGCATATCACTGGAACGCTGGGAAGACGAGATGATCTTGGAAGCCCTGCGCCGCGCCAACGGCAACAAAAGCCAGGCCGCGCGGTTGCTCGGATTGTCGCGCAACGCGCTGCGCTATCGATTGTCAAAGATCGGGATTGCGGATGAGGGGGAGAAAGAAGGTTAGGCCGGCTTTCCCGGCTCACTATCGGGGCCTCGCTCCTTTTTTGGCCCCTTCTCAGTCCTTGCAACTGGCCGAAAACTACCACCTTGGTTGACCACGGCCACCGTCTCCACTCACCCATGGCCAGCTATTGGTTTCCCGTTCCTTACCCGCTTGCAAACAAAGCGGTTACTGCTCGGCGAATTGGCGATTTTGGCCCCCCACTTGCTTTTCACTATAACGCATCATTCCATCATCTTTTGGG
>JASHOH010000014.1 GCA_030041215.1 Candidatus Sulfotelmatobacter sp. | reverse complement strand
TCTTCAGCGCCTGCAAGCAGCGCGGGAGATTCTTAGCCTCGTTGCGGACGGGGATGATTACGCTGACGGGGAGCGTTCCGACCTCAACCGAAATTTTGCGAGCTTCCAGCGTTTGTTCCATAGTGCTCAGCATGAGAGGTGTTGCTCGCTCCAGCGTTGCAGCACATATAGTGACCACGGACGCGACCACGAGGTGCGGCCCGCGAGAAAGTCCTGCCAAATGTTCAGTGCAGCAGGCTGACTGATTTGAGCGGCGAGAGGGCCATTGCCGACCCTCCACAAACTTTGCTCGATTTGCGGACGCAGCTCGCCGCGCAGCCAATGCTCGAAAGGCATGGTGAAGCCGCGCTTCGGCCGATGAACTATCTTCTCCGGCAGTTCCGCGCGCAGTGCTTGCAGAAGCAACGGTTTCGGCGTGCTCCCATTCAGTTTCCATGACCCAGGCAGAGAAAGGGTGCGGCGCGCCAGTTGATGGTCGATCAACGGCACGCGCACTTCCAGTCCGTGCAGCATGCTCATGAAGTCTGAGTCCCGAAGCAGTGTGTTGAGCATATAACAGCGCGCTTCGAGATAGGAAACAGAATTGATGGAATCGAACTTGCGCGCCCGATCCAGAAGTTTGCTTAGACTTTTTTCGAGGGCTTGGAAAGCATCCAGGCTTTTCGCCAGCATTAATTCATCTTGCTGCTGAGGAGCGAACAACATCCGGGAAAGAAAATAGGGATGGATGACTTTACTACCATTTCGAGCAAAAGCAAGAAGTTTGCGGTTCTGGTCGTTCGACGGCGCGAGCGTGGCGCAAGCAGACGCCAGTGGAGCGCGAAGCGCTCGCGGAAATCGCTGTGCCGCGCGGGCTAGTCCATGCAATCGCGGCACAGTGCGAAAGCTTCTGTAGCCGGCAAACATTTCATCGCCGCCCAGTCCCGACAGAGCCACTTTCACGCCAGCCGAGCGTGTTCGTTCCGAAACGAAGTACGTATTAATTCCATCGATAGTAGGCAAATCCATGGAAGAAATCGCTGGATCAATCGCTGCGAAGAAGTCCTCTTGCGAGACGGTAATCTCATGATGATCGGTGCGAAATTGTTCAGCGACCGTGCGCGAATATTCTGCTTCCGAATAGCCGGCCTCGCGGAACACGATGGAAAAGGTCGTGGGACGAATTCCATTTCGGCTAAGAATTGCGACCAGGGCGCTAGAATCGATGCCGCCGGAAAGAAACACTCCCACGGGTACATCGCCCACCATCTGCATGCGTACCGACTCATCGAGCAAGTCGGCCACTTCAGCTTCGCAATTGTGGCGCCGGTCTCCGTTGGTATCCCTTGTGTTGTCGTCGGCCCCAACTGAGCCGAAATCGGCCAGATTCCAGTACTCAGTTTGCTTTATCTGTCCCGCCCCCCACGTCAGATAACAGCCAGCGGAAACAGGGCTGACCCCCGCAATCAACGTAAAGGGATCGTAAAGCGAGCCGAAGTTCAGATAGCTCGCCAAGCCGCTTGGATCAATTCGCCGCCGCACGAGGCCCGTCCCCAAGAGAGTTCGAACTTCAGAAGAAAAAATGAAGTACTGATCCGACTGGAAAAAATAAAGCGGCTTGATCCCCATCGGATCGCGGGCCAAAAAAAGCGTATGGCGGGGCGCATCCCAGATGGCGAAGGCAAACATCCCGCGAAATTCTTGCAGGCATTGTTCACCCCAGCATGCGTACGATTTGAGAATTACTTCCGTATCCGATTGGCTGCGGAAATTGAAACCCTGCCGCTCCAGCCGGGCACGAATCTCGCGGAAGTTGTAAATCTCGCCGTTGTAAACGATCCAGTTGCCGGTCTCGGGATCGTGCATGGGCTGATGGCCAAGCGGGGAAAGATCGAGAATCGCCAAACGCCGATTTCCCAGGCCAACTTCGACGGACTTCTCCACCCTGCCGCGAAGAATGACTGTGCCGCCGTCATCCGGCCCGCGATGCGCGAGCGATTGTGTCGCCCGCTCCAGGACGTCGGCGGGTACACCTCCGTTGTAGCTAGCGATGCCGAAAATTCCGCACATACCGGCCCAGTCTGCCCGCTGCAAATCAGTTCACTGATTAGTGTGTTTGTTTAGTGTACAGCCAGATGAGGAACAAGCTACCTGTGGGAATCTCGGCTGAATTCTTCCTGCTTGTGAAAACGCAGGAAGCGGCTGTCGGTTCTTTCGCAGAAGTCCGCGTTTTGGCTGCATCATTTTCTCACTTGCATGCACACCCTGGTCGTGTCTCCTTTGGCCTGTGGAAAATCATTCTGCCTGTGGAAAGTGTGCGAACATGCACATGCTATGCTGTTGCGCAATCGCACAATGTTGCAGTTCCGACGCATCACGACCCAAAGGGGCTTCATTCCCCAAATTGATGGACTACGTTTTGTTGCGATCGCCTCTGTCGTTTTTTTCCACATCTACGCTGCGCTTACCGGCGAGAGTATTCCTACCAGGGCGGACATCCGGATATCGTAATGCCAACTGCGACCGCATCCGCGCCGACAGGTATACCCAAGCAAATTACCACGGTATCGC
>JASHOH010000001.1 GCA_030041215.1 Candidatus Sulfotelmatobacter sp. | reverse complement strand
GTCAATGAGTTCTATAAAAAGGGATGTCAAGAAAAAACTTCCGCCTCGACCGGAGAGCGAGATTGTTTCGCGAGATCCAGCCCACTGGGGTTCGTGCTTCCCTGGGGAAGTTTAGCTTGTAGTCCATGCTCGCGGGTTTCCTCTGTGCCGACGTGAGGCCATCGAGTTTGTAAGAGCGGCAAGCGCAACGGGTGATTCAGTGTCAACCATGGTTCTATCCGAGGCTCGTGGCCTATGGCTATTTCTGGTTATCCGAGGGGGCATAACGTGAAATGGGTGACTCGGTGCAGAGCACACGGGGCCGATCTCATTGACTGATACTCGCCCTCGAACCGAGCATCTTCAGAACCCGACCAGCCATCACCGCAGAGAAGTTCCAGGAGATGGAAAGGCCTCTTCCGCAAAGATGCTCAAGCTGCTTGTCGCTGCAACTGTTTGGGGTCGAAACTCGCTCCTTTCTTCCACATGGTTAGTGTGATGCTGGCGATCTTGCGCGCCAGAGTCAGACGAGCCATCGTAGGTCGCATTCCACTCTCCAGCCGAGCCATATAAAAATCGCGCAAGGGACCAGGACGTGTGCTGGCGGAGATGGCCGCACTTTTGAACAGATTCTTCAGATCCTTATTATGGTTGTCATTCAGACCACGCACCGTGATGCGCTCCCGGTTGCGTTGCACCTTTCCGCGCACATAGCGGTACTCGCCACTGTCATGCGTCTCCACGGCGAAACCACTGTAGGCCCAGAGTTGGCGCTTGGTGCGAAAACGGTGGGGCGTCTGCAGCAAGGCCACCAGCAAGGCAGCCCGAATCGGCCCAATCGACGGAATCTGGCGCAGTAACTTCACGGCAGCATGCTTGTGACTTTCGCGCAGCAGTTCGCGTCGTGCTTCCAGGCGCAGCGGTTGCAGATGATCGAGTTGCTGATACAAATGCTTGGCTCGAACTCGCACTCCTGGTTCCATGATCTTGGCTAACCATTCCCCGCGGTGACGGGGAGCATAGACCGTGGTGCCATTGCAAGGAATCGCCCAGCTGCGATACAGCGCCTTAATCCGATTCATCACGCGGGTCACATCTTTGGTGATCGTCAGATAGCTGCGCCCCAGTTCTTTCAAGCTGCGGATTCCATGCTCTCCGTGGTAGACCGGCTTCAGTTGGTTGGTACGTAACAACTCGGCCAGCTTGCGGGCATCAATTCGATCACTCTTATTGCCGTCTTTCAGCAGAGCTGCCTTGCGCGCATCACAGACCACCAGCTGGCTGACATACGGTTGGAGAAGATCGTGTAACCAGGCCGCCGATGTCCCTTCCTCAAAGGTCAGGGACAGCGATCCCTGCAATCCTTGAATGAACTCCACAATCGTGCTCGCTTTCGTTTCCAGCAGGCACTCCATCAACAGCTTGCCATGAACATCCATCACCGCAGCCGAGATGGTGGCTTGGTGAACGTCCATCCCGATATACTTCTCTTGACTCATAGGCGCTCCTCTTCGCTAGGTTGGCGATCCGAACAATCACAACCTATCGCGAGAGTGGGCGCCTTTTGATATTGCGTGTAATGGGGATGTTACGTCAACCGTCAAGGCCACGATTGGAAGGTGGGCTTCGTACTATTTTGAGGCAAGTCGTGGCATACATCCCGTTGCGATAAAAGCATCGAAGAATGCCGCTGCTTGTGGTGCGCCCGTTCTGTAGGTGATCTGAGCAGTTCCAAGTCCGAAGGACCGGAACCGCTCTCCTGTTTTCAAGGCTCCAGACACGTCGACTCCTGCTACGCCGCCTTGAGGTTCCAGTATCGCCCGCTCAGTGAAGTCTTGCGCTTCCATAAGCCACTCTGCTGGAGCTTCGTATCCACCATAGATCACCCCTTGACCGAACTGGAGGTGCTCGCTGCTGTCGCGGTAATAAATGGATTGGATAACATAATCCCCGCCACTCACCCGCTTGATGTTCACGTGGCGAGGCAGCAGGAAGTGCCAAAACAGTCCCTCGTCCCTCTTCCGGTTGGCGCGTTTGTTGAATCGTGACTCTTCGCAGAAAGGCACTCTTACAGCATCGGCTTCCGGTGGTTCCACCACAAACTCTACGTTGCGTATCTCAGGGGTAAGCACGACTCGCGATGGGCGATGCTTCCAGTCATGTATTTGCAAAGTGGCTCCGGGATTAACAATCGTGAATTTGCCATTTTCGTCAGTAACCGCGTAGACATGTGGATGTGCGCCGTCGATTGCCTGCGAAAGCGAGTCGCCCCAGACTTCAATTCCTCCAAGCGGCTTCCCAGATTTGTCCGCTACCGATCCTGTGATTATCTGCTGTCCAAAACACGGAACCCGAAGGAATCCAATGGAAAAAAGGATGATGACAACGCAGCTTCGAATTCGTTGTCTGTTCAAGTTCAACGCCCCAGTCGGTTTCTTTGCCTAATCTTGCTACCGAAGGCTGTTGCTGTCCAGATAACTGTTGTTATTCGATTTCACTCATCAAGCCTAGCTGCGAGTGGCTCCGGCATCGCCACCCCCAGCGCAGGTACCTATGCCCAGCATGAATCCGAACTCGTACCAGCGGCCATTGTTGTTGGTTTCATAGATGCTCACCCCGTCGACAAACAGGCTAACCAGAAACGTGATTGGAGCGATCATGCCGTGCCAC
>JASHOH010000149.1 GCA_030041215.1 Candidatus Sulfotelmatobacter sp. | reverse complement strand
CGGGCACGGTCTGGGTGAATACTTACTTCAAGATTTATAACCAGACCGAATTCGGCGGCTATAAAGCGAGCGGAATCGGAAGAGCACGAGGCGTTGATGGTGTGCGCGAGTTCACGCAATTGAAGCACATCAATTTCGATTCGAACCCGACTTTCTAGCGGTGGAATTATCTGATTCAGTTCGGCTGTCTGGTTCCCTGTGCTGTTGCCGGGAGGAAGTGTCCCGTGATGAGAGCCAAAAACCGCCGTTCGGAGATCGATTAGATTGTGTGCGGTTAGCCTCGTCCCGCAGCCGCAAAGTACACGGTGAAGTACAAGCATATCGTCGTCGTGAAACGGGGCCCGCCGGAAAACCTGCGGATCGAGGAGTGCGATCTGCGCGATCCCGTAGCCAAGGAGGTTCGGGTCAAAGTTCTGGCCTGTAGTGTTTGCCAGCCTGACATACAGAATCGCTACGGACTCAGCCCGTTCGCGCCTGAAGTGCCTTACGAACCGGGCTGCGCAATCGTGGGCGTGGTCGATGCGGTTGGCCCTGGAGCTGTGCGGGCTATCCCGGGAAGGAAGATTGCGACCTATCCTGCATGCGGAGGGTATGCCGAGTATGTCTATATTCCGGAAAGCCGACTTGTGGCCGTTCCACCATCCCTCGATCCAATCAAAACCGCGCCGGTGGTTCTGAACTACCTTACGGCGTACCAGGCGTTGCACCGCCGGGCAAAAGTCAAGGCTGGCAACAAGGTGCTCGTCATCGGCGCGAGCGGCGGATGCGGTACGGCTTTTCTCGATCTTGGCAGGCTCGCCGGTCTCAAGATGTATGGTCTGGCTTCCGGAAGCAAGAGCTCGATTCTCACCCAATTTGGCGCGATCCCAATTGACTATCGCAAAGAGGATTTCGTGAAGGCGATGCGCCGCGCGGAGCCGGACGGGCTGGATTTCATCTTCGACGGCATGGGCGGAGACTACATCAATAGGGCCTTACCGCTGCTACGCCGTGGAGGTGTTCTCGTGGAGTATGGCAATCCCCTAGGCTTTGGCCGGTTGGTCCGTCGTGTGGCCAAAGTCTTGTTGCTCAACTTTCTCCCCAACGGCAGGAGGATCAAGATCTATGGCGCGGGTCTTGTGCTCCTCTACCGTAAGCCATTTCTGGAGGACTGGGCAATCCTGTTCAGGCTGCTCGAGGAAGGAAAGATTCGGCCCGTTGTAAGCGGCGAATTTCCACTGCTCGAAGGTGCGCAGGCGAATGCAATGCTGGAAAACGGACAGGTGGTCGGCAATCTCGTGCTAGTGGCGCCCGAACTGCTTCGGTAAGTGCGTCATCGCCAGTGTGCCTATCGAGGGTTCGCGATGGCGTCAAGGCGGAGTCGCGTAAGCTAAATTCATTAAGAACGCTTAGCCTGTTCGCGAGAGTTCAAGATTAGACTTGGCGATCTCTATTTGAGGAGCAGTGGCAGAAACCAAAGTGACCACAGCACAAGCGATGGCTGAAGTCCTGCGGCGTGTGGGGACGCCGTACGTCTTCGGCTTACCCGGCGGCGAAGTCGTCGACCTCATGCATGCGCTGAAAGAGGTGGGTATTCCTTTTCTGCTCACGAGACATGAGAACACGGCCGCCTTTGCTGCCGGCGTAAGTGGTGAAATTCTGGGTGTTCCGGGAATCTGCATTGCAACCATCGGCCCCGGCGCCACCAACATGGCCACGGGCGTTACCAACGCCTGGTTGGACCGCGATCCCCTGATCGCGATTACGGGGCAGATCGCCGAATCTCGTTATAGCGTTGCCACCCACCAGGTGCTGGACTCCGTGGCCTTCTACAAGCCGATCACAAAATGGAGCACATCCCTGCATTCCGGCTCAGCAGCCCAGACCTTGCACAGGGCAATCAGCGTGGCCATCAGCGAACGGCCTGGCTCGGTTCATCTTGCGCTCTCGAGTGATGTAGCCAGGATGCAATCTGCCGGGAAGGTCCCCCCGACCTCGTCGGCCCGAACCTTATCTGGCGCTGGTATGCCGAGCCGCGAGTCGCTGTCTAAAGCAAAAGAGATAATTGCTGCCACGGGTCGGCCGATCATCTTTGCCGGTTTAGGTGTTCTGCGCGCGAATGCCGGCGAGAGCCTGGTTGCTCTGGCGGAAAAACTGAGCGCCCCGGTCATCGTTATGCCCAAGGCCAAGGGTGTGATCTCGGAAGACCATGCACTGTTTGCCGGCGTTTTTGAAATGCTGGGAGACAAGTTGGTCCTCGATTTTGCCGCTCGTGCTGATCTGATCCTCGCTTGTGGCCTCGATGTCGTGGAGTTTGACAAGCCCTGGAACTTTCAAGCACCGATCATCCACATCGATGCTTTGTCAAATAGCGACGAGTTTTATCCTGCGGAAGTGGAGTTGATTGGTCATCCTTCCACCGCGATCCATGCTCTCGCCGAACAGTTGCCAGCCCGGCAGGCGTGGGCGCCAGCAGAAATCAGCTCTCACCGCCGGAACTTGCTGGAGCTTATAACCGGCACCGGCCCTGGAATGGCCGCGCACCACGTAGTCGCTGCCGCGAGGAAGATATTGCCCAGAGAAACGGTCGCCACCTGTGATGTCGGCGCCCACAAGTTTCTGGTGGGCCAGCTATGGACGACCTACACGCCCAAGTCATTCTTCATGTCGAACGGTTTGTCAGCGATGGGCTACGGACTGCCGGCGGCAATTGCAGCGCAGGTGGCATGGCCGGACAAACCGGTAGTGGCATTCCTGGGTGATGGGGGCTTTGCCATGTATATGGCTGAGTTGGAAACGGTGGCGCGGCTGAAGTTGCCACTGATTGTGGTTGTCTTGTGCGACCAGTGCCTCTCACTCATAGCCATGTCGCAAGAGCGCCGAGGATTACCTCATGACGCTGTGGACTTCAGCAACCCAGACATGGCAAAGGTCGCGCAGGCGTTCGGCGTCGAGGGTAAGGTGTGTGAGACACCTCGGGAAGTTGAAACGGCGATCGCAGAAGCTTGGACCAATCGCAGGCCTACGGTGATTCAGGCGATCATCGACCCCGGTCCGTACCGAATCTGAGCAAATGATTGAGGCTGAAATCCCAAGTCTAGGTTAGGGGCAAGTCATTGAAGGGCTGCGAGTTGACAGCCTCCTGGCAAATTAATTGCCGACAAATCCCGCCGCATTCGACTTTTGGCTTGGAGATTTTTTCTCTTGCCCAAAAGGTACTGGGTCAGTTTCAATATCCACAGGGGCGTGGATGCTAA
The DNA here is from genome assembly GCA_030041215.1 of Candidatus Sulfotelmatobacter sp. Taxonomy (GTDB): domain Bacteria; phylum Acidobacteriota; class Terriglobia; order Terriglobales; family Acidobacteriaceae; genus Sulfotelmatobacter. Next base: position 300 of record JASHOH010000149.1, on the reverse strand, counting down.
AGCGAGGCTGTGTAAATTCAAACTGACCCAGTACCGCCCAAAATCCAGCCTTGACAATCTGGCAATTATGAGTATGATTGTGCGCCATTAGTGCGGCCCGGTCTGTACACGCTGATTGAGTCTTCACCATCCCCCAGACTGGGAACATTCCCAGGAATTACAAACGGATTTAAGGAGGCCTTGCTATGTCCGCGAATGGAGGCGCAATCGCGCCGTTGAAGTTTGCAATTGTAGCCACAGTTGAAAAAGAATCAATCAATGCTGATCGCGATGTTGCACGCACTTCTCTTGATCAAATCC
>JASHOH010000148.1 GCA_030041215.1 Candidatus Sulfotelmatobacter sp. | reverse complement strand
TTCTCTCTGACCATGCCAAGGTTCGAAGCGTGCACTACCCATTTCTGACGAGTCACCCCCAGCATGCGTTAGCACGCCAGCAAATGACCGGCGGCGGCGGCATGGTCACTTTTGAAGTCGAAGGCACCGCGGAAGACGCACGCCGCGTAACCGAAGCTATGCGCCTGTTCACTTTAGCCCCGAGTTTAGGTGGCGTCGACTCGCTCGTGTCAATTCCGGTGCTCACATCGCACCTGATGATCTCCGCCGAAGAGCGCGCCCGTATGGGCGTTACCGATCAGATGATCCGCCTCTCTGTTGGAATCGAACATGCCGATGACCTAATCGCCGACCTCGAGCATGCCCTCGAAGCCGTCTCCTCTCCCGAGCATGTGCATGTAGGATGACGCCGCAACCGCCGCTTGTCTGGCCTCCTGGTCACAAAGATTGTCATCCGACGCACAAGCGCAGCGAGGCAGGAGTAACGCGCTTGTAGCGAGGTGTGAACGTTTACCCCAGGCAAGGCTGCGTGCCCTGTGCTACCCTTCCTCAAGCCCCCCGTCTGCAACCCTAATGTCCGCCTCGCAGCCATTGCGCGATCCGGCGCCAACAGCGCAGTTGTCTGAAAGCGAAGCCCGGCTCGCGCACGGCAACATTCTGATTGGCACCGCCGGTTGGTCCTATAAAGATTGGGAGGGCATCTTCTACCCTCTTGGCATGAAGCAGCGCAAAATTCATCCCCTCGAGTACCTGGCCCGCTTCTTCGATACCGTAGAAATCAACACTTCGTTCTATGCACCGCTCAAGCCCGAGCTAGCCACGCTGTGGTGCCGCAAAGTTGCCCCGGTCAATCCCAGCTTTCTTTTCACCGCCAAGCTCTACCGCGCGTTTACACACTCTCCGATCGCTGTCATGGAGCCAACTTCCGCCGCCACGATTCGCCCCAGCGATGACGATGAACGCCTCGCCCGCGAAGGCCTCGACGCATTGGCCAACGAGCATCGTCTGGGCGCGCTGCTCATCCAGTTTCCGGTGTCGTTCAAAAATACGTCGCTCAATCGCGAGTATCTTGACCGTCTGTTGCGGCAGTTCATCGAGTATCCGCGCGTGGTCGAGGTGCGGCATTCCAGCTGGAACGATCCGCAAACGCTAGCCGCGTTCACCCAGCAGAACGTCGGATTCTGCAACATCGACCAGCCGCAACTCGGCCGCTCGCTCGCGCCCACCGATCACGTCACCGGCGCGATCGGCTACATCCGCCTCCACGGACGCAACTACGAGCACTGGTTTGCCGATCAAGGTTCCGACTCCGACAACCGCAATGATCGCTACAACTATCTCTACAAGCCCAGCGAGCTCGCCGCATGGAAAGAAAAGATCGCCAGCGTCGCCGAAAAAGCCCAGACAACTTATGTGATCACTAACAACCACTTCGAAAGCAAAGCCGGAGTCAACGCGCTGGAGCTGAAAGCCATGATCACCGGCAAGCGCGTGCAGGCACCGGAGACGCTGATTCGGAGATATCCGGAATTAAGAGCCGTCGCGGACGCAGCGGAAGATGAGGGCGAAAGAAGTTCGATGCTGGAGTTTGAGTAGTGAAGTTCTGTGGAAAGAGCGGCGCCCTTCGACTTCGCGCAGGGCAGGCTTTTTAGCGCCGCGTCAGCGATTCGTATCAGGGTGTATGGTGCTCCAGAAGGGAATTTCATCTGCTGCTACTTCCCAACGATCACGGGCGACTTACGGGTAAAGCGAAAATTACATCCGTACCCAAAAGGATTCATAAAGCCGTGACAGGTTCCAAGCCCTTCTAAGTTCAAACGCGAATTCTGCCGATATCTTTCCTGCATGCCGCTCTGGAACTGGATTGCTCTCATCGCGATGGTCTTAACTTATGGCCGGCCAGCAGTTCTATCTGTATCGCATCCGAGCTGAATCGAAGAAACGCGAAGAGCTGTTCAAGATTGTGACCGAAAATGCTGCGGACATGATTGCCCTAGTCGACGTTAAAGGCAATCGCCTTTACAACAGTCCTGCGTACAAGAGAGTTCTCGGTTATTCGCCAGCAGAGCTGGGCGAAACCTCGGCTTTCGAGCAGATTCATCCCGACGATCGTCTCAAAGTTCTGGAAGCCGCGCAGCTGGCGCGCGCCACCGGCGTCGGTCGAAAACTTGAGTATCGGATACGCCACAAAAACGGCGTGTGGCGGATATTGGAGTCGACGGCCAGCACGATTTGCAACGAAAACGGCGAGGTCACAAAGCTGGTTATCGTCAATCGCGACGTCACCGAGCGCAAACAGGCGGAAGAGCAGGCGGCCTACAATTCGCTGCACGATGGCCTGACTGGCTTGCCCAACCGCCGCCTGTTTTTGGAGCGCCTGCAAAACCTTTTCGATCGCGCCCACCGAAGCCCCGAGCACCAGTACGCGTTGCTGGTCGCCGATCTGGACGGCTTCAAGGCTTTTAATGACACCATGGGCCCGGCAGCCGGCGATCACGTAGTCGTCGAGATTGGACGCCGCATCGGCGCCTGCTTGCGCGATGAGGACCTGGTTTCGCGACCGCAGAATGACGCCGGCACACGCCACTCCGTACTTTCGCGATTAGGGGGAGACGAATTCACCATTCTGCTGGAACGCATAAGTGACCCCAGCGACGCTATGCGCGTGGGGCAGCGCATTCTGGGAGCTGTTTCGGCCCTCCTGCTGGTGGAAGGGCGCGAGCTGCGCACCTCCGTCAGCGTGGGCATCGCGCTCAGCACTCCGGAGCACACTCGCGCGGAAGAATTGCTGCAAGAGGCAGACATGGCCATGCGCCGCGCCAAAGCCCTGGGCGGAGGCCGCTGTGAAGTATTTGACGAGGCCATGCATGCCCGCGCCGTCAACCGCCTCAGGCTGGAAGCAGAGCTGCGCGAGGCCATGGAGAAGAGTCAGTTCCGCCTGTACTACCAGCCTGTCTTCAACCTGAAGACAGGACAAATTCAGGAATTTGAGACATTGCTGCGCTGGCAACATCCACAGCAGGGGTTGATCTCGCCGCAGAAGTTCATGGCGGTTGCTGAAGATCGAGGCCTGCTCGTCTCCATCGGTCAATGGGTTCTTGTACAAGCCTGCCGTCAGTTGCAAGCGTGGAGAACGGAATTTTACGAGCTTGAGCACCTGGGCATCAGCGTGAATCTTTCGGCCGGGCAATGGGCTGATCCTGAATTGTTCAACAGTGTCACGGCGGCGCTTGTAAGAACCGGCATTGAGCCGCCGCTGCTTCATCTGGAGATCGCAGAAAAAATCGCCGCTTCCAATACGAAGCTGACCCTCAATGTGCTGGCAAACCTGAAACGCCTGGGAGTGGCCGTCGTTCTCGACAATTTCGGAACCGCCAATTTATCTTTAGTCGAGCTGAGCCAATTCCCATTGGAAGGTTTGAAGATCGCTCGCTTTCTGATCGGTGAAATGATGACCGATCGCAAGGCCGGCGACGCAGTCGATCTGATTCTGCTCGTGGCCGAGAAACTGAAGTTAAAGGTAATTGCCGAGGGCCTTGAGAATGCGAAGCAACGAGATCGGCTTCGCAAGACTGGATGCAATCTTGGCTAGGGCTATCTCTTTGCCCATCCAATGGAGGCAAATGCGGCCGCGGAACTGCTTCGGCAGGGCAAGGCAGCATTGCAGGCCGGCGCCGCAGGACAAACATAGCTTCTGGCTCAGCCCGCAATCAGCAGCGCTGAAATCGATAATCAGCCATCAATCTTCGCCTCGCGCAAATGCTTGACGGCTGTCTCTGAGCTAACCGGCGAGTAATAAACCTCTTTGAATGTATAGGATTTCGCCTTGGTCGCGAGCACCGGCATGATTTCGATGTGCCAGTGATAGTCGTCATCGATGGTCTTCCAGTAGCCGAGTGATTTCGAGGGATGCAAGCTGTTCGGCGAAGTATGCAGCACCAGATGAAAACCTTCGGTGATGGAGCGTACTCGCTGCAGCGTGCGGCGCAGCAGGGCGGCAAGATTCACGCGCAATCCCGGCTTGGAAAGACCAGTGCGCTCGAACGAGGCCTCGTGGTTGCACGGGAGAATCCATGTCTCATAAGGAACGCGTGGGGCATACGGTCCGAGAGCAACGTAGTCGCCATGCGCCTCGATCAAACGCGCCGATTGACGCTCTTCCTGGGACAGAATGTCACAAAAGACGCAGCGTTCCTTGCTATTGAAGTACTCGCGGCCGGCGCGCAACTCGTAAAGCACCCGGCGGGGCACAAACAGCGTGGCCGTTAATTGCGAAGTCGGATGGGCAAATTCCTGACCTGCTCCTGGCCCGAAGTCTTTGAAAAGGCAGACGTATTTGATCCGCGGGTCGCGCTTCAAATCCAGAATGCGCTCGGCCGCGAGGCGCAGAAACATCCCGATTTCGTCGTCACTGGCCATCCACAGGTGACGGTCGTGCACGGGATTTTCCACCAGCACTTCATGCGCGCCCACCGACCTCATGCGATCGTAAATGCCGTCGGCGCGCCGGTCCGGCTCGCCTTCAATGTGGTAGAGCGGCGCAGGATGCACCTGGGAACGCGCCGACCAGCCGACCGCGGTCGGTAAGGCAGCGATCACTTGTGTTGGATCAGGGGAATCAGGGCAAAAGCGACAAGCGGTCACCGCGGGCGGACCGCCATCGGCGGCCTCGTCTCCCGTCATCACCCAGGAGCGCGTAATTGGATCTTTGCGGAGTTCCATATATTAGGAAAACACTGCGGCAGAAGCGGAGTCAAGATCTGGGGGCTCAAGGTTTCAGAGTTTCAAAGGGTTCAAGGGTTTCAAAGTGGAAAACCAGCTGCCGATCCGGCGATATGGACCTTCGAGACTCTGAAACCTCTGAAACTTTGAAACCTCGAAACCTGTTTCATTTATAATCCGCGCCAAGCCCGAAAGCATGACCGAGCCGTCCACTCCGCTGATGCGGCAATATGCCGCCGTCAAAAAAGAGCACCCTACCGCCTTGCTGTTTTTTCGCCTGGGCGATTTTTACGAGCTGTTTTTCGACGACGCCATCGTGGCCGCGAAAGAGCTACAGATCACCCTCACCTCGCGCAATAAAGAAAAAGGAATCGCTGTGCCCATGTGCGGCGTGCCGCACCACGCGGCGGAGGGCTATATCGGAAAGCTCATTCGCAAAGGTTTCAAGGTTGCCATCTGCGAGCAGATGGAAGATCCAAAACTGGCGAAGAAGCTGGTGCGCCGCGAAGTCACGCGCGTGGTCACGCCCGGCACGGCGGCCGATTCCGTGCTCGGCTCCGAGGAAAACAATTTTCTGGCCGCTCTGGCCCAGGTTGGAGAGCGCGTGGGCTTCGCCGCACTCGATCTTTCCACGGGAGAATTTCGGGCGACAGAATTTTTTGGCGAGGGCGCGATGCGCCGCGTGCAGGACGAACTGGAGCAACTCAGGCCAAAAGAGTTGCTCTACGCCTCGGCTGCGCCGCTATTTGAAAGGGCGAGCGCGACGGCCCAGGGCCAGCGGAGCTCCGCTCCGCACGACAGCCGAGGGCGGCTGTCGCCACAAGGTCCGGTCCAGTGTGCCGAAACTCCTCTCGACGACTGGATTTTTGCCCCCGATCACGCCATTCCCCTGCTCGAAAATCATTTCGGCGTGCTGTCGCTTGAAGGCTTTGGTCTGGCCGGCCGCACCGCCGCGGCCTCAGCAGCGGGTGCGATTCTCTACTACGTTCGCTCGACTCAGCGCGGCTCGCTCGATCACGTCGACCGCATCGGCTGGTATGAACGCCAAAACTGCCTGGTGCTCGACGCAGTTACCGTGCGCAATCTGGAGCTGATCGAGCCCCTGTTCGCGGGGACGGATGCGGGTGTCACCCTTTTCCGTTCGATCGATGCCGCGGTCACTCCCATGGGCAAGCGGCTGCTGCGGGCATGGCTACTGCGGCCATCGCTCGATCTCGACGAGATCAAGGGCCGGCTCGACGCCGTGGAAGTGGGCGTGAAAGACACGATTGCCCGCGAGGAGTTGCGGCGCGCGCTCGATGGCGTGCTCGATCTGGAGCGGCTTTTGAGCCGCATCACGCTCGAGATGGCGAATCCGCGCGATGTGCTGGCGCTGGGCGCGTCGCTTGCGAAGATTCCCGCCGTGAAGGCCGCAAGCGGCAGACTGGCGGCGCCGCGCTTGCAAACTCTTCATCAGTCGCTCGACGAAATGAGCGACTTGCGCGAGCGCATCGAGAAAACGATTGTCCCCGAGCCGCCTTTGACTTTCGCCGATGGTGGCGTGGTCGCCGCAGGAGTAGATCTTAATCTTGACGAATTGCGCGATCTGTCGCGCAACAGCAAGCAGGTGCTGGCGCAGATCGAGCAGCGCGAGCGCGGGCGCACAGGCATCGCTTCGCTGAAGGTCAAGTTCAATTCCATCTTTGGCTATTACATCGAAGTTTCCAAGCCCAACCTGCATCTCGTTCCCCAGGATTACGAACGCAAGCAAACTTTGGTCGGCGCCGAGCGTTTCACCACGCCTGAACTGAAGGAGTACGAAGCGAAGATTCTTGATGCGCAGGAAAAAATCATCGAGATCGAACGGCGGCTGTTTGCCGAATTGCGCAGTGCCATCGCCGCCGAGGCGAAGCGAGTCCGGCAGACCGCATTGGCGCTCGCCGAAATCGATGTCCTCGTGTCCCTGGCTCACATTGCTGCATTGCGAAATTACTGCCGCCCGCAATTCGTGGATGATCCGGCAGCAGACATCGCGGCAGAAAGCTCGGCGGCGCAACGGACCGAAAGCGGTTTACTCGAAATAACACAGGGCCGCCATCCCGTGATCGAGCAGCAGGAACTGGCCGGCGGCCCCTTCGAAAGCAATACCCGTTTCGTCCCCAACGATCTTTATCTCAACTCGACCACGCACACGATTCTGCTGCTGACCGGCCCGAACATGGGCGGCAAATCGACTTACCTGCGACAGACCGCGCTCATCGTAATTCTGGCGCAGATGGGGTCGTTTGTTCCTGCACGATCGGCGCGGCTGAGCATCGTCGACCGCGTGTTCACGCGCATCGGCGCCAGCGACAACCTCGCGCGCGGCCGCTCAACGTTCATGGTCGAGATGACCGAAACAGCGGCGATCCTGCACACGGCTACGCCACGGTCGCTGATTCTGCTTGACGAAGTTGGCCGCGGCACTTCGACCTACGATGGCCTGGCGATCGCCTGGGCTGCCATCGAATATCTGCACGCCCGCGTCCGGGCCAAGACCCTGTTTGCAACTCACTACTTTGAACTGACAGAATTAGCGGAACAGTTGGAGGGTGTAAAGAACTATCACGTCTCGGTCAAAGAAACCGGCGGAGGGATCGTTTTCCTGCGCAAAGTTGAGCCGGGCGCGGCTGACCGCAGCTACGGCATCGAAGTCGCCAAGCTTGCCGGACTGCCCAATGACGTGATCACGCGCGCGCGCGAAGTGCTGGCCGAGCATGAGTCCTCCGAGCGTGTTCTGACAGAGCATCTTTCCCCGGGGGCAACGCCCCCGCCCGCGCAATTGACGATCTTTACTCCGCTCTCGCAGCCGGTTCTCGATAAGCTGCGCGAAGTGGATCTGAACCGGCTCACGCCACTCGAGGCGCTGAATTTGCTGGCGGAGTTGAAAAAGGAAATCTAAACAGAGGGAACATAGAGGGACGCAGGGTAGTGACTCAGTCTGGAATCCTCCGTAGCCGCAGCATCATTCCGATGCGCTGCACTTCCACCACCGGGGCGAGGAATCTTGCAGCACAACCCAGCGTGCGGGAGATGCACGAATGAAAGCTTTGAAGCCGAATCTCGGCCAGCTTCTCATCATCGGCTTCGTTGGCACCGAAATGTCGCCCCGCCTCTCTTCCCTGCTTGCGCGGATTCAGCCCGGTGGCGTCATTCTGTTCATGCGAAATATCAAAACCCCCCAGCAAACCTGGCAGCTTCTGCGCGACTGTCGGAAATGTGTCTCGACGCCGCTGTTCACCTGCGTCGATCTCGAGGGCGGCACGGTCGACCGTTTCCGCGACGTGCTCGGAGCCGCGCCCTCCGCAGCCGACGTTTTCGCAACCGGCGATAAGCGTCTCTTCCGCAAGCACGGACAGATCATCGGCGAAAACTGCCGCGCGCTGGGATTTAATGTCGACTTCGCTCCCGTCCTCGATCTCGCCTTTCCGGCCTCACGCAAAATTCTGAGCTCCCGCGCAGTCTCCGCCAACCCGCGCGATGTTGTTTCCTATGCACGCGAGTTCCTTGCCGGCCTGAGAAAGTCGAAAGTGGTCGGCTGCGGCAAACACTTCCCTGGCCTCGGCGAGGGCACGCTCGACAGCCATCGCGCGCTGCCCGTAATCGACAAGACGCTTAAGAATTTATCAAAAGAGGACCTGCTTCCCTACCGCGACCTGGGCACCCAAATGCCTATGGTGATGGTTGCCCACGCCGCCTATCCGCACGTGACAAGCGATGGCATGCCCGCTTCCATTTCCAAGCTCTGGATCACCAACATCCTGCGCAAACGCATCGGCTATCGCAATCTCGTCGTTTCCGACGATCTTGAAATGGGCGGCGTTTTATCGGCTGCCCCGGTCGGCGAGGCTGCCGTCGAGCACATTCGCGCAGGCGGAGATCTTCTGCTCGTCTGCCATCACGAAGAACAGGTCTTGCAGGCGCACGAAGGGCTATTACGCGCAACAGAGCGCGATGCGAAATTTGCCAGCTTGGTCACGGCTGCCAGTCGGCGGATACTGGCTTTCAAGAAAAAGTCTGCGAAAATCATGCGCTCGGCCCCGCGGCCATCGCCTCCGCTGGTGGAAAAACTCACCCGGCAATTGTGGGAATTCAGCGAGCAGGTGCGGCTGCAAGCTTTGGACGTGATCGAAGCCGAGCGGCTCATGCGCGCGCGGCGGCTGCGGCCATGAGCGAATCATCCATGACCGTGGCCGGTGTCATGAGCGGGACCTCCGCCGACGGCATAAACGTGGCGCTGGTTCGGATAGAGAAAGCACAAACCTCCTCCAACCAAGCAGTTGCTTCTTCCCTAACGCATCGCGGACAGAACCTGCCCGAAGCCTGCCGAGGGGAGTGTCCGCGCCACACGGGCCCGCTCATCGAACTTCTCGGGCATGCCGAGTATCCGTACCCCAGGCAGGTCCGCGCTGCCGTGCTTGCCGCGATGAATTCCACGCATGCGAGTGTCGCCGATCTCGCCCGGTTGAATTTCCTGCTCGGCGAACTCTACTCCGACGCCATTCTCTCGACTCAGCGGCGCTTCAAGACCAAAGCTGACCTCATCGGCTGCCACGGCCAAACGCTCTACCATCAAGGCAAGCCGTCCGACTTTCTCGAACGAAAGATTTCAGCCACGTGGCAAACCGGCGAGGCCGCCATAGTCGCCGCGAAACTTGGCGTTCCTGTCGTCTCCGATTTTCGTCCCGCCGACATGGCCGTCGGAGGCAAAGGCGCACCGCTGGTTCCCTTGCTGGATTACATGCTGTTCCGAGATGCGCAGGTGGGTCGCATCGTGCAGAACATCGGTGGAATTGCCAATCTAACGGCAATTCCCGCGGGCGCAACCGCCGCAGACGTGATCGCATTCGACACCGGCCCCGGCAATATGGTGATCGACGCCATCACAGAAAAGCTCTTTGGGCGTCGCTATGATCGCGATGGAAAAATAGCAGCGACGGGAACGGTTCTGGAGAAGATCGTAAGCAAACTCTTGCGGCGAACTTACTTCCGGCAAAAAGCTCCGAAAACCGCCGGCCGGGAGGAATTTGGCCGCAAGTTTGTCGACGAATTCTTCCGCCTGCACAAGGGTTGCAGGAAACAAGACATCGTAGCCACAGCCACTGCCCTGACCGCAAAGTCAATTGCAGATGCGGTGCGGCGGCTCGCCCACGGAAAGGCAAAGGGCCCTAAAGCAAACTTCCAGGAAATGATTCTCTCCGGCGGCGGAGCAAAAAATCCGACCCTGGTCAACATGCTGAAGCAGGAACTCGCCCCGTTGGGCGTGAAGGTGTGCCTGTCCGACGAATTTGGCCTGCCCTCGGCTGCAAAGGAAGCCGTTGCTTTCGCAGTCTTGGCCTACGAGACCTGGCACCGCCGTCCGTCGAACATTCCTACTGCAACCGGTGCCAAGCGCCCCGCCGTGCTTGGTAAAATCTCCTATCCATAAGCACACCCCAATGCCTGTCTACGTCTCAATGCTGCGCGGGATCAATGTCGGTCCCCATAAGCGAATCAAGATGGATCAGCTTCGCCAATGCCTCGAAGCTCTGGGCTTCGACCAGGTGAGAACTTACGTAAACAGCGGCAACGTAGTGTTCAAGACCGGAAAGATATCGACATCGACGTTGTCAAAAAAGATCGAGAAAAGCTGCTCAGCGCCTTTGGATTTCCAGTTCCGGTAGTTTCCAGAACTGCCGCCGAACTCTCGGAAAGCGTTGCGAACAATCCTCTGCTCAAGGAACAGATTATCAACCTCGACAGACTCTACGTCATGTTTCTCTCCGGCCGGCTGAATTCTGCGGCTTTGAAGAATCTCCTCCAATTCACTGAATTGCCTGAGCGCTCTCACTGTATCGGCCAGGAAATCTACCTGTATCTTCCCAACGGCGTCGCAGAAAGTAAACTGATGAAGGCGCCGCTCGACCGCCTGCTGTCTGTTACAACCACGACCCGAAACTGGAACACCGTCAACCAACTCGCCCAGATGTGTCAGGAATACGAATGAGCCGCGCCGTTCTGCGAACCATCATCGCCCTTGCGTTGACCGCGCTTCTGCTTTCCTGCTCGAAAAAACCCGACCCTAATACGCTGGTGATGGTGATTGAATCGAGTCCTACCAATCTCGATCCGCGGATAGGAATCGACGGGCAATCTGAGCGCATCGACAGCCTGATCTTCGACTATCTGCTCACGCGCGGCGAGAATCTCGAAGTTGCGCCGGGACTGGCCGAGCGCTGGGAGATCCCCAATCCACAAACTTACGTTTTTCACCTGCACCGTGGCGTGCGCTTTCATGATGGACGTCCGCTCACCACACGCGACGTGAAGTGGACCTTCGATTCGCTAATCACAGGAAAAATTCGCAGCCCGAGAGGTGGGGCGTACCGCTTTGTCGACCACATCGACGCTGTAGATGATTCCACCGTCGTCTTTCATTTAAAAGAACCGGATTCACCGCTGCTTTGGAATCTCTCTACCGGCGCGGTGGGCATCGTGCCCTACGGCAGTGGAGGTGAGATCAGCACGCACCCGATCGGTTCGGGACCGTTCAAGTTTGTCAGCGCTGAAACAGACAAAGAAGTCATCATCGAGCGCAACGACGACTATTGGGCCGACAAAGCGAAGATCGCGCGAGTAAGATTTGCCGTCGTCCCCGACGCAACTACGCAAGCCTTGGAACTGCGCAAAGGCAGCGGCGATATCATCATCAACGGATCGTTTCCTCCTGATAGCGTTCTAACGCTGGAGCGCGAACCCACGCTCGCAATCGAGTCAGCTCCCGGTACGCGGCTGGCGTATATGGCCTTCAATCTGCGCGATCCCATTCTGAAAGACGTTCGCGTGCGCCAGGCCATTGCCTATGCTCTCGACCGTAAGCCCATGATCGAATATCTCTGGCGCAACCAGGCGCAAGCGGCGCGCAGCGTGCTCCCACCCCAAAGCTGGGCCTACAACAGCAATGTGCCGACGTATGATCACGATCCCGTCAAAGCGCGCACTCTACTCGATGCTGCCGGATACCCCGAGAAGAACGGTGTGCGCTTTCACATCACCATGAAGACTTCCACGGATGAGAACACTCGTCTGATGGTGGCCGTGATGCAGCAGCAGTTACGCGAGGTCGGCATCGCGCTCGACATTCGCACCTTTGAGTTTGCGACTTTTTTCTCTGATGTCGTGCATGGCACCTTTCAGATGTATGGGCTGCGCTGGATCGGCGGCAATGAGGACCCGGACATTTTCGAATACGCGTTCCATTCCTCGCGATTTCCGCCAAATGGCGCCAATCGCAGCTACTATTCAAACCCCCAAGTGGATGCGCTGATCGACCAGGCACGGCGCGAGGTCGATCCCGCAGTGCGCAAGCCGTTATATGCGAAAGTCCAGCAGATTCTTGCCGAGGATCTGCCCTATATCGATCTTTGGTATCTGGACAATGTTCTCGTGCACAACAGGCGAGTGAGCAACTTGAAACTGAATCCGGCGGGGAATTACGATTTCCTCCGCACAGCAGAGGTGGCAACCGAAGAAAATCGACACTAGAACTGATCAGAACGAGAAGCTCGCCCTTTTTTCCTGTCGTAAGTCCCTATTGCCTTCTCAGGTCACAGGATTTATGCCCAATCGGCCACCAATGTGCAAAATTGCGCAGTGTAAAATTCACGAATGAAGCAGTATGCCCTGCCCATCCTCCTAGCCAGGCTCATTCTGGTTACGAACACCCTATCGTATGTGGGTACACAACGCGCCGACACACAAAATGTCCACACAATTGCTCAGGCAGTCGATGAGCACTACAACCAGATCCACACGCTGCAGACTGACTTCACCGAGACCTATCGTGGCTCAGGGATGGAAAGAACCGAATCCGGCACCCTCTGGCTAGCCAAAAGTGGTCTAAAAAAACCTGGCAAGATGCGCTGGGAATATCGTTCCCCTAGAGAAAAGCTCTTTGTCAGCGATGGCCGCAGTGCATGGTTTTACGTCCCAGGTGATCGGCAGGCTCGCAAAACCGACGCCCGCAAGCTGGAAGATATTCGATCACCACTTGCGTTTCTGCTCGGCAAAAGCAAGATGCAAAAGGAGTTACAGGGCCTAGCGTTGGCGCCTGATATTACGCCCCAGCAAGCCGGTGACGTTGTGCTGCGGGGAATCCCAGTGGGGTTCGCGGATCGAATCAGCGACATGGTGCTGGAGGTGACTCCCGACCACAAAATCGTGCGCATCGTCATAAACGACGTGGATGGATCGATCACGGAATACCAATTCACCGGTGAAAAAGAGAATGGATCGATCCCGGAAGGCTGGTTCGAATTCAGACCTCCCCCAGGCACTGAAATCGTTGAGAGCGATCTGAACCAATAAACTGCATGTCACGTGTAAGTACTTACAAAGTTAATAGGATGCATGCGGCAAGTTGGGTGGTTACCACCGATACTATAAACGCGGCTAAGGTGGAGCGTGCCGTGCTCGGGGCGGCAAGCCGAAATGATAGACTGATGCCTAAGGGTCGCACCCCGGCAGGGAATCCAAAGAACATCTAGTTGGCGTTCGATGGCGGAATTCGTCGTAAAAGTCGCGGACGAGCGTGGCCATACTCACCAGCAGGTGGAGCAAGGCTACTCCGTCGCCGAAGTGCGCGAGCGCTTCGCCTCTCAGGGCTATCTCGTTCACTGGGTCAAACCGCAGGGAATGCTTTCCGGCGGCCTCACATTCCGCCGCGGCCGCAAATTAAAGCAGAGTTCTTTTCTGGTTTACAACCAGCAGTTCCTGACGCTGATCAAAGCCGGCTTGCCCATCCTCAACGCCCTCGATCTTTTGATTAAGCGGCAAAAAGATAGGAACCTTCGCCAGATCCTGGAAAACGTGCGTGAGCGCGTGAAAGGCGGCGAATTGCTCTCTGATGCCTTTGCCAAGCACGCCATAGTGCCGAAAATCTACACCACAACGTTGATGGCCGGCGAGAAGAGCGGCAACATCGACGAAGTCCTCACCCGCTACATTAATTTCCAGAGGCTGGCCATGAGCTTCCGCAAGAAGCTCGCTGTCTCGCTGATCTATCCCACGCTGCTGGTCACGGTCGTTCTGACCATGGTGATGTTTCTGTTCACCTATGTCGTGCCCAAGTTCGCCGAGCTGTTCAACAGCCTGGATGCCAAGCTGCCTTCGCTCACTCTGTTCATGCTGGCCGTCGGCCAGAATGCGCAGAAGTACTTGCCATTTTTCATAGTCACTATAGCGGTAGGCGTTCTTTTTCTTTGGCAATGGAAAAAGACCGATCACGGCAGTGACCAGATCGATCGCTTCATCCTGGGCTTGCCGCTCTTGGGAGATATTCGCCTCAAACATCAGGTGGCGACTTTTTCCCGCATGCTCTCGACCCTGCTGCAAGGCGGCCTGCCTCTGGTGCCATCGATGGAAACCGCCGGAGCCTCCATGTCGAGCAAGAAGATTCTTAAAGGCGTAATGCGCGCCAGCGTCAGAGTGCGCGAAGGTCAGGGACTGGCATCCAGCCTGGAAGAACAAGGAATTTTTCCTGATCTGGCCGTGGAAATGCTGGAAGTGGGCGAATCCACTGGAGCTTTGCCCACAATGCTCAACTCGGTGGCCGAGTTCTATGAAGAAGATGTGCAGACGGCCTTGGGCGCGGCCATGGCCCTTATTGAGCCTTTGATTCTGATTATTATGGCGATTTTCGTGGGGGGAGTGTTGATCTCGCTGTATTTGCCGATCTTCACTCTAGGAGTCCACCACTGAGGAGCCTTAGCCTGTGTTCCTCTGTGTGCCCTGCGTTTAATCTTTCTGGGGGGCGTAACTAAGCTAGTTTGAAATGGCAATGCCGGAAAAGAAATCACTATTCGTGAACGGCGAAAACGGCGGCGTAGTAACGGCCACGGGTAATCTAGTCACCGACCTCGAGCGCGCACAAGACGTCGCCCGCCGCTATCGCTGCGAGTTCGTTGACCTCACCGACTTCCAGCTTCATCACGAGCTGTTCAAGAAATTTTCGCCCGAGCTGATGTTCCGCTACAATTTCGTTCCTCTCGAAGAAACGCCCGATGGCAAGCTGGCCATCGCCATCGCTGATCCCAGCCAGCTCATGATGATCGACGAGATCAGTCTTCTGTTGCAGAAGCGCATCGTCACCAAGGTCGCCACGCTCAAGCAGATCTCTGACATTCTCAAGAAGACTGAGCAGTCGCAGCGCGTTCTCGAAGAGGCCAGCGAAGGTTTCCAGATTATTCGCGAAGACGAGGCCACGGGCGCGGAAGAAACGCTGACCATCGACAAGCTGACCGCCGCCGGCGACTCCAGCCCCATTATTCGCCTGGTCGACACCACCATCTTTACTGCCCTCCAGCGCCGCGCCTCCGATATTCACATTGAAACCCGTGACGACTCAGTCGTCATCAAGTTCCGCATCGACGGCGTGCTCACCCAAGCCATGCCACCCATCGGCAAAGAGCACCACTCGACCGTGATTTCACGCATCAAGGTAATGAGCGAACTCGACATCGCCGAGCGCCGCGTCCCTCAGGATGGCCGCTTCCGGGTCAAGTACAGCGGCCGCGCCATCGACTTCCGCGTCTCCATCATGCCCTCGATTCACGGCGAAGACGCCGTGCTCCGCGTTCTCGATAAAGAGTCGATGAGCGAGAAGTTCAAGAAGCTCACGCTCGACGTTGTCGGCTTCGACGACGACGACCTGCGCAAATTCCGCCGTTACATTAAAGAACCATACGGCATGGTACTGGTCACCGGCCCAACCGGCAGCGGCAAAACCACGACGCTCTACGCCGCCGTCAACGAGATCAAGACCGACGAAGACAAGATCATCACGATCGAGGACCCCGTCGAATATCAGATTCGCGGCATCACCCAGATTCCGGTCAACGAGAAAAAAGGACTCACCTTTGCCCGCGGCCTGCGTTCCATCTTGCGCCACGATCCCGACAAGATCATGGTCGGCGAAATCCGCGATACCGAAACCGCGCAGATCGCCATTCAGTCCGCGCTCACCGGCCACCTGGTATTCACCACGGTCCACGCCAACAACGTGGTAGACGTGATCGGCCGTTTCTTGAACATGGGCGTCGAGCCTTACAACTTTGTGTCAGCCTTGAACTGCATTCTGGCGCAGCGGCTGGTGCGTTTGATTTGCGAATCCTGCCGCACTCAGGTGCATTATCCGCCGGAGGTGCTGGAAGCCAGCGGCCTCGATCCGGCGCAATGGTCGCAAGTGCCCTTGTACGAAGGGCCAGGATGCATCGAGTGCGCCGGCACCGGTTTCCGCGGACGAAGTGCGATTCACGAACTGCTGGACTTGAGCGACCGCGTTCGCGAAATGATTTTGGCCAAGAAGCCCACATCGGAAATTCGCCGAGCCGCCCGCGAAGAAGGCATGCGCTTCCTGCGCGAATCGGCATTAGATAAGGTTCGGCTCGGGCTGACCACGCTGAAGGAGATTAATAAGGTCACATTCATCGAAACCATGCGCTAAAGCTGAGCTTGGGGCATGCGTAAAGTGCCCGCTCAAAGTGGAAGAGCGGCGCTTCAGCGCCGCGTACGCCCTCGAAAAACGACGCTGGCTTTAGCCCCTGAGGGACAACAAACCGACTGACTATTGGACGCGTCAGCAGTTCCCTCCCGGCTATTGCATTTCCCACGTGATGGCGCTTGAATTATTAAAGAAGCACAAATGGCAAGAGTTTCCAAATCACCCAAGCCCCGCCTGGCCTGCGAGATCGCAGCCGACCGCGTCCTCGTCGGTCGCCTCGGCGAAGATCGCCACAGCCTCGAAGCCTGCGGCGCACGCGAACTAGCGCCCGGCAGCGTAGTTCCCGATCTGGTCGAAGGCAACCTCCGGCAGCGCAGTGCGGTCGTCCGCGCCGTGCAGGACGCTCTGGGCGCTTTGGCGGGCCGCGCTCGCGATGTGATCGCCGTCGTGCCCGATGCCGCCGTGCGCGTGGTCCTAGTCGAATTCGACACCCTGCCCGCCGATGCAGAGGAGGCCACCAGCGTGGTACGCTTTCGCCTCAAGAAATCTCTGCCATTCGATGTCGATAAGACCAGAGTTTCCTATCAGGCGCAAAAATCCGACAACGGCGTTCGGGTGGTTGCCGCTGTCGCACTGGCGAGCATAGTCGAAGAATATGAAGCCGCTTTCTACGAAGCCGGCTTCAGTCCCGGCGTGGTGTTACCTTCCATGCTGGCTGCGCTCGGGGCTGCTGAAGCCCAGCAGCCCACGCTGCTCGTGAAAGTCGATGCCCGCACCACCAGCATCGCCATCCTTAATGCCGACGAGCTTCAACTTTTCCGCACGCTCGAAAACACGCGCGGAGTAACCATTACGGGCGAGCAACTGGCCGAAGAAGTTTATCCCTCGGTTGTTTTTTTTCAGGATACGTATCATCTAAATATAGAGAGGATTTTCGTTGCAGGAATCTCCGACATCGCCGATGCCGCTCCAGCATTGCACGCCCAAACCGGCGCGGAAGTGCAGGAGCTCGTCCGTTCATCGCAATTGGGTGCAAGCACAGGCGGCTCGGTCCCCCGCTGGCGCATGGCCGGAGTTGTAGGAGCATTAATTTCGTAGGCTTTGAATGGGCACGGCTTCATAGCTGTTACTAAGAAGGGTTCGCATTAGAACGCGGCTTCAACCGCGCCGGCGAAGAGCGGCCCTTTAGGGCCGCGTGAAAGAAAGGCCAGAGTTGGGCTTTAGCCCCCGAGGTACTCGATTCGTATCAGGGCACAGCTTCAGCCGTGCCGTTGGAACGCAAAAAGGAGGGCTTCAGCCCCTGCGGTAAGCAGTTAAACGATGTGAGCAAGAAAAAACAAACTGAAAACTAAGAACTAACAACTGATTTTCAATGCGTCTCGACATCAATCTCGCTACTCAGCCATACGAAGACGCCCGCCAGTTCTGGCTGCGCTGGGGCATAGGCCTGGCCGTGGCAGCCATCCTTACACTGGCGCTTCTGAGCATGACGATCACTGGCTGGCTGAATGCCCGCCGCGACCACAAAGCGATTGCTGATCTGCGCGCTCAGATTGCCCAGCGCGATCTGAAGCGTCAGCAGGCGCAAGCATTTCTCAACCTCCCCGAGAATCGCACCACCCGCGACGAATCGCAGTTTTTGAACGAGTTGATCGAGCGCAAATCGCTCTCCTGGACTTACGTGCTGGAAGACCTGGAAAAGGTAATGCCCGCTCGCGTCCATCTGGTTTCAATTCACCCCGAACTGGATGAAGACAACCAGCTCACCTTGAAACTGGTGATCGCCGGCGATTCGCGCGACAAGGCGCTCGAACTTGCCCGCCGGATGGAGGATTCTCGGCGCTTCGCTCAGACCTATATCGAAACCGAGCACGCCGCGCCTGCCCAAAGCGGAGACACGGTGCAAT
Organism: Candidatus Sulfotelmatobacter sp.; assembly: GCA_030041215.1. Taxonomy (GTDB): domain Bacteria; phylum Acidobacteriota; class Terriglobia; order Terriglobales; family Acidobacteriaceae; genus Sulfotelmatobacter. The sequence goes on along the minus strand of JASHOH010000148.1, from coordinate 3,241 downwards.
TCAACATTGCGGGAATCTATATTCCCGAAGCAGCCGTGGCCTCGACTCCGCTGCCGACGCCGGTAATACAGACAAAGCGGAGCAATCCCTGATGCCAGACTTGCGCCAAACCCGTAAGAGCATTAAGACCGCACTGGCCATCATGCTTGGGCTCGACGTGCTCGCGGTGATTGTGTTGTTTTCTCCGGTTGTGGGTTCGACCCAGTCGCGGCGGCAGGAGCTCAATCTGTTGTGGGCCGAACTGCAAACCAAAACCCGCCAGGTCGAGCCGCTCAAGAATCTCGATAAAAAGGTGGTCCTGGCGAACAAACAGATCAACGACTTCTACAAAAAACGCTTCCCCGCCCTGGACTCGCAAGTCTTCACCACCTTGGGAAAACTCTCTTCCGCCAACGGCGTCACCATCGAACAGGTGAAGCAAAAGCCGCTCGATGAAGTGATCGGCCACGTTCGCCCCGTTGAACTGGAAGCGGATCTTTCCGGCAATTACGTTTCGCTGGCGAAATTTATCAACGCGCTGGAACGCGACGACACATTCTTTCTGATTCGCAGTATCACCCTGGGCGGCGAACAAAAAGGCCCCATCAAGTTGCAAATGAAACTGGAAACTTACTTGAAAGGCGCTGTGTAGTGGAGCTGGGAACTAAAAACAAGAAGGAGATGATCATCGCCGCCGTGCTCGGCGTGGTGCTCGTCGTGGTCGCTCTGTACGAGTTCTGGCCGTCCTCGTCGACGAACGCCTCGACGCTAACACCCACGCCGGACGCTGTGACAGCGCCCGTGCGCCCCACTTCCCGGCGTCCCTCGACCCCTGCTTCAGCCAAGAAGCTGAGCCCACAGCAGAGCCTCGACCCCACGCTGCATCTCGATCAACTCGCCGCCGCCGAACAAATCAAATACGAGGGTTCGGGAAGAAACATTTTTGTCGCGCAGGCTGAAATCGAAATTCCCAAACCTCTGGCTCCGGGGCATACTGACCCGACAAAAGAAGCAGAGCGGCACATCTATCAGGTGCCGGCACAAACCCCGGCGCCGCCAATTCCGCTGAAATTCTTCGGCTTCGCCAGCCAGCCCGGAGAGCCCAAAAAAATATTTCTCTCCAAGGGTGATGACGTCTTCATCGCCGGCGAAGGCGAAATCATTGATCGCCGCTATAAAGTCGTCAAGATTTCCACTAATTCTGTCGAAATCCAGGACGTGGTCGTAAGCGGTCCGCCGCAATCGATTCCGCTGACTCAGGCGAATCCATCATGAAGTGTTTATTTCCAAGACGGAAAGCAAACGCTCAGTCCGGCGCACTCCATAAGCGCAGCCAGGAAGGCTATGTGCTGCTCGTGCTTCTGCTCGTGTGCAGTTTGATGGCCATCGCTGCCGTCGGCGTGATCATTCCCATCAAGTTCTCGAACCAGCGCGATCAGGAAGAAGAGATGATCCATCGTGGCGTGCAATACAGCCGCGCCATCCGCGCCTACTACAGGAAATTCAGCCGTTATCCGACCAAACTAGAAGATCTCGACAGCACCAACAATCTCCGCTTCCTGCGCAAGCACTATAAAGACCCGATGAGTTGCAAGAACGGCAAGTGCGAAGATTTTAAACTACTGCACTATGGCGACCCAGGCCTTTCGCTCGGCGGAGGCGCAGGAATCGCCGGCGCAACACCCGCAGCCGCGCTCGCCGGAGCAAGTGGCGCGAACCCTTCAGCATTCGGTGGCTCGTCGTTCGGCGGAAATTCCTCTTTCGGCGGCAACTCGTCTTTCGGCGGTAACTCGTCCTTCGGAAACTCATCAGCATTCGGAAACAACTCGGCTTTCGGCAACAACCCCGTAGGTTCAAACTCGGGATTTGGCAACTCCGGAGTAAACCCCAACGGCGTGTTTGCTCAATCTTCAGGAAACGACCAGCCAACGCCGAACCCGGGCGCTCCATCGCCGGGCCAGCCCGGTACAGATCAAACCTCAGGTCAAGGTGCCTCGCAAGGGGGTTCGCAAAATGGCCCCAGCAGTTCCGGTTCGGGCAATCAGCAGGTCTTTGGCGGGGGCCCAATCGTAGGCGTGGCCAGCATCAGCAAGCAAAAGACAATTCGCCAATTCAATAAGAAGACCAAATATAACGAGTGGCAGTTCATTTACGATCCCACGGCTGACCGCGGGGGATTGATTACAACCCCTTACCAGCCAGGTCTGCAGAATTTCGGCACTACCAACTTGAACGGCACCAACGCAAGCGGCCAGCCGGGTACGAACACCACCAGCCCGTTCGGTCAATCGTCATTCGGCCAGTCTGGACAGTCTTCGTTCGGACAATCCAGCTTCGGCCAGTCCTCCAGCTTCGGCAATAACCAGAACCAAAACAGCCAGCCGCAATCCACAAATCCGCAGTAACCTGAGCAGTAAAGCGGAGCCATACGGGCGCGCATCTTTCCCTCCGCGCTCTTTGCGCGATTTTCTCCGCGCTCTCCGCGATCTAAGATTTTGATTTTCTCGTCCGACTCCGCAAAATTTCAGCAAAGCAAAACGGCCTCATCTCTCGATGAGGCCGCTTCAAAACGGGAAACTGAAAACTACGCTTACACGTTGAACGATGACCCGCAGCCACAGGTGCTCTTCACATTCGGATTCTCGAACTTGAAGCCTGCGCCCTCCAGCGTCTCCACATAATCCACGATGCAGCCATTCAGGTACATAATCGACGTTGCGTCCACGAAGACCTTCAGGCCATCCATGTCAAAGGTCTTGTCCATCATGCCGGCGGCATTGTCAAACTGCATGTTGTAGGAAAAACCCGAGCAGCCGCCACCCACCACGCCAATGCGCAGGCCGGCGGGCATTGGATTCTGCTGCCCCATGATCTCCTTCACCTTGGAGATCGCATTCGGCGTCAGCGTAATCGGCGGTTTTTTTACTTCTGGAACGTTCTTTACTTCGGGTACGGTTGTGGTAGCCATTCGATCTCCTTGGATGTGTAATCTTTTAACATTATAGCAAAGGCGGGCAAGCCGCCATCTCCGCCGGTAGTGTCTCAGTTTGAATTCCTGAGCGCAGTCCGTCGGGCGAGCCGCGCGATTAAGCAGGAACGTACGACAACCGAATCACGTCATCGGCGATTAAATCGCTGGCCACCAGGTGGAGCGGCGGCCGGGGGCCGGCGAAGAATGGCTGGCCACCGCCAAGCACCACGGGGCGGAGGTAGAGTCGATACTCATCGATAAGACTAGCCTCGCTCAGGCTTTGCGCCAAGA
>JASHOH010000147.1 GCA_030041215.1 Candidatus Sulfotelmatobacter sp. | reverse complement strand
CAGCCGCCGATGGCCTTGTGCTAACGTGGAAATTACCGCATATTCAGATGGTTTGAATAAGGTCTTCGGGCCCACGTGTCTGCACCGATTCGCAAACCGGGTATCCACATTGCGTGGACGACCGTCACGTACCGCAGTGTGGCACTGCTGATCATGGCAGGCGCTGCCATATTCTTCATTGCTGCCAGGCTTACTTTTCCACAGTTCACAGAGAATGGTCTTAAAGCTGCAGGCAGCGTCGCCAACCGCGCTTTTGAAAAAGTCGCGGGAATGGCCCCGGCATCAGGGAGCGGTTTGTCTACCGCGCAGCAGGCGCATTTCACGGCTCTCGATGGAACGGTGCGCGTGAAGAAAGGCAACGGAAATAGTTGGATTTCCGCCGATTACAACGTTCCGCTGGAAAAGGGCGACGTGGTTCAGACCGGCTCAGAAGGCATGGCCAAGGTCGTCTTCAATGATGGAACCAGCTACACCGTGAAGCAGGATTCCCTGATTGTGATCGAAGAAAACTCGGCCAACGATCAGCAGCAGACGAAGGTGGCCGTCGCCGTCAGCACCGGGACGGTCGATCTTTCGACCGCAACGTATTCTCAGGGATCAAAGTCGCAGGTCATCGTGGCCGGAGCGACAGCATCGCTGGCTCCTGAATCCATGGCGCAGGTGCACAACGATCCCAACAAAGATCAGCACGAAATCTTGATGAAAAAAGGAACCGGCGAAGTTACGCGCAATGGCGAGACGGTCCAGTTGGCTAATTGGGAAAAGGTTAGCTTCCAGGCTTCCCAGCCACACCTGGAGAAAGAGAAAGCCACAGGGCCGCCGACGCCAATCTCTCCTGCAAACATGGCGCCGATCTTCACCTCAGGAGAATTGACCAAGGATGTGGAGTTCTCCTGGACGCCGATGGCCAATGCCGTTGCCTATCGCTTACGCATCTCGCGCAACCCCTATTTTTCGTCTACACTTGTGGATAAGCGAGTCAATACAGCGGACGTCACGGTCACAAGCCTGGGCGAAGGTGCCTACTACTGGGTGGTTCAGTCGTATGACGCCTCGGGTGCGGAGTCGATCGAGAGCGAGAAAAACCGCTTCACTATCATTCCCAAGAGCCGACAAAAGGAAGTCATCGATCTGGACTTAGATCCTTTTATTCAGCACGGACACGTGATTGAAGTTACGGGCAAGACCCAGGTCGGGGCCCGTGTGATGGTGAATGGGCGCGAAGTGCCGATGGTAAGCGCAGATGGCACCTTTCACTATTTTACGCCCCCGCTGCCGCAAGGCGAAAACGTGATCACGGTGACTGCGCAGACGGCGCAGGGGGGAGTGAATACGCAGCAGAAGAAGGTCATTATTGAGTAAGGGGCAAGGAAGCGAGCCAAACGCGCGGTTGTTGCGTCGCAAAGTACGCGACGCGACGCGTCGCGCAGCTCGCCCAGGTCCTTCGGCGAGCAAAAAAGCGCTCGCCTCAGGATGACATCTAGCGGAAAGAAGAATTCGTCATGGCAAGCAACGGATTTCATTCCAATCGCACTCACAACCTGAGGTCGCTGTTCAGCCTCTTCTCCAGCGATCTGGCTATCGATCTGGGCACGGCCAATACGCTGGTTTATGCGCGCGGCAAAGGCATCGTCGTGAACGAGCCCTCCATCGTCGCCATTAATAAGAACACTGGCGAAGTCGAGGCAGTCGGCAAAGAGGCGAAAGAAATGCTCGGCCGCACACCGGGCAACATCGTCGCCATCAAGCCAATGAAAGATGGCGTGATTGCCGACTTCAAAGTCACCGAAAAGATGCTGAATTACTTCATCCAGAAGGCGCACAACCGCAAGATGCTGGTGCATCCGCGCATTGTGATCGGAGTGCCTTCCGAAATCACGCAGGTGGAAAAACGCGCCGTGATGGATTCTGCCTATCGCGCCAAAGCCAGTGAAGTGCATCTCGTAGAACAAGCTATGGTGGCTGCGATCGGCGCCGGTCTGCCTATTACTGAGCCCAGCGGCAACATGGTGGTCGATATCGGCGGCGGCACAACTGACATCGCGGTTATTTCACTCAGCGGCATCGTTTATTCGCGTTCGGTCCGCATGGCAGGCAATCAGATGGACGAAGCCATCATGAATTATCTGAAGCGCAAATATAACCTGCTCATCGGTGAGCGAACCGCCGAACAAATTAAAATGGAGATTGGGTCGGCGCATCAGATGGACAAGCCGATGACCATGGAAATCAAGGGGCGCAACCTGATTGAGGGCGTGCCCAAGACGATTACTGTTGATGATGGTGAAATCCGCGAGGCGTTGAGCGAGTGCGTTTCCACGATCATGAATGCGATTCGTGTGGCTTTGGAGCGCACGCCGCCCGAGCTTTCTGCCGACATCAGCGATCGCGGCATTGTGCTGACCGGCGGCGGGGCGCTGCTGAAGAATCTGGATAAGCGCATCCGCGAAGAAACCGGTTTGCCGGTTTCGATCGCCGACGACCCGCTGTGCAGCGTGGTGCTGGGCACGGGCAAGATGCTCAGTGACTTCAAGTTGCTGAGAAAAATATCGATAGAGTAGTCGCGAGTCCTGAGTCCCGAGCCGCGAGCACCACTCGATACTCGGGACTCACAACTCGGGACTCGGGACTAGCATGGAAACCGTCCTCGGTCGTTACCGCAACCTGATCATTCTCGTAGGAGTTCTGTTTCTTCAGGTGCTCGGCCTGGCGGTGCAAGTCAAGCGCAGCGGAGATGCACAGAACACTCGCCTCATTCGCATCTGGGTCGTCGACGCGATTACTCCCTTCGAGCGTGTCTTCGTCCGCTTGGAGAATGGCGTCGGCGATCTCTGGCACAATTACTTCTATCTTCGGGGAGTGCGCGCCGAGAACCGCGAACTGAGGCAGCAGATCGAGCAAATGCGGCTAAAGCAGGTCCGCCTGAACGAAGACGCGGCGCAGGCGCATCGATTGCAATCTCTGCTCTCCTTTAAGGAGCAATACATCGAGGAGACCGTCGCCGCACAGGTTATCGGGTCAAGCGGGAGTGATCTCTCCCGCTCGTTATACATCGATAAAGGCTCGAAAGACGGGGTTGCTCCGGATATGGCAGTAATCACCGCTGGCGGCATCGTCGGGAAAGTGCTGCGCGTTTATCCCACCACGTCGCTCGTATTGATGATTAACGATCAAAGCAGCGGCGTGGGTGTGCTTCTCGAGAAATCGCGTCTGCAAGGAGTGTTGCGGGGAACTTCCAACGGCGAGTTGATGCTCGAGCGCGTCATGAGCGACGAGAGCGTTTCTCCGGGGGAAACCCTGGTCAGCAGCGGAGGCGACCAGATTTTTCCCAAGGGGCTTCCCGTGGGGACGGTCGCTTCGGTGAAGCCCGGCAGAGAGATGTTTCTCAGCATAAAAGTGAAGCCCGCAGCCGATCTGAGCCGGGTCGAAGAGGTTCTGGTGGTCACTGAAAAACAGGAGCGTGAGCCGGCGATCGAGGAAACCGGAATTCACGTGCGCGCGGCCGACGTTCTGGCGAAGCGGCTGCCGTCCGTGCCCGATAAGCGGCCTGCGGCGGCGCCCGCACAAGCGGGCTCAGGAAGCAGCACGGCTGCGGCCGGTTCAGCGACCAACGTTAAAGTGCAGACCACCAACGCCGCAGTTCCCAAAACAGATGCTTCGAGTAAGCCTGCTGTCGCTCCGATGCAAGCGGCCTCAGCGGCCACCAATGATTCCGGTTCAGTGGTCAAAACAAATTCAGGGGATTCCGTCACGCCCCCTGCCGACACGATCCCCACATCCAAGCCCATAGCTTCGCCATCACAATCAGAACCTTCACCAGTAATGAAGGCTCCGGCTCCTCCCGCAAACCCGCCCTCCGCTAATACGGCGGATGAACCCCACTAGCGTGCCCATCACATACACATCGGGCGAGCAAATCGAGGTTTATCGCTTCAGTTTTCCGGTAACCATCGGTGTTCCATTACTGGCGATCTTCTTTCAGGCGTTCGTGCCCAGACGGCTGCCATTTTTTTCTATCTTCGATTTTCCGCTGCTGGTAACCATTTTCTTCGCAATGGCCCGGCGCAATCCAATTACGGGTTTGCTGACGGGCGCTGCGATCGGCTTGGTGCAGGATATGCTGGGGCCATATCCGATCGGAATCTATGGCATTGCAAAAACAGTGGTTGGATACGGAGCTTCATCGCTAGGCTCCAAACTGGATGTAGAAAATGCAGGAGCGCGGCTGCTGGTGACACTCGGCTTCTATCTGGTACACCAGGCGGCGTTCTTCGCTGTGGCCAGGGGTATGGTGAACCTTAACATGAACTGGAGTTGGAGCCACGATCTTCTCGCTGGTGTTGCTAACGCGATGGTGGGTACGGTTCTGTATTTTGCGCTCGACAGGTTCAAGCAGAGAGCGTAAACCGGTTGCCGATAACCAGTTCTCAGTTGCCAGTTGGCAGATCGAGTTGGACAAACTATGACTTTCGTTCGTCATCCGAAGTGTTACCCGCACATCCGGGAATTACAATGCTACTAACAAACTTGTTGCGCAATCGACCACACGGCCCGACCGTGTTCTGAACTGGCGATTGACGACTGGGAACTGGCAACTGGGAACTGACAACTGATGTTCGGCCGTGACGAAAAAGTATCGGCAATCCGCCTGACGGTGGCGCAGTACATCATTCTCGCCATCTTTCTGATTCTGGCTTACGGATTATGGCGACTCCAGGTGATGCAGAGCGATTTATACTCCTCGCTAGCTGAGAAAAACCGCATCCGCAACGTGCCGATTCTCGCGCCCCGGGGCAAAATTTTCGATCGCGAAGGCCGCATTATCGTCGACAACTATCCATCGTTTTCTGCGCTTCTACTACGCGACTCCTCCCACGACCTGAACGCCGATGCTGACCTGATCGCGGAGGGGCTGCACCTCGATCCAAATGAAGTGCGCGCTCGCATCCGCCGTTTCGCGTCCATGCCGCAGTATCAGCCGATCTTTCTTAAAGAAGACATCACGCCCGATGAGCTGGCATTCATTGACGCGCATCGCAACGAGCTGCCTGAACTCGATACCATCATGGCGCATCGCCGGCTCTATCCACGCAATGGATTCATGGCCCACGTCATCGGCTATGTCGGCGAAGTTACCGAAGACATGCTGAATCAGCCGCAGTTTGAGTTGTATAGTCCGGGCGATGTCGTGGGAATTTCTGGAGTCGAGCGGCAGTACAACACCATGCTCATGGGCAAGAATGGGGCGCGCCAGGAAGTGGTGAATAGCCACGGCAGAACAGTCGGCCTGCTGGGCGAAACTGATGCCGTTCCCGGCAAGCAATTGAAGTTGACGCTCGATATCGATCTGCAAATTGCAGCTGAAGAAGCGTTGGACGGAAAAAACGGCGCGGTTGTCGCCATGGACCCACGCACCGGCGAAATTCTTGCAATGGTGAGCCGGCCGGCATTCGATCCGCAGAGTTTTTCTGTGCGTGTCTCACGCGATCAATGGAACAAGCTCGTCAGTGATGAAAACCATCCGTTGCTCAACAAGGCGATCCAGGCGCAGCTTGCGCCCGGTTCCACCTTCAAAATCATCATGGCGACTGCAGGCTTGCAGGAAGGCATCGCCCAGGATTTGCACGTGAATTGCACTGGCGGCGGCACCTTCTATGGCCGTTATTTCAAATGCTGGATCGCTGCCCGCCATCAGACCCATGGCGCAGTGGACATCGTGAAGGGGATCTATCAGTCTTGCGACGTCTTCTTCTACACGCTTGGTGAGAAGCTGGGCATCGACCGCATCGCAAAATGGGCCACGGCTCTTGGCATGGGGCAGAAGACTGGAATCGACCTGCCGCAGGAAGTGAACGGTGTGATGCCGTCGGAAGAATGGAAGATAAAGAAGTTTAAGCAGAAGTGGTTTGCTGGGGAGACCATCTCCGTCAGCATTGGCCAGGGAGCCATTGCTGCCACGCCAATTCAGATGGCCCGTGCGTTCGGTGCGATCGCCAGCGGTGGACGACTGGTGCGCCCGCACGTGACGAATCCAACAGATTTGCCGCCGGGAGTAATTCAGGCGTCGAATGTGCCCGATGAAGTTACGATTCCGATCGATCCCAGGAACTGGGAGATTATTACTGACGCGATGGCGCAGGTGGTCAGCCCCGTCGGGACAGCGGCGGCTTCGGCGATTAAGGGCATAGACATGGCCGGAAAGACCGGCAGCGCTCAGACTGTCAGCAACATGCTGAAGTCGAAGATGAGCGCGAGCGAGAAATCGAAATACAAAGACAATGGATGGTTTGTTGGAGTCGAGCCGCGGCGCAATCCAGAGATCGTGGTCTGCGCGCTTTTCGAAGAAGGCGAGCACGGCTCGGAAGCAGCACACGTGGCGGCGAAAGTGATTCAGGCATACGTGGAGAAACAGCGCCGCTTGCCGACGAAGATGGCAAAGAATAACGGGAAAGCTGAGATCGGCGCAGTATGGACTGCGCCCGACACTGATGGCGAAGAGCAACGATTGCAGGCGGGGCATTTCTTCGTGGATATGCCGAAGGAGTCTATTGCTGCGCTGGTAGCTGCACCTGGAATTCGGTAGTCCCGAGCCCGAGCCGCGAGTCCCGAGCAAGTTGCGGCTGACCGCGACATCGATTTTGCCGGAAGGATAGAGGTCTTATGATCGCACTCGCGACTCAGGACTCGCGACCCGGGACTAATTGACATGTCACGCTACGTCTCATTTCGCGATTTCGACTGGCTGCTGCTGGTCTTCGTGCTGCTTATCTGCGCACTGGGCATCACGGAAATCCGCAGCGCCACCATGCACACCAAGTTTGCGGGAGCTCATATCAAGCAAATGTATTGGGTGGCCGCGGGCGTTGGCATGATGTTCGTCATGAGTTTGGTCAACTACCAGGTTCTTCTTGACCGCATTCACTGGTTCTACATCGCTTCGTTGGTCTCGTTGATGGCGGTTCTCATCTTCGGCCAGAAGTATCTCGGTGCACGCCGCTGGATCAAAATGCCGGGGGCCAATCACTTCCAGCCATCTGAGTGGGTGAAGTTGATTCTGATCCTCTCCGTAGCGAAGTATTTTGCCGACCTGCGGCATCAGGAACTTTCCTGGCCCGACTTTGTCAAAGCTGGAGCTATGGTTGGCGTTCCCATGCTCATGGTCCTTGCCCAGCCCGACCTTGGCACTGCACTTACCTATGTGCCCATCGCCGTCATGGGTGTTTTCCTCGGGGGCATGCAATGGAAGCAAGGTTTGTTGATCGTTCTGCTGGCGACATTGGGCATCGGAGCAGTCTTTTTCATCCCTCGGGTTCATGTGTTGAAGTCTTATCAGAAGCAGCGCCTGACCAGCTTCATCGACCCGACGCTCGATCCTCAGGGGTCGGGGTACCAAGTTGAGCAATCCAAGATCGCGGTCGGTTCTGGGGGCCTCTGGGGCGGAAAAGGCTCGCAAACACACGGGGCTTTTCTCCCCGTACCCCAGACGGACTTCATTTTTGCTGCCTTTTCCGAGGAGCACGGCTTCGTGGGCGCTTTAGGCGTTCTGCTGTTATACTTTATAGTGCTGATGCGTTTGACGCAGAACGCGCAGACCGCCCCTGACCGGGCGGGCACGTTCGTGGTGATGGGTGTGGTGGCGGTGCTTAGCTTCCATATCCTGGTCAACGTCGGCATGGTGGTCGGTTTTATGCCGGTCACGGGAATACCCCTGCCGCTGATGAGTTACGGCGGGTCTTCCGTGTTGTTCATGTTCCTGGCGCTGGGCATGGTGATGAATGTCAGAATGCGCCGCTTTGTGAATTAGCCGGGTTTCGCGCCGCGAGACCCGCGAAGGATCAGGCTCAAAGGCCAGGTTCGGGGTTCGGAACCAGAAACGGTTCCGGGAATTGGAAGTTAGCAAAAGAGTATCGCTGCGCTCGTATGCGCAGCCCAAATATCGATCGCCCTCACGTAAAGAGGGCACTTTCACCGGCTTAGAGCAGTAAGGCCGGGCAGGATTGACGCAATTACGCTGCTGGCAGGGAACGGCCCCGCGACCGGAAGGTGGTCTGAGTGCGGTCACAACCCAGCAGCTATAAGCGATAAAGTGCACAAGATCTTCAAGCTTATGCAGCGGATTCGGCTGGGAACCAATTTCCCCGGCCCCACCGGCACCTGTTTCGGGGTGCGCATCGCTTCGCTCGATCCTCCTGTTTGCTTCCTTGCTCTCACCCGGTGAACTCCGCCCAGCTTTATGCGGGCGGAACCGGAGTATGCATGAATAAAGAGTTGTTTGTTTCCTCCACCCCTCACGAAACCAAAGTAGGGCTGGTGGAAGATGATTTGCTCGCGGAAGTCTACCTCGAGCGCGAAAACGAATACACCCTCGCTGGCTCAATCTACAAAGGACGCGTAACTCGCGTGCTTCCCGGAATGCAATCGGCTTTCGTCGATATCGGACTGGAGCGCGACGCTTTTCTCTATGTCTCCGACTTTATGGAACTGGAGGAGCACGACGAAGACCTCACCGAATCAGTGCCAGCTAACCGGAGTGTGCAGGATATGCGTTCCCAGGCGGAGCCAGAGACCCCATCCGATCAGCCGCAAGCCGCAGCCAGCGAGCAGTCGGAAGGTTCGAGCGGAAACGGTTCGGGTTCGGAGCACGCAATCGAGGCATCGGCGGAAGCTCAGTCGGCGGTGGGTGGCGCGCCGCCATCGAACGCTGGAAATCATCAGGACAGTGATCGGGGATGGCGCGGCCGTCGTCGCCGCCGCGGCAGCCGGCGCGAAGGACGCGATCGCGAACGCTTTGGCGGCTCAGGAAACGAGAGCTCCACGGCGGCTGCTTCTCGTCCCCAGGAATACGGGCGGAGCCAGCAATCTGGCCCCCGAACTGGATATCAGCCCATACTGCTTCCCGGCGAGTCGATCTCGAAGTATCGCGGCCTGACACCCACACCACACCCGCAGGCGTCGCAGACGCAGGAAATGGGGGTCGAGAAGCCGGAATCGGAAGCCACTGCTCCTTTGGCGATGGCCTTTCCAGACGATGAACCGATGTTTGCTGGCCCCGAATCAGCAGCACCCTTCAGTCCCGCGGCCGAAGAGCGGACTGAGGAAACGCGACACATCCGTGGGCAGGTCGAGTTGGCCTCGGCGGAGCATATCTCTTCCGCTGCGACTTCAATCAGCTGGAAAGAGGACTTCCGTCGGCCCGAGCCTCCTGCCTCAGATGCTGACGAAGAGGAATTTGTCGAGGAAGAAGAGGAGCCGGTAACTCCAGTTTCCGAACATAGTGATCAGCGGGTGCAGCCGGAGGCTCCCGCCTTCGCCGCTCCCGGAACGCTCGAAGAGGAAACTATCGAAGAGGACGAGGCGGATGCGGTTCCCTACCTAGAGTCCTCCGATGACAGCTACGACGAATTCGAAGAAGAGAGCCGCGAGGCTGGACAACCATCTGCCGAGATAAGGCAGAAGATTTCCGAAGCACGCGAGACGGTCGATGAGATTCACATGACGTCTCTCGCTGAAGCGGGTGTAGAGCCATCGCCCGAAATGGGCGTGTCAGAAATCGAAGAAGACTCCGAAGAACTGGAACTCGAGGAAGCTCAGGCCGAGGCCGAGGCCTTGCTTGAGGCGGAATCTGGTGGCGCACGCGCTGAGGTTCGTGCGACTTCTGGCACGGCAGGCTACACCCAGCGGGCCCGACGTCCCGCTTATGAACGCCGGAGCGGACGACGTGGTGGACGCCGCTTCCCGCGACGCCAGTTGCAGGACATTCCCAAGATCAGCGATCTCCTGAAGGAAGGCCAGGAAATTCTGGTGCAGATTGCCAAGGAGCCGATCGGCAAGAAAGGAGCGCGCATTACCAGCCACATCGCTCTGCCGGGACGCTTCCTGGTTTATATGCCGACAGTGAACCACACGGGAGTGTCGCGCAAGATCGCCTCCGACGAAGAGCGCCACCGCCTGAAGCGCATCGTCATGAGCGAGCGTGATAATGGCCATGGAGGCTTCATCGTCCGCACCGCTGCGCAGAATGCGAGCGAAGAGGAACTCCGCGCCGATATTCGTTTCCTGAAAAACCTGTGGAACGACATCAGGACTCGGGCTGAGAATTCGAGACCTCCCGCTCTTATCTATCACGACCTGAACGTGGTCGAGCGCGTGCTGCGCGATCAAGTTACATCGGACTTTTCCGTGATCTGGGTCGATTCCGAGGCCGAGTACGAGCGCATTCTGCGCTTCTTCAACCGCTTCCAGCCCGGGCTTGTGAAGCGCGTCAAGCTGTACACAAAAGAGACCCCGCTGTTCGAGCAATTCGGCCTGAGCGACGAAATGAATAAGGCGCTCAAGTCAAAAGTCTGGCTGAAGAGCGGCGGATACATCGTAATCAACCAGACTGAGGCGCTGGTCGCCATCGACATCAATACCGGCAAGTACGTGGGCAAGACTGCCAGGCTGGAAGATACGATCGTCAAGACCAACGTAGATGCAGTGAAGGAAATTGTGCGCCAAGTTCGCCTGCGTGATCTTGGCGGCATCATCATTATCGACTTCATTGACATGGATGAACGCCGCAACCGGCAGCGCGTGATGCAGGCGCTGGAAGAAGAGCTACGACATGACCGCGCGCCATCGAAGGTCCTGCAATTTAACGACTTCGGGTTGGTAGCGATCACCCGCAAGCGTGTCAAGCAGTCGCTGGAACGCACGATCGGCGCGCCCTGTCCATATTGCCAGGCGACCGGTTATGTGAAGTCGGTTACGACCATTTGCAATGAGATCTACGTCGAGATGCGCAAGATCGCCAAGCATCTCGAGCACGAAGACGTGATGCTGCGCGTGCATCCGGAGGTAGCGAAAGAGTTGAAAGCCAACAACGGCCGCCTATTGAATGAAATGGAAGAGCTCACCAAGCGCACGATCATCGTGAAAAGCGATCCATCGTTGCATCAGGAGCAGTTCGATATCAACTAAAGCTACGAGCGTCGAGCCGATTCCAGCGAAAATGACGGACCGCATCCTCCGTGCCGATTCCAGCGAAAATGACGGACCGCATCCTCCGTGACATACGCCGCGAAAGGGAACTCAGCTTTTTAGGGAATCTTGCTCACGCCCCAAACGGAAAAAGCGAAGGTGAGGTCGTTCTTCGATACCTCGGTGCTTGTGCAGGCGCGATTACGTCATCACAAAACATGGATGCTGCCGCAGGAGGTTAGCTTCCTGCCTGTGCCAGGGCCTTAACGGCCGAGTCGCAGCGGGTGCGCAGTTTCTGCATGCACTCGCGGATGGATTTCGCCGCGTTGGCATCGCCGTTCTCGATTGCCTTGGCGACATTCTCTGCGGCTTCAGAAGCCGAGCTGGCTACATCAAGGAGCACTACCAGAGCATCGGCGTGCAGCTTCCACAGCGACGACATGCTTTGGCTGCGCTTCAGTTCTTCGAGCTCAGTATTAACGCGGGCTACGCACGATACCAGGCGAATCAGCGAGCGGGCGACCTCGGCCCGCTGGCTTTTTTCTTCAAGAAAACTGGCGGCATAAGCGTCGGCTTCGGCGACGCTTAGCGTCAAGTTGAAATATCGCATGGGCACGATTTGCCGGTATTTGGCATCAGCTACCCGGACAAAAACCCGGATCGATTCCTCGACCCGGCGCAGCTTGCTTTCTTCGGCAGAGATTTGCTGGGCGGTGATGACCGGATACTGGAATGTCGGGGCTGCCGCCGTTTTTGCCGCCGGAGTCCGTGCCGGCTTTGCGGCGGCAGCGCTGCCACCCGATCGATTGGCTTTTTGGCCGGTTGCTGCCGGCGCAAGCAAGGATTTGCGAATCGGGGGACGCCGGTCCAGTTCCTTTTTCAATCGCGACACGCGGCGGAATTTTTCGAGCGCGTTGCCGTAGTCGGCCGTGAGCATCTCGTTCTGTTCGATCGCGGCCACGTGTTCGACCGTGACCTCGACGCCATCGACTGTGCTGAGGATGCTGCCCCCCATTTCATCCAGCGCTTGGGCAAATTGCTTGATCTCGCCCAGAGCCTTGGTGAAGAGTTGATCGAAGCGCTCTCCAAATGCAGTATTATGAGCCGCAACTGTGGCTAGTACCCCAGGATGGTAGAAGGAAGTGTCGAGCCAGCGTTTCACTTCCCGCACGCGCGAGATGATGCCGGAATCGATGAGCGCATTGAAATCGCGATATCGCGCAATCTCCTCCCGCAGTGGATCGAAGTTGCGCAGCAGTTGCACGTGCTGTTCGGGAAGAGTGGGCACATCGGTATCGGCCAGAATTTCGATCAGCGCAATTTCAAATGGTGAGAGAGGCAACGCGCCATCGAGCCCATAGCCATGTTGTTCCCACTGCCCTGCGACCCGCGGATGGCGGTACAGAAAGGTTGCCACCAGATCCGTCTTGTCACGATTGACGTCGGTGTGCACGCGGCGGCGAACGAAATAGCGAAGCAGTGCCTCGGCGACTTCCGAATCCGTATCGGGCGTGAGGGCGTGCCGCAGCATGGCCGGCGTAATCGCCATGTCGAGCAGGTGCAGCCAGCGCGACATTTGCGCGAGAGTCTGGGGAAGGTCTTCTCCGGTCTGGCGCAACGAGTCTTCATCCAGCCCGGTCGGAATCGGCACGTCACCGCCTAGCGAATCCCGCAACAGTTTCTGATAAAAGCCCTGCACTGTCGCGAGGATGGCTAATTCAAATCTAAGGTCCTCGGCCAAAAGATGCTCCCGCAAAGCGAGATTCTCCCCGGTAATAGAGAATTCTTTACTCTGTTCAAGTAAATTCGAAAGTCACCGGGGTCGCAAGTTACCTGCGTGCGCGAGTGCGGTGGCCCGCCTGAGGATTTTCGCGGAAGTACATGGACTTCGGTAAGCAAATAGCCGTGGATCAGAACAGCAGGTTCCCTTCCCCGTGCGGCTCAGGGCAGGCTCTCACCCTCGCTTTGCGAGTGTTCAGAATGACACCGATGATGGAAGCTTATCGGGAGGAGGGTTTTCAGAAAACCACGGTCTTGTTGCCGTAGAGAAGAACTCGGTTCTCGATGTGCCACCGCACAGCGCGTGAGAGGACGACTTTTTCGAGATCGCGGCCTTTACGGATGAGGTCCTCGACGGTATCGCGGTGTGTTACGCGGACCACATCCTGCTCGATGATGGGGCCATCATCGAGAAGTTCAGTGACGTAATGGCTGGTCGCGCCGATCAGCTTGACACCACGCTCATGGGCTTGATGGTATGGCCTCGCGCCGATAAATGCGGGCAGAAGCCCATGATGGATATTGATAATGCGCTGGGGATAGCGGTTGACGAAGTCGTTGGAGAGAATCTGCATGTAGCGGGCGAGGACCATGAAATCAGGTTTGTGCTGGTCGATCAGCGACTGGATTCTCTCTTCTGCTTCGATCTTGTTGTTCTTAGTGGTGGGAACGACGACGTAGGGAATTTTGTAGAAATCGGCGATGGTCTGATTGTCGGGATGATTGGAAATAATAAGGGGGATGTCGCAGGCGAGTTCGCCACTCTGATGGCGATAGAGCAGATCGACGAGGCAGTGATCGTACTTCGAGACGAAAATAATCATGCGCTGGCGATGGGAAGACAGCGCCAGCCGCCAATTCATCTGGAATTTCTCGGCGATGGGCGAGAAATGTTTGCTAAAGTCGGCCAGGTCTTTATGGGTTAAATCGATGTCGAAGTCTTTGGGATCGAACTCGACGCGCATGAGGAAGAGGCCGGATTCTTCGTCGGCGTGTTCGTCAGCGTGAAGAATGTTGCCGCCGTGGCGATAGACGAAGTCAGCGATGGAGGCGACTTCGCCTTTGGCGTCGGGGCAGGAGATGAGGAGGATGGCTGAGTTTTTCATCGATTGTGTGCCGCGCTGCTGCCCGCCTTGGTTGTTGCCGCCCGGCAAAGCGGGCGGGAGTGCCCGCTCCACATGAGCTATTTTTTCAGCGCTTTCGAAATTTCACGGGCCGCATTAGCACCCGATCCTCCAGTCAATCCTGCGCCCGGGTGCGTGCCGCTGCCGCACAAGTATAAATTCTTGACCGGGGTACGATAGCGTGCCCAGTCTAACAGCGGACGCATGGTGAAGAATTGATCGAGCGCGAGGTCGCCGTGGAAAATCTGGCCTCCGGTTAATCCGTAATTTTCTTCGAGGTCAAGCGGCGTGATGATCTGGTGAGTCAGAATCAGCTCCGGCAGATTCGGCGCGTATTGCGCCAGCGTTTGCACGACCGTCTGGCCGAGAGCTTTGCGCTGGGCGTCTCCATTTCGATCTTCCCAACCGCCCTTCAGTTTGTAAGGCGCGTATTGCATGTAGATCGACATCACGTGCTTGCCGTCGGGCGCGAGCGTGGGATCGGTGAGCGACGGAATCGTTACTTCGAGATACGGCTGGCGCGAGAAATTACCGTATTTTGCCTCGTCGAACGCGCGCTCGAGGTAGTCGATTTCGTGGCCGATGTGAATGCGTCCTTTGAGCGCAGAGGCATTACCGTTTTTCGCCGCCGCGAAATTCGGTAGACCCGAGAGCGCGAGGTTAACTTTTGCCACTGTGCCGTTACCGCGGTAGTGCTGCATCTTTTGCACGAAATCAGGCGTGAGATGAATCGGGTCGGTAAGCTTGAGCAGGGTGCGTTTGGGATCGGCGTTGGAGATGACTGCCTTAGCGGTTATCTCTTCGCCGGTCGAGAGCAGAACGCCGGTAGTCGCGCCATCTTTGATGCGAATTTCGATGACTTCCGCGGAAGTGCGAATTTCAACGCCGGCAGCTTGCGCGGCAGATGCCATCGCCTGCGTGACCGCTCCCATGCCGCCGGCGGTGAACATCGCAGAGCCGGCAGGATGAGGATCGCCCGCGGCGCGAATCAGCAGTTGCAAGCTGCTTCCCGCGGACCATGGACCGAGAAAAGTTCCGAAGATTCCGCGGGCCGCGATGACCGCGCGCAATAATTCGGTTTCGAAATATTCAGCAACGAGATCGGCGACGGCCATCGGTCCCCAGCGCAGGACGCGGTACATATCGCGCTTGCCGAGATTGCGCAGGGCGCGGCCGGCCTTCAACATGCTCCAGAGATCGGCGGAATTGGGGTGGTCGATGTCAGGAGGAGTAGTGGCGAGAGCCTCGGCAATGACTTTGCCGATCTTGCCCAGTGATTTTGCGAACTCGGGGTATCTGGCCGCGTCTTTTTGCGAGAAGGCGGAGATGGCTTGGGCCGATTTGTTTTCGTCCTGGTAGAGTGACAATGCGCGGCCATCGGGCGAGAGGGCGGTGACACAGGCATCAGGCGTGATGAATCTTGCGCCATGTTTTTCAAGTTGCATGTCGCGGACGATATCGGGACGAATCGGTCCGGCGGAATGCGAGAGCGTGGAAACGCGAAAGCCGGGATGAAATTCGTCGGTGATCGCCGCGCCGCCGATCTGCGCGCTGCGTTCAAGCACGAGCGGCTTGAATCCCGCTTTGGCAAGATAGAAGGCGGTGACTAGGCCATTGTGGCCGCCGCCGATGATGAGAACATCGCGTTTCGTGTCGGGCATTTAGGCGGCTCCTTTGTCTTTCAGGATTTCGAGAGCTGCCAATCGGCCCGGAGCGCCCATGATGCCGCCGCCGGGATGCGTCGCTGAGCCGCACATGTAGAGATTCTGAATCGGCGTGCGGAAGCGAGCGTAGCCCGGCGCTGGACGCAGAAAGAAAAGCTGCTCGAGTGAAAGCTCACCTTGAAAGATATTGCCTTCACTCAGTCCCCACTCGCGTTCGAGGTCGAGCGGCGTCACGACTTGGCGATGGAGAATGATGTCTTTGATATTGGGCGCGTACTCGGCAATCGTGTCGATGACGGCGTCGCCGAAGGCTTCTTTCTGATCGTCCCAGTTGATGCCGGGGCGCAGCTTGTAGGGCGCATATTGCACGAAGCACGACATCACGTGCTTGCCGGGAGGTGCGACTGAGGGATCGGTAAGGCTCGGAATGACCATATCGATGTATGGGCGGCGAGAAAAATTTCCGTACTTGGCATCGTCGTAAGCGCGCTCCATGTATTCGACGGCGGGAGAAATTGAAATTGCACCGCGCAGGTGGGCGCCCGGACCTGGCATGCATTTGAAGCTGGGCAAAGCATCAAGTGCGAGATTTACTTTGCCTGATGAACCGCGGTATTTGAAACGGTTGATGTCTTCGAGAAA
>JASHOH010000146.1 GCA_030041215.1 Candidatus Sulfotelmatobacter sp. | reverse complement strand
TGTGTTTGATGATCAAGAATCAACATACGGAACCAATTCCAACGTACAAACTGTGCGAAAAAAGGTGTGCCGTAAATGTGCCGTATGTCTCGATCCAGTACGCGCTAAAGCGAGCCTTTTCAATACCACGTCAAAGTGCTTCCGTGCGGGCTTGAGTTGGAGGCAAGTGATTGAATTGTCAGCATGAAACCCAGGATTTTCGCTAACGCGATCCATTAACTCTGGATCAGCATATCGGGGTTCGAATCCCTGGGGGGCAGCCAAATCCTTTCAAGTACTTACAGATCTCGATTCTTCCCGCCAGACTTCGCAATGAAATTCATTAAGAACTGTAACGTTCGCAGGTTCAAAATCACCATTTGAATAGTGAATGTTGTGCGGCTGGATTCCGCACGCAAGCCGGAAATAACAGAATGCAACGAGGTGAAAATGTTTGCCCGCAAGGTAGCTGCTCGCCTGAAATCGAACACTCTTCCGGAATTTATCAATATCATCGAAAGCGAAATTCTTCCCTGGCTGCGCAAGCAGGAAGGTTTTGTGGATCTGATCGTCCTCGCTATGCGCGGCAGCGACGAAGTTGCAACCATCAGCTTCTGGGAACATGAGGGAGATGCCGAGGCCTGGGCCGCAAACGGCTTTCCGGAAGCAACGAAGAGGCTGGAAAAGATCCTCGACGGACGTTCTTACGTCAAAACGTTTGACGTGGTCAGCTCAACGGTTCACGAACTCAGTCAACTGCGCAAATTTGAGCACAGCGCTCTCGGAGAAAACCCGAGCAACTCTTTTCCGCCGGGGTGCGAGATGCCGCAATAAGGCTGGTGCTGGAGTGCTTCTTCCCCAGTTTGCTGCCGCCCGACGTCGCGGGGAGCAGTGACATCCCGCGCATGGGTTAGGTTTCGACAGCTAATTGGAGCGGCGCCCGGTTGGAGAATGGGAAAGCGTTCCCGCGTACAGTTGAAAGGGAGCCCAGTAATAAGGCTTGCGAAATGCTCCATCGGAGTGCAGAAGAGAAAGTTTCGCCTTGCGAAGCGCGACGTCCGGACTAGCCCCGTGATTCAAAGCAGCATAAAAGGTATCCATGAGCTGCTGAGTAGAGGCGTCGGTTGCTTCCCATGAAGCGGCAATCACATTGTGAGCCCCTGCGCGGAGAAATGCCCATGCCAGGCCGACCAGTCCCTCGCCAGCATAGAAGCGCTCGCCGGCGCTGTAACAGGCGGAAATCGTGACGAGGTCGGCGTGCAGGGGATGCTCCTTTATCTTGCGAGCATAGAGTTTGAACGATTCAGGATTGTTCGCGTCCTTTGACAACACGATTGCCGAATCGAGCGGGCTTAAGCGGCTCGCCGTCCCGTGCGCGACAAAATGAATGTACGAAAACTGTTCGGGATGGCTGTTTTCATACGCTGCCGCAGTCGCCTGCTCGCGAGAGAAAACCTGTTGCTGGTCCGCCGGAAAGCGCATGGCGACAGCCGTCATTTGGTCGGCGGCGCGAGGTAATTCGGGGTAATCCGGGCTGGGCGAAACACTATCGCCAATGAGAAGCAGCTTGCGGGCCCGATTCTGTTCGCGCGCCAAAGAGGAAGCGAGCACATGCAGCGAGCTAACATTCACAATGTTCGCGTCTTCGATCCAATAATGAGGGTGGGGTTCGGGCACTATGAGGGTTTCGAAATTAAGGTTATTCAGGGCGCCATCGGGAACGATGAAAATCTTCGTATCATCTTTCAGAAATGACTGCTTCGCAAGCCGCGGTTTCAATAGTCCTTGTGCCGGTTCGATCAGAGTTCGGTAGAGCCAGAGGCCGTCGCGATCGGGCGACTGCTCCAGCGATTCCAGACCGCTCTGCGCGCCCGTCAGAGTTTTTCGATAACGCTCGACTGCCTCTTCAATTTGCCCGCGCGGCGGCAACGGGAACAACGTGGCTTTTTGCGAAGTGATTACCCACAGATAAGATTGGTTCTCGCCCAGCCAATAGAAGAACGCTGTGCCCTGAGCTTGCTGTGCAATTTGTAGCGGATTCAGCGGTGAAGGCTCGTTTTTCGCTCCCTTTGGCAGCAAGCCCAATCCTTCCAAGAGCGTGCGGGCGCGGCTGTAGTCGGCCCAGCGCAGGGCTTCATCGGTTTTCTTGTGGGAGACGAGGAAATGGATGTAGTCGTCGTAGATACGGGAGGCGTTGGTGAGAAACGAGAGTTGAGAATCCTCACGCCGCACTGTGTCGCGAGCGGCTTCGAACGTGGCAAGCGCCGTGCGATATTCGCGGTCGGCCGAGTCGGGCTTGGTTTCATCCTCGTAGAGACGGGCGAGCGAGTGTTCGGCTTCCCACTTCAAGAAGATGGGGCAGTCGTTGTCGCTTTCGACTGAACGGAAACTCCTTTCGGCGGCTGCCGAATCGCCGCGGCGGGCGGCGATCTGTCCCTGCACGAGCGTGGGATAGAGCTCATCGAGATGGTTCTTGTCTTGCCGAGCGATGTCGAGCGCTTGTTGAGCGTATTGGGTGGCTTTGTCGAGGTCGCCGGTTTGCAGATAGAGACGAGCGAGGACGCGCAGGGCGTTGTAGATATGGGCCTTTGCATTGGTTCGAGTCGCTAGAGTTAGGGACTGCTGAAACGAGCTCGCGGCTAGATCAAATTTACGCTCGTCCTTATAGACATACCCTATGTTGGTAAGCTCGTTTTCGTCGTTGCCTACGTCGTCGATCTTGGATGCAAGGTTCTCCGCCCACATCGAGAGCTGCAGCGCCTTTTCGAGGTCCCCAAGCCTGTAGTAGGCCCAACCAATATCACCGCGGGTGATAATCTCAAGGCGTAGCGCACCTGCTTGGGTCGCGGCTCGATATCCTGCCTCAAGTTTGTCGATCGCTTCGTCGAGACGCCCCTCTCCGAGCAGTTCATTTCCCAAGTTCAGCAGGGCATAGCTCTCTTGCAAATGGTCTCCCACTGACCGGGCGAAAACTAACCCATCCTCGAAGTACTGCTCTGCCAATTGCGATTGGTGCCGCTCGCTGGCGAGGAGACCTCGGGCCTTGAGAACATAACCGCAGCTCGCGCGGGTGGATGCTGTGCACAGATCGGCTGTACGGTTAATAAAGGCCTCAGCCTCAGGAAAATTGTGCATCTTTAGTTCGGCCTCGGCGGCGAGGTCCGATGCAAGGATAAATGAGTCTGGCTGATCGGGAGAGAGAGGAGCCGAATTGAGGAGGCTGAGAGTCTGTTCGTAGTAGCCTTGCTGGAGCACCGCTCTGGCTTCAAGTACTCGGAACCTGCAGGCCCAATCTGATCGCGGATCACGGTATCGCTCGAGCTCCCGGTGAGCCTCGTTCTGGGTTTGTTTGAGGTTGCCGTTAAGCAGTGCCCGATAGGCGTGGTCGTAGGCATCTTGTGGACTGTGGCGCCAACCGCAGCAGGAGATCGCCAAGACCGCAGCGGTCGTCACCGAGGCGGCGGCTATCCGCCGCCACCCTAGTGCCCTGGGGTGTCCTGCCCGATCCCTGTCACCAATGAGCATTCGACCTTGCCTTCTTGTGCGGCTGCGATGGAATCCCAATGGTACTGCTCGCGCTCGGGGTCGAGAAGGCCGCGCGTTCCCGCGCAGTTATTTTTTTGGTCGGCCAAGTAGGAGGGGGGTCTTGTTCCAAAACCAGAACACCGCAAAGAATTAACTTGAGAAGGACAAGATGGCCGGTATAATTCCGCCTCCAAGGAGGGTTCGCATGTTCAGCTGGTTAGTATCTCTTCTCTTGTTGTTGAACTTTGGGGGCAGGGCATCGAGCGTGCCACTAACAGGGCCGAGCGATTACGGAAATCGGCGCGTTACCCCTGCTCAAGACTCTCATCCTCACCATGCAGAGCCGGCCGACGAAGACGGGTCGAGCAGCGCCGCGGAGGAGGTCGTCGAGCAGTCGCTTCATCAAGACGCGAGCGGATCATGCCCAGAGAATGTTTCTCAGCTTCGCCTCATTCGTGCTCAAATTCTTTCCCTCAGAGGACATGCGGATGCGGCTCTTGCCTATCTTGAGTCTTCCTGCTCGCCGGAGCCCGACGACCTCGAATCACAAATCGAACTCAAGAGGCTCCGCGGGGTCTGCTCCGGATCGCTGGGAAAATATGAGGCATCCCATAGGCTGATCGGGGAGGCGGAATCTCTGGCGCGGAGTGCTCGGCTGACTCGCCTCGTTGGTGAGGCTCTCCTCTCAAGGGCTTTCGTGTTCTTCCTGCAGAAAGATTACGTTTCCTCGGACCGCCTGTTCCGCGAAGTCTTTGAGCTCGCGCGGGAGCGGGACGGAGGGCAGCTCCGTGGGCATGCCCTATGGGGCATTGGAAAAAATCTCATGATCTAGCGGCAATACGAGAAGGCGGTGCCTTGGCTTGAGAGCTCACTCAAAATCTTCGAGGCCGCGGGATCGCGCCTGGACGTCGCCATGGTTTGGTCTGAATTGGCTGTTTGCCACCTCGGAATGGGCGACGACGAAGAAGCGATGGATCTGCTCCGCGCCGCTGAGAAGGTCACGCACGATGCTGGATACGTTCACAACCACCAGGTCAACTTGGCAAACATCGGCAACGTGTACCTGCACCGCGGCGATCACCTCACAGCGATCTCGTACTATGAGCGAGCGCTTGAGGTGGCCCGGGAAATCAAGGACCCGGTGTCGATCAAGAAGTGGACGCGCAACATCATGCTCGCCTACGCGAGGATTCGGTGGGCCGTGGATCAGCGGAGCCCCCGTGTCACATAACTCCGTGCCTTGGGGCCACGAAATCCGAACAGAAAGGCGCCTATCCGCCGCCCTGGTGCCCGGTGCCATTATTTCCATTCGCAACAGCCTCCGGGCCGTTTGTGCTCCCGCTGGTTCCGCAGCCCAGCCGAATCGCCAACATATTTAGTTTGAAGTAGTTGCTCTCGCTCGCTGACTCCTGGCCGCCGTCCCGGTTCGCAAAACTGTGACTGGCCTTGTGGATGCCGACTTCGAGTTCCGCCAAAGAGACGGTTCCAAAGTCTTCGATGAAGACCAGGTTCCCGAACGTATGCACGCCGGGGATCTCTTTCGTCAACTTGACGGTCTTGACCAGGGAGCATCGCAGCTTAGGATAGCCGTTCGGCTCGCCGTCCGCACCTGCCTTGTTCCTCTCTCTTGCTCGCCGCTTCAGGTCGTCGATATAAGCGATCTCGGCGCCGCACTTCTTTTCGAGGCTCGCGGGAAGATCACGGGAAGAGACAAATTCATCGAGTTGGCGATGCACGGTATCCAGAAACTTCTCATCCTCAAGATAGGGACGGTCGTTTTCGGGCTTGGCACCACAGAAGGCCAGGTTGAGTTGGACTTCGACCGGGACGCCTGCAATTGCCAGGTTTTCGAACGCCGTGCCCAGGAAATTTACGCGCGGCACGTTGTCGACGTTGTCTCCGGCCAAGGTATGGTCGGTCGTGATCTGTGCTACGACGCGGTCAGCGGTGATGACATCGAGAACGTTGTAGCCTTCGATCTCGGCAGTGGAGAGTGTCGCCCAGCCAGCGTGGTCGCGGCCCAGAATGTCGACTTTTTGTTTCACGCGTGTTCCAATCACGCGCGTTCGCCCGCGCTCGAAAGAAATCAGGCCTTCGATGTTGGTTTCGCCCACCGACTGAGTGATCAGTGTGTCGCGGCGCGACTCCAGAACGACACGGCCGAAGGGCTGGATAGGTTGCTGGATCGGTTGTTCAATCTTGCCTTCGAGAATGAACGCTTCAGCATGGTAGATGTGATATGGACTTCGAACCGACTTTGACGGTGTTGGTACCGTCGCATTTGCGACCATGTTAAGTCACCCCCATTCTGCTTATTTTTGAACTTGCACATCGAACAGCGCCTTGCCTATTTCTTTGCTTTCTCCTCGGGCGGTTACGCCAAATACCGTCAGGGTATAGCGGCCAGCCTTCCAATCTTTTCCTGGAACCTGCACTGGATATTCGTCCTGGCCGCTAAGTGGCGCGAACGCGATGTTCCACTCCAACTTGCGTTCAGGATCATACAACTCCGCGGTATAACGCACAAAAGCCACATCCGGCGGAATGCGCACGAAAACCAGGAAGCTTTCTCCTGGATGAGTCAGGATTGCCGGAGCCTCCGATCCGTAGGTGCCAACATTCACCGCGGCAAACGGCAGCACCTGCGGGGTATTGAGCTGACGCGACAGGTGCGGAATCGTAACCATATTCTGATATCCGATCACTACCAGCAAAATAGCCGTCGCGGGCAAAGCAAAAACTGGACGAAACCACGAAAGCCAATTTGCCCGCGCATGGCTGGGAACAGGTTCGTGCTGTTCCGCCATGGCCTTTTCGGCCAGCACTATCTTGCTATGATCCACGAATAAAGCGCCGGCATGAACATCGGCCGCGCAAGCCGGACAGTCGAAGAAATGCTCCTCGAACTCGTCTCTATCCAGGGAGTCGAGTTCATTTAGTAAGTACCTTTCCGTCATTTGTCGGCGAACCACCTCAGCGTGGTCCATTACACTCACCCCCTCCTTGCTGCTAAATATCGTGCGCCGAAGCATCTCTTAACATGCGGAAACATGCGAACTCAGGCGAATCGGTTTTCGTAGTTCTTCCTAAATGCCTTCTTGGCGCGATGAAGTAATAGCCGCAGATGCTCCCGGCTTACTCCAAAATCGCGGCACACGTCGTCTTTGTCCCGCTCCTCCAGGAAGACCTCCCGTAGAATTCGGCGGTCACGTTCAGAAAGTTTATCCAGAGTCTCACGGACTAACTGCTGCACTTCTTTCGTGCTAATTCCCTCCAACGGATCGATCGCGGGAGAAGGAAAGTTCATCGCTTCGTCATCGTCCGCTACGACCGGCACGTCTTTAGAACCGCGATAATGCTCTCTTAGCACGTTGTTGCACATCGAGTTGACGAATGAACCCAGCCGGTCCGGGTACGCGATTCTTCCGCTCTGCAGCGCCACAAAAAACCGCTTGAACGTTTCCTGCCGTACATCTTCGACGTCGTCACGGGTCGACAAGCGCGACCGGAGTTTTATGCCTATCAGGCGGCCGAAGTACGAGCAAAAGTGTGCGTGTGTGGGGGGATCTCCAGCACGCAGGCGCTCGACATAAGCCTCATCAAAAGTTTCGAATTGCAACAGGGTTTCCCGGACACCTGAAAATGGCAGATATTTTACCACTCGGGAGGCGGCGCAATGGGTTTCCTGAAATGCAAGCGCCATAGGCGGCTTCTGGAACGTGTGATTGCTTCTGCGATGTATAGCGGCCGTAGTGTGGCGAGCGGTGTGCACAGGGAAGCGAAGGATCCTCTCTTGATTTTGCAGAAATCTTTCCATTTGCGGAGAAGTAGTACGGAATAAGGTTCCGGAGCCGCTTCCCCCGTCGGCTCCGGAACTATCCAGAACCCTGCAGGGTGTTTGCCAAGCCGGGTCCATGAAGTCGTTAGGACATCATTACGAACCAATGTCCTCAACTTACCTGTATAGTGCAGAAAACGTCGGAAGCGTTTCACCCGTTTGGTGAGGCGGAGAGAATTTTTGAGCGCTTGATTCTGAGATTCGTCTCTCTCACATACAAGAGAAGCCGCAGGAAAGTTCAGCTCTTTGATGATATGTAACGCGGCGTTCAACTCCCCACATAGCGGGCGTAGAGGCTGCGGGCGACGGCGGCATCGGTGGTGCCTTTGATGATGGCGCGGCCATCAGGAAACAGCGTCATCTCGTAGGGGTCGCGCCAGAACTTGAGCACGAATTCATTGTGGCGCACGGTGCCGAGGGAACGAAGGCGGCGCTCCATTTCGGAAAAATCGATAGGGCGGGCGCGCTCGTGGATCTGCACCGAGTTGCGTCCGCACATGGTGATATGCGGACGGCCTTCGCCGGCGAGATGGATGAAATTCCGCTCGCCGCAGGCGCGGCAGCCGGGGCGCGGTTTGGACGCGGAAATTTCGGCGTGCTCATTTGTCCACACATCATATGACCAGAGAGTTTTGCGCAGCTTAGAAGTGGCTTCGCCCCCGATCAGCAACTTGATAGCTTCTGTGGCGGCGATAGAGGCAACCACATTTACGGCCGAATTCAGGATTCCGGAGGTTTCGCAGGTTTCGACCATGCCACGGGGCGTATCGGGAAAAATGCAGGCCAGGCATGCGGTTTTGCCGGGGACGATGTTCAACGTCACACCGTAGCTGCCGACCGCGGCGCAGTATATCCAGGGAATCGAGCGACCGACGGCAAAATCGTTAAGCAGATATCGTGTTTCGAAATTATCTGTGCCATCGAGAAATAGATCGACTCCATCAAGTAATACTTCAATGTTGTCGGGGGCCAGGTCCTGCGGCATCGGTTCGACTTTAATCGATGAATTGAACGAGGCCAGCTTGCGTGCAGCAGCGATCGCTTTGGGTAAAGACTCAGTGGCGTCGTTTTCATCAAAAAGCGACTGGCGCTGCAAGTTGCTTTCTTCGACATAATCGCGATCGATGATGCGAAGCGTTCCCACCCCAGCGCGCGCCAGCAATGACGCCAAGGCCGACCCGGTCGCGCCGCAGCCCACGATCGTGACGCGAGCGGCAGTGAGACGAGCCTGGCCCGCCTCCCCGATGCCACGAAACAGAATCTGGCGAGAGTAGCGCTCGAGTTGTCGTTTTTCCGCTCCCAGTTTTGTCATGCCTGTCTCAAGGAGATCATTAGTTCGTGCCTGCGAAACCTTTTATTATAAGTGGTGGAAGTGAAGCGCAATCGGACAGTAGCGTTTCGGAGGCACAAGGGTGCAAAGTTTCGCGAAATTGGCGCGGTTTTCTTGGCGGTTTGCGTGGCATCGTGAGATCGAAGCCTGACGTGCAACGAAACAAATCGCACGCTTCATCCAAACTAGATAACGGGCGTAAGGACATTATTTGCTAAGACGGTACTCGTCACTCTTCATCTATCTTTCTTTGCTGGTAGGTTCGGCTGCTCGTGCTGGACTACCGCCTTATCCGCGCAGCGCTCAGCAAACGCAAGAGCCTGCGTCCGCACTGGCTTCGATGGCGGAATATGAAGGGCGCATCGTGAAATCTATCGAACTGCCCGACGTGTCCGACAGCGAGCACCTGCTGCAAATGCTGCCGCTGAAAACAGGAGAGCCGCTTGAACGCAACCAGGTCCGCGAAAGCGTTCGCGTGCTGTATGCCACGGGGCGATTCGCCGACATTCAGGCAGAGGCGGTTCCCTCTGGAGACGAGGTCATTCTTACTTTCAGGGCGTCCCTGAATTTTTTCGTTGGCTTCGTAGATGTGGAGGGAGCTCCCAGCCGGCCAAATCGAAATCAGATCGTCAACGCATCAAAGTTCCAATTAGGCGAGCTTTACACGGTGGATAATCTCGACCGGGCTTTAACCAACATCCGCCAACTGATGCAGGAGAATGGTTATTTCCGGGCGCGGGTGACGGCGGAGAGCGCTTCGAATCCGAATACACAGCAAGTGAACGTTCTTTTCCACGTGGTTCCGGCAGAACCGGCGCACATTGGCATAGTGAAGGTCACAGGGCACTCGTCGTATTCGGACGCACAGATTCAAGACATTGCCCGCATGCATCCTGGTGAGCGGGTTACTGTAGCGCGCGTCACGAACTCGCTGCACCGGCTGCGGAAGAAGTTTCAGAAGCAACAACGGGTGTTGGCGCAGGTATTGATCGAGGAGCAGAAATACCGGCCTGAAAGCAATGCCGTGGACTACACCTATTTGATCGAGCCCGGCCCGGTGGTGGTGATCCATACGCAGGGCTTTCACATCAGCCGCAGTGTGATGAGAAAAGAAGTACCCGTCTACGAAGAAAACGCACTCGATGACGACCTGCTCAATGAAGGCAAGCGCAATCTTGTCAATTACCTGCAAAGCCGCGGGCGCTTCGATGCCAAGGTTGAAGTGGAGAAAGAAACCGGCAATGACATCCTGCGAGTAATTTACCGGATTGACCCTGGGCCGCGGCACCGCCTGGTGTTGATCGATATCAGTGGAAATAAATATTTTCCCACGCAGATGTTGCGGCAAAGGCTTCAGATCCGCCCCGCGGGAGTTTTTTCGGAAGGGAGCTACAGCGACGTGTTGCTCCAGGCTGATGTCGACAATCTTAAGGCGCTGTATGTTTCGAATGGGTTCCGGGACGCGAAGATTGAGACCAAGGTAGACGATAACTACCACGGCTCTGATAATCGCCTGGCGGTGCACATTCACATTGACGAGGGGCCGCAGACTCTGGTGGGAGCATTTCAGATTACGGGCAATGAAAAAATTCCGGTCCACGCTTTGCCCGAACTCAATACCACCGTAGGTCAGCCTTACTCAGAACAGAACCTTGCGAGCGACCGCGAGGCCATCCTCAGCTACTACTTTAACCATGGATTTTCCAATGCCACGCTCGATATCACGGCCCAGCCCATTCCAGGTCAGTCGAACCGCGAGGCGGTAACCTATACGATCCAGGAGGGCACTCAATTCTTTGTGAACCGGGTGTTGACCGGAGGACTCGACCACACCCGCAACTACATCGTGCAGCGCGAGATTCAGGTGACCCCGCACGAATCGCTCAGCCAGCAGGATTTGCTCGACACGCAAAGCAAGCTTTATGATCTCGGCATTTTCAGCCAGGTCGATACGGCGGTGCAGAATCCCGAGGGCCTGGATCCTCAAAAGAATGTGTTGGTGCAGGTGCAGGAGGCGAAGCGCTACACATTTACTTATGACGGCGGCCTGGAGTTTGAAACCGGCTTGCCCGCCGGTACAGCTCCGGCAGGAACAACTGGGGTCAGTCCGCGCGTGGGCTTCGACGTAACCAGGCTTAATGTCGGTGGACGCGATCAGACGCTGACGTTCGACTCTCACGTGGGCCGGATACAACAGCGCGGTCTGATCAGATACGAGATGCCTAAGCTGTTCAACAACGACCAGCTAAAGGTGTTTTACACGCTCTTTTACGACAACAGCCGGAATGTCGCCACCTTCACCTCGCAGCGACTGGAGGGGAGGATCGATCTGCGGGAGCAGATTGGCAGGGTGCGGCCCAACCACTCTACATCGATTACCTATCGTTTCGACTACCGGCGAGTAAAGGCCACCGATTTCCAAGCGACTTTCTCTCCCGCCGAGTTCAGCTTGTTTTCTCTTCCCGCGCGCGTGGGTGGCCCAGGATTTACATTCATCAGCGATCGCCGCGACAATCCCCTGGAGAGCACGAAGGGACAGTACTTCACGCTCGACGGTTTTGCGGCTTCAGGTTTTCTGGGCTCGCAAGCGGATTTTGCCCGCGCCCTGACCCAGGATTCCACGTATTACGGCTTTGGCCCGGCCGCACACAAGTTTGTGTTCGCCCGCTCAACCACCCTCGGATTAGAGCAAGTTTATGGTGGAACTCGCGTTCTGCCCCCGGGGGCATGCACGATAAGTAAATTGGCCACCTCATGCCAAGGGAATACCGTAATTCCCTTGCCGGAAGTTTTTTTCGCCGGGGGCGGAAACTCCCATCGTGGCTTCGGGTTAAATCAAGCAGGCCCCCGCGATCCGGATTCGGGTTTTCCTGTAGGCGGCACCGCTTTGTTTGCAAATAGCGAGGAGCTTCGCTTTCCGCAAGTAACGTTACCCTACCTTGGAGAAGGCTTCGGTTTCGCCATATTTCACGACATGGGCAACGTCTATACTGCTGGACATGACATGTTGAAGGGTGTTCTGCGCTGGCACCAGCCAGACCCGGCGCAATGTTTGCAAAGTGGAGGCGTGCCGATCCCCTCCTGCATGACGTATTTCAACAACAGCGGGTATGATTACACTTCCCATGCCGTGGGCATTGGTCTCCGGTATAAAACACCTATTGGTCCATTGCGCTTCGACTTCGGGTACAATTTGAATCCAACGTCTTATTACCAAGGGATCGTCAATCCAGCAGGCCAACTGACCGGCAACTTCGAAACCCAGCGCCTGCGTCCCTTTAACGTTTTCTTTAGCATAGGCCAGCCATTCTGATGAGTCCTCGGGTAAGAAACGCGATTATTTCCACCGCGTGTGCGATCTTGGCATTCGCCTTCCTGCTGGTGCGCCAGGCGGCGGGCGACGTGATCGACCGCATCGTTGCAACCGTAAATGGCCACATTATTTTGCAATCTGACTGGGACGAGGCGATGTGCTACGAGGCGCTTTCCGGAGACCGGAAGCTGACTGACTTTAGCGAGGAAGAGCGCCGTGCAGTGCTCAATCGCTTGATCGATCAGGAGTTACTGCGCGAACAGATGAAGCCATCTGATTTTCCCCAGGTTAGTGACGCCGAGATTGCGGCGCGAATAGCCGAGGTTCGCAAACAGTATCCGGAAGCGGCAGACCAACAGGGCTGGCAAGCGATCCTTCTTCGATACCATCTCACGGAAAAGGACTTTCAAGCACACATCCGGCAGCAGATCGAGCTGATGCGGCTGGTGGACGCACGGCTTCGTCCGGCGGTCGAAATCGATTCCAAGTCGATTGAGGCCTACTATCATGAGCAGTTTGTGCCGAAGTTAAAACAGACAGGTGCGGCGGAGGTTCCTCTGGCAGAAGTTTCGGGGCAAATTCGCGAGTTACTTACCCAGCAGAAGGTGGGCGAGTTGCTGGTCTCTTGGCTGCACACACTGCGTTCTGAAGGTCAAGTCAACGTGCCTGGATCGCCCGACTCGGGTGCAGACACGGGAGTCCAATCGCGGTGAGTGAGTTGTCCAGCAAGCCGGGACGCTGGAAGTGGGGCGAGTACCTGCTGATCGTTGCAGCCGTATTTGCTATGGTGGCGTTCGGCCTGTTCATCTATGTACACACGGAATCGTTTCAATCTCTGGTGAGGCGGCGGCTGGTTGCAGAACTGGAACGCATTTCTGGAGGCCGCGTTGAAATCGGCAGCATTCATACCACTCCACTTCGCTTGCAGGTGGGCGTCCTCGGGATCACCATTCATGGCAAGGAAGCAGCCAGCGATGCGCCTTTAGCGCACGCGGAGCGCATCACAGCGCGGCTAAAATTAAGGTCTCTCTTCGGCTCGGGTTTGGCATTTTATGACATGACGCTGGATCAGCCCAGCATACATGTGACTTTCTATTCCGACGGAACCACAAATATTCCGGGAGCCACCTCCAGCAGCCTGACACCTCAAAAAGCAATCGAGCAGCTGTTCGCGTTATCCATCGATCGTTTTGAGCTGCGTAATGGCCAGATGCTTTGGGACCAGCAAAAGCTGCCGCTGGACTTTTCGGCACGGGACATAGCCGTGCGGGTGGATTATTCGCATCTGCACCGCCGCTACGACGGACGGCTCCAGGTTGGTTTAGTCGATACAAAGCTGCCCGAATGCCGTCCTTTCGCGTGGATGAGCGCGCTTGAGTTCAGCCTGAGCTCGAACTCCGCTGTGATTCCATCGCTCAAATGGAACTCGGGGCATTCGCATTTTTCTGCCAGCGGGCAGATCACAGACATCCGTCGTCCGCATTTCGAGGCACAGTACGAAGGGCAATTCGATCTTAGTGATGTGGCTTCGATTGCACGCAAACAGGAGCTTCGAGCCGGCGTGCTGGAGGTGAAAGGCCGCGGCGAATGGTCGCTGGACCAGTTCTCCACCGAAGGCTTGCTCGCGCTACGCGATCTGGGCTGGCGGGACGACGAGATTTCTTTCACGCGAGCATCGGTCAGCAGCGGTTATTCGATCACCGACCAGTTGTTGATACTCTCGAAAATACAGGGAAAAATTTTCGGCGGGAGCTTCAACGGCGATGCGGAATGGGATCAATGGCTCGCGCCTAATCAGCATCTGACAGCCAGCATGAAAAAGACGCTGGAAACGGCGACGATCTCTGCTGCTCCGCCGGCGAGAAAACCCGCTGCCGTGAAGCCGAAGCCTCAGGCAATTCAAAACGCAGTTGTCGTGGTCCACTGGCGCGATCTTTCAGCGGATTCGCTGGCGGACGCGCTCAATGCGCCGGCTCATCCGTTTCCTCGCTTTCATCCCGCAGGAGGTGCATCAGGAAGTATCGAAGCGCGCTGGAAGGGTACGCCGGCCGACGCGGAAATCCGCTTTGCGCTCGATTTGAATCCTGCGGCGCATGCCAGAGCGGGTGAGGTGCCGCTGAATGCTCATGCGCAGGGCGTTTATTACGTGGCCGATGCGAGCATGGATTTGTCGCAGTTTACCGCGGAGACTCCAACGTCGGCTGTGCAAGCCTCGGGCATATTGTCTGCAACGTCGGCGATGCGGTTGTTCATTTCCACATCCAGCATTCCCGACTGGCTGCCGGTGCTCGAAGTGGTTCGAGGCCCGGAAGTGATTCCGGTGAAGCTGAACGGAAACGCGACGTTCAGCGGGAGCATGACGGGTTCAGTTTCCTCTCCACAGATTACTGGCGGCCTACAGATCGAAAACTTCCAGTTCGACGTCGGCGCAACCGATCACACTCGCACACTGAAAACGCATTGGGATTCTTTTTCCGCATCCCTGCAAGCGTCATTTCACAGTGTGATCATTCAGAAGGCAAATCTTCGCCGGGATGGCTCAGCGGCTGAATTCGATGCATCCGCGACCTTACAGCACGGCCACCTCACGGCAGACAGCAATCTCACGCTGCGCGCAAACATTCAGAATGCGGACCTCGCGGGCTTGCAGACCCTGCTGGGTTACGGATATCCGGTTTCGGGCCGGGCGGATTGCGCAATTCAGGCCGGCGGGACGCTGGCCAATCCGCATGCGGAAGGGCAGATTCATCTTGTCGACGGATCCGCCTACGGTGAGAACATCCGGCAGTTCGATTCCGCTTTTCGTCTGGATCACGGCGAAATCGCATTTTCCAATATGCATTTGTTTCACGATGGGGCAGTCGTTACGGGCAGTGCCAGTTACAATTCGTCTGCTCGAAGTTTCAGACTTGACCTTACCGGACGCAATTTCGATCTGAGGGACCTGCCGCAATCCCACGTCGGTCGTCTTCCCATAAATGGCCAGGCAGATTTTGCGGTCAAAGCGTATGGCACACCCAATTCGCCTGCCATCAACGCAACTGTAAACTTGCGAAATCTCACTTTGGACGATGAGCTTGCTGGTGACTTCGATCTGCAAACGATCACTGAAGGAAACAATTTGCACGTCACGGGTAATTCAAGATTTCAGCATGGATCGTTGCAGATTGCCGGAAGCGTCGGGATGGCTGATGGCTATCCAGCCGATCTCCATTTCCAAGCAAACCAGGTTGACATAGACGCGCTGTGGCGAATGTATGTTGGCCGCCGATTTGTGGGACATTCCACGGTCGGCGGCTCATTTGACCTGCGAGGCCCGCTGCGCGATCCGGCGAGCTGGACTGTAATCGGTACTCTGGATGCGCTTGCGCTGGATGTCTCGGGTCT
The DNA here is from genome assembly GCA_030041215.1 of Candidatus Sulfotelmatobacter sp. GTDB lineage: Bacteria > Acidobacteriota > Terriglobia > Terriglobales > Acidobacteriaceae > Sulfotelmatobacter. Next base: position 36,649 of record JASHOH010000146.1, on the reverse strand, counting down.
GAAGTTGCGACAACAGGATCCGACGCAATTCTCGGTAGCTAATGAAACATTGAAGATGGAACGGCTTCATCTCGCGGGGGAAGGGACCGATCTCACCGCACACGGATCGATGCAGCTTGGTGGGGAGCGAGCTGTTGACTTGAGCGCTGATGGCACCGTGGACATGAGGCTGCTGTCAACCTTCGATTCAAACTTGACGTCGTCTGGCGTGGTCGCCCTAAATGTGACGATCGGAGGAACCGTCAACGAGCCTTCGGCTCAGGGGCGGCTTCAGTTGGCGAACGGGTCGATGGCATACGCGGGATTATCCAGTGGCTTGACGGAACTGAACGGCTCCATCGATTTCTCGCGCGATTATCTGCATATTGATACACTCACGGCGCGCACTGGCGGCGGTACGGTTGACCTGAAAGGTGACGCGACTTATTTCAATCAGCAGCTCAATTTCAATCTGACAGGAACTGCGAAAGACGTCCGCTTGCGCTATCCTCCGGGCGTGAGCTCAACCGCCGACGCCGAATTGCATTGGGTGGGGACCCGCACAGCGTCTACGCTTTCGGGCGACATTCACATCAACAAGATGGCCATTACACCCGGCTTCGATTTCAGCGCGTATCTGGAGCGCGGCCGCCAGTTCACAACCGTTACCGGCGCAAACTCACCCCTGAACAATGTAAAGATCGACGTCCACGTCGTCACGGCGCCGGAGTTGCAGATGCGCACCGCAGTTGCGCGGCTTTCGGGCGATGCCGATCTGCGGCTCCGCGGCTCGCTCGGCCGCCCGGCCGTGCTTGGGCGCGTGGATATTCTCGAAGGGCAGGCGACCTTTCACGGCACGCGCTTCACGCTGGAGCGAGGCGACATCACATTCACTAATCCGGTGGCAATCGAACCGCAGCTCAATTTGCAGGCCTCGACACGGGTGCGCAGCTACGATCTGAATGTGACTCTGACCGGCACGCCAGACCGAGGACTGAACTTGAATTATCGTTCTGAGCCGCCGCTGCCCAAGTCTGATATCATCGCGCTGCTTGCTCTGGGGCGGACAACCGGAGAATCCGAACAGCTTCAGGCGCAAGCGGGCGAGAGCACGTTTGCCGACCAGGCCAGCGCCCAAATCCTCAACGAGGCATTGAAAACCACTGTGACCAGCCGCTGGCAACAGCTTTTCGGCGCCAGCAATATCAAGATCGATCCCCAGGGATTGACTACCGAAACCAACCCCATCAGCAACGGTCCGCAAATCACGATCGAGCAGCAGTTCGCGAACCACGTTTCGCTGACGTACTCGACCAATGTCTCGCAAAGTTCGCAGCAGATCATCCAAGGGGAGTACTATTTCAATCGGAACCTCTCTGCCGTGGGCAGCCGCGACCAGAACGGGGTGGTCAGCTTCGATCTGCTCGTCCGCCGCCACAAGAAATAACTGCTCATGTCCGATCTGAGTGCAGCCCGCCACGCTATGGTGGAGTCTCAACTGCGGGCCCGCGGCATCACCGACCCGCGCGTGCTCGATGCCATGCTGCGTGTGCCTCGCGAAGAATTTGTTCCGGAAGGCTATCGCAGGTACGCCTATGACGACGGTCCGTTGCCCATCGGCAATGGACAAACCATCTCGCAGCCTTATGTTGTGGCGGTGATGCTTGAGGCGTTGCAGCTCAGCGGTACAGAAAAAGTCCTGGAGATCGGAACTGGCTCAGGCTACGTGACGGCGTTGCTGGGCGAGCTCGCCGCTGAGGTGTTTTCGATTGAGCGGTATGCCGATCTGGCCGAAAATGCGTGGCACGTGCTTGCGCACCTCGGCTACAGCAATGTGCGGGTGATTACCGGAGATGGAACGCTGGGGTTGCCGGCGGCCGCTCCATTTGATGCGATTCTGGTTTCCGCCGCAGCTTATGGGGTACCGCGTGCGCTGCTGGAGCAATTGGCGGAAGGCGGACGCATGATGATTCCTGTGGGCACGCACGATGCGCAACAATTGCAGCTTATCCGCATGGTGGGAGGGCAGCCTGTCGTTTCCGTGCGCGAGGCGGTGCGCTTTGTGCCGCTAATCCAAGATGTGAGCGCCTAACGAGCTACACGTTGCTTTCAGGTGCAACCCACTCCACCGTCTTCTGTAATCTAGCCCCTGCCGATTCCATGCGATTACGAAAATTCCCCTACTCACGATGAGGAAGAGCCGCGGAAGTTGTTGCGGGCGATTCGGGGCGGTTTTTTTGCACGAGCTGCTGCGCCGAATCCTGCGAATACTCCAGAACCAGGTTGGGAGAAAGACCGAGGTAAAGAGTCGCAGCCATGCAGGCCGCCAAGGCGATGCGGAGAGCGAACGGGGGCGGAGTCGCCGGAACCGGCTTGCGCGCTTCCCGCATGTACATCATGACGATGATTCGCAGATAGTAGTAAGCCCCGATGCCGCTGTTCAAGACACCGATGATCGTGAGTCCGATCAGGTTGGCTTTGATGGCGGCGCTGAATACGTAGAATTTGGCGAAGAAGCCGCCGGTCATTGGGATGCCGATCAAGGATAAGAGAAATACCGTAAGCGTAGCGGCGAGTAAGGGAGAGCTGCGGCTGAGGCCTTCGTAGTCTTCCAGCGAAACGTATCGTTCACCAACGTTGGCAAAATGGCTCACGATCGCGAACGCTCCCAGGTTCATGGCGGCGTAAGAAGCGGCATAAAACATTGCGGCAGACGTTCCCAGCGCTGGAGCGGCGCCGAAGGCCACGAGAAGATAGCCGGCATGAGCGATTGAGGAGTAGGCAAGCAGCCGCTTCACATTGTCCTGCACCAGCGCGCAGATGTTGCCCAGCGTCATCGAGAGCGCGGCCGAAACCCAGATAATCCAGAACAGAGCGTGCACGTCGATGACGAAGACGATGCGCAGAAGAACGGCGAATGCTGCGGCTTTTGGCGCGGTCGACATGAAGCCGACGATCGGAGCGGGCGCGCCTTCGTAAACGTCGGGGGTCCAGATGTGGAACGGGGCGGCTGCGACTTTGAATCCCAGGCCCACGAACATGAAAGCCACGGCCACATAGGCGAGTAGGGGTATCGGTCCGGATTGGAGAACATGGCTGATCTGCCCGATATTGGTCGCTCCGGTTGCGCCGAACATCAGGGCGACGCCATAAAGAAAGAAAGCGGTGGCAAATGAGCCGAGCAGAAAGTACTTGAGCGAAGATTCGGTGCTGGAGGCTGAATTACGGCGGAATCCGGCGAGAACGTAGGAAGAAATCGAGGAGATTTCCAGCGCGATGAAAATCAATACCAGTTCGACCGCCGACGACATCAGCGTCATGCCGACGGTGCCGAAAAGAATCAGAGCATAATATTCGCCGCCCCGAATGCGTTGCACGGCCATATATTCGTAGGAGCTCAGAATAACCACAGCCGCGATGGCAATAATCAGAACGTGAAAGAAGATGCTGAAGCCATCGACCTGCACCATGCTCCAGAAGGCAAGGCCAGGAGATTGTGCCATGCACCAGGTTGCGGCGAGCGCGAATAGTGCCCCGACCAACGCGAGTAGGCCTAAAATCTTCTGGCCTTTTTCTTCATCGAGCAGCGGCTCGAGAAGCATCACGGCCATGCCGAACAGCGACAGAACGATTTCCGGCAGGATGCGCGTGTAGTCGGCATCTTGCGGCAGAGCTTGCAGCAGGGCCGGTAGTGCCTGGATCGTCATGGCCCCACCATCCTGCTGGCGACGTGAACAAACGGCGTGAGTGCGGAGTGCACGGCCGAATCAATGGCACTCAACCATAGAATTGGCGCGACGCCCATGACCAATGCCGCGACTGCGCAAGGCCAGACCGCCCACTTCTCGACCTCAGAAAGGTCGGTTAGAGAATTGTTCACAGCGTTCGTGACTTTGCCAAAGAAGACGCGCTGATACATCCAGAGAAGATAAATAGCACTCCAGATCACGCCCGTGGCGCCAAGGATGGCATAAACCGGCCTGGCCTGGAACGCTCCGCTAAGTACGAGAAATTCGCCGATGAAGCCGTTCAGTAAGGGAAGGCCGATTGAGGCCAGCACGATAAATAAATATGAGGCTGCATAGACCGGCATCGGCGAGGCGAGGCCGCCGAACTCTGAGATCTCGTAGGTGTGGCGCCGCTCATGCAGTATGCCGGCCAGCATGAACAACGCGCCGGTCGAGATTCCATGCGCCAGCATGACAAACATTGCGCCGTTCAATCCCGCCTGTGTGAAACTGAAAATCCCGAGCACAACGAAACCGAGGTGGCTCACTGATGAATATGCGATCAGCTTTTTCATGTTCGGCTGCACCATTGCGACCAGCGCGCCATAGATGATGCCGATGACGGCGAGAACCATGATCCACCAGGCGTTCTGGCGCGATTGTTCAGGGAACAGGCCAAGGTTGAAGCGCAACAAGCCATAGGTGCCCATTTTCAGCAGAACTGCGGCCAGCAGCACGGAACCGGCCGTCGGCGCTTCAACGTGGGCGTCAGGCAGCCACGTGTGGAACGGGAAGAGTGGAACCTTGACGGCAAAGGCAAGGAAAAATCCAAGAAAGAGCCACTTCGCGGCGGTAGGAAATTTCGGAATTGCGCCGCTGGTAATCAGATCGCGAATGGCGACGAAATCGAATGTGCCAGTATGTGCGTACAGCCACAGGATCGCCGCCAGCATGAAAACGGAGGCGATCATGGTGTACATGAAAAACTTCACTGCGGCATAAACTTTTTGTTCGTGGCCGAAGATGCCGATCAGCAGCGCCATCGGGACGAGCGTGGCCTCCCAGAAAAAATAGAAGAGGAAAAGGTCGAGCGAAGTGAACACGCCGATCAGCGCCGTTTCGAGCAGCAGCAGAAGTATGAAAAATTCCTTCACGCGCTCTTCTACCGAGTGCCAGGAAATAAGCACGCAAAGCGGCGTCAGAAAAGTTGTGAGGACGACCAGCCAGAGCGAGATGCCGTCGATACCCATGTGGTAATGAATGTTGGGCGCGGAGATCCAGGGCTTGTTGATCTCGAACTGGAAACCGGCGCTGGGCTGACGGAAATAGACGGGCAGGTGAAGAGAAAGAACAAAGGTAAGGAGCGATACAACCAGCGCAAACACGCGAATGTCGCGAGCGCGCCGAGGGAGCAAAAGCAGCAACATTGCGCCCGCCAGCGGCACGAAGGTGACGAGCGTTAGGATGATCGGGCTGAGGCTGTCAGTATTCATCGCACCCCCATCCAGACCATGAAGGCGATCACCAGGGCCGAGCCGGCGGCGACCCATCCCGCATAAGAACGAATATTTCCTGACTGCATATGGCGCACGTCGTCAGAAACATGTTCGGCGCCATAGCCGGCGTCGTCCACGGCGGCGTCGATTACCTTGCGATCGACGTCTTGCCACAGAATGCGGGTCGAGAAATTGATCAGGGGCTTGACGAAGACTGCCGCATAAAACTCGTCGACATAGTATTTGTGCACGAGCGTGTCGTATGCGACGGAAAAGCGGGCCGCGATACGGTCGGGCAGGTCGGGGCTGCGGTAATAAAGCAGCCAGGCCAAGCCGAAACCGAGCAGTGCGGCGAGAACTGAAATCCCGGTGAACATCAGCTCAGTAGAAGTTTCTGTCTTTGGTTCGGTTCCTTCAGTTTCTCTTTCCGACGTGCGCTTTTCGCCTATCGCCGGGTTTTGAGATTCTGCCGGGAGCGTGCTGCCAAACACGGGGCCGAGAAATCTATCGAAGTGATTGTTGCCGCCGAGCGAGCTCGGGACGCCAACGTATCCGCCAATCACCGAAAGCAAGGCGAGAATCACAAGCGGAATGACCATCACTTTGGGGCTTTCGTGAATTCCGCCGTGGCCGTGAGCGCTATGCGCATCGTGAACTGCACGCGTAGAGTCGGCTTCACCGCGATACTGTCCGAAAAAAGTCAGAAACCACAGGCGGAACATATAGAACGAGGTAATAAAAGCCGTGATCAGGCCCACGAGCCAGTAAGCCCAGCTCGCTTGATAGGCCTTCCATAGGATTTCGTCTTTGCTGAAAAATCCAGCGAAGCCCGGGATTCCCGCGATGGCGAGTGTGCCGGCAGTCATGGTCCAGAAGGTCCACGGGATTTTTGTGCGCAGGCCACCCATTTTGCGCATGTCCTGTTCGCCGCCGATGGCATGAATCACCGAACCAGCGGCAAGAAACAACAGGCCTTTGAAGAATGCGTGGGTCATAAGGTGGAAGATGCCGGCAGAGAATGCGCCCACGCCGCAGGCCAAGAACATATAGCCGAGCTGGGAAACCGTGGAGTAGGCAAGAACTCTCTTGATATCGGTTTGCGCGATGCCGATCGTGGCCGCGAAAAATGCCGTGAGCGTTCCGATAATGGCGACCACGGTCAGCGCGATTGGCGCCCGCTCGAAGATCACATGCGAACGAGCAACCATGTAGACACCGGCAGTCACCATGGTCGCCGCATGAATTAAAGCTGAAACGGGCGTGGGACCTTCCATGGCGTCGGGCAGCCACACGTAGAGCGGGATCTGTGCCGATTTCCCGCACGCGCCAACCATGAGCAGAATGCCAATCGTAGTGAGCAGTCCCACGCCGGCAGTTTCCGGAGAGATGGGCTTAACGGCGTCGAAGACTTGAGTGAAGTTGAGCGAGCCGAAGTGCTTGATCAGCAGGAAAAGTGCGATCAGGAATCCGAAGTCGCCTACACGGTTCACGATGAATGCTTTTTTGCCAGCCGATGCGGCTGAATCTTTCGTGAACCAGTATCCGATCAAGAGATATGACGCGAGGCCGACGCCCTCCCAGCCGATGAACATCTGCAGATAATTGCCGGACAATACCAGCGTCAGCATGAAGAACATGAACAGGTTCAGATAGCTGAAGAAGCGGTAGTAGCCTGGGTCATCGCACATGTAGCCGACGGAATAGATGTGGATGAGAAAGCCAACGCCGGTGACGACGAGCAGCATCACGAGCGAAAGCTGGTCGAGATAGAAAGAAAAGTCAGCGGAGAATGGGCCAGAGCGGATCCAGTGCGCGAAAAATTCCTGATAGGGAAGAGACAAAGACGAAAAGCGAGCTGCAACCCAAAGCGCGCATGCGAAGGCCGCGCCGCAAAAGAAGAGTGCGACGATTGTTATGGCCTGGCGTGAAGACTTCTTGCCGAAAAAGCCGTTGATCGCCGCTCCCGCCAGCGGCAGAACGGGAATCAGCCAGAGATTCAGGTTCGGGTTCATAGTTTAAGCAGGTTCACCTGATCCACGTTCAAAGTTTCGCGGGTGCGGAAGACAGCGATGATGATCGCGAGGCCGACAGCAGCTTCAGCGGCGGCTACGACCATCACGAAGAAGACAAAAACTTGCCCAGCCAACGCGCGCCAGTGCGCGGCGAAGGCTACGAACGAGAGATTCACTCCGTTCAGCATCAGCTCGATCGACATGAAAATGGTGATGATGTTGCGCTTGATCAAAAATCCTACGACGCCACAAGTAAAAAGAAATCCGCTAAGAAAAAGGTAATAGGACAAGGGCACCATCAGTCGGCCTTCCTTTCTGTGGCCTCCGGCTTGCTGGCCAGCACCACGGCGCCCATGATGGCGATGAGAATCAACACGGACGTGACTTCAAACGGCAACAGAAAATCGTGAAACAGCAAATGCGCGATCTCTGTAGGATGGCCGGGCAGAGCGCCGATGGAAACCGGCTCCGTGCCTGAGCGCCGCAACACAACCCAGGCCATCAGCACAGCACCCGTCAACATGCCGGGGACGCCAAAAAGAGAAGCCACGCGGCTGCCCTTTGTTTCTTCCTCTTCACCCGCATTGAGCAGCATGATGACGAAAACGAAAAGGACCATGATCGCGCCCGCGTAGACGATCACCTGAATGGCGGCGACAAACTCCGCGCCGAGCAACAAATATTCGCCAGCGAGAGCGGCCATCACGGCAATGAGCGACAGCGCGCTATTGATCGGATGCCGCTGCACGAGCAGGTTGACGGCCCCTGCCACGCATATCGCTCCGAACACGAGAAATAATATGAGATGAAGACTCATAAGCTAGTAACCAGTTGCCAGTACCCAGAAACACCGTCAAGTCCTATTGCGCCCAGATTCCTGCACCTTTGAAAACTGGGTTCTGGGTACTGATTGCTACCAGACCACTGCGATTGCCGTCGCAATCAGATTCACGATCGCCAGCGGCAGCAGAAACTTCCAGCCGAACGACATCAGTTGATCGTAGCGGAGGCGCGGCAGCGTCCCGCGCACCCAGATATAGAGAAAAATAAAGCAGACCACTTTCACCACAAACCAGAACACGGGCAGCAAGGCCTGCACCCAGGGTGGTCCCCCAATAGGACCGTGCCATCCTCCGAAAAACAGCAACGTGGCCAGGCAACCAACCGTAATCATGTTGGCGTACTCGGCCATGAAGAACGCGGCGAATTTCATGGCGCTGTATTCGGTGTGATATCCGGCGACCAGCTCGCTTTCGGCTTCCGGCAGGTCGAACGGAACGCGATTGGTTTCGGCGAAGGCTGCCATCAAATAAATAAAAAAGCCGATCAACTGGCCATGAAAAATGTTCCAGCGGGGAATGAACCCCCAGAAGTGCCCGCCTTGCGCGTCAACGATGGTTCGCAGGCTGAAACTGCCGGATTGGATCAAGACTCCAACAAGTGAAAGCCCGAGCGCGATTTCATAGCTGACCATCTGCGCGCTGGCGCGCAGTCCGCCGAGAAGAGAATACTTATTGTTCGACGACCACCCCGCAAGAGCAACACCATAGACGCCCATCGAAGTGATGCCGAGAATCATGAGAAGGCCAATGTTGACGTCGGTGATTTGCAGCGGAATGCTATAACCACTGACGGTAATGGAATTTCCGAATGGGATCACCGAGATCGAAGTCAGCGCGAAGATCAGGGCAATCATCGGAGCTGCCAGGAATAGCGGCCGATAGACATGCGGCGGAGTCAGATCTTCTTTGAATATGAACTTCAGCCCGTCGGCGAGCGGTTGCAGCAGGCCGAACGGTCCGACGCGCGTCGGCCCCCAGCGATTCTGAATGTGCCCCACGACCTTGCGTTCCAGCCAAACCGAGTAGGCAACCCCCGTAAGCAGGACGAGCAGAACGATCACCGACTTGATTAACGAAGCGATGATGAATACGTGAACCGGCAAAGCAGGCCTTTCGATTTTGTAATTTTGTAATCGGGTAATTTCGTAATTTAAGAAACAAACAGCTCCAGATCGCGGCGTACAAAATTACAAAAACCCGATTACCCAATTACACAATTTCTTCAATCTGCAGCGACTTCCGAATGCTTGGCCTCATGGCTTTCGATGACTGACTGTAACGCGTGTGAATAGCGTCCGAGTGTGCCCGAGGTGAAAAGATTATCGTTGGCCGAGGAAATCAATTCCGGCTTGTGCGCCGCGCCGGCTCCAGCCTGCGCAAGTGAAGTGTGCTGGCTGTTTCCGGCCAGCAGATTCATGCGCGAAACGTCGTAGCCGGGCACCAACCGCTGAATTTCATCAAGAATGGCCATAGGGTCGAATGGGCTCATCTTTGGTTCCAGACCGCGCGCTTCCAGCCACACGGCATGGCGGTCGGCCTCGCCCGATTGCGCGCCGCGCGTCTGGCCCATGTCCGCCTGAGTGCCACGACCGAACGGAACCAACTTGTGAACGTCAAAGCCCATGGCGTCGGCGATGCGCACGATGATTTCGAAATCACCTTTGAGTCCAGTCACTTCGCCGGCCTTCTTGACCAGTTGCAGATCGCCGCAGGTGTTCGTGAACGTTCCGGATTTTTCGTAGGCATTAGCAGCGGGTAGGACAACGTCTGCCATTGTGGCGGTTTCGGTGAGAAACATGTCCTGCACGACCACGAATGCGTTCGAGAAAACAAACGGGTCGATGTTGAGCCGGCTAATGGGGTTTGATCCAACTACGTACAACGCTTTCAGTGTTCCTGATTTTCCGGCTCTAATCATGCCGGGCAAGTCGAGCCCGGCCGACTGCGGAACGCGGCCCCATTCGCGATGAAACTCGCTGGATCCAGTAATCGGATGATATCCGGGCAGCAGGTCGGGGTAGAGACCCATATCGGCTGCACCGTGCGAATTGGCGTAATCGCCGAGGCAAGTGAACTTTGCCCCCGAAACCGAAGCGCCAAACTTAACGAGCTCCGCAACTGCGGCGCCGCGAAGTTCCGATCCGAAGATGATGACGAGATTCTGTTCGGTTTTCAGTTTGTCGCGCAGGGCAAGCCATGCATCTTTACTAGTCGATGGTGAAACAAGCGCGTCGGCTGCGTCGTTTGAACCGGCCATGAAATCGGCGAGCTGAGTTTCCGTTCCAGGTGAAATTTGCAGGAATTGCGTTGCCTGCCGCCGCAGCTTGATCGGCCTCGAATTGATGGCATAGAGCGGCGCGCCGTGCAGGCGAACGTTATTGCGAATTTGCCACGCGAGCAGCGGGTGCTGCTCAGTCGGATCGTTGCCGATTAGCAGAATCGCTGGAGCCGTGAAAACGTCGGCCATGCTGGCCGTAGCGCCGGGTTTGCCTCGCAGTGCGGCGGCGAATGCGGGGAAGTCGGCAGTGCGGTGGTGATCGACGTTGTTTGTGCCCAGGACAACGCGGGCGAACTTCGAGAGCAGATAGGCTTCTTCGTTCGTTATCCGCGTAGAGCCAACAACTCCGATGGCCTGACCGCCTTCGCGATCGCAAATCTCGCCAAACTTCTTTCCCACTAGCGCCAACGCTTCCGCCCACGTCGCCGGGGTCAGCTTGCCGTTCTTTCGAATCAAGGGCTGCATCAAGCGGTCTTCGTGATGGGCGAAGTCGAAGGCGTAGCGCCCCTTAATGCAGAGGAAGTCGCCGTTCGTTCCGCTCTTGTCGCGATTGTCGCCGCGAACGATCTCCATGCCCGTATCGGCGCGGCGCACACCCAGCGTCGTTTTGCAGCCATCGCCGCAGTGAGTGCATGTCGTGCCGACATGCTTCATTTCCCACGGACGCGTTTTGTAGCGGTACGCACCAGAGGTGAGCGCGCCGACGGGACAGATGTCGATGCACATGCCGCACTCTTCGCACTCGACGTGATCTTCCTTATTCGGCGCAATGATCGAGCTCACGCCGCGGTTCTGCACACCGAGCGCCCACACATCCATGCCCTCGCCGCACACCCGCACGCAGCGGTAGCACAAAATGCAGCGCGGACGGTCGAAGAACACCACCGGCGACCACTGCTGTTCATCTCTGTGGTTCTTGGCCTCCATGAACTTCGACTCGGCTGCGCCATAGGAAAACGTCATGTCCTGCAGTTCGCACTCGCCGCCAGCATCGCAGACCGGGCAATCGAGCGGATGGTTGCCGAGCAAAAGCTCGAGCATCGACTTTCGTGCCTGCTTGATCTCGTCGCTGTCGGTGGTGACTACCATGCCTTCGCTAACTACAGTAGTGCAGGCTGTTTGCAGCTTGGGCATCTTCTCGATTTTCACGAGGCACATGCGGCATGCGCCCTGAAGAGACAAGTTCGGGTAATAGCAGAATGAAGGCACTTCGATGCCGACTGACTTGCAGGCTTCAATGAGAAGCGTCCCGGCCGGAGCCGTGATCTTTTTGCCGTCAACTGTGAGTGTTACTTCGGGCATCGAAATTAGTGAGCGAAGACCGGCAACTGCTCGACCGCGCCTTCCTTTTCGTACGGGCACGGCCTGCCTTCCAGGTGATCTTCAAATTCCTTTCTGAATTTCTTTACAAAAGCAATCATCGGCATTGCCGCGGCATCGCCTAATGGACAGAACGTCCGTCCAAGCATGTTTTCCGCCAAGTACTGCATGTTGTCGATGTCTTTCTTCAGGCCTCCGCCGGCGTGAAAACGCAGCAACGTTTTCTTCAACCAGTCAGTTCCTTCGCGGCAGGGAATGCACCATCCGCAGCTTTCGTGCTGATAAAACTTCATCGTGCGCAGCGCGAACTTCACGATGCACTGCGCATCGTCGATCACGACCACCCCGCCCGAGCCAAGCATCGAGCCGGCTTTGGCTACAGAATCAAAATCCATATTGACGTCGATCTCGTCGGCCGTGAGACATGGCGTGGATGATCCGCCTGGGACGACGGCTTTCAGCCTGCGCCCATTGGGAATGCCGCCTCCCACGTCATAGACCATCTTCTTCAGGTTGTAACCCATCGGCAGTTCGTAGACGCCGGGCATGTTGAGATTGCCGCTCAGGCAGAACAGCCGCGTGCCGCCGTTTTTGGGCGGGCCGAGACGGGCAAACCACTCCGCTCCCCCGAGAATAATGTGGGGAACGCTGGCGAGAGTTTCGGCATTGTTGATGACCGTGGGACCGCCCCAAAGGCCGACCACAGCAGGGAAGGGCGGACGAATGCGCGGAATGCCCCGCTTGCCCTCGAGTGATTCCATCAGCGCGGATTCTTCACCCACTTCGTATGCCCCCGCGCCGCCATGCCAGTAGATATCGAGGTTGCGCCCGCTGCCGAAAATGTTCTTTCCCAGAAAGCCGCGCGCGTAGGCATCACGCAGCGCCTTCTGCATGATGACCGACAGATAACGATACTCGCCGCGAATGTAGATGTAGCCGGTCTGCGCCCCAACGGCCAGGGCTGCGATCGTGACACCTTCGATCACGGAATGCGGATCGTGTTCGAAGATCAGACGGTCTTTGCAGGTGCCGGGCTCGCTCTCGTCTCCGTTGCAGAGAACGTATTTCGGTTTGGCCGATTGCTTGGGAACGAACGACCACTTCATCCCGGCCGAAAAGCCCGCACCTCCGCGGCCGCGCAAACCGGAGTTTTTGACTTCATTGATGATCGCGTCGGGCTCCATCGCCAGCGCCTTTTGCACGGCCTTGTAGCCGTCAAGCTCGAGGTAGCGGTCGAGATTGGCCGCACCCTGCCCGAATCGCCGGGAGACGATCTTTACCTCGTCGGGATGGGAAACCAGGTAAGCCATTATTGATTGTTGATTTCTGATTGCTGATTGCCTGTTCTCCGACTTTGGGACTTCTCAATCAACAATCAGCAATCAAAAATCAACATTTCCTATTGCATTTCCTTCCTCCTGTATTCCTCAAGAACCTTGTCCATCTTCTCTGCCGTCAGGTTCTCGTGATAGTCGTAGTTCACCTGCGCCGCCGGAGCCCAACTGCAACCGCCAATGCACTCGACTTCTTCGAGAGAAAATATTCCATCGGGCGTCGTGCCTTTGTGGCCGATGCCCAGCTTTTTCTGGCAGTGATGCAGAATTTCTTCTCCGCCGCGGACCAGGCAACTGATGTTAGTGCACACCTGCACGTTGTACTTGCCGCGCGGTTTCGTGGTCAGCATGGAGTAATAGCTGATCACGTTGCGCACTTCGAGCTCGGTCAGTTCGAGCCGCTGCGCCAGTTCGGCAATGACTTCATCCGACAAACATCCAACCTCGTCCTGCGCGTAAAGCAGCGTAGGAACGAGTGCCGACCGTTTTGTCGGATAGTGCGTGACCATCTCGGCAAAGCGCACTTCGAATGTGTCAGAAAACTTCATCTTTCAAATCCGCTGAGGATCACAGGGTCATCGATCGATTTCCCCTAATACAATATCCACGCTTCCAATGGCCGCGACCACATCCGCAATCAACCTTCCTTCGCACATCTTCGGCAGAGTCTGCAGATTCGCCAGGCACGCCGCGCGCATGTGCACGCGATAGGGTTTTGCTGCGCCGTCGCTGACGACGTAATACCCCATCTCGCCGCGCGGAGACTCGACCGCCTGATAGACTTCGCCCGCCGGAACCGCAAAGCCCTCGGTCACAATTTTGAAGTGATAGATGAGCGCTTCCATCTGCGTCTTCATTTTTTCGCGGTCGGGCAGCACGATTCCTGGGGCGTTGGCCTTAATCGGCCCTTCCGGCATTCCGTCGAGCGCCTGCTGCACAATCTTGTTCGACTCGCGCAGTTCCCGCACGCGGCAGATGTATCGGGCGAACACATCGCCTTCCGTCATGACAGGAACGTTAAATTTAAAGTTCTCGTAGCCAGAATAGGGCATGTCGCGGCGCAGATCGAAATCGACCCCGCTGCCGCGCATTGTCGGCCCACTCGCCCCGAGTGCGGTTGCGTCCTCGGCAGTAAGCCTGGCCACACCTTTGGTGCGTGCCGTCCAAATCGGATTTCCCGTCAGCAAATTCTCGTACTCATCAACCCTGTTGGAAAAACGAGAAGTGAAATCGCGCACACGCTCGAAAAATCCCAGGGGAGGCTCGAGCGCCAGCCCGCCGATGCGGAAATAGGAAGTCATCATGCGCTGGCCGCTGATCATCTCGAACATCTTCAGCACTTCTTCGCGCTCGCGGAAGCAGTAGAGCAGAACGGTCATCGCGCCGATGTCCAGCGCGTGCGTGCCCAGCCAGACCAGGTGCGAGTTGATGCGCGTCAATTCGTTTAGCAGCACGCGCATCCATTGGGCCTTGGGAGGAATTTCGAGCCCAACCAGCTTTTCCACTGCGAGCACATAACAAAGATTGTTGGTCAGCGGGCAGAGGTAATCGATGCGGTCGGTGAGCGGCACAACCTGGTGATAAAACTTGGCCTCGCAAGTCTTCTCGATGCCCGTGTGCAGGAACCCAATATCGGGCATGATGCGGACGACGGTTTCGCCGTCGATCTCGAGAATTACGCGCAGTACGCCGTGCGTGGAAGGATGCTGCGGGCCCATGTTCAGGATCATGGTGCGATCCTGCGCGGGTTCGAGCACGGGGGTGGGCGTGAGATGGGCCATGCGCCTTAGCGGTAGCCCTCCACGGGATAATCTTTGCGCAGGGGATGGCCTTCCCAATTTTCCGGCATCAGCAGCCGCCGCAAGTAAGGATGGCCGGTGAAGCGGATCCCGAACAGATCGAAAACTTCACGCTCGAAGAAATTGGCCGCCGGCCAGACCGAAGTTGCGGATTCGACCGCCGGACTGGCACTGTCGAGGCGAACTTTCAGCCGGACGCGCTCTTTTTTTGAAATCGAGAGCAAGTGATACACGACTTCAAAACGTGGCTCGGCGGGAAACCAGTCGACGCAGGTGACGTCGGAAAGAAAGTTGAAAGCGCAGTCCGCATCGTCCCGCAGAAGAGCGCAAGCCTCGCGTAAGCTGGAGCGATCAAGATAGATCGTCATCTCATCGCGGTCGAACTTGACTTCCGCAATCGACGCGGGATTCCACGCGAGCAGTCGCGCGACGGCCGGATGCGACTTCAGTTGCTCGATCTCGGTGATTGGGGGAGCGAGCGGCACTCAGCGATCTCCTCGCCGGCGCAGAGCTTCCGGACCCCAGTCCAGGACGCCTTTTTTCCAAACGTAAAAGAAGCCGACCAGAACGATGCCGAGGTAGACGAACATCTCGGACAGTCCGAACAGGCCTTCACCTTGCGCCTTAAGGCTGCGCAAAATTACCGCCCAAGGATAGAGAAAGACGGCCTCGACATCGAAGAGAATGAACAGCATCGCCACAAGGTAGAACTGGACCGAGAAACGCTGGCGCGAATCGCCCACAGGCAACATGCCGCATTCATATGGGGAAAGTTTGGCGCGGGTCGGTTTACGAACACCCAAAAGCCAGGAAGAAAGGATAACTCCGGTTGCGATTCCGCCAGCCAGCAGGATGTGGATTAGAAAGGGCAGGTATCGCGCGAAATAATTGTCTGGCATAGGAAAGGCTATATATAATGCGCGCCAAGCGTTTGGTTAAACACTCTAGATTAGGTGGTGGTACGAGGAGTGTCAAGGGAACGGAGCAGCACTTTGGGGATTCGCCGGGAAAGAATTTTGTAATTCGGTAATCCGGTAATCTCGTAATCTAGAAGATGTAGTGCAAGGGGCGAAATGCACCTGAGCTCCCGATGCCGAGTTTCAATTTACCCAATTAACGAAATTACTCAATTATAAAATTACTCATGATTTTCGGCTTTAACACTGACGTTAAGCACGGCGACACCGTCTACCACGTGCAGAGCGAGGCTCGCGAGAGCGAAAAACTGCTGCAAACGCAGGTGTTCGTGCGCGGCCGCTGCATGGGGAAGAAGGCGATTTCCTACGCAGAATCTGCTAAGCAAGCGGACTACGGCGATGCCCAGAAAGAGCAGCAGCTTCGCGACTTGCACCGGCTGGTGCTTGAGGCGATCAAAGATGGCAGGTTGGAGAGCATCCTCGATAAAGCCGAACCCGAGAGTTTAGCTGCTATCAAAGAACTGGACGTGCAATGGGAGAATGCCGCCTCGGTTCACGCCAATCGCAATCTGACCATGCAACTACGTGTGACTGAAGGCGATGCCGCTGTCGCCGGAGCGCGCTTGACGTTCCGCTTTGCCCGTCCGGATGCAGCGCCCTTCTATACCCAGGCCGTGACCGATTCCGCAGGCAGCGCGGCGATCGTGATTGAAGTCGATGAATCTGCTTTACCCGACTCGTCCGTGATGGTGCAAGCCAATCACGAAGGCCGTACCGTCACGCGCAAGTTTGCCCTTCGGAAGGCCGACTAGAATTGCCCGCCTGACTCTTTCTGCGCGAAAATTGACCCATGAATCTTCAGATCAACGGGGAAGCGCATGCCTTCGCTGCTCCAGCATCGGGCGTTCCGTGCACGCTGGCGGCGCTGATCGAATCCCTGGGGATGAAATCCGACCGCGTAGCGGTTGAGCTGAATCGCGACATCGTTCCCCGCGATCGCTGGGCCGATACGGCGCTGAAAGACGGAGACCGGCTCGAGATCGTGCATTTTGTCGGCGGCGGCTGAAATCAGGGAATGCCATCAAGCGTCGCTATTTTGATCGTGAATGCGTCTCGTGCGTCTTCTCGAACGCGGCGCTAGCCGCGAGAGAGACCCTGCGATGCGATTCGGTCAGCACTTGTGCCTGGAAGCCCGTATCTGCGGCTGCGCCTGCACCCCACCCGCATTCTTCTAGTTAACCCTTTTGCACACTGATACTTATTGACTGGCGCCAAAGTGTGTCTACAATGTTTCAAACATTTAGCGAGGGGATTGTTTCAAACAGAAAATGGTGATCGTGTCCGAAGCGTTCACATCACGCGATGTCATCGCTCTGACCGGAATCACGGCCCGGCAGCTTCAGTGGTGGGACGAGCGCGGCGTGGTCAAACCTGAACGTCAAGGCCATCGCCGGCTCTATTCCATGCAGAACATCATGGAAATGGCCGTGATCAGCGAACTACGCCGTAAGGGCTTCTCGCTGCAAGGCGTGCGCAAGGTGATGCGATTCCTGCAACGCGAGTTCGGCAAAGGGCTGGGCGAGATCACCGGCCGCAACTCCGATGTCCATCTGCTTACCGATGGCAAGCATCTTTACCTAGAGACCTCGGCGAAGCAGATCGTCGACATCCTGAAGAATTCCTGCCAGCCCATTTTGGGAATTTGCTTGAGCGATGCGGTGCGGCAGGTGCGCGCCGAGGCTATTGGCCGCAAGGTAAGTACCTCCGTAACATCGCCTGCGGAACGACGACGTGCTAGAAGAGTTTCTTAAGGTCTTTTTAATGGGGATGCTGATGCAGTCATCGATCCAAACGATGTCATTCCGAACCGATTCGAAGGATCGGTCAGGAACCTGCTTTTGGTTTCAGGGCAACAAATAACAGGAGGACGCATGGTCGGAGAACTGGACATTCTGAATGAATGGATTCCCGAACAGATGCAGCCCGGAACGATTTTTGTCCTGGAAAACGCCGGCGAGATCGGCGAGAAAGAAGATCCCTATTGGGCCGTGCTCGCTTGCCCTTCCTGCGGAATGCTGGGTTTGATCACGCGCCGCCAGATCAACGGATTAATGCCTGTCATCTGCGGATCAGAAAATTGTTCGGCGCAATTTTTTATTCGCGAACACGAAGTCGTGGTCAGAAAGCCGTTCTAGTCTGGCGCGGGGCGCCTGAAACTATTTCTTGATCGCTCTTGGTTGCTCTAACTCGACCGGAACCTGATCGACAATCTCCACACCAAACCCTTCCAGCGCGGCCACGCGTTTGGGCTTGTTTGTGAGCAGCCGAATCCGGCGCAAATTCAGATCCGAAAGAATCTGGGCACCGATGCCGATTTCGCGCTGCGGCTGCTTTTCACTTTCGAGCAGCGGCGGGAGCTTGCGGCCGTGATGGAACGCCAGTGTGCTGCGGTCTCCAACTTTCTCGATGGAAAACCCCTTTGAGGTCTGGTGCAGATAAATCAGCGCGCCCCGGCCTTCCTGGGCGATGCGTTGCAGCGAGCCTTGCAAGGTCGCGTGGCATTCGCAGGCGGTGGTGCCGAAAACGTCTCCCATCAAACAATGCGCGTGCATACGGACGAGCACCGGCTCGCTGCTGTTCTCGATATCGCCGCGAATCAGGGCGACGTGCGATTCTCCGCCGTCAACTTCGCTCTCGTAAGCGATCAAACGGAATTCGCCAAAACGAGTCTGCACCAGCGCCTCACCCACGCGATGCACGTAGCGCTCGTGCGACATGCGGTAGCGGATCAGCTCGGCGACGGTGAGCATTTTCATGTTGTGCTGTTGGCAAAATGCGATCAGGTCGGGCACGCGCGCCATGGTGCCGTCATCTTTCATGATTTCGCAGATGATGCCGGCCGGGATGAGCCCCGCGAGCCGCGCGAGATCGACAGAGGCTTCGGTCTGGCCGGCGCGCACCAGCACGCCCCCTTTGCGAGCGCGAAGAGGGAAGACGTGGCCGGGGCGGGCGAGATCGGCAGCGGTGGAAGCCGGATCAATCGCGACCTTAATGGTGCGCGCGCGGTCATAGGCCGAAATGCCGGTGGTGACTCCGGTGCGCGCGTCGATGGCCTCGCAGAAGGCAGTACCGAACTGCGATGTGTTCTCGGCGCTCATCGGGCCGAGGCGCAAGTGATTGAGGCGCTCTTCGGTAAGGGTAAGGCAGATGAGGCCGCGTCCGTGCGTGGCCATGAAATTGATGGCTTCAGGCGTGACCTTCTCGGCGGCGAGCGTGAGGTCGCCTTCGTTCTCGCGGTCTTCGTCGTCGACGACGATGATCATGCGGCCGTTTCTGATTTCTTCGATGGCGGTGGGAACGTCGACGAATGGCTGGGAAGTCATGAGGACATTGTAGCGTTAGTTCCCAAAATCCCAGTTGTCAGTTCTCAGTCAGTAGCCGGAGTTGGCTCCCACCCACGCAAAATTTTTGGGGTATTTTTTCGCTAAAATCTTGGATCGAAACGAGTTAGCTAGGCTCGATCTTGCTAAAATCTAGACTCTAAAGAACTTGCTGGCAAGATCTACAGAACAAGGAAGTTAATGAGGATTCATTGCACTCTCATCAGCTTCTTGTCGGGCCGAGGGTCCGACGTTGCGGCGACAACTTTGCGATTCCTTTCAAAGATCAGTTCTCGCGGCAGAGCGCGACAGCTTGCCATGAGGTGTATCTGGCCCTTTCCGCTATTTGGTCAGCCCGATTTTGCTCACCAGTTCGGTAAAACGTGGGTCGGAGCGCACGTTGTCGAAACCGGGCGAGACATTCAAATCGGTGAGCAGGCGGTCATGCTCGCGGAAGGCGATGTCGAGCCATTCGAAAGCTTTGTCCTTGTCTCCCATATCGGCGTAGAAGCGGGCAATGAAAAGAGGAGACTCACCGCCGGTCTTGCGCCGAGCCTCGTGAACTCTCGCCCCCGCGGCCATAGCGCCTTTCCATCCGGCGGAGCGAAATCCGCGCTCTAAGGCGTCGGCGAACTTGGCGTCATCCGGATTGCCGGTAAGCTGGCCCTCAATCTTCCACTCCTCGACGGCTTGAGCGTACGCCTGCTTGCCCCAATACGCGTAGACCAGGCAGTCGTGCGCGATCGGGAATGTGGGATTCTCCTGTACGAGTTGCTTGCAAATTGTGATCGCCTGATCGTATTGCCCCGCATCGGTCAGCACCGTTCCGATCACGCGAGTAATAACTGGAGACTGCGGATCGAGTTCATGAGCGCGATTGATTTCCGCCATGGCTTCCGAACGTCTGCTCAACTGGACGAGTTTCTCGGCATACCACTGGTGGGCGGTAGCGTCATTGGGATCAAGCTCAATCGCTTTCTTGAATTCAGATTCCGCCCCTGAAAAATCCCAGTTGTACTCGAACTCGTTCATGCCCAGGACTGCGTGCGGGCGAGCCAAAGTGGGGTCGAGTTCCAGGGCTTTGCGGGCGGCAGCATTTGATTTGGGGAAATCTTCGCTGGGATTGCCTCCGTAATTGGGCAGCACGGAATAGGCGTCGGCCAGCCCGGCATAGGCCAGAGCGTATTCGGGGTCTTTGGCAATCGCCTGATTGAAATAAGAGATGGCAGTTTCAAGTTCGGCCAGTGTCCTTTTGTTCCACGCATAGCGGCCTTTTAAGTAGAGCGAATATGCCTCCGCGTTCTGCGTGTCCTGTCGCATTACCTGCTCCCGGTCGGCGCTGCTGAGAGTGGAGCGCAACCTTTGCGCGATGTCAGCCGCCATTTGCTGTTGCAGCGCGATCAGGTCGGAGCTTTTGCCGGCGTAACGGTGGCCCCAAACTTCTGTATTGTCGCGGACGTTGGTCAGCTCCGTGCTGATCTCGATGGTGTTGCCTTTCAGCATCACGCGTCCGCTCACCAAAATAGAAGCCCCAAGACGCGCGCCGATCGTTTGCACGTCGACGTCTTTCCCTTTGTAGCGAAAAACTGAGTCGCGGGACCGAACCTTGAGCCGCGGGACATGGGCGAGCTCGCCGATCAGGGATTCGGTAATGCCATCACTGAGATAGTCGGTGTCGGCATCTCCGCGCAGGTTGGTGAAGGGAAGCACGGCAACGGAATCCGGAGCGAGATAAAGATCCTTGGCTTCCGCATTCGGCGGCTGACTTTGGGACTTGAAGCGGAAGGGACGGTGTGCCGAGGTGAATGCGGCGATCAGCGCTGCCGCAAGCAGGAAAGGTACCAGCCAGGCAGCCAGACGCGACGGCGGCCAACGTTTTATTTCCAGCGCCGGAACCGGCGTCAGCGATACCGCGGACGGTTGCGTGTTTTCGGCTCCGGAGAGTTCAGCAGGGCGATCTTCAGCTTCCCCCGATACCGCATCTTCGGCATCGAGTTCCTGACTTTTTCCCTTCAACCAATCTGCCAGTTCACTGCTGTAGGCGAAGACAGCACTGCGCCCGCCACCGGGCACGCGGTGAACGGGAAGTCCACGCTCTGCCTCCCAGCGCTTGACGGTGCGCTCGGCGCGTCCCAGGAAGGCGGCGATTTCCTTCCAGGAATCCAGACGCCGGCCAGTGAGGGGATCAGATTTAGCTGCCATAAGGGGATTTGGCACGTCGTGGCACGAAGCGGCACGACATGACACTTGCCAGGGACCCGCAGAGCGGCCATAGTATAGCGCGATTTCACGGCGTTCGTTCCCCACGAACGTGCAATTCGGGTAGGAAATATGGGCCAATTCCGGTAACTCAAAGTGCTTGGGACCAGACAACTTAGAAGGAGAATTCAGATGTCTACACACTACATTTCCCATAGGACGGCACGCATCGTTTTGGTGTTCTGGCTGGCGATGGCGGGCGTCTCGCCTGCCTCAATTACGTTCAATTCCCTGGCCTCCTTCGACGGAACGAATGGCAGCCAGCCAGACCACACGGCCCTTATTCAGGCCACAGACGGCAATCTCTATGGGGTCACCCCCATCGGGGGGGCTAACAGTGAGGGTGTCGTGTTTCGCATTAGTCCATCGGGAACGCTGACCGCGATTTACAGCTTCTGCTCGCTGGCGAGCTGCGCAGACGGCGCGAATCCTTACACGAGCCTGATTCAGGGCAGCAATGGTGACCTCTACGGTGCAACTTACTATGGCGGGGCGAACAACAGCGGCACGCTATTCAAGATCACCACCTCGGGGACCCTGACCACTCTCTACAGCTTTTGCTCCCTGGCCAACTGCGCCGATGGGTCCGAACCCGAGGGTCAACTGGCCGAAGATAGTGCCGGGAACATCTACGGAACGGCAGTTGAAGGCGGGGCGAGCAATTTCGGCACAGTGTTTAAGTTCAGCACGAAGGGGGTGCTGTCTACGCTCCACAGCTTCAGCGGTGCAGACGGGGAATACCCGCAGGGCGGGCTGGTTGCGGCCAACGGAGCTTTCTACGGCGTGGCGGAGGATGGAGGAGCCGATGGCTACGGCACCGTCTTTAAGATCACGACTGCCGGTAAAGAGACTACAGTGCACAGCTTCACGGGAAGCGAGGGAGAATATCCCAAAGGCTGGATGGTGGAAGCCGACGGCAATTTTTACGGAGCGGCTGCTGGCGGAGCGCAGGGTTACGGCATGATCTTTAAAATGACCGCGGCCGGCACAGTGACCACGTTCTACAGTTTTTGTTCGCTGGCAGACTGCGCGGATGGTACCGAGCCAACTGCAGGCTTGATGGAAGCCACAGACGGCAATCTCTATGGAGTGACTTACGGCGGCGGAGCGAACGAGAATGGAACAGCGTACGAACTCACGCTAAAGGGGGTGCTGACCACACTGTACAGCTTCGACGACACGGGCGGTGGTGGCCCGCAGGGTGGATTGGTGCAGGACACCAACGGCGATTTTTACGGGATTACGTTGTACGGCGGGAGCAGTAACGACGGGGTTGTCTTCAGCATCGCGACCGGGCTTGCGCCGTTTGTGACGCTCGAGAGCACGAGCGGGAAGGTGGGATCGAAGGTAGGAATCCTCGGTGATGGATTTGATTCGTCGTCGGAGGTGGAGTTCAACGGAGTGGCGGCGACCACGGTGACGCTAACGGAGCCGGGATTACTGACGGCCACGGTTCCGGACGGAGCCACCACTGGCTACGTCACGGTAACGACTGGATCGACCACACTGAAGAGCACGCATAAGTACACGGTGAAAGAGTAGCGCGGCCAGGGCGGCGATGCCAAGGCGTTTTCGCGCAGAGGCCTGCCCGAGAAGGGATCAGATTTGGTTGCCATGAGGGGATTTGGCACGCCTTGGCAAGAGGCGGCACGACATGACACTTGCCGAGGAACCGCAAGGCCGCCATAGTATAGCGCGATTGAGCAGCGTTCGTTCCCCACGAACGTGGCTCATGGGGGGGCTCGATCGGGGGATGAACGATCGTCGTAAGCGATTGGATTCAGAAGGACGATTTCGCAAGGAGAGAACAAATGAAAACTCCAGCTTGGTGGGTAAGGGCGTTCTTGTTGATGGGCTGGGATTCGACGCAAACACTGGAATCGAGCATACAGGCTGCAAGGGAGATCGTTATGAGTAATTTTTGCCGACTCTTTACCAGGGGCTTTGAGATTCTGGGATTAACAATTCTGGTGTTTCTTTCAGAAATCGTGGCGCTAACGGGGATGGCTTACGCGGGTTCGGGCGTGACGGCATATAAGGTTGAACAGATTGCGGTGCCGGGCGCAACCTACACGTATGCGGCCGCACTAAATAAGAGCGGAGATGTGGTCGGCCAATTTACTGTGGCTAACGGGGCAACCGAGGGATTCGAGCTAAAAGGCAAAAAGTATACGACGCTGTTAGTGCCGGGATCGGAGAACTATACAGCGGCCGGCGGGATCAACGATTCCGGCCTGATCGTGGGAACTTTCTACACCTCCAGCCACAGCGAGTACCATGGGTTCTTGTACAGCAAGGGGAAATACACCCAATACGACGTTGAGCTGAATGTGGTCTCCACGGAGATTTCCGCTGTCAACAACAATGGTGACTTTGGGGGCGAGAGCGGCGCCGCAGATACTCCAACAGAAGCGTTCGTCAACATCGGAGGCGTTTTGACACAGTTCTATGCGACGGGCACCGATAACACGTTCCTCCTCGCTATGAATAACTCGGATGACTCTGTGGGCGAGTACTACGACTCCTCCGGTAATGCGCACGGATTTTACCGCAGTGCCAGCGGAGCCATTACCGTGCTCAATTTTCCCGGAGCGGTGCAGACCTTATGCAACGGGATTAATGATTCAGGAGTGATTTCCGGTTATTACTATGACAGTGCCGGCGAAACTCACGGCTTTGTCTACTCGGGAGGCACGTTTACAGAGCTGTCATTCCTTACAACCGCCGGCATCAACAACGCAGGCGACTTGGTTGGCCAGTCTGTAAGCCCCGCAGGCGTGGCCGACAGTTACCTGGCCACACCTGCAACCTTTGCCAGCTATGCGACTGTGGATATCCCCGGCGCCGAGAGCAGCGCAATCTACGGCATCAATAGCAGCAAGGCGATGGTCGGCGTTTACACCAACTCCTCCGGCGCAACCCATGGACTGCTCTATGAGAAGGACAAGGTGACGAATATTGATGATCCGAACGCGCAGGCGGGCACGACCGTCGCCTACAACATCAACACGGCTGGCGATATCGTGGGTGCTTACACAAACGGCAGCGGAGTCGAAGTCGGCTTCTACTACTCCGATGGAACCTACACCGACATTGCGCCGTCCGGCTCGCAATACACCAATGCGACGGGAATCAACGATTCGGGCGTGATCACCGGCGGGTGGGTTGACTCCAGCGGCAACGGCCACGGCTACACCTACAACGGCTCGACCTACACGAGCATTGATGTGCCAGGCGCGAGCTTCACCGGCTGCTGGGGCATCAACGATTCAGGCGATATCACCTGCCAGTGGGTTGACCAGTACGGCGATTTCGAGTCCTCGCTCTACAACGGCTCGACCTTCACGACGATCGACGTTCCGGTCGCTTACTTGACTGCGGCTCACTCCATCAACAAGGACGGCGACATCGTATTCCTGTGGCAAGACATTTACGGAAACTCTCACGGTGCGATCCTGAAGGCCGGATCGTATTACATCTTCGATGTGCCGCTCAGCGACGGTGCAAGTACGGACGCGGACGGGATCAATGCCGCGGGCGAAATCGTCGGCCACTTCACGCCCACAGGAACTTCGGTTACTTCGGGCTATGAGGGAAAGCTGTAGGGATGTGAATGATGGGGATTCTGTTCCCGCAGATGTCAAAAAAAGGGCCGCTCGGCGCGGCCCTTTTGTTTGCTGCTGAATTTTCTTACAGCGTGGATTCGATTTCGAAGCCCCAGGCTTCCAGCAGCGGCTCGGGGATGTACTTCGAGTTCTTATTGCGGCGGGCCCACTCTCGCAGGCGGGTCGAGCGCAGGTACTGGTCGGGCGAAAGCTTGTATTCGCGCACGACCTGTTCAAATTCGGTAATGGTGGGGACTATCGGCCCTATTGGCTCGGGCTTGCCCCAGTTTGGATTTCCGCGTCGCTTGGCCATGAAACTTTGCCTTTCCTACAAAGGGGGAATTATCGATAGATCGCTCAATACGAGATCGATTGCTCTATCTATATGATTCTCCGGAACGTTATATAGATTCATGGAAAGATGCGAGGCGAGTCTCGGGCGGACTTCGCCCAACACTCCCCATAATCCAAGAACGTGAACGGAGACACAGTATGTTAGGGCAAGTTTGCCCTAAAAGTCAATCGGATTTTGCATCGTATCGCTTGAGTCAATGTAACCTAAGTAATTGGAACAACATGGTTTGTACTTCATCCGAGCCAGGACGAGCCTTTGAGAAAAAAGGAGCTGATATTAGGTGCGCGAAGCCAAACCGGGCTGGCGCAGAGAGAGTGGAAGAATTCGAGTTCAGGATTTACGGCAGTTCGACCAAGGGCTGAATTGGGATTTTCGAATGTTTACCGCGGCTATTACCCCCGTAACGACGGATGCAAGTGCTTGATTGATTGGGCGTTTGCACCGTCTTAGAGTTAATGATGGGCAGATTGTCCGGCCCAGCGCTGCCGGACGAGGGCTGGTTTTCGCAAGGTTGTGCAGGAGCGAAAGCATTTGGGGTGCAGGCCATGGAACTGAAAGCACTGTTGTTGTCTTCGAACGAGAAGATCGTGCGCGTGCTGCGGCGCACCCTCAGCGATCTGGAGATCGATCTCGAACAGTGCGCGAAGTCAGAAATCGCCGTGCGTAAGCTGACACGGAAAAAATTTGAGGCCATCATTGTGGACTGCGCGGACCAGGGAGCGGCGGATGTGCTGCGCAGCGTGCGGTCGGCTGGGGGCAACAAAAGAGCGATTGCGGTGGCCATTCTCGATCCCGGAGTGAGCATGCGGGAGGCCTTCGATCTAGGCGCTCATTTCGTTCTCTACAAGCCGGTATCGGCGGAACGGTCGAAGTCGAGCTTCAGAGCAGCGCGCGCGCTGATGAAAAAAGAACGCCGGCGCAACGTCCGGCTGCCGATCAGGATTCCGCTGGAGATGTCGAATGCGGAAACCGGCGCCGAATTCAAAGTAACCACGATCGATTTGGGAGAAGGCGGCGTAGCGGTCAGCATGCCGCATCGCAAGAAACTGCATGGCCGTTGGCAACTTAAGTTTACGCTGCCGGGCGATGGGCCGAGTCTAGAGTTGGCTGCGCAGTTTGCCTGGGAGGGAGCGGGAACGCAGATAGGTTTGCGGTTCGATAATCCGTCGCCGGAGGTTGTGCGCGAACTGCGAGTGTGGGTTGAGAAGAATTCTCCCGAAGTGCAGAAGTATGATCCGCCGGTGGCGTGCCGCATCACCGATATGACCTTGGGTGGATGCTATCTCGAGAGCACTTCGCCGTTTCCAGTATCTACGCTGCTGAAGATATCGATGCAGGCGATCGGCATGGAATTGACGACTGACGGCGCGGTCCGTGTCATGCACGCTGATCACGGGATGGGAGTGGAGTTTATTCAGACCACACAAGAGCAGAAGCGAACTTTAGAAAGGTTTCTGGGGGTACTCGCTGAACATCCCAATGTGGCTCCCGAAGTGATGGTTGAACCGGAAGGCTTGGAAGTGGAAGCGGTCGCAACGGCGACGCCTTCGTCGGCGGAAGATGCGTTAGTGGCGCTTTTCCGGGCACAGGCAGGGCTTCCAGCAGAAGCATTTCTTGAGGAACTGCGCAGGCAGCGCGGCGTTGGTGTCGCAACGTCATAGGCTGAATTCTCAGCACGGACTACGTAAAAAACGCTACCGGTCAAGACACAAGAGGTCCGGTCGCACCCACGATCTGCGACATCGGTAACCCGGTTAATGCCCAAATGTAATCTCCGCAGATCCCTAAATCGGCATCAAACTAGGCCGATGCGGATTGGGACAAAAGGCGCGATGGTGGCCTTGTTCTGCACATTTATTTTCAGCGGCGCACAGGGACAAGGGCAGTCTGCGGGATCTGGCAACAAACACCATGCCAAGCGCTTAACAGAGCGAAATACCAACCGCACGCTCTCGCCGGACGATGGCCTGGCAGTGATCGCGGCGGCGCTCGATTCCAGAAAACTGCGGCATTCCGGCGATTGCTCGCATCTGGTTCACGCCATCTATGAGCGGGCCGGTTTCCACTACACATACGTGAGCTCTTACGATTTGTACGACGGGGTTGAGGGCTTTCAACGCATTTTCGACCCGCAGCCAGGCGATTTGATCGTGTGGCGCGGGCATGTGGGCATCGTCGTCAGGCCGTCGCGGCACGTCTTCTTCAGCTTTAGGAGTGGCGGGCCCGGAACTGCGGACTACACTACCCGGTACTGGGTTCACCTCGGATCGCCGCGATTCTATCGTTACGTCAAGGATGACCCCTGCCCGGGATGTGTGTTGCGGGCGGGACGGGGGGAGTGAAAACTGTCCCTGCGATATCCATCCATAGATCATCACTTCCCCGACCACGGTGGCACGACGCGGGTCATGCTCCGGCACACCGCGAGCGGCAGTTCGCGCGAGATCCGTCACGCGGCTGAAGTGCGCCGCGTTTCGGGATGAGGCAATGCTAAGATGCAAATGAGCAAACTCGAGCTAATTGTTTTTCACGACTTACTTGCTCAATACAATCGGGACCGGCTGATCATACGGCTGGATCACCGCGCTCACTGACTTCCGCTGATTGAACTGATCAAGCGGTACAGGAAAACTCACCATCACTGTGCGCTTCACTTCTTGCCCGGGTTGCAGCTTATCTTCGGGCGAAAGCGGTTGCAGCGCGCCCGCTTTCAATGCGGGGAACGCCTGATAGTAACGATCGAAATCGAGAGCCGAAACGGCATCGCCGGTTTGTTCGCCGCTGGCGGTGACCAGCTTGCCCTTCACATCGTGCACCCATAGTGACTTCTCGCCGGAGTTGCGCAAGGTAAACGTTAAAGCCACCAGCACTGAATCCTGCCCGGGAAGATCGACGGCGACTACATTATCGAGCGAGCCTCCGCCCTGCGGCTTGGCTCGCTGGACGAAGGCTACAATGCCGAACACGATGAGCACTCCAGCAATCGCAATACCAACGATTTTCATCGGCGGCAGATTGCGCTTGGCTGTGCCGAATTCGTCGCCGATGTTAATCGTCGGACCTTTCTGTGGTGCAGCGGATGGATTTGGTGGAGCAGTGGTTAGAGTCGCCTTGGGTTTCTCATCGGGCATAAGTTCTCCCCAATCAATTCCACTGATGCTTCACCGCTCGGGCAAATTGATCCGGCGGCAAAGTATTCAATACATCATCTTTCGTTAACCACGCCCGCCGGGCTTGCAGAACACCGTAGCGGATTTTTTCCATGTGCGATGTATGGTGCGAATCCGTGTTAATGACAATTTTCACGCCACGCTGTTTCGCCTGCCGCAAATGCACGTCGTTCAGGTCCAGACGGTCTGGATAAGAATTCAATTCCATCGCAACTTTGTGCTTGGCTGCTGCTGTGAGCACCGCATCCATGTCGAACGGATACGCATCGCGCCGCAATAAGATGCGTCCGGTGGGGTGGCCGATCATCGAAGTGTACGGATTTTCAATTGCCTTCAGCAGGCGCTCGGTCATCTTGGCCGGCTCCTGATTGAAAACCGAATGGACGCTGGCGATGACGATATCCATCTGCGCCAGCACATCGTTGGAAAGATCGAGGTCGCCGTCGGCCAAAATGTCGACTTCAATCCCGGCGAAGATTTTTATGCCGGGGATTTTCTTGTTGGCCTCGCGAATGCGCCGAATGTGCGCCACGGCGCGCTCATCGTCGAGGCCATTGGCAAAGGCGAGATTCTTCGAGTGATCGGTAATGGCCATGTACTTATAGCCCCGCACCTTCGCCGCCTCGGCCATTTCTTCAATCGTATTCTTGCCGTCGGTTTCGACGGTGTGCATGTGCACGTCGCCCTGAAGATCCTGCTGCGAAATCAGTTGAGGCAGAGCATGTTTTTCCGCTGCGTCAATTTCGCCCAAATTTTCTCGCAACTCGGGAGGAATGTAGTCGAGCTTCAGCTTGGCGTAGATTTCTTTTTCTGTTTTTCCCGCGACCGGTTTTTCGGTCTTCAGATCGGCCAGGCTGTACTCGTTTAGCGTGTAGCCCATCTTTAGCGCGCGCTGTCGCAGCGCCACGTTGTGCGCCTTCGATCCGGTGAAATACTGCATGGCCGCGCCGAACGATTCAGGAGGAAGCAGCCGCACGTCCACCTGCATGTCATTGCGTACGCGGAAGCTGACTTTGTTGTCGCCCTGTGCGATCACGCTCATGAGCGGCGGATATTTGGCGACATACTGCACGGCCTGTGCGCGCTCGGCCGCGCCACAACATGCGGGGCCGGTGACTAAAATATCGAGATCACCAACGGTTTCGCGTCCACGGCGCAGCGAACCTGCGGGGGTGATGCGGTCAATGCCCGGCATCTTCGCTAAGTAAGCCGTGAGCTTCTCGGCTTCGGTTTCGGCCACATCGATGAGGAACCTGCCCGAGATGCGGCGGTAATCTTCAATCGCCTTCAGCAGCTTCAGTTCGTGCTTCTCGCCCATGCGCGGAAGTTCGCGAATCTTTTGCTCGCGCGCCAGCTTTTCCACGCCATCGACATCGCAGACTTTGTAAGCGCTCCAGATCAGCGCGATTGTTTTTGGACCCAGTCCCTGAATCTTCAGCAGTTGCAGCATCGACGGGTTGTATTTCTTCAGTAGCTCTGACTGCACGGCCAGAGCGCCGGAACCGAGAAGTTCTTGCAGGTTGAGCAGCATGCCTTTCCCAATGCCAGGAATGGCCAGGACTTTCTTCGGCTCGCTGATGATGTCTTTGATCTGCTCCGAGAGGTTTTCGATAGATTGGGCGGCGTTACGGTAGGAACGGATGCGGAAAGAATCCTGCCCGTCTATTTCCAGCAGGTCGGCAGTTTCGTAGAGAATGTTGGCGAGTGCCTTGTTGTCCACATACTAAAGCTTAAACAAGATCAGGGTGCAGTGCCAGCGGACACAAGAAGAATTGGCCCTCCTGCCTGTGGCGAGGTCTTTCGTCGGGCGGTGAAAATCAAAGGAAGATTGTGTCAGGGGGTCTTGATAACGTTCGCAGCTTGCGGTCCTTTCTGGCCTTCGACGATTTCGAATTCAACCGCGTCGCCTTCCTGAAGGCTCTTGTAGCCTTCAGAGCTGATCGCGCTATAGTGCACAAATACATCGGGCCCATCCGCGCGGCCGATGAACCCGTAGCCCTTGGCGTTGTTGAACCACTTTACGGTCCCTTTCAGTCGTTCCACTGAACCCACACTTTCTGCACGTCCGCCTTTTGGGGGAACATGGACGTACGCCGATAGGATGCATTTTGTGTCTATTAGGATGGGGGTGTCAACGTGGAACTGTCGGGAAAGGCTGATCTAATACTGGATCGTATGGGAGATCGCCATAACTGGACTGCACGGTTGGTCTTAAAACGTTCGTGGTTTTTACTCGCGGCCTGCAGCAGGAACTCTAAATAGCCTTTTTGCTTGCGACCTGATGATCGAGCCAGAGGACACCGGCGATCGTTTTGGCATCTCGAATCGCGCCCCTAAGCACCATGCGCGCTGCCGCCGCGAGCGGGACGAAGCGGATCTGGATCACTTCGTCGGCCTCCGGTTGGGCGACGCCTGCGCGCAGCCCTGTGGCGAGATATATGGCCATGGTCTCCGCCACAAAGCCCGGGCTGGCGTAAAACTGCAAAATGCGGCGCCAGTGGGCGGCCATGAATCCGGTTTCTTCGAGAAGCTCGCGCCGCGCTGCCCGCAGCTCCTTCTCGCCGGGATCGATCCGTCCTGCGGGAAGCTCCCAGAGATAATCTTCAGCGGCGTGACGATATTGGCGCTCCAGCAAAATGCGCGGCTGTTTTCTTGAATCGTCTACGGCCAGCACGACCACCGACCCCGTGTGATGAACAATGTCGCGGCGCGCGCGCATGCCGCCGGGTTCTTGCACTTCATCGGTGGTTACCCAAAACACCGGGCCTCGATAAACGGTTCGTGATGAAATCACACGGGCTTTGGGACGAGAGTGAGATTTTGCGGAGGCAGTTTTGGCTGTGTGAGATTTTGTGGCGCCGCGCGACAATTGGGGCATTGGAACAATATAAAGCACGCCGGATCGCCTGACTTTGGCAGGAAGGATGGGTCGAGGCTGGGGAACTGAGATTCGAAGTGACTGAAAATAATTCAGCCGGTACCGATCGAAGCGCGAAAGCCGATCCGGAGCCCGATTCTGCTATGCTGCCGGGCATGGCTGCAAAGCGCTCAGCAAAGCCGCACATTGCGATTGTAGGCGCGGGAAATTTGGGCGCGGCGCTAGCTGTGGCTTTGCAGAATGCCGGATATTCTATCGATCAGATTGTCTCCCGACCGGGTCGAGCGTTGCAGCGGGCGCAGCGTCTGGCGCGCGAGGTCGGGGCGACTGCTAGTGTTGTTCGACAGGTGCAGCTGGAGGCGGAAGTTGTTTGGTTTTGTGTCCCCGATTCGGCGATTGCCGACGCGGCAGAATCGGTTGCCGACTCAGTCAATTGGAAAGGGAAAATCGCGCTGCACTCAAGTGGCGCGCTGACCAGCGACGAGCTTGCCACATTAGGCAGAAAAGGAGCCGCTGTCGCGTCAGTGCATCCTCTCATGACCTTCGTGCGCGGTTCTCGGCCATTACTGAACAGCGTGCCATTTGCGCTCGAAGGGGATACACGCGCGATACGCGCCGCTCGCGCGATCGTCAGAGCGTTGAAAGGGCAATCATTCGCAATTCGCAAAGAGCAAAAGGCAGCTTACCACGCGTGGGGGATGTTCTCCTCACCACTATTGTGTGCGTTGCTGGTGGCAAGTGAGCGCGTGGCAGCGGTTGCCGGGGTGGGCCGGAAAGCGGCGCGGAACCGAATGCTGCCGATTCTTCGACAAACTCTGACAAATTACGCGAGGCTCGGTGCTAGGGAATCCTTCAGCGGGCCGATCGCTCGGGGAGATGTAGAAACAGTGAAAAAACACTTGGAAATTCTGCGTAATGTGCCGGCGGTACGGGAAGTGTACATCGCTCTGGCTTTGGCGGCACTGCGCGAGCTGCCGGCAAAAAATCGAAATGCATTGCGTGGGGTTCTCAGCAGGGGTACTAAGAACTGGTCATATAAATCGGGCTCTTGACCAGAGGGCTTTGCCTCAGGGAGTGAAGCCCGCATTGGTCTTGGCTTCATGCGGCGCGGCTAGAAGCCGCGCCCTTTCAAAACCATTTATGGGAACGGCTCTACGTGCTGAAGAGATGCCCCAACTTTTCCTTCTTGGTCTTGAGGTACTCTTCGGCGTGAATGCTGGGAGTGACCTCGCAGGGGACGCGCTCGACAACATCGACTCCGGCGCTCTGTAGCGCTTCCACTTTCTCGGGATTATTCGAGAGCAGGCGAACTTTTGTGACGCCCAGCGCCTTGAGCATTTCGGCGGGCAGCGCGAAGTCGCGATGATCAGCCTTGAAGCCCAATCTTTCATTAGCCTCGACGGTGTCGAGGCCGGCATCCTGCAATTGATAGGCTTGCAGTTTGGCCATCAAGCCGATGCCGCGGCCTTCCTGCTGCTCGTAAATCAGGATTCCTGCTCCCAGATCGCGAATCATTCCCAGCGCCATTTCCAACTGCTGTCGGCAATCGCAGCGTAGAGAGTGAAAAACGTCTCCCGTGAGGCATTGTGAATGAACGCGCACGAGCGGCGGAGTCGAGTAAACATCTCCCATCACTAGGGCAACGGCTTCTTCAGGCTCATTGTTCCCATCGCTACCGGGCTGGGCGCGAAAGCCATAAATGCGGAATGTCCCCCAACGCGTGGGGAAGCCGGCGGAGGCGACTTGTTGGATCCGAGGCGAAGTCACATCTTCATTATAGTGGTGAAATGCGGGTGCAATAGTCTGACAGGTGAGTTAAGTGGCCGCAGCGCGGGAAAGAACGTCTCGGGTGCATTCGGCGTGACAATTCCCGTCCACAGCACAAATGCCTCTGGCTGACGTAAGGTCCCTCTCGCGGCTCACCGCCGCGTTTCGGGATGACATCACTTGAGACCGAGTGCTGTAAGAAAGGGCCGCCAGAATTGACGGCCCGAGTTGCAAGCTAGGTCACGTTGCGAATGGTTTTGGTCTCCAAATCCACGGTGTTGTTGCTGGCCTCGCCCACTGCGAAAAACATGATGGCCGCTTGCGAGTACAGATCAACGGACGTGGATGGGACCAAAGTGCTGGTGCCCTCATTGACCTCGACCTCGTAGTGGCCTGCGGGAAGGGTCTCATCCAGCAGGGCGCCCGGGCTCACCGAGTACACATACAGCTTCTTCGTTGACGTGTTTTGCACAATTACTTGCAGCGCCGGCGAAGTTGCCGAGTTGGCAAACAGAATGCGGGCATCGTTCGCTGACACCGAGGAAAAGTCTTCGGTGTAAGTTGTAAGCGCCGGCGTGCCACTCGACAACTGCAAAACGGCCGACACGGTCTTGCCTGATTCGAGCGTGACCGTGCTGTCGACCAGCGGGGTGTTACTGCACGGGGCTAACGAGTTGGCGACGCTGACCTTCACGTCGTAACTGCCCGGGGCCAATGTAAGCGGGCCCGCGATAGCCCCAAACGCCAGACCGTGTTCGTAGCAGATTTCATCGTTGATCAGCACGTCGACGGGAAATTGCGGATCGGTGGAGTTTGAGTAATCGCGTCCGGGAATGCCCTGGACCAGATACAAATAAGCGTTGTCGGATGCGAGCATGGCCGTGCTCAATGCGGCGCAAAGGAGGGCCAGCACGAAAGTTGCGCGAATGCACTTTTTCATAATTCTCTCCAAGTATGTGCAAGGCGGCTAGTGGCCAAATAGCCGGCGTTAACGGTGACGAGCGCCGCTCGTGAATCATCCGAACTGTGGGAGGGCTTTCGCTCTCGGTTGGTGTGAACACAAGCTTGCTGCGGAAGTTTTGAAGTGTGTAAAGAATTGTTGAGTTTTTTATTTTTGCGTGCACACGAGCCGGTTGGCGCGTCACAACTCAGCTGCCGCGCGCTTTGAAAGGAAAAATGGCGTCTTGCTTGGAGGCGATCGGAACTCCGTTCTGAGTTGCGGGTTGGAAATGCCAGTTGTCGAGAGCGGCCAGGCATTTGTTGTCGATCTCGGGGCCAAGGCTCTGCAGCACGGTCTTGCGAATAATTTCTCCACGTTCGTCGATAACAATTTCGATGATGACTTTGCCTTCGGATTCAGGCCGCTGCCAGGGATGCACGAGGGGATCGCTGGTTGTGATCGGCAGAGCGGGGCGAATTTCGTTGCCATAAATCGGACTGCCGGGCAGCGAGCCGTAGGGAAGGCCAGCGGTTGTGCCGTGGCCGAGTTTGGAAAGGGTGGCTGCCGGCGCGGCGTCTTCGTTTGCCGAGAGAGCGAGCTGCTTTGGCGGAGTCGGAAGTTTCGCGTGGATTTTGGTTGGCTTCCAGGTCAGCTTTTCGTGCCCCAGCCGCTGATGCCGGTAAGTTGCGATCGCACGATTCGATGAGCTGGTTGTACTGTCGTCTGGATTTTCTGTAGGGAAGTAGAGACGGGAGAGAACTTTGCCGTTGTGGCCGAGCGCGACTGAATTTGCTGTCAGTAATCGCGGTTCAGGAGTATGCAGAATCCAGGCGAACAACAAAGCGTGTGCCAAAAGAGAGGCAGCCACAACTCTGTGCTGCTTACGTAAGGATCGGGTACTCAGTTGTGCAAACATTCAGCAGAACCCCACGCGCACTGCAGATAGTTAGACGCGCGAAAGGGGCGTTCGTCAAGGCTCTTTTGCCGGAGGGTTTCAAACTCTTGTAACCACGTTTAAGGGAACGCTGATAAAATGAAGTCACTCCGGAAGTCCCTGCACGTGGGGCTATAGCTCAGCTGGGAGAGCGCATCGTTCGCAACGATGAGGTCGTCGGTTCGAGCCCGACTAGCTCCACCATATAAAACCCAATAAAAATAGTGGTCCATGATGGGTACACAAGAAAATGTACCCAAATCGTACCCGTCTGGGTACAATGATACCCATCAACCCAGGGGGAATCAGCATCCATGCTTTTCGTTTATTCCCGCCACGCTCCCGATTGCGCTCACAAGGATGAGCTCAAGTACCGGCGCTGCCGGTGCCCGAAATGGATTGACGGCTACGTCGACGGAAAGCGGCTCCGACAGTCCGCCAAGACTCGGAGTTGGGAACGAGCGGAGCGCAAAGCGCGCTTGTTGGAGGATGCTTCCGATCCCGCGAAGCCGCCACAGCCGAAAGTGACGACCATCGCCGATGCCGTCGACGCTTTCATGGCTGATGAACGTGGACGCGATCTCTCTAAAGAAACGACGAAACAGTCGAAGACCCTCTTTGAAAAGCAGCTTCTTCCCTGGTCGAAGCACCGCGGTCTAGATCGCTTGCGCGACCTCACGTCGTCCGAGTTAGTGAATTTTCGCGCCACTTGGAAAAACAACGGGTTAACGGCGAACCGAAAGCTTTCGCGTCTGGTGGGGTTCTTTGCGTTCTGTATTCAAAATGGGTGGGTCCACGAAAACCCCGCGTTGAAACTGAAGCGTTCGGCACCAACTTCACTTCCGACAGGTTGGTTTCCAAAGACCGAGTTCCAGCGGATCGTTGACGCGACCTATGCGTATGGTGAGTGGCGCGGAGGCCGCGATTTTCATTTCCGCGCGGATCGTCTTCGTGCTTTAGTGTTGCTAATGCGGTGGTCGGGATTGTCCATCCAAGATGCCGTGACGCTCGAGCGTGAGCGATTGAACGATGACGGCAAGATATTTTTGTATCGTGCGAAGACGGGGGTTCCTGTCAACGTTCCCGTTCCTCCGGACATTGCCGACATTTTGCGCGCCCTCCCGAGCGAAAACAAAAGATACTTTTTTTGGTCTGGAAACGGGGATCCCCAGACCGCTTGCAAAGGCTGGCGCCGTTCGCTCACACGTCTGTTTGAAATCGCAAAGATTCGCAGGCCAGACGGAAGTCCAAAACGATGCCATGCTCACATGTTCCGCGATACATTCGCGGTCGAACTGCTGAACAGGGGAGTGCCGATCGACCGTGTGTCCCTGCTGTTGGGGCACAGCAGTGTCAAAGTGACGGAAAGGCACTACGCGCCATTCGTGAAAGAACGTCAGCAGCAGTTGGAAATTTACGCCCGTCTAGCATGGGACGATTCAGGAGTGGAAGCTGCGAAGTTGCAGAGTGTTCCTCCGACCGGATCAAAACCTGCCCCGGCACAAGTCAACTGAGTCCCGCCAACTGAACACCGATTTTGTGCGGGGGTATAACCGCACGGAATAGTGTGTGACCAAAAGTTATTGGACATTTGAATCGACATGAACCAAAGTAGTTAACATTTGCAATGGCGCTGTGGGCAAGGGTTTTGGCGCA
>JASHOH010000145.1 GCA_030041215.1 Candidatus Sulfotelmatobacter sp. | reverse complement strand
TATCCCCACTTCAAGTATCGCGGACACGTGGCGGAGTACGATTCGCCACACTACGGGAAGATCCTCTACGGCACAACCCCGTACTTGCAGCACAAAACTCCGGGACGGCTGAAGTGGCTCGGGCGCCCGACCGGCTACGACAATCAGGAAGTCTATCGCCGGTTGCTCGGCTTCACTGCCGACGATTTTGCCCGGCTGCAGAAAGCCCACGTTATTTGACGCAGGAGGAATGTGATGGCCACACAACCCATAAATAAGGCTCAGTCATTTGAAGAATATTGTCGGGAAACGTTCAATCCCAAGACTCAGTTTTCCAAACCGGAAGTGCTGAAAGGATACCGTGTGTTGTCCTGCACGCAGTACATTCTGGGTCCTTCCTGCGCTTCCTATCTCGCCGAACTTGGCGCCGAGGTCATCAAGATTGAGGCGCCGCGCCGTGGCGAAGCTATGCGTCACACCACCCCCTTCAACGAGCCGTTCTTATACCCACTTTCCCGGTGGGTACCGGAGCGTGGCACCGGACTTGGCTTTCTGGGCGCGAACCCGAACGAATATTTCATTTCCATCGACTTCCATCGTCCGGAAGGGCAAGCACTGGTCAAGAAACTGGCTGCCAAATCAGACGTCTTTGTGGAGAACTACCGCCCTGGTACATTTGATCGCTGGGGTATCGGCTACCGTCAACTCAAGGAGATCAATCCCCGCCTCATCTACTGCTGGTTGGGTGGTTTCGGTGGCTGGGGTCCGGGGCGCGTGCGCGCTTCCTACGACATTCTCGGACAGGCCCAGGGCGGCAACTTTGGGATGACAGGTAAGCAAGAGTACCTGGGCGGCGCGCCCGCAAAGCACACCATCTGGCTGGCTGATTATTGGGGCGGCATGATGGGAGCTACCCAGGTCCTGGCAGCTCTGTACTGGCGTGAACATGTTTCCGGCGAGGGCACCTTCATTGAATACTCACAGGTGCACGGAGTTACGCGCCAACTCGAGTACGCCTTGCCGCTGTATGGACGCCACGGCATCACTCGTGAACGCTGGGGCAATTGGGACACACAGCTATGCGTGCATGGCATCATCAAGTGTGGCAAATCCT
Source organism: Candidatus Sulfotelmatobacter sp. (assembly GCA_030041215.1). Lineage (GTDB taxonomy): Bacteria > Acidobacteriota > Terriglobia > Terriglobales > Acidobacteriaceae > Sulfotelmatobacter. The sequence goes on along the minus strand of JASHOH010000145.1, from coordinate 21,577 downwards.
CTTACCCCAACTCAGAGAACCCGCAGGAGCAGGAAGAGGGCTACATCCTCATCAGCGCCTATGACGATAAAGACTTCGCCCGCTTGTGCCAGACCGTAGGCCAAAGCAGCCTGGCTACCAAATACGCCAGAGCCGACGTCCGCATCAAGCCCGACAGCCAGATCGAAATTTATACCGCTCTGGAGAAGTGGGCAGCGGATAAGACCAAGGAGCAGGTCGGCGCAGCCATGGACGCCAATAACATTCTCAACCAGCCGGTTTGGAACGCGAAAGAGGTTGCCAACCATCCACACTGGAACGAGCGCGGAGCGGTTCGCTGGCTGGATGATCCTACCTACGGGGAATTGCTGCATCAGGGTCCGGCGTACAAAATGTCCGCAACTCCACCTCGTTTGAAGTGGGCGTTGAAACCCGTGGGCGCTGACAACGAGCGCATCCTGGGCGAGTTGTGCGGTCTAAGTGCCGACGATCTCAAGCGGCTGGAAGAACAAGAGTGCATTTGACGGAGACGAACTATGCTGCTCACATGTCCGAAGTGTAAGACGAAGAACTTTCTCGATCCCTACCCCTTTTGGAACTTCAAAGGTACGACTCAATGCGCCGGGTGCAAAGCGATCTGGCGGCTTGAGATTTTCGGAGGGGCCTGCGTTGCTGGACCCGATGAAGCAAAAGGTGCTCCGGACCTGTTGCCCGGCTTCGCCGAGAAGCAGGACTATTCGCCGATTTTTGGTCCGGGACTGACTCGCTCGGCGCCGCGCGCCCGCAAAGACTCGGTCTGCAAGCCGATTCCAATGGAGCGCAACATCCGCGGTAAGGTCATCAGCGGACATCCGCTGAAGAAGGAAGATCTTGTCGGCAGCAAGCCCAGATTTATCGTTGCCGGATCTCGTTGAAGATTGATAGGAGGAAGCAAAATGGCCAATTACAATACCGAATGCCTGTGCGTGCGCTGCAAGCATCTGCGTCCGGCGCTTGATCCCAATATTCAAAAGGCCTACCTTGGCAAGTGCACCAAGCGGGAGTGGCCATTCACCCTGTCGATCACGCTCCAGGGCTGGACGGAGTGCGAGGTCTTCGAAGACAGCGGCAAGACCTATGTGCCGGCGCAACCGGTGGCCGCCAAAGCTGCAGCCGCAGCCGCCGCCCAGGCCCCCGCTGCCAAGCACGTGGAATTTTACTATAGCTCCAAACAAAAGCCGGGTGAGACTTTCCCTTGCGATATATCCCGGGCCCTCAAGCTGGTAAAGGAGCTCCAGAGTGAGGGTGTGGATTGCAAAGCCATCGACGTGGCTGAGATCAAGGACCGTTTCCCGATCTACCATAAGTCGGTCAGCGGTCCGGATGCGAGCGTACGTCCGGTCTTTGGTTTCAAAGGCGCTCTAGCCGAGGACTTTGGGACCACCGTCCCGGCGTTGCTGATCTTTGAAGGCGACCGCTATCCGGTCTTGGCTTTTCCGCGGAATGATGCGCAGCGCGGAACCATTCGCGTGGAACAAGCGTTGGAGGATTTGGTCGCCGAAGCCGCTGCCGCCCCGGTAGGCAGTGCCGTGGGATAAGGAGAATTCTCACATGGCCGACCATTTACCACCACGCGAACTGTGGCCGAAACGCCTGTACACCCTCCCGGAATATGCAACCTATGCCGAGCAATTTAACCCTACGGAAGAACTGCTCGGCAAGGTAGTATCGGCCGGCCAGGGTGAGCGTGTCGCAGTCCTCTTTGAGGACCAACGCATAACCTACAATCAGCTCCTCACTCAGGCCAACAAATTTGCCAACGCGCTGCGCGATCTGGGAGTGCAAGCCGGCGAGCGCATCATCCTGCGGATGCCCAACATACCACCGGCACTGGTGGCGAACTTCGCCATCCTTAAGTTGGGAGCGGTCTGCACTCCCACGTCCCCCTTGTTTTCGCGCACCGAGATCGCTCACGTTGCCAATGATTCCGAGGCCGTAGCTATCATCGTCAGCGCCATGCTTCTCGGAGAGGTGGAAGCAGCGCGCGAGAATTTTCAAACCGTCAAGCACATCATCGTGGTCGGGGGAGATCCCGCCGAAGTCAAGGCCAAGGGATTCCTTCCCTATGCCGAGCTATTGCAGTCGGGCGGCCCGAACCTCGATCCGGTGCTCCGCAAACGCGAAGATGTAGCCCTCCTGCTCTACACATCCGGCACTACTGGACGGCCAAAGGGGACAGTGCATTTCGTTGAGGAGTTGCTGATCGTCCCGGATGGCTTCGGGAAGTACGGCTGGCGAGTCACGGAGAACGACGTAATCGGAGGTTCCGCTCCGCTGGCCTTTGGAGCGGGCTACTCTAGTTATGCAACCATCCCCTTCCGGTTTGGCGCGGCCGCATCGCTTATTGCCAAGTTCGATCCGGAGAAAATGTTCGAAACCATTCAAAAGCATAAAGTTTCAATCCTGACCCTTGCCCCGACCGCCTACCGAAAAATGCTGCAGGTTCCAGATGCGGAAAAGAAGTACGACCTCAGCAGCTTGCGCGTCTGCACTGGCGGCGGCGAGAGCCTGACGGCCCCGACCTATCATGCGTGGAAGGAGAAATTTGGGTTGGAAATCTTCGAGGGGCTGGGAACAACGGAGATGATGTACGTCTTCGCCTCCAACGTCGTCAGCCGCAAGGCCAAGGCCGGATCCTTCGGCCAAGCCGTCCCGGGCTACCAACTAAAAGTGATCGACGAAGAAGGAAAGGAAACGACGAACGGTAATATTGGCCATTTTGTCGCCTGCGGGCCAACCGGAACGATTTACTGGCGTGATCCTGAAAAGCAGCGGCGCGCCATCACTCCCGACGGCTGGAACCGTGCCGGCGATTACGTGTTGGTGGACGATGACGGCTACTTCTGGTTCGTGTCAAGAGAGGACGACATCATCAAGAGTTCCGGCTATCGTATTGGGCCGGAGGAAATCGAAGTCACCATTGCCAACCACCCGGCCGTTGCTGATGTCGGTGTTATCGGAGTCCCCGATGAGGTACGCGGCCAGATTGCCAAGGCGTTTGTGGTGCTCAAACAGGGGGAAAAGCTCACCCCAGAAGAGTTGCTCGTTTTCTGCAAGGGCAAGATCGCGACCTATAAGCTGCCCCGGGAAGTTGTCATCGTCAACGAACTTCCCCGCACAGCCACCGGAAAGCTGCTCCGCCGGGTGCTGAAGCAGAAAGAAGCCACTACGCAGGTACCGGCTTAAGGGCTGAATCCAGCTATCGCGTGCTTCGCCTTGAAAGGGCCCGGCTTCGGTCGGGCCGTTCTTGTGCTCGTCGCGGGCTTTAATTTAGACATCTTCGCTGCTACTGTAAACCAACTATGAAAGATACGCTGCGTCCTGGCCTCACGTTCGAGTTCAAGTTCCGTGTTCCCGAAAACAAGACCGTCCCCTATCTTTATCCGGAGGCACCGGAATTCCAGTTGATGCCCAAGGTGTTCGCCACTGGCTATATGGTCGGACTGATGGAATGGGCCTGCGTCCAAGCCATCATTCCCCATCTCGATTGGCCGAGAGAACAGAGCGTGGGCACGCTGGTCAACTTCACTCATTCCGCCGCCACGCCGCCGGGACTCACCGTGACCGTCCGGGCGAAACTCGATAATGTCGAAGGCCGCAAACTCAGCTTCTCGCTCGCGGCCCACGACGGCGTTGACGAGATCTCACAAGGCACACACGAGCGCTTTGTGATTGATGCCCCCAAGTTCAATAGCAAGATGGCCGACAAAGCCGGACGCGCCGCCTCCTAAGGGAGCTTTGATCTGATATCAAACGAACCCCACGTTTCAAGGCCAGTATTGGCTGAAGGAAAGTCCGGCAGCACTATATCGCTATACGATACTATCGTGTTAGGATATGTATTGCCGAGGCAAGACAGTTCGGACCAAGGAGGAAACCATGAACCGTTTGGGCCGTTGGACAATTCCCATGCTGCTTACCGGAACCCTGATGCTGGGCGGCGGCGTTTTCGCCTGGGGCCAGGGCGGCAATCCGCCCGCCAGCACCACGGAAAGCGGTACAACTTCAGGCCATGGCATGACTGCGGTGGAACAGACGTACGGGCGAGACGCGGAAGAGCAAATCAAGTCTCTTCATGAGCAGGGCCGTCAGGCGGCGTTGAAAGACGATGCCAGTTTTCTAGAGACGCACCTGGCCAATCAGTACCTCGAAGTCGGCGCCGATGGGCGTTTACGGACGAAAGCCGAAGCGCTTAAGGACCTCAAGTCGGGTAATGTGAAGTATGAAGCGATTAGCGAACGCGACGTGAAGGTCAACACGTTCGGGAACAACGCGGCCGTCGTCAACTCTACGGCCTCGATCAAGGGCAGGATCGAGGGCAAACCCGTGAACGGCGAGTATCGCGCGACGTCCATGTACGTGAAAGAGCGAGGCCACTGGAGAGAGGTTGCGTTCCAGTTGACGCCCATGACAAACGAGAGCAAGTGAGCCCCCTCGGGGCTGAATCTCCTAAGGACCTTTCCACAAACCTAGTGGAGCGGACGTTTGATCGTAGTGCCGGCATCGTGCCGGCTTTCCCGAACCGGAATGGGAGGGCGTGTCTCGCTCTCGGCCGTGGCGGGCGGAAACGCCCGCTGGACAGCCGAACGGCGGCTCTACCGCAAGAGAGCCCTTACCCAATCAGACATTTCGGACCGCTGGCAAGGTTCGTGTCCTGTCCAGGAGCAGCTCCCACAGCAGAAACCGTAAGCAGCAGGTTGCAAAATGCGAATGCGTGTTGATTAGCTTCTGGTGTCACCGGCGTGCGGCTGTGTATCTTGTGGCCGACGCTCTTTGCGCATGTATTCAGAATTTCAGTAAGAACTGTAGGAGACCCGTAAATTTTCTTTGCCCGGTTCTTCAAGGATGCGGTAAAACTGTACCTGCATTTTTTTCTGTACCTCCTTATGAACGATTTTCCTAATCACCAGTGGCTCTGCCAAACGATTGTGGATCAAGCTCCGGTTGCCGTCATCTTTGGCGATCGGCAAGGCATTGTGCGATTGTGGAACGCGGGCGCAGAGGCGATGTTTGGTTGGACTGCGGCCGAAGCGGTCGGCAAGTCCATGGACGTGATCATCCCTGAGAAGCACCGCCCGCGCCACTGGGAAGGCTATGACCGCGTGATGGAGAGCGGAGTCACCAAGTACGGGCGAAGCGTCCTCGCGGTTCCCGCCCTCACCAAGGACGCGCGCAGAATCTCAATCGAGTTCAATGTCGTGCTTATCAAGGATGATGGAGGGCGGGTTCTGGGTGCAGCCGCAATCATTCAGGATGTAACGGCGCGCTGGGAGCGCGATAAGGCTCTTCGCGCCCGCCTGGCGGAGCTTGAGGCCAAGCGGAAGCAGATTTGATCCCGTATGAGTGTCCGTGGGCGGCCACCCGCCGATAGAAATGAAAATCGTGGGCTGCCCAATCCTTTCCGCGTTCTTTGCGGCCAGGGGTGGGATATTCGGCGGAGCGACACCCGCTAGCTGTATTAACTGAGCATGCCGACACTTCGCACATTGCTGTCAAACACCACGCTTCTTCTGTGGGCGGCATCGGCGCTGGGTCAGCTCGCCCCGGCGAGCGCTTCAGACTCGACTTGCTCCGCCGAAATCGTGACCGTGAGAACCGCCGACGGTGCAGGCCTGGACGGAATTCTTTTTCGTGCGGCAAAGCCCAAGGCTGCTGCCCTGTTTCTGGTGCATGGCTATGGCGGCAACTTTTACGAATCCTATTTCTCCAAGCTCGCAGAGGCGGCCGTCCGCGCCGGCTACGACACACTGGCTCTGAACATGCGCGACCACGACACGGGCCCCAAGAAGTCTTCCTTTACGGACAACCGGGCCGACATCGCAGCTGGGGCTGCCTACTTGCGCGAGCTCGGACACAAGCGCGTGGTTTTGCTCGGACAAAGCATGGGCGCAAACCGTGTGCTGTACTACCAGGCTGCCAGCGGCGACCCGGACGTCGCCGCAACCATCCTGGTAAGTAGTCCGGGGGATCTGTTTGAGTGGAACGTGTGGCAATTCGGAAAAGAAAAGGCGCAGGCCAAAATAGATGAAGCCCTGAATCTGCAGCGAGCCGGCCGCGAAGAGGAGTTTATGCTGGTAGACCTCGGCCCGCTCGGCAAGACACTTTACACGGCTCGATACCTTTTGAGTATGCGCGGCCCCGATCGGCTCTCGAATCCTTACCTGAACGTGGCCAAAGTGAGAAATCCGATTCTCATCGTGCAAGGCGGGGCCGATAAACTCATTCCACCGGATGTAGGCAAGCGGCTGCACGCGGCCGCCGGTCCCGTGGCGGCATTAGCAAGCATTGATGGCGCCGGACACGGCTTTGAGAATTACGAGTCCTCCTTGAGCGAGAAAGTTTTAAGCTGGCTGAGCACGGTTGCGCCCTAAAACCTATCCGAGGTGTCCTATGAATTTGGAGCGTATTACTACCTTGGCTGCTACCGACGGCCACAACATTCCTGCATACCTTCTTGCGCCGGAATCTGCCCACGGCGGCGCAGTGCTGATCCCCGGCTATGGTGGCGCAAAGGAACCCATGCTTGGGATCGCTGTCACGCTGGCCGAGGCTGGCATAGCATCGCTGGCGATCGATCTCTGCGGACACGGTGAAAATCGCACTGCCATCGGTCCCGTGATGCACGACGAGATCGAGTCCGCGATCCGCTACCTGCGCCGCTTCGGCCGGATCGCGGCCCTGGGCATTAGCTTAGGCGGTCGTCTCGCGTTGATGTCTTCAGCAGATTACATGGTGGCTATCTCGCCCTCGGTCATCACAGCCATGTCTCCTCAAGGCAAGTGGATGTTTGAGAACTTCCCCAGCCCATTTGTGCGCGAGCCATACCCAGGCTATGTCCTCGAATTGCTCGATGCTCTCGGCCCTGTGACGCCCCATGATCATCCTTGCCTGCTGCTGTATGCCGAGCGGGATATTCCTGCCATTCTTGATGGCGCGAAGGGACTGCAGGCAAGCCTCGCAAAGTCCGAGGTACGCTATGTCAAGGATTACCTGCACCCCGAAGTTCAACACGAGAATGGCTTCATCCGTTACCTGCCGCGCTGGTTCAACCACATGGACCTGAAGTTCAATCCCGAGATTTCAGCCGTCACCGCGGTCTGGCTGAACGAGCGCTGGGGAAAGGCGCGGGTCGCTTAGTGTGCTGTCTTGCACGCTCGCAGCCTAGGGTTAAGAGTCATCGTACGAAAGCGAAGCATCTGTGTATTCTGTTTGCACCACGAAACGCTCTGATTTGTCTCAAAGCGTGCGGTGAACAACAATGGCGCCAAGAAAGGAGTCCAAGTGACGAAATGGGAGTATTTTGACCGCATGGTGCTTTTCAGCGAAACCGAAGATGGCATGGTGAGCGGCCTTGATTCCTGGATCAACGGCGCCGGGGCTGACGGCTGGGAGCTGGTGAGTTCGGTCCCATTGATCGCCCCTAACAAGGACGGCGTCGCCTACGGCACCATCGGTGTCCACATGGTTTTCAAACGGCCGTCTGCAACTCCAACGGAAGCGTGAGCCATTCATGTCTGAACTGCACGGACGGGCCTTGATCGAAAGCCGGTTCGGGAAACTGGGTTCCGCCCAGAAGGCGGTGGTGATCGGGGAACAGGAATACGATCTGCCCACCTTGCTCGCCCGCATGGATCTTAACTTTGAAGATAGCTGGCCAATTGACGTGCAGGCATTGTCGGAGAATCGTTTTTGCATCCGCTACTACGATGGACAGGATCAGCGCATAGTGGCCCACGAGTTCGATGCCGAGTTCTCTTTCATCGGCGAGACCCGTGGCCACATCGCCGAGTGGATTGGCGACGACGCCTATTACGAATGGTTCCGAAACATATCGGGCCGGCATGTTTTCGGCGAGGATGTTTAGAGCGTGCTTTTGTGAGCCCCTCTAACGCGTCCCCTTGACGAGGCCGCAATGAATACGTCGCAAGGCCGGGATGCAATTGAGCGGCGCTTTGGGCCGCTGGGGAGTGGCGCGCAGAGCCTTGCGATCCGCGGGGCGATTTATTCACTCCCGCAGTTGCTCTCCCAAATTGGCGCGGAGTTCGATGACAGCAAGCCGATCGATGCGCTCGCCCTGGAGGGCGAACATTATGTGCTCCGTTACATTGACGGACAGGACCAGCGCGTCGTCGTCGTCGAGTTCGATGCCGACTTCCGGTTGTGCGCCGAAATGCGTGCCAACCTCGCTGAATGGGAAGGCGACGACTCGAATCTGGCCTATTACAGCGGGCACTAATTGGAAAATTTCACCATCGCCTATTACAAGACCGGTAGCGGCTGCACCATGCGCCTGGATTGGGAAACAACTCGCGCTTCGGTGGACATCGCAGCCAACATGGCCACGCACCATTAAGCAACGGTTGTAGCGTTTTGCGTCGAGCGGGGAATTTCCGGGACAGAACACTAGACGGCGGGTTTCCACCGCAATACCGGCTTCCGCGCTGCCGCCGTTTCATCGAGCCGCGAAACCCGCGTAGCGTGGGGCGCATCGAGCACGGTCTGTGGATCTTCTTCCACCTCTTGCGCAATCGACTTCATCGCCTCGATGAATAAGTCCAGCTCTTCTATCGATTCGCTTTCTGTGGGCTCGATCATCATTGCGCCGGGCACGATCAGCGGAAACGCGGTGGTGTAGGGATGGAAGCCATAGTCGATGAGCGCTTGGCGATGTCCATGGTGCGCACGCCTTTTTTCGCCTGCAACCTGTCGCTGAAGACGACTTCGTGCATGGTGGGCGTAGCATAGGGAAGATCGTAGGTGCCTTCTAAGCCTTTGCCGATGTAGTTGGCGTTGAGCACCGCATCCTCGGTGGTTTGCCGCAGGCCGTCCGGTCCATTTTCCACGCGGCTTTGCCCGCCGAAGATTTCTCGAAGATCAATCCCTCGTTCTGATTGACGTGGCGTCGCCTTGCGGGTCATGTGCTTCATCGCGCCACCTCCTCGGCCTTTTCTTTCGCCGACCGCACCGATCTCTCGCTCTCTGCCACCAATCCCACCACTGTGTCGATCGCGCTGCGCGTGGTCAGTTCCGTACAGCACCACAGCGCCGCGTTCCCTAATTCCGGATAGAACTTCTTCAGCGGCAAGCCACCGACGATCTTGTGTCCCAGCAAGCGGCCGTTGATGGCATAGGGATCTTCGCTGGTCTCGACTACAAATTCGTTGAATCTTGGCGCACCATCGAACAAGACTTTGCTTTGCTTTCTAAACTGTCCCGCTGCGTAGGCAGCCTTCGCCAGATTCTGCCGGGCTAATTCTTTCAGCCCCACTTTGCCGTACACGGTCATAAATATGTTGACCATCAGCGCGACCAGGGCCTGATTCGTGCAGATATTCGACGTAGCTTTCTCACGGCGGATGTGCTGTTCGCGCGTCGCCAAAGTGAGCACAAATCCCCGCTTGCCCTGCCTATCGACCGTCTGACCCACCAATCGTCCCGGCATCTGCCGCACAAATTTTTCGCGCGTGGCAATCACGCCGCAATATGGGCCACCGAAACCCAGGGGCACGCCGAACGATTGCGCCTCCATGGCGATGATGTCCGCATCGCGCGGCGGTTCTACGATTCCCAGCGACACGGCTTCGGCGATCGACACTACCAGCATCGCGCCGGCTTTGTGTGCCAGGCCGGCAATCAGCGCAACATCCTCGATCGTCCCAAAGAAATTGGGCGATTGAATCAGCACGGCAGCGGTCTCGGACGTAATCGATTTCTCCAGGTCGGCGATTTGCACGCGCCCGCCTGCGCCAAAGCCCACGTTCTCGAGCGGCATTCCCTGATGCGTGGCATAGGTCGCGAGCACTTCGCGATATTCCGGGTGCAAACTTCGGGCCACCACCACCGATCGCCGGCCCGTGAGCCGGACGGCCATCATCAGCGCCTCGGCGGCGGCGGTGGAACCGTCATACATGGAAGCGTTGGCCACTTCCATGCCAGTCAGTTCGCAGATCATGGTTTGAAATTCGAAAATTGATTGCAGCGTGCCCTGGGAAATTTCCGCCTGATAGGGCGTGTAGGCAGTAAGAAATTCGCCGCGCGAGATCAGCGAATCGATAATGACAGGCCGATAGTGCAGGTACGCGCCCGCGCCGAGAAAGGTGGTATAGCCTTCCCCGTTTTCGCGCGAGCGCTGGCGAAAGTAATCCATGATTTCCGGTTCGGCCATCTGGTCGGGAATTCTGAGGTCGCGCGTGAGCCGGTACTGCGCCGGAATCCGCGCGAACAATTCATCGACTGAACGCAGGCCGATGGCTTTGAGCATGGCCTCGCGGTCGGCGGAAGATTTGGGCAAATAGCGCATAAGTACGAATCTCCTTTTTGACTTCAACAAACGGCGCTAAGTGTACACCCATTTCCCCTGCTCGCCCATGTGAAAAGGTTCTCATCCAAAGTGCCCACAACGATCTGCGATCCGCACAGGCTCATCGAGCGGATGCTCGCGGCGCGGGAGAAGATCCTCTCGCGCCGCGGCTTGCAAGGAAACAGGCATCGGACGATAGACCCCCAATGCCTTGCAAATCCCCGCCCAAGGGCGCAACTTCTACACTAGCGGAGAACGCCGGTTCTCCATTCCACGCTGAGCCAAGACGGACATACTTTATCAGGAGCAGCAGGTCGCCTACACCAGTACATGCCCTAGAAATCACATTCTCACAAAGAAGCGTGACCGATATCACTGCCATACATCCAAGCCCGTAGCATAATTAGGTTGAGCGAGCAGCGAGAAGATACTGTCCCGCCTGAGCACTGCAGTAGCGAGAAGACACTACTGCGAGAGCCGCAAGCTGCGCGGCCTCTACTTCGTCCAAAGCCTGCGAGTTGTTCCACCTCAAAGGGGGAGGGTATGGTACTCCATGTACCCACCTGTTTCCTCGTCAAGAACCACGTCTGGAATGAAGGCGCCACCCCTTGCTCCTGTAGCCACAGTAGCTGGCGCTTTCAGAAGTTAACCACTTCGGTGGTCCTCCGAAGAACAGCAGCAGAAGACGCACCGCGTCACTAGGGAGGCTATTTATGACTGAGCTATATACCTGCAGTTGTGGCAATCAGACCTGGGAGATCTTCGACATGGGTGTACGTTGCACTGCATGCCAAGCCGAGTATCTCACGCGGCACGAGCCGGTCGCGGAATTCAACCGCGAGATCACGCAAGAAATGGAAGAGGAGCTGGCACAGTGACTCTCAGCGGCAACGCCGATGTGTCAGGTGTTTCGCCTCAACCCTAGGCAGAAGGAGAAAATCATTTTTCTGGTCATGCCGAGAGCAACATCGAAGCCGGGAAACTGAGCCATGTGAAAGACGCCTGTCTGCGCTCGTTTTCCTCGCGTCGGAAGGAGGTTTGCATATGCCAAGTGTAATTTCACCAATTCGCATTAAGCTGGAAAACATTTTGTTCGCCACGGATTTTTCGCCATCTGCACGATTAGCGCTGTCTTATGCCACCAACCTGGCCCGCCGCTATGAGGCCGGCATTTACTCTGTGAACGTACTGCCGCGTCTGCCCTTTGTGGAAGGGCCACAGCCTGATCCGGAGCAAGCGAGGTTCTTGGCTACGCAACGGATGGCTGATTTGATCGCTTCCGAGTCGTTCAAGAACATCAGACACCTAGAGCTGATCGAGGAAGGAGAAGTTTTGGAGGTGATCCCCACGCTGGTTCGGAAGTATGCCATTGATCTCATCGTGATCGGCACTGGCGGCCGGAAAGGGCTGGGCAAGTTGCTGCTAGGCTCGGTTGCGGAAGAGGTATTCCGCAATGCCGAGTGTCCAGTGCTCACGGTAGGACCACATGCCACGCGCGGAAAGATCGATGGTGACCTGCGGCACATTCTTTATGCCACAGACTTCGGAAAAGAGTCGACGCATGCACTTCCCTACGCAATATCCTTGGCAGAGGAAAATCGAGCTCGCCTGAGCGTGCTCCATGTGGCGCCAGAACTAGGTGTCGCACTGCCGGAGCCGGAACCTGGAAGTATGCCAGTGCTTGACCGGAACGACGTAGTCGCCTTTACCGAGCAACAACTCCGCGCCCTGATTCCCGAGGGAACACAACTCTGGCATGAGCCCGAGTTCATGGTGCGATTTGGTTCCCCGGTAGAGACAATCTTGGACACCGCGTCCGAGACGGTCGATATGATCGTTCTTGGTGTGAAGCGGCCAGGAGTGCTGACTAAACACCTGGGCGCAGGCGTGGCCTACAGAGTGGTCTGTGCCGCGCCCTGCCCAGTGCTTTCGGTGGGTACTCACTATCTTTGCTAGCGCACACGCGGCCACGGCCTAGAACACCCGGAGACGAACGCTCCTGCCGGGTGTTCTTTTTTGTGACGGGAGATTGTTGTGATAGCATGCCGCCGAAAAGATCCTTATTATTTGCGGCAGCAGCGCAGCTCCGTTTTCACCGAAATCAGCAGGTAGACAGGGGCAGCAGCTCGAAGAGGAATGCGGCATCTTGTAGTTTGGCAGGAATTGAAAGATCGGTGAGATAGACAAACTGCTGACGGACGCTCGGACGAGCACCGTGACTAGGCAGGGCCGGAAGCTCACGGCGTTAGCGGCAGTTCTGTCAACTGCTTGTGACCGCCGTCACTGCCAAGCATTGTGCTGATAACCAGAATATACGCGTAAGGTTGTGCCTCCCCATAGCACCTGAGTTCGCTCGACTGACGGGGGCATGCAAGAGTTACGCGTTTGCTGTCTAGGAGCTTGTTCGCGTAGCGATAGGCTTCGAGATGCAAGGAGAATTCCTTATGACACAAGATACCCTCAAGATTACTGATAGTCGCACGAACCTAACCTACACTTTACCGGTTGACAAGGGAACCGTGCGGGCGCTGGATTTGCGGCAAATGAAGACCAGCCCCAACGACTTCGGGCTCATGACGTATGATCCCGCTTTCATGAATACGGCTTCCTGTCAGAGCACGATTACTTTCATCGATGGGGACCGGGGCATTTTGGAGTATCGCGGATACCCCATTGAAGTTTTGGCGGAACACTGCACGTTCCTGGAGGTCGCCTACCTGCTGCTCTTCGGAGAACTGCCGAATGAAACTGAACTAAAGGATTGGGTGTACGAGATCACGCACCACACCATGCTGCACGAGAATACGAAGAAGTTCATGGAGGGCTTTCGTCACGATGCCCACCCCATGGCCATGCTGGTGAGTACAGTAGCAGCGCTGGCCACGATCTATCCAGAGGCCAGAAACATTCACGATCCCGCAAACCGCCTGCTGCAGATTAAGCGGCTGATCGGGAAAATGCCTTCCATCGCCGCAATGTCTTATCGGCACAGTCTGGGTTTCCCTTATGTCTACCCAGACAACGACCTGAACTACGCCGAAAACTTCATGAATATGCTGTGGAAGATGGTTGAACCGAAGTACGTCGCGAATCCGGTGCTCGCTCGCGCGCTGGACACCCTGTTCATCCTGCACGCCGATCATGAGCAGAATTGCAGCACCAGCACTATGCGTGCGGTGGGCAGTTCACATGCCGATCCTTACCTGGCCACTGCCGCTGCTGCCGCCGCCTTGTCAGGCCCCCTGCACGGCGGAGCCAACGAGGAAGTTCTCAAAATGCTCGATGAGATCGGCTCGAAGCAGAACGTGTCTGGATATATCAAGAAGGTTAAGGAGGGACACGGCAAGCTGATGGGATTCGGCCACCGCGTTTACAAGAATTACGATCCACGCGCAAAGATCATCAAGTGGACCGCAGAGCAAGTTTTCGCGATAACAGGATGCAATCCGAAGCTCGACATCGCCCTGGAGTTGGAGCGTATTGCTCTGGAAGACGATTACTTCGTCACACGCAAGTTGTATCCCAACGTCGACTTCTACTCCGGGATCATCTATCAGGCCATGGGCTTCAAGCCCGAGATGTTCACCGTGCTGTTTGCCATCCCGCGCACCGTCGGATGGCTGGCGCAGTGGCAAGAGATGCTCACCGATCCCGAGCAGAAGATTGCTCGTCCACGACAAATTTATACCGGACACCGCAGTCGCCGGTTTCTACCGATTGAGAAACGAGCGCTGGTCGGAATTGCCGATTAGTGTATGCGGGTCGCCTAGCCGGGCTCCCCCGCTGCAGTTCTTGGCGACCCGCCTGCTAGCCTCCGCGGAATAGATTGCTTTCCTAAGATGCGACTTCCCACGCAAGCGGGGTGATTGGCGTGGCAGATCAATTCTTGAGCGTTTTCTTCAGAACATAGTAGAAGTAACGCTCGGTCGTAAATGGGCGGAAATTATGCGTAGTCCTACTTGCCCTTCCAGCACGCGGGGCGCTTATGCAAGAAGGCGGCGATGCCTCCCTGGGCGTCCGCGGCCAGGGAGTTCATGGTCATGATCTTCTTGGCATAGGCGTAGGCTTTGGGCTGATCGAGATCAACCTGCGTGTAGTAGGCCTGCTTGCCGATCGCCAGAGTGACCGGGCTGGCTTGAGCAATGCGAGTTTTCGTGTCTCCTCGCGCAAGGATGCAGCCGGCACCACCTTATTTATGAGTTCCCATTCGGCCGCGGCGGCCGCCGGGATCATGTCGCCCGTGAGCAGCATCTCCAGGGTGCGCTTCGTACCCACGAGAGCGACTCTAATAGTATGCGGGGTAGGAAATATCGGTTGTGAAATGGGAATCGGAGACGGAGAATTGTGCAGGCACGGTATGTGCTCGATTTCCTCGACACCACCGGAATACTGAGAACGGAACAGGATCATGGCGTCATTCGATGAACGATACGAGAAAGTGCTGGCGCTGGCAAGGGCACTAGCCAGGAACCAGGACCGCATGGTCGATGCTGCCGTCCGCGACCTGCAATTCACGGTGAAGGACAGCATTCAAGAAGTCGAGGTGGCACGTGACCGGCTAAGGATGTACGAGGAGGCGCAGTTTCTCCGCCATCGGATGCCTTTGGGCGGTCCGGGCTTTCGCGTTTGCCTGTTGCTCTCCTACAACGGCAGCGCCTGGCTGAACACCGCCATCACCTCCATCTACATGGCGGGAAACAAGGTCACCGTGAAGTTCTCATCTAAGGGACGCAGCATCATGGGGCTCACCCGCGAGTTGTACGAGCCGGTGTTCGGAAGCGACATCAGCTTTTTCCCTGGGCATGGGAAGGACTTTATCCAAGCGGCCCTCAACGCGCCGGATGTGTCGGCGGTCGTCGTATTTGGCTTCGATGAAAACATAATGCCCTATGAAGATGCATTCCGCAGGGCCGGGAAAAAGCTCGTCTTTGAAGGCCCCGGACAAGACCCCTTCATCGTTTTTCCCGACGCCAACCTCGAGCTTGCGATGGAAGACCTGATGGCGGCTAAGTTCATGTACTCGGGCCAGACTTGCACCGCCCCCAAAAGAATCTTCATTCACGAATCCATTTACGACGAGTTTCTCGCCCGCTTTGTCGAGCGTGTGAAGCGCCTGGTGGTAGGCGATCCGAACGACCCAAAGACTGACGTCGCCGCGGTTATCAGCGACCCTGCTGTCAAGCACCTACGCCAACAACTCGCGGATGCGCTGCAAAGGGGCGCGCGACTGCTGGCTGGAGGGTCGATCCAGGGCAATCTCGTCGCTCCTACCGTGATGAAGGATTGCACCGATGACATGCTGGGCATGCAGGAAGAAGTGTTCGGTCCCGTGGCATTCACCACGAGCTTCGTCACCCGTGAGGAGGTGGTGGGTCGCGCCAAAGACCACAAATACGGGTTGCGAGCTGCGGTTTTCGGCGGCGTTGAAGCCTGCATGGCAGCCCGGGAGTTGGTCGGCGAACCGTACTGTCATCCCGTACCCAATTACACCTTCGGCCGGTTCGGTACGGTCGCTTATAACCAAGGGCGTCGTGAAACTTGGCGTGGTGCTTTAGTGACGAAACCGATCGGGGGCTATGGCTACTCGGGATGGATTTGGGAAACCGTTGACGGCCGGTTCCAGATCAAGCAAGGGCCAAAGCTGCTGAGCATAGAAACATCACAGTAACGCTGTTGGCATCGAAAGGAAGTCAACCGCGTGCCGAAAAAGTCGAAGCCGGGAGACGCAAATCGCAGGACACTAATGCGCGGTATTAGGAAGGCTGGCAGTTGTGTTCAGGCTCATTACCATGGAGCGCGAGTACGGGTGCGGCGGCGGCGCTATTGCCGCTGAACTGGCCAAGCGCCTCGGCTGGAAGCTCTGGGACCAGCTGCTGACCGATGAAGTCGCGCGGCTCGGCAATGTTCATCCTTCCGAGGTCATGCGCTGCGAAGGCCGCATGGACAGCACCTTCCATCGCCTCGCTAAAACTTTCTTGCGCGGAAGCTATGAGCGCAGTTCACCGCTCAGTAATCAAGTGTTTGACGCCGACCGCCTAGTTGCGTTGATGGAGCAGATCTATCCAAAAATTGCGCAGGAAGGAAACGCCGTTGTCGTCGGCCGTGGCGCACCCTACTTCCTGCGCGAACAGCCGGATGCGTTCCACGTGTTCCTTTATGCCCCGCGAGCAGAAAAGATACGTCGTTTAATGCAGGATGGCTCTTCCCGCTCGGATGCGGAAGATCTTGTTGATACTGTCGATCGCGAGCGCATCGCCTTTGTCAAACATTATTTCGACGCCGACTGGCCCGCGCGTTCTCTGTATCACGTGATGATCAACACAGCCGTGGGCAATGAATCAGTGATCGGGACGATTCTTCACACCATGCGTTTGCTGGAACGCCATCCGAAAGCGACAGGCTACGAGCGCCCCAGGCTGCCCACCATTTAAAGGCTCAGAGTTTGAAATTTTCTTTCTGAGGGCAGAATTCTGCTGAAGGCAGTCGTTAATCTTTGAAACACTTGCACTAGCACAACACAACCCCTCAGACAACGCTTTTCCAGGAAAGCGGGCAGGAGCCGGCGCTGCGCCTTTCATCCCCGCGCTTGCAGCTCTTTCGCCAGCGTACCCTGGATGGCGGCGTCCATCAGCTCGATCATGTGCAGCACCGGCACTTGCTTTCCGGCGCGCTTCAAGGCCGAGGAGATCTGCACCAGGCAGCCGGGATTGGCCGAAACCACGAGGTCAGCGCCTGTCGAGAGGCAGTTCTTCACTTTCATGTCGCCAAGTTGCGCTGCCGTGTCGGGCTGCACCAGGTTGTAGATCCCTGCCGAGCCGCAGCAGATCGCAGCATCGGGGATCTCGACAATCTCCAGCTTGGGTATGGTCTTGAGCACTTGGCGAGGCTGGCTGCAAATCCCCTGGGCATGCTGAAGGTGGCAGGAATCGTGGTAAGCGACGCGCAAGGGTAGTGGATGGCGCACGGCGCGCGGCTCTAACTCGACCAGCACTTCGGAGATGTCCTTGCACTTGGCGGCAAAGGCCTTAGCGCGTTCGGCGTACTCTGGATCATTGCGCAGCAGGTAGCCGTACTCCTTCATCGTAGAGCCGCAACCAGCAGCGTTGATTACGATCATGTCCACGCGGGCGCGGTCGAAGATGTCGATGAGCTTGCGGGCGAACTCCAGGGCCTGCTCTTCCAGGCCTGCATGGACCGAAAGTGCGCCGCAGCAACCCTGGTCGCGCGGGATGATGATCTCGCATCCTTCCGCGACCAGCACACGCGCCGTTGCCGCGTTGACGCCGGAGAATAGCACACGCTGCACGCACCCAGTGAGCAGGCCCACGCGCTTGCGCACCGCGCCCTGCGCGGGAATGCGCTCCGGCAGATCGGCGCGCAGCTCGCGCAGTGTGATCGCCGGCAGCAACGCCTCCGTCGAGCGCAGCTTTCGGGGAAGGAGCTTCAACAAGCCGGTCTTTCGCAGTAGCCTTTGCAGTCCCGAAGCCTGGTACGCCCACGCCGGCCACAAGACCACCCGCAGCCGCTCGGGATACGGGAGCAGATGGAAGATCCACTGGCGGTGAAGGAGTTCGCCGGCCGACCGGTGGTAATGGCGGTGAAGTTGAGCGCGCGTGGCTTCAATCAGTTGGTCGTACTTCACGCCGGAAGGACAGGCAGTCATGCACGCCATGCAGCCCAGGCACCGGTCGAAATGCTGGACGTAGCTTTCGGTCAGCCTGGCTTTAGATTCGGCGCCCAGCTTCATCAGGTAAATGCGGCCGCGCGGTGAGTCCATCTCTTCACCCCACAGCGCGTAGGTAGGGCATGTGGGCAGACAGAAGCCACAGTGGACGCACTTTTTGTACAGCTCCGCTGCGGGCGGATTGTGCTCGTCGAAAATGGTGATGGGGTTGGTGGTTTCAGCAGTAGCCATCAGATCCCCCCTAGGAAGCGTCCCGGGTTCAGCGTCCTGTCCGGATCGAAGCGTTGCTTGACCCTCACCATAAGCGATTGTGCGTCTGAGGGTGGTCCCCAGACATCGAGGCCACGCTTCACCGCGACCGGGCAGCCGAGCCCAACCATCGTGCCTCCCATCCTCGCAACCTGGTCGCGCATCGTAAGCAGCGCAGTACGCAAAGCTTGTTCGTTCCCTTCCAGGCGCGCGTAACCGGCACCCACGCTCTGCCCAACCACCTTCCATGCCAGCGATTGTGCTTCGGCCACGCGCTCGACCTGCGCACACACCGCCGCAAACTGCGCCGGGAGCACGCTGAACTTTGACACCAGCGCCGGGACAGCTCCGCCCCAGATGGCCTGGTGTGATGCCCAGACGCTTGCGGGAGCATCCGCTCCCGGTACGGATCCAGCGATTTGTTGAACCTGCTTGACCTGGGCCTGGATGCCAGCCGCCGTGCCGTCGAAGCGAATATCGAGCTGAGCGCTTCCCTGCTCCGCCTGCAGTTGTAGGCCCGTGGGAGTGAGCTTCGAGGCTTGGATGGTGAGCAGCAGTTGATTCAACGATTCCAGAGTGCCGCTAAAGCTCAGGCTGCGACTTTCCCGGGGCAAGGGGTGAAGGCGGAAAATTGCCTGCACAATCACGCCCAGCGTCCCTAGGGCACCGGTGAAGAGCTTTGCCAGATCGTAGCCGGCAACATTCTTTACAACTTTGCCGCCGCTTTTGGCCAGCGTGCCATCCGGCAGCGCGACAGTGATGCCGATAATGAGGTCGCGTAGTGAACCGTAACGCACGCGCAGGGTGCCGCTGTCGTTGGTCGAGAGGATGCCGCCGATTGTGGCCCGCTCCGGCCACAACGGGTCGAGGGCCAGTCTCTGGCCGTGCTCGGCGAGCGCTTTCTGCAGGTCGCCAACGCGGCATCCGGCTTCGACGATGACCGTCATGTCGGCCCAGGCATGTTCCAGGCAGCTGTTCAGGCGCGAGGTCGAGAGCACCAGATCACAGGAAGCCGGCGGATTTCCCCAGCCCAACTTTGTACCTCCGCCCCGCGGTGCTACTTTTAGGCCAGCACCGTGCGCCCAGCGCAGAGCCCGGGCTAGGTCTTCGTCAGTCCCAGGTTCGGCGACCATCTGCGGTGCGACGCCGTCGATGGCATCCGTCGTGTCGGCCGCACTCAGATGTTCCTTCCCCACAATTTCGGCCAGTTCCGGCCAAGAGACGTGTGTCGTAACTCCGGTTTCGGCTGGCATGACTATTCCTCTACCTGCTAGAAGCGCTCTGCCACCCCCGCGATCTCCAAAGGATGCGGTTCATAGACCCCGGGTCTTTCTCCGCACAACCGGGGCCGGGGAAATATCTTTTCGGGATTGGAAAGGTTCTCGGGATCGAAGGCGCAGCGCACCAGTTGCATGGTTTCGAGGTCGGGCTCGGCGAACATTTCGGCCATGAACATCTTCTTTTCTTGCCCTACGCCATGTTCTCCGGTAATGGAACCGCCGGCCTTAATGCACAGCCGAAGAATATCGCCGGCCAGTTTCTCGGCCAGCTTATCCTGCCCAGGCACACTATCGTCGTAGAGAACCAGCGGATGCAAGTTGCCGTCGCCGGCATGGAAGACGTTCGCGACCCTCAAGCCGACCTCGGAGCTGAGCCGGACGACCTCGCTCATGACCTGCGGCAATGCCGTCCGCGGGATCACGCCGTCCTGCACGATGTAAGCAGGCGAAATACGCCCGACGGCGGCGAAAGCGGCTTTTCGTCCCTTCCAGACGCGCGCGCGCTCGGCGTCGGACTGGGCGACGTGGATCTCCCAAGCGCCGCACTTGGTGCACACGTCGGCCACCTCCTCCATCAGGGTTTCGACTTCGGGAGCTGGGCCGTCCAGTTCCACCAGCAGTAGCCCGCCGCAATTGGGATAGTTGGCGTGCACCGCCGCCTCAGCGGCCTGGATGGCCAGGTTGTCCATCATCTCGATGGCCGCCGGCAGCATGCCGGCCGCGATGATGCCGCTGACCGCCGCGCCCGCTTCATTAGTCGAGTTGAAGGCCGCCAGCAGCACTTGGATGACCTCGGGCTTTTTCATGACGCGCAGGATGACTTTGGTAGCGATGCCAAGCGTGCCTTCCGATCCAACGAACACGCCGAGCAAGTCATAGCCGGGATGGTCCAGGGTTTGGCCGCCCAAATGGACAAGCGAGCCATCGGGCAGCACGACTTCTAGGCCCAGAACGTGGGTGGTGGTGAAACCGTACTTCAGGCAATGAGCACCGCCGGAGTTTTCCGCGACGTTGCCGCCGATGGAGCAGACCTGCTGCGAGGATGGATCAGGGGCAAAGAAATATCCGTCGGATGCCACTCGCGCGGTCACGTTCAGGTTCATCACCCCAGGTTCGACGATCACTCTCTGATTGGTCAGATCGACGTCCAAGATGCGGTTCATGCGCGTCAGGCTGATGACGATGCCGTTGGCCACCGGCAGTGCTCCCCCGCTCAGTCCTGTGCCAGACCCGCGGGCCACGAACGGAATCTTTTCCCGATGGCACACGCGCATGATCGCCTGCACTTGTTCGGTGGAAGTAGGCAAAAGCACCGCCAGCGGCAGTACGCGGAACATGGTGAGACCGTCGCATTCGTAGGTGCTCAGTTCTTCGCGCTCGGTGATCAGACCCGATGCGCCGACGATGGCGCGAAATTCGTTGAGGATTCCGGCTTCCATTGCTGCTCTCTCTCAGGACGAACACTCACCGCAAGATCGGATGACCTTGCTTACTTCGAACAGTTTCATGGGCCCTCCTTATGATGGCGGTTCGCTCCAAGATCCGGAGGAAAGAAGGGTCGAGGAGGGTCGAGGGCGGAGAACCCGCCTTTTGAAGTCTCCGCCCACCGAAGAACCCGCGTCAAGGGAAAACGTTTCGCGTCTCTTAGGCGCGGTTTTCGATTTAATTTCCAAGTTCCGCGAGTCTGTACCTTCGCAGATCAAAGGGCAAGCGAGCGAAGCTCTGGCCCCGCGCGAGATTTCTGGACGTGCGCACGCTGCTGTGGGCGCTGCGCAACAAATCCTATTCGCTGAAAACCGCCTGCGCAGAATTCAAGACGGCGCATCAGAAAATAAGGAACACGATCAGAGAAATATTCATGACTACCTGCCTCCTTTGCCATTGGCAGCCATCACTTTTTCAATGATGTCCCTCGATAGGCGGTCAAAATCGTTGGCGGCCCTCATGTAGAGACCGGCAATGATCCAGGCGACGAAAAACTGGGACAGGGCGAACAAATACGCCAGATTTACATCAAGCACTTTGATCGACATGAACTGCGGGGCA
>JASHOH010000144.1 GCA_030041215.1 Candidatus Sulfotelmatobacter sp. | reverse complement strand
TCAAGAGATTGCGAAACTGCAAATTCCGCCGCGACCGAACGCGGCGAATGTGTTCAAGAAATACGCCGCGCCGGAATCTGCTGGTTCGCAGATCGCCGAGGCCGGACGCGCAGTTGCCGAGGGGCGCGGCAGATCGCCAGGTGACGGCGGCGATTTTGGATTGGGAACACCCGCTCACGGTCGCCAGTACGGCAACCTTGAGATTCTCAGCAATACGATGGGTGTCGATTTTGGGCCCTACTTACAGCGCATCCTTCACGATGTACGCGAGAACTGGTACGCCGCTATTCCAGAGTCCGCGCAGATGAAAAAAGGCAAACTCGCCATCGAGTTTGCCATCATGAAGGATGGAAGTGTCGCGGGCATGCGGCTGATCGCCAGTTCAGGCGATGTTCCGCTTGATCGCGCCGCTTGGGCCGGCATCACCGGCTCAGACCCGTTTCCTCCTCTGCCCAGCGAGTACGGCGGACAGTATCTGGCCCTGCGCTTCCGCTTCTACTACAACCCGTCGAAAGAGGATCTGGAATAAAACTGTGGCTTCCTAGCCCAAAGGCCGGACAGCCGAGGGCGGCTGTCCCCACATGGCCGCGGCTGGGTCTTGGCGTCTCAGCTCTTCCTTAACCGTATTGACCCATCGCCGGTGTGAATCGTTAGCAGATTTCCGCCGCCGTTAAGCTTGCCGTGCAAATCGTTTGAGCGGAACTTGCCTTCCGTGGTGATCGGCACGTCTAGATCGATGTGTCCGTCGCCGGTGTGCAAGTCCACATCGGCCGCCAAGCCCTCCGGAACCTCGAGAGTCACAGTTCCGTCGCCGCTTTCCAGCCGCCAGTTCGTGGCCAGCACCGATCCCGGCAGTGCCCGCGCTTCCACGCGCCCGTCGCCAGTCTTCAGGTCGAGCTCATCGAAGCGGCCGTTTACCCGGATGTGCCCATCGCCGGTCAATGCGCGCAGCTTGCCGTCGACGCTCTCGGTTTCGACGGCGCCGTCGCCGGTATGCAATAGCATCTCGCCTTTCAAATCGGCGAGTTCAATGCTGCCATCGCCGGTGTGCAGGTCCACGCGCCCTTCGCGCGGCATGTGGATATCGATATCGACCCTGCGGTTGCTGAAATTGCCGAAATTGATAGTCACACCGTGGTGCGGGAAGCGAACATCGATCTCGACCATGTCGCCATTCTGGTGCTCCTCGATGCGGATGCCATCGTCGCCGATCTTATAGCGCACAGTGGTTATCCTGGCTTCAATTGTGTTCTGGTCCCAGGTGTGAACGTGGATGTTGGCGTCGGAGGTGTCGACGCGCAGATCGGGTTTGCCGCTGATCGTGTATGTCTTGGACCACTCATCAGCTCGCGCCGGCAAAGCCGCCAGGGCACAGAAAACGGCAATCATGAGAGCCATGAGCAAATTGCATTCGATGGTGCGTTTCATAGGAATCCTCCGCAGGGCAGGCACACCTCACCCGTCTTCTTAGACGATGGTACGCAGGATCGGTGAGTCTAGTTCCAGTCTTTGACACTTTTGCCACCCACACACGCCATTCTCCCTGAGGCTCTTCGCTCCGCCTGAAAAACGCCTACGATCAGCCATTCTGGGCGAGATTCTCACCCTGCTAGTGAAAACGCGGGGCTTCGGAATGACTCCCGCTGAGCGGGGAAATCCAACTGGGCTGACACCTCCCGGAATGCGTGTTTCCGCGTGCTAGAATGAGAGATATCTGGGATGCTTCCTGAAATCGAAAACCTGCTGCGCCTGCAAGAAGCGGACAAGGAAATCCGCCGCCTGCAGGAGGAAATCGCCGAACTTCCCAAATGTGTCGCCGCCATCGAACGCAAGCTGGCCGGTACCAAAGCGCAGCTTGAAAAAGCTCAGGCCGCCATCAAGGCCGATGAGGCCGCCCGCCGCAAGCACGATACGACCGTCGCCGATCTGCGCGGCAAGATTTCCAAATACCGCGACCAATCACTCGAAGTAAAAACCAACGAGCAATACAAAGCGCTGCTGCATGAAATCGAGTTTGCCGAGAAGGACATTTCGGCCACGGAAGACAAAATTCTCGAGCTCATGCTTAACGCCGATGCACGTGAGAAGGAAGTGAAGGCGGCTGAGGCGGAGCTGAAAGCAGAAACCGCCGAGATCGAAAAAGAAAAGGCTGAAGCCCGCCAGCGCACAGCGGAAGATGAAGAGCAGCTAGCCGAATGGCGCGCGAAGCGCGGGCAGATTCGCGCTGGCATCAGTGAAGATCTGCTCCGGCACTACGAGCGGGTTTCGAAATTCCGCGGCACCGGCATCGCCGAAGTGCGCGATCACAAGTGCATGGGATGCCAGGTCATGCTGCGGCCGCAGACTTACAACGATGTTCGCGCCGGCCAGCAGACGGTGTTTTGCGACTCCTGCCAGCGCGTGCTCTATTTTGATTCGGCTAATGTAGAGCAAAAACCCGAGCCCGAGCAGCATAAGCGTCCCAGGCGCCACCACCCGAAAATCGATGCGCCCCAAGCCTGGTATTACCGCGAAGATTATGCTGGTGATGGCGAAGCGCTCTTGTGCTTTACCAATGCCGATAGCCAGTCAAGCCGGCGTGTCTTCGATATGCATACGGGCCGGCTACTGGGCGACATTCTCATTCGCGAAGGCGATTTCCGCCATGCTTTTCCCGAGGACATCACGGGCGCGATTCGCCTGAACGGGAGCTGGTCCGAAGAGGAGATGGAAACCTGGGGCACCGAGATGCCGATGGTCGCGCTCGATTCTCTTCACTCCGATCTCGACGCCGCACGCTACGAGATGAGTCATCCCTCGGGCAAAATGAAGCAGCCTGTCGCTGTGCCAACGGGTCAGGTCGCGAGCTAATAAGTCTCATACTCGGTCGTCAATCCACACACTCCAAAGTAGAATTCTTAAGTTCCAGGAGGGACACTTGACTCCGACCGTCTATTCCTATTCCGTCGCCGCCAAATACTACGATGGCGCCTACGCGAGCATGCGCGATCTGGTGGATACGCAGTTCTATCTTGCGCTCGCCAAGGAAATCGGCGGACCGGTGCTGGAGATCGGCTGCGGCACTGGGCGCGTTCTGCTGCCCATTGCACGCGCAGGAATTGAGATTCACGGAGTCGATAATTCCGGTCCGATGCTTGGCATTCTGAAGGAAAATCTCGCCCACGAATCAGACGAAGTGCGCGCCAGGGTGACTTTTTACTCCGGCGACATGCGTGACTTTCGCCTGAATCAAACCTTTCCTTTGGTGACAATTCCATTCCGGCCCATGCAGCACATGCACACGATCGAAGATCAGATCCGCGCGCTGAAGTCAGCCGCGGCGCATTTGAATGAGGGCGGAATACTCGCCTTTGACGTGTTTTATCCCAAATTCGAGGTGTTGCACATAGGGATGGGCGAAGAACGCCTGGAAGC
>JASHOH010000143.1 GCA_030041215.1 Candidatus Sulfotelmatobacter sp. | reverse complement strand
TTAGCAAACCGCCGCATTCGGCCACTCTGCCACCTCTCCGGCGGGCTTTGTTTCAGTCTACCACGCGACAATTTCCTCGTTAAAGCGATGCCGAGCGCGAGCCTTTCTTAAACTTTTGTTGGGGGCTTGCGTCTGGCGAAACGAGGCTGTCTGTACCGGTTGCGGAGGAAGCGCTGTCACGCTCCTGCTTTGACGTTGCTTCCCGCCGGATGAGACTTTTGCTTGTCAAATCGTTTCCGCCCAGCCGCGGAGATCCAAACAACTACGGATGCCATCTCGCCTGCTCGCTCCGGGATGGACCGGGCGCTTGTCCGCTGCGCACGAGAAGAGTAAAGTTGCAAACTTTGCGAACTTCCGCTGGTTTCAGGAGAACCGATGTTCACACCGTCAAGCCTGACCATTGCCTTCCTAATGATGATCGCCAGCGCTATCTGCTGGGGCTCATGGGCAAACACGTACAAGGGTGTCAAAGGTTACCGCTTCGAGCTTTTTTACTGGGACTACGCTATCGGCATCTTCGTAATTTCAGTCGTGCTCGCTCTCACCATGGGAAGTACGGGGAATGATTCGTCAAGTTTTCTCAACAACGTTCACGCCGCCGACACCGCCAACATTGTGAACGCAATGATCGGCGGGGCGCTGTTTAACTTGGCAAACCTGTTGCTGGTGGCTGCGATCGACATGGCCGGACTCGCCGTCGCCTTCCCGGTTTCGATTGGGATCGCTCTTGTAGTTGGAGTAGTGCTGAGCTACGCGCTTCAACCCAAGGGAAATCCCATTCTGCTGGCCTCGGGCGTTGTCTGCGCCCTTATCGCCGTCGTCTTGGATGGAAAAGCTTACGGCAGTCTCGCCGGCGGAGGAAAATCGGCTTCCAGAAAAAGTCTGATCACCTGCGTCGTATCAGGAGTTCTCATGGGCCTGTGGGCGCCGTTTATGACCCACGCCATGACCCGCGGCAATCCTCTCGGCCCCTACAGCGCGGCCGTTTTTCTGACGCTGGGAGCGCTGCTTTCCTGTTTTATCTGGAACGTTTATTTCATGAAGCATCCACTGGTCGGCGAACCCGTCAGCTTCAGCGGATTCTTCCAAGGCCCCGCCTCCGGCCATCTGCTGGGCTTTCTCGGTGGTTGCATCTGGGGCGTAGGCACGGTCTTCAATCTCGTGGCCGCGAGCTTTACCGGCGTAGCGATTTCCTACGCCATCGGCCAATCGGCTCCCATGGTCGCGGCGCTATGGGGAATTTTTGCCTGGCACGAGTTCGACCGTGCCGGATCGAAATCGAAACTCTACCTGGGACTGATGTTCGTGTTCTATACTCTGGCAATTTTTCTGGTCGCGCGATCGAATGGATAACCCAACTATTTTCCCGCGACCCTGCTGATAAACAACTTGATGAACCGGTCTGCATCGGAGGCAACGCAGACGCGCGCATTCGGTTTTAAAGGAATCACTCCTTCGATTTCGTAGTGATCTCCGTGCAGCACGTTGTTCTCGTTCGACCCCATGCGGTTCGCCACCGTCTCTCCGCGCGTGAACTCGCCCTTGGTCTCGACATCGACGTGCATTTCTTTCAGCGTACACAGCGTCGAATCGAGAGCAGTCCCCACCGCCAGCGGGTCGTACATCGCAGCCGCGCTGTACCCATTCTGCTCCGCGACGGTTATGCAGAACTCAACGATCTTGGCAATAAAGTCATTTTGAGGACCGCGAGTTGCCTGCAATTCAGCAAGATGCTTTCGCGTAATCAGCGTGCGCTCGCCCACATCGGAGCCGACCATGGTCACCGTCCACCCGGCATTGAAAACAATCTGCGCGGCTTCGGGATCATTGTAGATATTGGCCTCGGCTGCGCCGTTGACGTTGCCGCCCGTAATTGAGCCGCCCATGATGACGATATCGTTCACTAGCGCCACAATCGACGGGTCTTTGGAAACCGCCAGCGCGATGTTGGTCAACGGCCCAATCGGAATCAGCGTGATCTCGTGCGGATATTTGTGAATCAGTTCAATGATCAGATCGGGGCCAAAGCGCGGATCAGCCTTGCACTTCGACGGCGGCAGCTCGATATTCGCCAGCCCGTTCTTGCCGTGCCAATATTGCGCCGTAATCAGCTTCTGATTCAGCGGATGCTGCGCGCCGCCGGCGACCAAAACGTCACAGCGGTTGGCCAGAGAAACGATCTTCAGAGCATTCTCAAGTCCTTGCCAGCCTTCGACGTTCCCGGGAACAACCGTAAGGGCTTCGACTTTGAACTCCGGAGAATTCAAAGCCAGAATGATCGCCATGGCATCGTCAGTGCCGGGATCAGTGTCAATGATCACACGCCGAGGCGATTGCGCGAGAGCAGCCAGAGTGAGCCATGAAAATAAAGTGAGTGCGAGAGAAGAATGCTTCATAAGATTCCAGTGAGATTTTCTCTGTGTACTTTTCGGAATTTCGGGGCCTGCCCTGAGGAAGCGCAAGCGACCGAACGGGCGAACTCGGCAGTTTAAGATTTTGCGTCTCTTAAATCGAGGCGCACAAGCGGCCTTCTAAAGTGGCGATCACAGCAGCATGCCCGCAATCGAAGCCGACATCAAATTGGCCATCGTCCCCGCCAGCATGGCGCGAACTCCCAGCCGCGCCAGTTCGCCCTTCTTATTGGGAGCGAGCGCGCCAATCCCGCCAATCTGAATTCCGATCGAACTGAGATTGGCGAATCCGCACAACGCGAACGTCGCGATGGTAAACGACCGCGGATCAAGCGCGGCCTTCTGCGCGCCAAGCATCGAGAAGGCAACCAGTTCGTTCAGCGCCATGCGCGTGCCCAGCAACGTGCCCACAAACCCGCAGTCCCGCCATGGTATGCCAATTAGCCACGCCACAGGCGCAAAAAGCGTGCCGAATATTTTCTCCAGGCTCGGCGGGAACCAGCTCACCCAATGATGAATCCCACCCAGAATGCCGTCGGTCAGCGCAATCAGCGCCAAAAACGAAATCAGCATAGCGGCGATGTTAAGCGCAAGGTGCAGCCCATCGGTCGTTCCTCGCGCGATCGCTCCCAGCAGATTCTCTTCCTTCTCGGCTTCCACTTCTTCCGCGCTCATAACAACTTTACCCGCAGTCTTCGGCTGCTCCGTTTCCGGCACCAGCATTTTCGCCATCAGGAGAGTGCCCGGCGCCGTCATGATGACCGCGGTCAATAGGTGGCCGGCGTCGATGCCAAAGTTGATGTAAGCCGCCATGATTCCGCCGGAGACGTGCGCCATGCCGGCGGTCATCACCGTCATCAGTTCGGACCGCGTCAGCTCAGGCAGAAAGGGCCGGATCGTCAGCGGCGCCTCAGTCTGGCCCATGAAAATGCTGGCCGCCACGTCCAGTGATTCTGCGCCACTTGCGCCCATTACGCGGGTCATCACCCACGCGAAAAGGCGGATGATGATCTGCATGATCCCGACGTGATACAGCACGGCAAAGAATGCCGCAATAAAAATCACCGTGGGAAGAACGCCGAATGCGAAGTAACCTAACTGTGATCCCGGCCTAGCGAGGTCCCCGAAGACGAAGTGTGAACCAGCATAAGCATAGCCAAGCAGGGCAGTCACGGCTTCTTTGGCTACGTGAAAGGCTCGTCTTCCAATTTCCACCTTGAGGACAAACACCGCGAAGGCGATCTGCAGTCCCAGACCCCACAAAACCGTCTTGGTGCGAATGGCGCGGCGATTAGTGGAAAAAACATAGGCGAGAAGCAGCATGGACAGCAGGCCAAGAATTCCAGTGAATCGTCCCATTCAGTTTTTCTCTCCGCGCGTTGCCGGGTATGAGGCAATCACCTTGTGAATCAGCGGCCTGGTTTCAGCTGGAGGTGAATCCGCAATTTGAAAGCTCTTCGTCAATAATTCTCTCGCGCGAGCAGCCCGTGGCTTCTCGTTGTAGTAAATCGTCGCCAGCACCTCGCCGGCAGAAACCGCATCTCCAACCTTTTTGTGCAGCACGATGCCCACCGATGGATCGACCGAATCTTCTTTCCTTTCACGCCCGCCGCCAAGGATCACACAGGCCGTCCCGACCTGCTCAGACTGTATCGACGCGACATATCCGTTCTTCGAACTCCAAACTACCAACTCATGCCGCGCACGCGGCAGTTTTCTCGGATCGTCGATCGCCCGCGGATCGCCGCCTTGAAGTTCTACCATTTGCCGAAACTTGTCGAGCGCCCTACCCGATGCGATCACTTCTTCGCTTTTCTTTTTCCCCGCCGCGACCGAATCAACGACTCCGCCTAAATGCAGCATCCAGCCCGCCAATTCAAGACAAAGCTCGCGCAGGTCACGTGGCCCGCCTCCGCGCAGAACATCAATGACCTCGACCACCTCCAGCGCATTGCCGATCATACATCCGAGCGGCTGGTCCATATCGGTGATCAGCGCGACGACCTTCTTGCCCATGCGCTCACCGGTCTCGACCATCAACTCGGCAAGGAACGTCGCCTCGGATTCCTTTTTCATAAATGCGCCCGAGCCAGTCTTCACATCGAGGACAAGCGCGTCGATTCCCTCGGCCAATTTCTTGCTCATGATGGAAGCGCAGATCAGGTATGGGCTTTCAACCGTGCCGGTCACATCGCGCAGCGCGTAGAGCTTGCGATCAGCAGGCGCAATCTCGGCAGTCTGCCCAATCATGCAGCAGCCGCATTTTTTGAGCGCTCGGCGAAACTGCGCAACCGAGAGATTCACATTGAAGCCGGGAATGGCTTCCAGTTTGTCGAGCGTTCCTCCGGTATGGCCAAGGCCGCGGCCGCTGATCATGGGTACGGTCACGCCCGCCGCTGCCACCAACGGCGCCAGCACCAGCGAAGTCTTGTCGCCAACGCCGCCAGTGGAGTGTTTGTCGACTTTTCTCTGCGCAATCGACGAAAGATCGAGCACCTCGCCCGATCGCAACATGGCATCGGTGAGGGCGGCGGTTTCAGCCCGCGCCATGCCGCGCAAGAACACCGCCATCAGCCACGCCGAAACCTGGTAGTCGGGAATATCACCGCGCGTATATGCGTTCACCAGCCACTCAATTTCACCCCGCGACAATTCACCGCCATCGCGTTTTTTGCGAATCACATCGATCGCTCGAAAGGCGTGAGAAGCCGGAGTCGCGCTCACAGTCGGAATCCTTCCGGAAGAAGCTCGGTAATGTGAGCCTGTTTGGGGCCACTCGCACCTTGAAAAAAGATGGTCGCATTGGGGCCAAATTCGAAAATCACCTGGCGGCACGCGCCGCAAGGCGAACAAGGGACTCCGTGATCGTTGACAACCGAGACGGCGCGAATTTCGATTCCCGGTCCAACTTCGGCCACCGCAGAAAAAATCGCAGTACGCTCGGCGCAATTCGACAGGCCATAAGAAGCGTTCTCGACATTGCAGCCGGAAAAGATTTTGCCATTGGTAAGCAGAACCGCCGCCCCCACGCGAAACTGCGAGTACGGCGCATGTGCATGTTTCATGGCTTGCTTGGCCGCTTGCAGCAGCTTCGCCTCTGTAGCAGAGGACACTGTTTTAGTTGGCATCGTTAGGTAGGCCTGGGTAATCGAATAAATCGACCGCCAATTGTAAACCAGTCCGGATCATGCTTTGCGCACTTTGCGGCATTTCGTAGCCTGCCCTGAGAGAGCAAAGTGACCGAATGGGCGAACTTCGCGGTTTAAGATTTTCGACTTGATTGATTCCCTGCCGTACAATTGTCAAGCCGATTTGAGGGGATATACGTGCCGGTCCACCAGAACCAGGCTGACCAAGACAAGGCTGTTGCGCATAAGGACGATCTTGCTCGCGCTCACGCCGCAGGTTCCATCGCGACCTTAACTGGCCGCCCTCTCCAAGCCAACACCGGCATCCCTCTCGATCTCAACTGGGTAAAGGACGTTCGCGCAAACACCAGCGCCGTCGAGCGCCGCGCCCAGACCCAGGTTGCGCGCAGAACCGTGAAGAAAGAATGGCAGGCGGCTTGGCTGTTGCGGGCGATCACCTGCATCGACTTGACCACGCTTTCCGGCGACGACACCGATGAACGTGTGCGCCGTCTCTGCGCCAAAGCCCGCCAGCCCATCCAGCAAGAACTCGTGCGCCAACTGAAGATCGAAGAACTCGACGTGAAAGTTGCCGCAGTCTGTGTCTATCACTTATTTGTCGAGACGGCAGTGCGCGCCCTCGAGGGAAGCGGAATTCCTGTGGCGGCTGTTTCTACCGGTTTCCCGGCAGGACTATCTCCTCTGGCTGAGCGCGTTGCAGAAATTCGTCGCTCTGTCGAAGCCGGCGCTCAAGAAATCGACGTCGTGATAACCCGAGCGCATGTTTTTGGCGGAGCGTGGCAAGCTCTTTACGACGAAATTTCCGTGTTCAAACAGGCCTGCGGCCCGGCTCACATAAAGGTCATTCTTGCCAGTGGCGACCTGCTTACCCTGCGCAATGTGGCGCGCGCAAGTGTTGTCGCGATGATGGCTGGCGCCGACTTCATCAAAACCTCCACCGGCAAAGAGCCTACGAATGCAACTCTCCCCGTCGGCTTAGTGATGGTCCGCGCCATTCGCGAATACGCGCAGCAGACGGGAATGGCCGTCGGCTTCAAAGCGGCAGGAGGAATTCGCACAGCCAAACAATCACTCGACTGGCTGGCCATGATGAAAGAGGAACTTGGTCTGCCGTGGATGCAGGCCCCGCTGTTTCGCCTGGGAGCTAGTGGCCTTTTGGGGGATATCGAGCGGCAACTCGAACATCACGCAACTGGACGTTATTCGGCAGACTACCGCCATCCGATCGCGTGAAGCTGTTCAAGCATAATAGTCGAAAGAACCGACCTACATGAGCATCGCCGAAAAATTCCTGACCATGGAGTACGGCCCCGCTCCAGAAGATCCGAAAGAAGCAAATTCCTGGCTCGAACGCCACAATCGCCGCTTCGATCACTTCATTAACGGCACTTGGCAGGCGCCCGCCGCAGGCGCCTACTTCGAAACGCTCGATCCCTCAAATGGCGAGAAACTGGCTTCTGTAGCGCAAGGCACCGCAGCCGACATCGATGCAGCCGTTCACGCCGCGCGAGCGGCATATCCCAAATGGCGCGCGCTCACTCCACACATCCGCGCTCGATATCTGTATGCTCTCGCCCGCCTAGTGCAGAAGCATTCGCGTCTGCTCGCGGTTCTCGAAACCATGGACAACGGCAAGCCCATCCGCGAGAGCCGCGACATCGACATTCCCCTCGTAGCGCGACATTTCTATTACCACGCCGGCTGGGCGCAACTCCTCGACCAGGAGTTTCCCGACTACGAGTCCTGTGGCGTAGTCGGCCAGATCATCCCCTGGAATTTCCCCCTCCTCATGGCGGCCTGGAAAATTGCCCCGGCACTCGCCACCGGAAACACGGTCGTCCTCAAGCCCGCAGAGTTTACGTCACTCACAGCGCTGGCACTGGCCGAACTTTGTCAGGAAGCCGGCTTGCCCGCGGGAGTCGCCAACATCGTGACCGGAGATGGCTCGACCGGCGAAGCTTTGGTCAAACATCCCGACGTCGACAAAATTGCCTTCACCGGCTCAACCGAGGTCGGACGCGCGATTCGCAGCGCAAACGCAGCTTCCGACAAACGCCTTTCTCTCGAGCTTGGAGGAAAGTCCCCGTTCATCATTTTTGAAGACGCCGATCTCGACAGCGCCGTCGAAGGCCTGGTCGATGGAATCTGGTTCAATCAGGGCCAGGTCTGCTGCGCTGGCTCACGGCTGCTCATGCAGGAAAGCATCGCCGAGCCTTTGATCGGAAAGATCCGCGAGCGCATGAGCACGCTGCGCATCGGCCCGCCGCTCGATAAGGCAATCGACATCGGCGCTATCGTGGCGCGCGCGCAGCTCGATCGAATTCAGCGCATGGTTGGCCAGGGAATTGCCGAAGGCGCAACTTGCTGGCAGCCGCACGTAACATTGCCCGCACGTGGCTTTTACTATCCGCCCACGCTGCTGAGCAATGTTCATCCGACATCGATTGTCGCGCAGCAGGAAATCTTCGGCCCGGTGCTGGCCGCAATGACTTTCCGTACTCCGCAGGAAGCTGTGGAACTGGCCAACAACACAGTCTACGGGCTGGCTGCCTGCGTCTGGAGCGAGAACATCAACGTGTCCCTGCACGTTGCCGCTCAACTGAAAGCGGGCGTAGTGTGGGTCAACTGCACGAATCTGTTCGACGCTTCCTGCGGCTTCGGCGGGTACCGCGAAAGCGGCTACGGACGCGAAGGCGGACGCGAAGGCCTGCTGGAATATCTGACGCCGGCATGGTTCAAGAAGGCGCCGAAGCTTTCTGCAACGTCTGAGGTGAAATCCCCACTTCTCGCAGATGCGGCGAGAAGTGGGGCACCCCAGGTCTCTCATGATTCCGAAGATTTAGGCGAGAACTCCGGTCCGCCCGCCATCGACCGCACCGTCAAGCTCTACATTGGCGGAAAGCAGGCCCGGCCCGATTCCGGCTACAGCATGGACGTGCGCTCACCCGATGGACATTTGTTAGGCGAGGTATCACTCGGCAATCGCAAAGACATTCGCAACGCAGTTGAAGCTGCGCGCAAAGCAAGCACGTGGACAAAAGCAACGGCGCACAATCGCGCGCAGGTTCTGTATTACTGCGCAGAAAATCTCTCGCAGCGGCGCGACGAAATCGTTCATACCCTCTCGCGCGCTGTCGGCGAGAGGCAAGCCGCTACGGAACTCGATCTCGGCATCCAGCGAATTTTCTCTTACGCCGCCTGGGCCGACAAATTCGATGGCGCCGTTCACAACCCTCCATTTCGGAACATCGCGATTGCGATGAACGAGCCAATCGGGACCGTGGGTATCATCTGCCCCACGGAAGCTCCGCTGCTCGGGTTTCTTTCGCTCGTGATGCCTGCACTGGCCGTGGGCAATAGCGTGATCGCGGTCCCTTCCGAAACGTATCCGCTGATTACGTCGGATCTTTACCAGCTCTTCGACACCAGCGACATGCCCGGCGGCGCAATCAACATCGTGACCGGCTATGTTTCGCAGCTTTTGAAAACTCTCGCCGAGCACGATGACGTCAACGCGATCTGGTGCTTTACCGACGCAGCCAGCGCCAGCGCCGCCAAAGCCATGTCGGTGGGCAATCTCAAGCAGGTCTGGACCAACGAAGGCCGTGCCATCGACTGGTTCGATCCTAAAGTAGCCGAAGGCCGCTGGTTCCTCCAGCACGCCACGCAGGTAAAAAACATTTGGGTGCCGTACGGGGAATAGTGTGGCGCGGGGCGCCCATGCCCGCGATCGAACAAGACGTTTTGCTCGATTCCCTTAGCCCAGACTGCTTCTCTGCGTCGTTTGCGATGCCTTTGCGTTCTTCGCGTTTTAAGATTTGGACTCGGGCTTTCGGAATTCTTTAACCGCGGAGGTCGCTGAGAAATGCCGCAAAGGTCGCAAAGCGTAGCGATTTCCAACGAGTCCCAGGGATCGATTGCTTTTTCTCCCCTCCCAGGACTAGGATATTTTCCGTTCTTTCCTTACGCGCTCCATCGTCAGCGCCAAGTCATGCAAGCTGGGGTTCCATTTCTCGTGATCGATCTCTTTTGGTTCGAACTCTCAAGTTTGAGTTAAGGAGGAAATATGGGCATTGCAGTATCACCGCAGATTCATCCTCAGGTCGCGGACTTCATCGACAAGCCGCGCAAAATGTTGATCAACGGCCAGTGGGTAAACTCAATTTCCGGCAAAACTTTTCCCACCTACAACCCTGCCACCGGTGAAGTTCTGGCGCAGGTCGCCGAAGGCGATCGCGCAGACATCGACGTTGCCGTCAAGGCAGCGCGCAAAGCCTTCGATCAAGGCCCGTGGCGCAAACTCACTGTCTCCGAGCGCGGACGCCTCATCTGGAAGCTCGCCGACCTGCTCGAACAGCACACGGAAGAATTCGCCTATCTCGAATCGCTCGACAACGGCAAGCCGCTCTCCATCGCGCGTGCCGCCGACGTGCCGCTGGCCGTCGATCTTTTCCGCTACATGGCCGGATGGACCACCAAAATCGAAGGCAACACAATTCCAATTTCAGTTCCCTACACGCCGGGAGCGAAGTATCTCGCCTACACGCTGCGCGAGCCAGTCGGCGTCGTCGGCCAGATCATTCCCTGGAACTTCCCGCTGCTGATGGCGGCATGGAAACTCGGCCCCGCGTTAGCCACCGGCTGCACCGTCGTTTTGAAACCAGCCGAGCAAACTCCGCTTTCCTCATTGCGTCTGGGCGAACTGATTATGGAAGCCGGTTTCCCCGATGGCGTAGTCAATATCGTTCCGGGATACGGCGAAACAGCTGGCGCTGCTCTGGCCGCGCATCCCGACGTCGATAAAGTTGCGTTCACGGGCTCGACCGAAGTCGGCAAACTCATCGTCCACGCCGCCGCCGGCAATTTGAAGAAGGTTACGCTCGAGCTTGGCGGCAAGTCCCCCAACGTCGTCTTCAAAGACGCCGACCTCGACACCGCCATCCCCGGAGCGGCCAGCGCCATCTTCTTCAACCACGGCCAATGCTGCTGCGCAGGGTCGCGGCTCTATGTCGAGAAGCCGATTTTCGACAAAGTCGTCGAAGGCGTTGCGGAGGAAGCAAAGAAAATCAACGTCGGTTCAGGCCTCGATCCCGCGACGCAGATGGGACCGCTGGTTTCCGAAGAGCAGCTAAGCCGCGTCTGCGGATATCTCGAGTCCGGCTTCTCCGAAGGCGCAAAGGCGATTATCGGCGGCCACAAGAAAGGCGACAAGGGATATTTCGTCGAGCCGACGGTCTTGGTGAACACCAACGAAGATATGAAAGTCGTGCGCGAGGAAATCTTCGGCCCGGTCGTGACAGCAATGCCGTTCACCGATCCCGAAGAACTTCTCCCCCGCGCCAACAACAGCGAATACGGCCTGGCGGCCGCCGTCTGGACCAAGGACATCAGCAAGGCCCACCGCACCGCCGAGATGTTGCGCGCAGGAACGGTATGGATCAACTGCTACAACATCTTCGACGCGGCGCTGCCCTTCGGTGGCTACAAGCAATCCGGCTGGGGCCGCGAGATGGGACACGAAGTCCTTAACAACTACACCCAAACCAAGGCGATCTGCACGAAATTAGCGTAAGTAATCGTCAAAACAGCGGGGGGACACGGCTTGCTACTGTCCCCCCTATTTATTTTAGCGTCCTTTGCGGCGGTTCTCTGCGGTCTCTGCGGCCGTCCTTGGCCGACCTTTGCGGTTTAAGATTTTGTGCTTAATTTTTTCTAACGGTGTCATCCCGAAGCCCCGCGCTTTCGCCAGCGGCGCAAGGGATCTCCTGCGCTACTTCTCCATCAGCAGAACCTTTTCCGCATCATCGATCTCCGTCAGCTTCACCTCGATCACTTCCTTCATCGTAGTCTGAACGTGACGCCCAACAAAACTAGCCTCTACCGGCAATTCACGATGTCCGCGGTCGATCAGCACACACAATTGCACGCGCCGCGGCCTGCCATGCGCAAACAGCGCATCAAGCGCAGCCCTTGTCGTACGCCCGGTAAACAGAACGTCATCGACAAGGACAATGTTCTTGTCTTCGATCGGGAATCCAATTTCCTTCTCCTGCACAACCGGCCTCGGTCCCACGGTCGAGAGATCATCGCGATAAAACGTAATGTCTAGGGAGCCGACGGGCACTTTGGCGTTCTCAATTCGCGTGATGATCTTGCCCAGACGCTCGGCAATCGGCACACCGCGCCTGCGAATTCCAACCAGCCCCAACACATCGATGCCGCCATTTTTCTCCACGATCTCATACGCCAGCCGCACCAGCGTGCGCTCGATCTCCGATGCCGACATCAGTTGCGCCTTTTGCCGTAATCCAGTGTCGCGGGGAACAGTTCTGCTATTCATCGTTGCGGGTTCCTCAGTAATTTTATGCATTAGAAATTCCTGTTCGTTGACCATGGGGAAGGCCGCGCCCTCCGCTCGTTTGCAGCCGGCACTTCACTCTATTCAACGGCACGTTCGAGGTCAAGGGTTGGCCGAGTCCACGCGCAAAAGCCCCTGCCTGACCCAGCACTTCTGGGCAATTGCCTTCCTCTCATAATAGAAGAGAATGACAGAAAGCAGTCACAAACCGCATTGGACGCGATATCATCCAATTCAGGTAAGAAGCGTGGGGCTAAGGTGAATCATGACTACTGGGGAATCTGAAAACAGGGATTCGGCAAACCAACA
>JASHOH010000142.1 GCA_030041215.1 Candidatus Sulfotelmatobacter sp. | reverse complement strand
GACATGGCGATATCCGGACGCCGCTCAAGAAGTTCGGAGGGAACTCCAGTGGGTATTATGGGTGGCTTTGCTTCCAAAGCTTGAGCGGGAAGAGAGAATGTTGATGACGGCTGGCCGATCAGAACAGCAATGGCGTGTTCATACTGCGCGCGCTGAACTCCGAGAGCGGTCTCCTGCGCCTGCGCCGCTTTCAGTTGAGCCTCGGCTTGCGCCACAGCCTCGTCGGAGCCGAGGCCAGCCCGGTATTGGCTTCGGGTCAGATCGAACGTTTCCTGATAAGCAACTACGGTGGAAGCAAGTAACTGTATCAGTGAGTCCTGCGCCCGAAGCTCATAGTAGTCGGCCGCCAGTTCAGCTTGTTCGCTGAGGCGGACATTTTCCAAATCTGCCGCGCTGGCTTGCGCAGCATAGACATTTCCCCTCACGGTATTGCGGATGCGACCCCAAAAGTCGGGTTCCCAGGAAGCGTCGAAGGGGAGGGAGTAGTCAGTATACGGTTTGAGTGTGATTCCCGAGGAACTGCCTACCAGTCCGCCAAGTTGTCCAGGGGAGGTGCGCGAATAGGCCATGTTCGGATTGGTTGAAACTGTGGGGAAGTATTGCGATCGAGCCTGTCTGACGAGCGCACGGGCCGCGAGGAAATTAGCCGCGGCGGCAGCAATGTTTTGGTTTGAAGAGCCCACCTTTTCCTCAAGTTCATTGAGTTTGGGATCATTGAACATCTCCCACCACTTGCCGCGAATCGTGCCGTCGTTTGGCTCTGCGATCTTCCATTCGCTCTGGGTTTGATCATCTCGCTGTGGCAGTTCTTTGTAGGCAGGCGGAGTTTGAACAGGCGGCCGCGCATAACGGGGACCGACCACGCACGCCGTCAAAAGCAACAGACCAACCAAGGATGCCGTTAGTACAAATGCCCGGATCTGGGAGGCTCGTCTGGATACTGCCTGTGTCATCCACGATTTGTCAGTCACTGATATACACATCGACCAGTTCACCCGGATAGAGATTCACGTTCTCGGACTTGCCGATCTTGAAAATCAGAGGCAGCACTCGCACATCGACACGCTCCTGACGCTGATCTGACAGCTCGATTTTTGGGGAGACGTATGGCTGCACCCGCACAAATTCCAGCGGAATTTTGACATTCGAACCCCGCACAGACATTTGCGCCTTCATTGTGGAGGTCAAACGCAGCCTTGGCACCAAAATCTCGTCGACGTAACAACGAATATTGAGAGCGGTCGGAGAACTTCCTATGACAATCACCGGATCCGTACCCTGTGTGTAGGCGTCGTAAGATCCCTGCGGGGACGCGTAGTTTCCAACGATTGTGTTGATCGACAGCACAACACCATCCCGCGGCGCCCGCAGTGTGTACTTGGCTAGTAGGGCGCTGGAAGCTGCATAGGCTTTTTCCAGTGCATGAAGCTGCCGTTCCTGATTTTGAATGTCGTAGATCCAGGCGCCCGCCTTGGTCAAGTCGTACTGCTTCTGGGCAACAAGAAGGTTTGCTTTCGCAACCGCAGCGGTGTTGATTGCGGTGTCTAAGGCATCTTTGCTCACTGCTCGCGGATCCAGCTCGTAAGCCGTCTGATCTTTCTGGAGCGTATCAGAAGCCATCTTCAAAGAGGCCTGGGCAGAAACCAATTGCGCAGTGACAACATCCAGATTTTCTTTTCTCGGCTGCGCTTTCAACTCTTCCAGTACGGCTCTGGCGGCCTCGGCCTGCGAGCCCTGCTGCTCCGCGGTCGCTCTCTGGATGGAATCGTCAATCCGAAGCAGAGGCTCTCCCGCCTTGACTTGCTCACCCTCGGAAACCAATATTTCTTTGACCGTGCCGGCGACTTCCGGATACATGTTGGTGTTCTCGCCGCTGGTCTGCTCGCTCTCGATGATGCCTTCGGAATAAATGCCGCTGACATAGGGATTGGAGGCTGGGTCGAATGCCGGAGGCAGCGAAGGCTTCTTGATGCCGAAAACGTACGCGCTTACTATCCCTGCAAGGATGCCGG
Source organism: Candidatus Sulfotelmatobacter sp. (assembly GCA_030041215.1). Classification (GTDB taxonomy): domain Bacteria; phylum Acidobacteriota; class Terriglobia; order Terriglobales; family Acidobacteriaceae; genus Sulfotelmatobacter. The sequence goes on along the minus strand of JASHOH010000142.1, from coordinate 8,611 downwards.
CGAACGAAAACGTGAAGATGAGTGTGTTTTTCATGCCGTGCTCTTTTCTGGCGTGCTCTTTTCCACCACGCTCTTTTCTGCAGTGATCTTTTCTGGGGCGCCCTTTTCCGCCGTGGTCTTTTCTTCTGTGCTCAGGCGGCCATCTGCCATGTGGAGGATCCGGCTGGCAAATTCATAGATCCTTTCGTCGTGCGTTACCACCACAATGCAGCGATTCGGATTAAGAACGTTTTTGTGAACAAAAGCCAGGATCGCATTCCCCGTATCGCCGTCGAGCGAAGCCGTGGGCTCGTCCATGATCAAGATGTCGGGTTTGCTTACCATGGCTCGAGCAATTGCCACGCGCTGCTGTTCTCCTCCGCTCAGCTTCACCGGTGGCAGCTCGGCTCGGTCCTTCAGGCCAACGACCTCCAGGTAGTTGTTCGCTTCCTTGAGGGACTCGTTCCAGTCGTTTTTCTTCAGGATGAGCGGAATGGCTGCATTCTCCGCGGTCGTCAGGCGGGGGAACAGATGGAAATCCTGAAATACAAACCCGATCTTGTTCAGCCGGAAATCAGCCCGTCCGTCCTCGTCCAGATTCCAGATATCAACGTTCTCAACCAGAACGGTGCCTGAGTTGGGCTTGAGAACCCCGGATAAAACACTGAGCAACGTCGTCTTCCCGCTACCGGAGGGACCTACGATGTAAAGCATCTCGCCGAAGTAGGTTTCAAGATCGACATTTCTCAAAGCATCTGTCCTGGCTTCCCCCTCGCCGAACCACTTGACCAGTCCCTGCGCTTTGATTGCAACCTGTGGCATCTCATCCTCGGAAAATATCGAATGGCTCTATCTGCAACACTCTTCGAATTCCAAAGTAGCTCGAAATCCCCGCAATAATGGCAACCATGACAAAGCCGATCACGAGATTCGTATAGGTAAGCATGGCGGCGTAGCTGGGTAGCCTTAGCTTTGCCAGCCAGATCAACAAGACGCAAAACCCGACGCCCAAGCCGTAACCAGTGATGGCCGTGAACGTGGCCTGGAACAGAATCATGCCTACCAAGTCACGGCTTTTTATCCCAATGGCTTTCAACGCTCCAAACCGTTCCAGGTTCTCGAGAATGAACGTGTAAAATGTTTGGCCCGAAATGGAGAGCCCTACCATAAAGCTGATCAAGGTCATGATGAGCATGTTGGTCCCGCCGCCGGTCTGGTATATGAAGAAGTTGGCGGTTCTCTCCATGAATTCGTTTTTGGTCAGCGCGCGGTAACCGAGCCGTTCGACTTGTTGTTTGATCTGCGTTATGTCGGTTGCGCTTTTCGGCTCCACGAGTACATAGGAGATAGTGAACCGAGGATTCGGAATGTACTCGACGGCTCGTTGATAGGTCGTATACAGAGTGGGGATCCCGTAGAGACCAGAGGTCGCCACCTCTGCGACTCCCACAATGACCGCTCGATTGTCATTCAGCTCGAATTCTGACCCAATGTGAGGATTCTCGAGTTTGGAAAACTCCGCATCCCGCACCACAATGAATCCGCTCTGTGCATAGATGTCTTGAATTTTCCCTTCAATGAGAGCCGGTCTGCCCAGCAAGCTGGTGTCGTCCAATCCGATAACTGTGACGGCTTGATAAGTCCCATCGGCGAGCTTGACCAGAGCTGCTCCTGAATACAGGGGGACAGCATATTTCACTCCGTGCATGCTCCGAACCGCGTCCAAAACGTAGTCGGGCATTCCAACAGAGTTGGCAACTGTTTCCACAGTCGGATCCATGACCCAAATAGTTGCGCCAATATTGATCACCGTGGCGGACGCGTGATTCAACACTCCGAAGAACATCGAGGTAATGAACATGATCAGGAAGACCGCAAAAATAATGCCCATAAGCAGCGCCGTGAACTTCGCTCTATCATTCACCAGCAGCTTGTAGCCAAGCTTGAGGATCGACTTCACGCACTTCTCCGTTTATGGCTTGAAAATCTAACCTCGGTCTGCTGAATCTCATTGCCGGAGTCGCATTTGCCGTCGATTAACAGCCCGGGTTGTTTTCACTGCAACTCGTTGATGACAGCAGGGGAAGTTCCACACCGGGTGGCTTTAGAAATTCCGAAACCCTCTTTAAATCTTGAACATCGTTCCAAACGAGTTCTAAACCATCACGTTCTTCGACCGAATTTCGTCAGACTGACGAGGCATGGACAATACTCGGTACGCGCCCGCTGGACCGCTTTAGAAGATGTTGGCTTTTCACTGATAGGCAAAGGCGGAACTCGACGTGCTCGTTCACTTATTGCAGAAGCCACGAACACGCACAGTCGACAATGCTCGGTGCATTATTGAGGTAGTTGGCAAATCTTGCGTGATTCGGACTTTTTGCTGAACGCATGAATCGAACTGAGACGATATCGCTGGTGGCCGGCTTTGCCTTTCTACTCTTATTTGCGAGAACTGCGAGTCGAGGAGAACAGCCTAAAACAACTTCTGTAATTGTCGGCAACGAGTTACATACTGCCCAGGCCACGAATACTTTGAATGCGCAAGATGAGCTTCGAAAGCTCGCCAGTCAGGGCGCTCTTCCAGAACTTCGCTGGCCTGACTATTCAGACTATCGCGTCCAGGTGCAGAAGTTTTATGAACCAACTGGCTACGCGCTTGCCTGGATTCAGGACCTGAGGCCGACTCCGCAAGCATTGGCGATGATCACAGTTTTTGGTGAGGCCGATAATAAGGGCCTCGATCCTGCAGACTACGACAGCCTGCTGTGGTCCTCGCGTCTCGAGAAGCTGCAATCGGCTTCGCCAACCGATCTAGCCCACTTCGATTTGGCAATGACGGTGTCGGTGATGCGATATATTTCGGACCTGCACATTGGAAGGGTCAATCCACGTTACTTCCACTTTGGTTTTGACATTGAACACAACAAATACGACCTATCACGCTTTGTTCGTGAGCGGCTGGTGGGTTCTCCAGACCTGGAGGCGGCGCTGGCGGCAGTAGAACCGCCGTTCGATGGATATCGCCGGACAGAAAAAGCACTCAGACTGTACCTGCAACTCGCTCAGCGCGACGATGGGGAACAGCTCACGGTCCCGAAGCAGCCGATTGCTATCGGAGATCGATATCCTGGCATGAAGCGGTTGCAGCGACTGTTGTGCCTCCTGGGTGACCTGCAACCGGCTGCTTGTCGGGCTGAAGCCACAGATGTTTATACGAGCCCAATCGCTGACGGCGTGAGACATTTCCAAGGCAGGCACGGCTTGCAGCCAGACGGGCGTCTTGACCAGGCAACGGTCCGAGAACTCAATGTTCCACTCAGCGACAGAGTTTCCCAATTGCAGTTGACGCTCGAGCGCTGGCGTTGGCTGCCCCATGAATTTTCGCAGCCGCCGATCATTGTCAATATCCCGGAGTTTCGGCTGCGTGCGATCGATGAAGACGACAAGGTCGTCCTGGCGATGAACGTGATCGTGGGCCGCGCAATGCGCCAGACCCCTGTCTTCGCGAAGAATATGACATATGTGATATTCCGCCCCTATTGGGATGTTCCTCGCAGCATCGAGCGCACTGAGGTTGTGCCCAACGTTGAACACGACCGATTTTATCTAGCGAAGAAAAACTATGAAGTGGTGACCCACGGAGGCGAGGTCGTTCTGTCGAATGGGCGAGTCAGCGATGAGATTCTGCGAGGGCTACGGGATGGGACTTTAGAAGTTCGGCAGCGCCCCGGTCCAGGCAATGCGCTCGGGCTAGTCAAGCTGATGTTCCCAAACGAATACAACGTCTACCTGCACAGCACCCCGTCCCCGGAGTTGTTTGCGCGGGCACGTCGCGACTTCAGCCACGGCTGCATTCGCGTGGAAAAACCGGTTGAACTTACCACCTGGGTGCTACGCAACAATCCCGGGTGGGACGAAAATCGTGTCCAGGCGGCCATGCAAACTGGCCAGGACAACAACCGCGTGAACCTCGTCAAGCCCATTCCGGTTTTGATTCTCTATGGCACCGCAGTCGTGGACGCCAATGATGAAGTCTACTTCTTCGACGATATCTATGGGCACGACGCGAAGCTCAAGCGGACACTTGCGAAGGGCTACCCGTATCCCAGCGACTAAAATTCGCGCTCCGCTATTACAGTAAGCCAGATGGCCAAACTTTCTGGCAGATTCCTGACGAGAAAAGCAAGGCCTATGGGCGCCGCGATGCACAGTAACGCTGCAATGCACATGCTTCGCCAAGCTTGCGGCGGCGGCGCAAATTATGCGATCTATCCTGCTTTCTTTATCTTGGCACCTGATTCCGTCAACTTTGCGGCTGTTACATTCTTTAGCTTTGCCACTGACTCTTCGTATTGCTTACGCAACTGGTCGATTTGCGCATTGATTGCCGTTTTGGCTTCGCCCTGAGCCTTGGCAGCTTTCTCTTGCAGCGCCTGCAGCTTGGCTTCAGTCTCGCTTTTGATTTGCTCAGCTCGCTTCGTAGCCTCGGCCTGCATTTCCTGCGACTTCTGACTGAGATTATCAATCTGTGCCTGGATCTTGGCCTTACGATCTGCCGCTGCCATTTTCTGCTCTCCCTTCAATTGATCAATCTGTGCTCTGATTGCGGCCACTTCCCGTGTCCGCAATTCTTCTTCGAAATATTCCTTCTCGGTTCGGAATACGACGCCACCCAGCGGTTTCATATGGGCGTTAACGGGAGTAGTCGACTCTTCACTCACAGCGGCAACCACCGCGAACTTGCCCGGTTCCAGTATTGCTGAAACATCATCGACAAAATGCCTATTGGCGCCAGCCGCATGAAGGTCACGGATGATGCCCGTAACCCCGCCAACGGTGGCGCCAATACCGAAGCCTGCAAGTCCCCCCAACAACCCGATCAGGCTGCCAAGCGAAGTTCCCGCAATCGTGTGAAAGGCGAAGTTCCCTTGCCTTTCGATTTCGCTGACGGTACCGTCAGCATGCTTTTCAATCAACGCCGCTGCAGATATCGAGATCTTGCCGTCAGAATCAAGCTGGTTGAGAGCATTGAATCCTTCGTCCGCTTGCCTTTCACTTTCAAAGACTACAACTAATATGTTTTCCATCGAGCCTTTTCTCCAGTTTGCATGGATCTAGGCAGCTTTTGACTTGTAAACAGTCAACTGGGGAAGTTTGTGCAATTCCGTTGCTAGTGCTATAAACGACACGCCGTCCATCAGGAAGCTCACGCCGACGACCAGGCCCAGGAAAAAGACACTGGTTTCTTGCATTCTGGCGAGCACAATGATTCCCAGAGCTAGTGAAACAACACCAGACAGCATCGACCAAAACCAGGACGGGAATCTCATGAGCATCGCAGCAACAATCTGAAAAAGGCCCCCTACGATGAAGAAGGCAGCAAGAACCATGGTCACGCCTACGAGGCCCTGGTGTGGATAGCGGAGGAGCAGATAACCGACGCAACCCTGCAACAGCCCGCTCAGGAAGAACAGAAAGAAACCGCTCCAGTTACGGATCCAGAAGGTGTGAACAATGCAGGCAATTCCACTGATTAACAGCAAGAATCCCAACACCCACACGCTGGCTTGGGTGGCAATGGCGCTGTATAAAATGCAGACCACGCCCAAGGCAATTGTTATGATTCCCAGGGCCAGAAAGCGGCCCCAGTAACCGCGGATCTCGTTGATACCCGCAGAAAACGGGTTGTTCAAAAACGCATTTGACGACATATTCCCCTCCTTTCGATCAACTGACCGACAATTTGCATTCGGATGCCCAAACCGCCGCCGCCATACTCTTGTAATGGGATTAGCGTAGATAAGCTGAAGCATAGGAAATAATTGGCGCGGGCACCCAAAATTAGGAAGTAGTGATTTCCGTGCCGCCTCTCTATCGTCACAATGGCGGAATAACGTCTATGACGCACGGCGGAGCAAGATCGGGAGAGCGGCGGCATATATGCCGATCGAAGAATCAATCTTTTGACGGAAAGGCTGCGTTAGCGAAACAAGACTGGTGAAATTCACAACATCTGGCGACTTCCAAAAAGGGAATTATTCGTGCATACAGTTGGCAGATGCGCTTCTCAACGATAAAACACGTTGCTAAACCAGCACGGTTGCACAGCATTAGCCTGAGAATTCATGACATCAGTCAACTGTTCAATTCAATGGACCCTTCCCCATTTATCGAGAAGGATCTGGATGACAAAGCAGAAGCATTCATTGTGGGCTGGGCCCAGGAGTTCCCGGCCAACGCACAGATCAAGTTGCGAGTTCACCTGGAGCAGTGGCCAACAGAAGGCGATCCGAAGGAACTGATCCGCCAGGCAGTCCACAACCATTTTGCTCACCTGGCTGAACTAAATCGGCTGGAGTTCAGGGCTTTGATGAAGCAAGGCCGCACGAGCCTGCTAATCGGCCTGGTGTGCCTGGCCATTTCTCTAGTCTCGAGCAAGATGTTGCATGGAGAGGCTGGTACCTGGGCTAGCGTTCTGCGGGAGAGTCTGACTATTGCGGGCTGGGTTGCGATGTGGCGCCCGATGCAGATCTATCTTTACGACTGGTGGCCTCTGCGTCGTCGCGGCAGACTCTATGAGAAGCTGAGCCACATGCCGGTTGAAGTGACACAGCAAGACAAGAACCTGACTGTTGGTGCGGGAGGACTGTCATCATGAAGTTGGCTGGCGGCAAGAAGAAAATTGCCTTGCTAAACGAAAAGGAAAAATTTCGACTGGAGGAATTTTAACTGCAAATTGTTGGCCGATCATTGACTTTTCTAACACTACTCGCCATGGGCCATGGCATGATTGTTTTTTAGTATTGTGCCCCTCCGTGATAGCCGTAATAACTCTCGTCTGCTTCTGATTCATGGCTGAAGACGAGCAGAACCTTAGCCCGAGTTTTCATGGAGAAGTGGCTGGGGAGCCAGATGTCATTTGATATCGGCATCGCATCCAGTTCGAAATGTGTGCCCGGTTCGACTCGTGCCAGAAAACCAACAATGGGAACGGGTTTGATAACTTCAGCTTCAGCTTTAACCCAGTTGAAGCTTTGCTTGTCGATCCAAAGTCGGCCCTTCGTGCCTTTGAGCACCTCGGTTTCCCTATTCGGCGGCTGGTAACCGGGCCGTGGAGTGGCTTCTAGAACATAGGCCTCACGGCCCCCGACTTCTTGCTCACCGATGCACGCAAAGTCGAAGGCCTTGGTGAATTCCTCCATCAACGAACGATCGCGCTTTCGAATTTTTTCGTATTTGGCCAGGCGTTGATTTCGTTCTTCCGGCGATTCGTTGCGCCGACGGGAAATAGTCGCCGTAAGCTTCTTTTGCTCCTGAGCCTCTTGGTCAGGTGAAAGCGGCTTGCCGTCAATCGCTATTAACCGCTCGTAGGGAGAGCCCAGAATCATCAGTTCCGCAAACGTCTTTGTTCCCCCATCTTTCTGCACGTCGGTCTCCACATACTCATAGCCAGGTGCTGCCTTCCAACTTGTTTTGCCCGCTTCAACGGAGCGCTGGAGGATCAACTTGACTTCGTCGGGAGTAACCGAATCGGAGACACTCTGAAGCCGTAATGCTGCGAGTGTGGGAAGAACCAGGACAAAAACCAAAATGCAGTTCCTCTGGATTCTATTGGTTCTAATAAGTTCATCTCTGCCCGCGGGAAGCCCTGACGGTAGCCGGCGACGTTCCCCAGTGGCGAGAGAGCGAAGTCCACGTAATTGCAGAATCCTGGGCATCCAGCACCGCTCCTTTGCATTCAGATTGCCAGAATTTCCTCAGATCAAAGCCACTTCAATGACAGAAACCAGCTAATTTGTCTTAGAGAGAGTCGAAGTCCACTACCAGCGTCGAACGCGACCAACATCCACGTGGATGAAATCAGAACCAGCGTAATAGCCGACTCCACCTTCGTGCAGTGCAAGTGCAAGGTCTCGAAGTTTTGCCGTGCTGGTTCCAGGCAAGCGAATATCAATCGCCATGGCCTGCATGTGGAGACTGTGCTGGGCCACGCCATGGCCATGGCTTCTCAAGTAATCATTCGTCTGCGGATTGCGATATCCACAGATGACATTAATCCACGCCCCAGGCCGGCCCGCTGATTTCAGCAACTCGTAAAGCAGATCGAACAAACGCGGGTCATAGTGGCGCACCTCTCCGGTGCGGTAATCACGCAGAAAATGATCAAGTTCGGAGAGGGCCTGAGGTTTGTACGAGTCGCTGTCTCTATAGACAACATCCAGCCTCTCGCCCGTGTGAATGTGAAAGAACCGCAAACGATATTGGCGATCCAGCGATCCATCTAGCCCGGCTGGCGAAGCAGGCGCTGCCATCGTGGAGACAGTCAGCAATATCAAGGAAACTACGAAGGCGACGCTTACAGTACGGGACCTCAATCTCATTAAACCTCCGTGAAAATTTGGTAGTGTCTCAGTTTGAATTCCTGAGCGCAATCCGTCGGGCGAGCCGCGCGATTAAGCAGGAACGTACGACAACCGAATCACGTCATCGGCGATTAAATCGCTGGCCACCAGGTGGAGCGGCGGCCGGGGGCCGGCGAAGAATGGCTGGCCACCGCCAAGCACCACGGGGCGGAGGTAGAGTCGATACTCATCGATAAGACTAGCCTCGCTCAGGCTTTGCGCCAAGA